>DATGWL010000090.1:0-130296 GCA_035299505.1 Saprospiraceae bacterium | reverse complement strand
TCTGTGTGCATAGCACCTGCAGCCGTGGGATCATTGTTGAAAATATTTCCACCTCCAAATACTGGAAGCCTAAAATCCTGTTCGCAAGGGATGTGATCACAGCACAGGCGGGATAAGCCCGCATCAAAGCAAAACGAAACCCAGTTATGGAAAAAAGGGTTGTCTTCCGCGGAAGGCAACCCTTTGTGTTTATACGGGTTACCAACATTATGAGATGAATCTGGGGGTAGTTGACAAGCTTTAAAACCTCACCGACAATTTTTTCTGTGCTCACTTGCGCTATTTCTTAATGCAGATTTATCTTTGCAGCCACTTTTGAAAGCAAAAGTTTAAGGGCTTTTCCAAAAGCTCACAAGCCGGATTAGCTCAGCGGTAGAGCAGCTGATTCGTAATCAGCAGGTCGAGGGTTCAAATCCCTTGTTCGGCTCAAAAGGAAAAATCAGTCCTTCAACCTCATCGGGATGTAGCGCAGCCCGGTAGCGCGCGTCGTTCGGGACGACGAGGTCGCTGGTTCGAATCCAGTCATCCCGACTAAGCGTCCAAAACCGCGTTTCCCGAAAAAACTGGCCGTCCTAGCGACGGCCTTTTTTATTTTCTCGGGCGCTCATTTTTTTGATCATGATGCAACTTATAGATACCCACGCACACCTGTATTCCGGCAAATTTGCCGCAGACCGACCCGAAATGGTGAAACGCGCCATGGCCGCAGGCGTTGTCAGAATGTACCTTCCCAACATAGACGCCGAGTCTATAGATGGCATGCTGGAACTGGAGGCCGCTTTCCCGGAAAACTGCTTTGCCATGATGGGCCTGCACCCTTGCTCCGTGCAGCCAGATACTTTCGAAGCAGAACTCAACACTGTAGAAAAGTGGCTCGGAGAACGCAGCTGGGCCGGAATTGGTGAAACTGGGATTGATCTTTTTTGGGACAAAACCACCCTGGAGATTCAGCAAAAAGCTTTTGCCCGCCAGTGTGAATGGGCCAAAGACCTGCAGCGTCCGATCATTATTCACAGCCGGGAGGCCAACCGCGAAGCCCTCGATGTGGTCAAAAAAGCTCAGGATGGCAGACTCCGCGGTA
Source organism: Saprospiraceae bacterium (assembly GCA_035299505.1). GTDB lineage: Bacteria > Bacteroidota > Bacteroidia > Chitinophagales > Saprospiraceae > M3007. The sequence continues at coordinate 129,215 of DATGWL010000090.1, read as the reverse complement.
TTTTTCACTGTTTCTCCGGCTCTACCGAGGAAGCGCGTGAAATGATTGACCTCGGGTTTATGCTCGGAATTGGCGGAACGCTTACCTATCCAAAATCTACTTTACCCGAGATACTGCGGGAAATCCCGTTGCAGCACATTGTTTTGGAAACTGATGCGCCCTACCTGCCTCCGGTGCCTCACCGTGGTAAACGCAACGAAAGCGCCTTCATTCGCCATACCGCCGAGGCGCTTTCAGAAGCCAAAGTATTGCCTCTGACCGAGATTGCCCGCACCACAACCGCCAACGCTTTGAGGATGTTTGCCTGATTTTTTTTAAAACAAATATTTGCAATTTCAAAACAAAGTGTATATTTGCAGCTCAGCATGCATAACTGGTTTGTTTTATGGCAAAAAACCTTGCATCATCAGATTACTACAAGGATACTTTTGACCAAACTTCTTTTAACCAGTGAACCTGACTCTAGCAACCACCGCACTCAAAAAGTACTTCGGGTACGATCAATTTCGGCCACTCCAAGCGGATATTATCCAAAATGTATTTCAGGGAAAAGACACTCTGGTGCTGATGCCCACCGGCGGAGGTAAAAGCCTCTGTTATCAGATCCCTGCCATTACGCAGGAAGGTGTGGCTGTAGTTATCAGTCCGCTCATTGCCCTCATGAAAGACCAGGTAGAGGGCCTGAGCGCCAACGGTATTCCGGCAGCTTTTATCAACAGTTCCCTAAATCAGGAACAACAACGCAATGTGGAAAATGCCCTCCTGGCCGGATACGTTAAACTACTGTATGTAAGCCCGGAAAAAATGGTATCCCAGAGCTTTCAGCCATTGTTGAAACGGCTGAAAATCAGTCTGTTTGCCATTGACGAAGCGCATTGTATTTCTGCCTGGGGGCATGATTTTCGTCCGGAATACACCCAGCTGAAATTTCTGAAAGCCCAATACCCGGGCATCCCCATCATCGCCCTCACAGCTACAGCCGATAAGCTTACACGAAAGGATATCCTGAGCCAGTTGGGCCTGCAGGATCCTGCTGTATTCATTGCTTCCTTTGACCGGCCGAACATTTCCCTGACCGTCAGACCCGGGCAAAAGCGATATGAACAGATTATAGATTTTCTCAAACTGCATCCCAACCAATCAGGCATCATCTACTGCCTTTCCAGAAAAGGATGTGAAAGTCTGGCTGAAAAGCTGAACGAAAAGGGCTTTAAGGCAGATTTTTATCACGCAGAATTGCCGGCTGCCCGCAGAAACAAGGTGCAGGACGATTTCATCAACGACCGCACACCTATTATATGTGCCACCATTGCCTTTGGTATGGGCATCGATAAAAGCAATGTGCGTTTTGTCATTCACTACAATCTGCCCAGAAATCTGGAAGGCTATTATCAGGAAATTGGAAGGGCTGGTCGCGATGGCCTCTCATCAGATGCATTACTGTTTTTCAGCTATGCCGATCTGTTGTCGTACAGGGAAATGTTTGAACAAAGCGAGGCCAGTGCGGAGCAAAAGGAACTGAAGATTGCCAAGCTGGAGCGTATGTTTCAGTTTGCCGAGGCGCCTGTTTGTCGCAGAAAAACAGTGTTGAATTATTTTGGAGAGCCGTATGATGGCCAGTGTGGCAATTGCGATGTATGCAAAAATCCGCCTAAGCATTTTGATGGCACGGTGGCTGCCCAGAAAGCGCTTTCTGCTATCACCCGAACCGGACAAAAGGTAGGCATGAGTTTGCTGGTGGATATTCTGCGGGGCAGTAACCGCAGAGAAATACTGGAAAACAAATATCACCAGATCAAAACCTATGGCGCCGGGAGGGAATATGGCTACGATGATTGGCTGTACCTGCTCTCCCAAATGCTGCATATTGGTCTGGTTGAAATAGCGTACGATGACCACAACTGCCTTCGTGTTACCGAGGAGGGCAACAAGGTGCTGTTTTCCGGCAAACAGATTTCGCTGGCCATGCCTTTACCGAAGGCGAAACCGGGAGAAAAGGTCTTTGCCCCCAAAGTGGTGGAAAAGAGCAAAACCCAATTGCTACGGGAGGAACTTCTTGCCAGGTTGCAGTTATTGCGCAGGGATCTGGCTATTCAACATGGCATACCGCCATACACCCTGTTTAGTGATGTCACCTTGCAACACCTGACAGATGCCAGGCCTTTATCAGACGCAGAGATGCTGGAAATTGAAGGCGTGAGTGAACGGAAGCTGCAACTCTACGGGGATGCCTTTATCCGGGAGATCCGCCAGTTTGTGCTGGAAAAAACCCAGGCTGGCGAGCGTATTACCGGAAGCACCCATTTCATCAGTTATCATATGTATTTGCAAGGTAAGAGTGTAGATGACATAGCCCAGGAGCGCGGTTTTAGTCCGCTGACTATCATGAACCACCTGGCCACTATGTATGAGCGGGGGGAATTGATCAATATTGCGCAATGGGTTAGTCCGGAAGAATGCGATATTATTCAGGGAGCCTTGCCATTGTTTGAAGAGCCTTACCAGATCAAGCCCATATTTGAGCATTTTTCAGAGCGTTACAGTTTTGATCAAATCCGGTGGGCGCTGGCTGATTACCGAAAAAAAAGTGTAAAAACAGTTGGTTAAGGTCCTAAAAAGAGAAATGGCCCCAGGGCTCGTTTGCCCCAGGACCTGTTTCCCTTGTATAATCTCATGAAAACTTGCGAAGTTGTTGATCAATCTGTGTGCTAAGTGCGTGACTTATTTGCGCTGATTGATGATACAAAGGTGCGGGTGTTTTGCGGTACTGAACAGGACAGCAAATGGGTATTGATCGCCCGGTTATTTTCGGCACTTTTTGCGGCTTATTTTTGATAAAAACCTGATTATCAGGTTTTTGTATTTAAAAAACAAAGGCTGAACCGGCTACTTTTCAGAGCTTTTCGGGTGTTTTTTCTGAAAAAATATGTGTTTTCATGCCCTGGTAATGGGCAAAAAAAAACGCGGCGCTCGTTTGCGCCGCGTTCGGATTTCCCGTATATAATCTCATGAAAAGTTTCAGAAGGAATGGTCAATAAAACCTGCCGCTTGTTTCGTTCTCGCCGCCGCTCTTTCTTATTGACAGTACAAAAGTGCAGCATCCCCTACCACCTGCAAAAGACAAAAAAAAGAATTTGTTGAATTTATTTTGAGTTTATAATGACCTAAATAATTGATTTTAAGGAATTTAAGGTAATTATTTTGTTGAAAAATAACGACTTAAAATCTGATAAAAAAAATTAATTTTTAGAAAAAAAAGTTGTGAGGGGAGGTTGCGGAGAGGGTTTTCCGAGGATTTCGTGTGGAGAGGGGTTCCCTCAGATTACGCAGAGGCGTTGGGTTGGGGATTGGTGCGGAGTGGGTTTCGCGCAGATTTCACGCGGGGAGGGTTTCGCGCAGATTTTACGCAGATTGTGTGCACAGATTTTACGCAGATTATTTGCACAGATTTTACGCAGATGTCGTTTGCTCACATAACCTTGCTGCCGCAGGCAGCACAAAAAAATCCGCGTCATCCGCGTCATCCGCGTTCCAAAAAATCCGCGTTCACCCGCGTCCTAAAACAAAAAACGCGGCGCTCGTTTGCGCCGCGTTCGGATTTCCCGTATATAATCTCATGAAAAGTTTCAATCTGTGGTCAATAAGTGGCTCGCGTTTTCTTTGCTCACTGCGTTATCGTTTATTGACAGTACAAAAGTGCAGCAACATCTACCCCTCCGCAAAGACAAAAAAAGCAATTTGTTGAAAAATAAATTCCACCTCAAAAACATTTTTTAGTCAATTTCTCCTGCAAATTCATTCAAAAAAGCTAATTAGCGATAATATTACCCCTTTGTTTGTTGAAAAAATTTTTACCAAGTGGTATAAATTATTTTCCTATTTTTTTTGAATGACCGCTAAATAACTTCCAAAGGAAGCATTTTGTTGAGTTGTTTTTACAAATAATTTGTTGTTTGCATAGCAAATCCGGGGCATGTACTTTTTTCAACAAAAAAGCAATGTACCTTTGAAGCCAATACTAATCCTCGGGTTGTTTGTTGCACTTACAACTTAACCACCTGTTTTTAACATCTAACGTCCGATGAAAAGAATGCTACTTGCGTCTGCCCTATCCGCCCTCTGCCTTTCGTCTATGGCTCAAATCACCATCACCAATGCCACTTTTCCGGCAGTTGGCGATTCTCTGGTTTATTCCCTGGATCAGGATCCTCTGGGTGTAAATCCAGCTACACCTCCGGGTGGCCCACAAATCTGGGACTTTACGGCTTTGCAAATTGATGATGAAAGCTCTGTAGTTTACCGTCCTGCCGCTTCCGGCAATCAGGTGGCCAATTTCCCTGGCGCCGATCTGATGGTTGGTGGTCAAACAGGCGAAACCTACTTTAACCTGACTGCACAAAAATTTGAGGTGCTGGGTTATGCCGGTGGCGATCCAACCGGATTTGGGTTAAATGTAGTAGCTAAGTTTCTGCCTTCCGTAGTAGAACGCAAAGCGCCCCTGAATTTCTTTGATATTAACCAGCAGTCTACTAATCTGGTGCTTCCATTCAGCACTGAAGGCTTGCCCGACAGCTTGTTTCAGGGCGCTCCTTTTGTGCCAGATTCCATCCGAATCCGGATTTCTACCGAGCGACTTGAAGTGGTAGATGGTTTTGGCACCTGCCAGATCCCTGGAGGAACATACCCGGTATTGCGCCAGAAAAGAACCGAATATACCACCACTGGCATGGATATTAAAGTGCCATTTCTTGGATGGGTAGACCTCAGCACCATTATTGGCGGCGGTGGTGGCGGCGGCGGCATCGGTGGCTTTATTGGCACTGATACCACCATTACTTACCGCTTTTTGAGCAATACAGAAAAAGAAGATATCGCAGTGGCCACTATGAGCGCCGATTTGAGCACAGTGGTATCTATGCGGTATAAACAACTGGCTACTACACCTGTTATTGAACCGGTGGTTGACTTTTCCGGCAGCATTCAGGCGTTCCCTAATCCTGCTGTTGAATGGGTAAGATTTGATTGCACCAATATTACCCCTGGGGAATACACCCTCAAAATCTTTAACATCCTGGGCAAACAGGTTTGGAAGAAAAACTACACCCTTTCCGGCACAACTTCCTTCCGCCTGGATCTGGATGATTTCAAAAAAGGCACCTATATATATAGTCTGGTAGACAAAGCCGGCAATTCTGTTGGTACCAAACGCCTGGTAATTTTGAAACCATAAACAGGAAACAACTTTTAAACCAATAAAAGGGTGCCTGATCAGGCACCCTTTTATTTTTGCACCATGTCTAGCAGTAATTCCGGAAATTGGTGGAAACATCTGGCACTCTACGGGATACCCCTGGGTTTGCTGATGGCATCCCTGCAATATTCCAGGCTGCATCTATTGACCTATGGTCAATCTGAAAAGTGGTATATAGCCTTTATTGCCATCCTGTTTGCCGCAGTTGGAATCTGGGCAGGCATGCGCTGGAACCGAAAATACCCACTCAGTTCGCCAACCGCCCCATTGCCGGTTTTACCCAAAGAACAACTCCTGGCCGGGCTGGGCATTACTCCCAGAGAGCTGGAAGTGCTGGAACAAATGGCCGAAGGCAAAAGCAATCAGGAAATTGCAGAAAGCCTTTTTGTTTCCCTGAACACCGTAAAAACACATCTATCCAATCTTTTTTCCAAACTGGACGTACAGCGTCGTACCCAGGCCATCCAAAAAGCTAAATCGCTGGGGTTATTGCCTTAATTTGTATCCAATGAATATCGCCCGAAAGTGTGATTAGGGCTGATTTTCCCAAAATCACCCGAAAGTATGATGCCTGACCAGGGTTGCAGGTGTTGATTTGCAGCAGTTTTTTAACCAAATCTTCTGCTTCTATGCAAAAAACAATTTTACGTTACGGCCTTTATTCCGGCGCCCTGGCTGCTCTCCTGATGACCATTACCTCGGTTTATTACTCCAGGCATATGGACTTTGAAAACGGGGAGTATGTAGGTTATGCAGGCATCTTGCTCAGTATGCTGTTTGTATTTACAGGTGTGCGTGCTTACCGGGAACAGGCTGGCGGGGTACTGAGTTTCGGCAAAGGATTTCAGGTGGCCATATCCATTGTAGCCATTTCCTGCCTGTGTTATGTATTGGCATGGATGGTCATTTATGAAACCCTTTTGCCAGATTTTATGGATAAGTACACCGCCCACATGCTGGAGAAGATGCGGAGTTCCGGCGCCTCAGAAGCTGCCATACAGCAACACAGTCAGGAAATTGCAGAGTTTAAGGTGATGTACGACAATCCGCTGATCCGCTTTGGCTTAACTTTTCTGGAGCCTTTCCGGGTGGGTATTCTGGTAGCGCTGGCTACTGCATTTATCCTGAAAAAGAAAGAAGCCTGAATACCGGTCGGTTTAGTTTCTCCAGCCGTTTGCATATCAGTATGATGCAAACGGCCGGGGCCTTTTCAGATGATATTGTCGGAATCACTACCGCTAATTTTAGTGGTGTTTAGTCGAATTGTTTAAAGCATTAGCCTGCATTTTGCCGGTCTTTGTAGCATGGTTCAACATCTAGCCCAAACCATAGCATTAAGCATGAAAAACATTTCGCTACTCTCCATTGCCCTCCTATTTTCTGTTGCAGCGTTTGCGCAGAATTACAATGTAACATTCCGCTCCAAAATCAGTTTCCCAGGACAAACCGTCGCAAATATGTGTGGCTGGGCTTCTCCTGATGGCAAAGAATACGCCCTGGTTGGTGCATCCAAGGGTCTGATTATTGTAGACGTAACCAATCCGGATATTCCTCAACAGATTGTACAAATTCCCGGTCCGGACGATTTTTGGAAAGAAATCAAGACCTACAGCCACTATGCTTATGTTGTGACTGAAGGCGGCTCAGGGGTACAAATTGTAGATTTGAGCGCCCTCCCGTCCAGTACCCTGCCTTCCAAGTATTATCGGGGGGATGGCGCTATTGCCAACCAGTTGAACACCATCCACGCGCTGCACATCGACGTAACCAAAGGTTATTTGTACGCCTATGGAAGCAACCTGTTCAACGGCGGGGCGGTGGTACTTGATCTGAATCAGGACCCCTGGAACCCAACCTATGTGGGTAAATTTGACCAATTGGGCTACATCCACGACGGTTATGTAGACAACGATACCCTTTATGCAGCACATATCAATGCGGGTATCTTTTCCATTGTCAACATGGCCAACAAAACAGCCCCTGTACTGATCAATACACAGGCTACCCCTACCCTGTTCACCCACAACACATGGCTTTCGGAAGACCGCAAAACCATCTTCACAACCGATGAAAACAGCAGTTCTTTCCTGGGTGCCTATGATGTGAGCGACCCAACCGACATTCAGTTTCTGGATAAAATGCAAACCAACCCGGGTTCCGGCAGCATTATCCACAACACCCATATTCGTGGCAATTATGCTATTACTTCCTGGTATACTGAAGGTGTAAACATTGTTGATGTAACCAGGCCTCAAAACCTGGTAGAAACAGGCAAGTACGACACTTATCCGCAAGGTTCCGGCGGTTCTTTCGACGGCTCATGGGGAGTATATCCATACCTGCCATCCGGGAACCTGGTAGTAGGCAATATTTCTCCTGCAGAACTGTGGATGCTTACTCCAAACTACCAGCGAGCTTGTTATCTGGAAGGAAACATCACCGATGCATCCACAGGAGCACCCATTTCCGGCGCGCAAATCCTGTTTACCGGAAATAATACTTCCACCAAGCAAAGTGGACCAAACGGCAAATATGGCATCGGACAAGTTACACCGGGTCTTGCAAACGTGCAGGTGACCAAATTTGGCTACCTGCCGGCAACTGCTCAGGTTAACCTGATCTCCGGCGAAGTAGTAACCCAGAATTTCAGCCTGGAAGTAGCCCCTCTTTTCCAGGTAGGCGGTATTGTTCGGAGAGCCGGCGATGGGACACCCATTCCTGGCGCCCAAATATCAGTGCTTTCCCCTGATGTGCAATACGAGCTGGTAGCCGATGCCAATGGTAATTTTAGCCTCCAGAATGTTACTGGCGGTTTGTACGACGTAGTGGCCGGCGCCTGGGGTTACCGGTATGAGGTTCAAAACCTGACCATTAACAGTAATCAGCAACTGGTGCTGGAACTGAATGAAGGTTATCAGGATGACTTTGTATTTGATTATGGCTGGGAAGCCAGCGGCAGCTCCGCCACCGGAAAATGGGAACGTACCAGCGAGCCATTGGAGGTGAATGTGGGTGTTGTAGTGGCGCCGGGTGCAGACGTGAATGGCGATATTGGTTTCTCCTGTTTTGTAACCGGCAATTCAACAGGTGAAGTGGATCAGGACGATGTTGAATCAGGAACCTCTATCCTTATCTCTCCTGTGATGGACCTGAGTAGCTACCTGAACCCTAGAATCACAGGCCAGGTATGGTGCCTGAGCGCCAATATCAACCAGCAATTTGTGGACTCCATAAAAGTATATGTAAGCAACGGAGTTCAGGAAAAACTGGCCTGGAAAAGAAAGGGCGACCAGTTCGATTGGCAAAGTCTGTCGTTCGATGTAACCGATTTCGTACCACTAACCAACGAAATGCGCATCAGAATTGTATGCTTTGACAATCCCAACACAGCTATTTTCGATACGTATGAGGCAGCATTTGACCAGTTTAATGTAGTAGATCAACCACTTAGCCTGAATGAGCCAGAGCAAGCTCCGGTACTGAGCGCTTCTCCAAACCCGTTTGCCACCCAGACAACCATCCAGTATCAGAATCCCAACCGGGATGCCCGGATGCAGGTATTTGATTTGGCCGGAACTTTAAAGGCTGAATACCAACTCTCTGAGCAGGAAGGAACCCAGACCATCGGGGAACAGTTGCCGGCGGGGGTTTACCTGGTACGGCTGAGTTTTGCCGGCGGACAATCTACTCCGGTAAAGATCATCAAGATGCGTTAAGTTGAGTTTGAAAAACATCAATAGCAAAGGCTAAACAGCCTTTGTACGGGGAATTTTTGCTATCCGGCAAAAATTCCCCGTTTTTTTTCAGGGTTTAGTGGAGATCGTGTTTTCCTTTGGGTGATCATATTGATCGCATTCATCTTATGGGTCCAAACATTCTAGTCACAGGCGGCGCCGGCTTTATTGGGTCGCATACGGTAGTGGCACTGGCGGAGGCTGGTTATGAACCGGTTATACTGGATGATTTTTCCAACTCGGAATCTTCTGTATTAACCGGGTTGCGCCGCATTCTGGGCAAAGACATTCCCTGTTACGCCAGGGATTGCAATGATTATTCCTTGCTCAGAAGTATTTTTCGGGAGCACCAGATCAGCGGTATCATTCATTTTGCAGCTTTCAAAGCTGTTGGCGAGTCGATGCAGGAGCCGCTGGCCTATTACCGCAACAACCTGGGCTCGCTCATTACCCTGATGGATGCCATGTTGGCGGAGGGCATTAGCAACCTGATTTTTTCTTCCTCTTGTACAGTGTACGGAAATCCAGACCAGCCGCCGGTAACAGAGGAAACGCCGGTAAAACCTGCCGCTTCAGTATACGGCAACACCAAACAAATAGGCGAGGAGATCATTCGGGATGTATGTGCGGCCAAACCCTTAAAAGCCATTTCCCTGCGTTATTTCAACCCCATTGGTGCGCATCCCAGTGCTGAAATTGGCGAACTCCCCAGGGGAATACCCAATAATCTGGTGCCTTTCATTACCCAAACGGCTGCCGGTTTTAGAAAAGCGCTTACCATATTTGGCGACGATTACCCTACGCCTGATGGCACCTGTATTCGGGATTACATTCATGTGATGGACCTGGCAGAAGCACACGTTTCGGCGCTTCAATATGCAATGGGGCATACCAATGCACACTTATACGACACCTTCAACCTGGGTTCCGGTAAAGGGAACAGCGTATTGGAACTGGTTCAGCTATTTGAACAAATCAGTGGTTCTCCATTGCCCTATCAGATTGGGCCAAGGCGGGAAGGCGATGTAGTGGCCGTATGGGCCGATGTACAAAAATCCGGCAATCTGCTTGGCTGGAAAACCCAACGCACTTTGAAAGAAGCACTGGCTGACGCCTGGCGTTGGCAACAAAAACTGGCTGGCTCATGAGTGTTGCACATGAACCGAAATGCTTACATAAAACGATTAGCGGAAGAAACCTTTGATCTATGCATCATAGGCGCCGGAGCCAGTGGCGCCGGATGTGCCCTGGATGCTGCCTCCAGAGGCTTGAAGGTTGCGCTTATTGATCAGGCTGATTTTGGGTCTGCAACCTCCAGTAAAAGCACCAAGTTGATACATGGTGGCGTGCGATACCTGGAACAAGCTTTTAAAAAACGGGATTTTGCCCAATTAAAGCAGGTCAAGCACGGGCTGCTTGAACGACGGATACTGTTGCAAAATGCTCCGCATCTGGCCCAGCCACTCGGCATCATTACCCCGGTTTTTCGTTGGTGGGAAGGCTTGTATTACCGCATCGGGCTTAAACTGTACGATTGGTTTGCGTATAAACGATCTGATCAACCCTGGCCCACCAGCAGGTGGCTGAGTAAAAAAGAAGCGCTCGCACTGGCGCCAGAGCTTACGCCCGGTATTCACAGCGCTATTTTGTATTACGACGGGCAGTTAAACGATTCCAGATACACCCTGGCACTGGTACAAACCACCTTGTTATATCCCGGCACTGCAGCCGCCAATTATCTTGCATTGGAGGCCTTCGATAAAGATTCTTCAGGAAAAATTACCGGCGCAATCCTGCGAAACCTGGCGCCTGATTCAAATGAAAACGCTCAAATAACTGTCAAAGCCTCGGCTTTTTTAAACTGCACCGGTCCATATTCGGATAAAGTACGGCAAATGGCCAACCCGGCATTGCCTCAGCGAATGAGTCCTTCCAAGGGCGTTCACCTCACACTACCTGCACATATTTTGAACAGTGGCCATGCCCTGCTGATTCCTAAAACAGCCGACGGCAGAATGGTTTTTGCCATACCTTTTGAAGGAAAAACTATTTTGGGCACCACCGATGAGCCCTGTGGCGTTGACCCGAATGAACCACTTTTACAGTCCCGCGACATACTTTTTTTACTAAACACACTGCGCCCCTACCTGCGCAAACCACTGGATCAAAAAGCAGTTCAGGCAGGATTTGGTGGTATCAGGCCATTGCTGGCTGCAGCGCCGGATCGACAAGACAAACAGACCAAATCATTACTGCGCGACCATGAAGTAGAAAACGACCCCACAAGTGGCCTGATCAGCCTCCTGGGAGGAAAATGGACAACCTATCGGGTAATGGCCCTGGATGCGGTAAATGTGGTGGAAAAAATGTTGCTGCCTGGCAAAGCTATATCGAAATCCAACACTGAAAACCTGATACTTGTTGGCGCCAGGGAGTATGCCCCCGGTCTTGCCAGTGAACTTCAAATGCAATCCGGTTTGTCAGCTGAAACATGCCGGCATCTGGCGCACCATTACGGCGATCAGGCATCCAAATTACTAACACTGGTTGAGTCAGACAACAGGCTTGCGCAACGCATTCATCCTGATTTCCCTTTTATTTGTGCAGAAATTGTGTACGCCGCCAGGCAGGAGATGACAGTCAAGCTCCGGGATTTTCTGGCCCGAAGGATACGGATGGAGATACTGGACTGGGAGGCTGCGCGGGCATCAGCGCCCATAGTTGCGAATTGGATGGGCAATACGCTGGGATGGACGCCAGAAGTCAGCGACCAGCAACAGCGGGAATATGAAGCATTACTGGATCACTTCATTCAGCAATCTACCCATTGACACCTGGCATGTAAAGTGTCATGGACTACATCAAGTAACACTAAACGCTATTACCTATGAACCTATTTCTTGCAGAACTCATTGGCACCGCACTCCTTATCCTGTTGGGCAATGGGGTGGTAGCCGGTGTAGTGCTCCGAGACACCAAAAATGAAAATTCGGGCTGGATCGTTATCACCATTGGCTGGGCGCTGGCGGTTACTTTTGCAGTATATGCAGTTGGCCGAATCAGCGGCGCCCACCTCAATCCGGCGGTTACGCTTGCCCTGGCAACTACCGGTCAATTCCCCGCAGATCAGGTTCCGCTCTATCTGGCAGCCCAAATACTGGGAGGCATCTTAGGCTCCGTTCTGGTTTTCCTACACTATTATCCTCATTGGGAAAGAACGCCCGATGCCGGCGCCAAACTGGCCGTTTTTTGTACAGCGCCGGCAGTTCGGCATACCTCTTCCAATTTTTTCAGCGAGTTTCTAGGCACTTTTGTCCTGATGTTCGGTTTGTCGGCCATAGGAGCCAACCGTTTTGCAGAAGGTTTAAATCCCTTGGTAGTTGGGGCTTTGGTACTGGCTATTGGACATTCTCTGGGTGGAACAACCGGTTATGCTATCAATCCAGCAAGAGATTTAGGTCCCCGCATTGCCCATGCACTGCTTCCGATTCCCGGGAAAGGTACATCTGATTGGAATTATGCCTGGATTCCGGTTCTTGCCCCGGTTTTGGGTGGTATAGCCGGAGCATCTGCTTACCTCTTTTTGTTTCCGGGGTAATACCTTTCTCACCAAAAAGAAAAGCCTCCTGCCGGGTATTCCCGACAGGAGGCTTTATTATCAGGTATCAGTAACCCTGATTATTTTACGTACAGTTCAAACTCTACGCGGCGGTTTTGCTCACGGCCGGCAGCTGTTTTGTTGTCGCCAACTGGTTTTGTTTCACCATAACCGGCAGAAGACATACGTGCAGCTGCGATACCTTTGCTAACCAGATAGTCGTAGCATGCTTTTGCACGACGCTCGGAAAGTTCCTGGTTGCGCTTGTCATCACCTACATTATCCGTGTGGCCACCGATGTTGAGGCTGTACTCTTTGTAGGTGTTCATTACACTCACTACTTCATCCAGTACAGCGTAGGATTTTTTCAACAGTACATCCTTGCCAGTCTCGAACTGAACGAGTTTGATAGCGCGTTCCAGCTTAGCCTTATCTTCTTTCTTGATTTCCGGGCAACCGCGCAGTGCAGCTACACCTGGTTTGTCTGGGCAACGGTCGGTATCATCATAAATACCATCGCCGTCTGAATCAGGGCAACCTTTGTGTGCAGAGTCACCTTTTTTATCAGGGCAAGCATCGTCTTTATCTGCAACGCCGTCGCTATCGCGGTCTGGGCAACCCATGGTTGAAGCCGGGCCTTTGTCGCCGGGGCATTTGTCGTCTTTGTCAGTAATGCCATCACCGTCGCGGTCAGGGCAACCCATCGTAGCCGCCGGGCCTGCTTCGCGCGGGCATTTGTCTTGTGCATCTGTGATACCATCGTTGTCGGCATCCGGGCAACCTTTCATGGCTGCAATACCTTTTACATCCGGGCATTCATCAGAATCATCTACAATACCGTCGCCATCGCGGTCCGGGCAACCTTTGGTAGAGGCAGGGCCTTTGGCATCTGGGCAATTGTCGTCATTATCAGCAATGCCGTCGCCATCGCGATCAGGGCATCCCATGAGGTTAGCCAGGCCTGGAACATCCGGGCATTTATCGTCGCTATCCGCAACGCCATCACCGTCGCGGTCTGGGCAGCCCATCATTTCTTTTGTGCCTGGCACATCCGGGCATTTATCATCATTATCGGAAATACCATCGCCGTCGCGGTCTGGTTCACCAAACAAAATGGTGAGGCCGAGGCCATGTTGCCAACCCGGACGATTTTCGATGGAAAAGCGGTATTGGGTTTGAGCGCTCAGGTAGAGGTTCGGCATAATGCGAAGGTTGAGACCGGCGCCTGCTGGAATATTCAGGTCAAATTCTTCCTGATCAAAATCCCAGGTAGAGCCAAGTCCGAGGTGAACGCTTGGTACGATGAGGGATTTACTGCTTGTCAGGTTATTTTGCAGCAACAGATCGAGGTTACCGATCAGGTTGGTGCGGTTGGAGTTGGCATATTGTGCCGTTCCGAATTTCAAAGGAACTACGAGCCAGGTGCTTTTGTGGATTCTGCGACCGTAGGCGATCTCTACACCACGCTGTTCAGCATCAGTAAAGACTTGATCCCAGTCTTCCCATGCCGGTGAAGGATTGATGTAGTTGTTCCAAAGGCCACGGAATGTGAGTGATTGATTAGATTGTGCAAAGGTTTCCTGTTGCAACAACATAAGTGTACCCACTAAACAAAGGATGGTCAATAACTTCTTCATAAAGAATTGGTTTGGTTATGCAAATGTTTTGCTTCGACGCTCAAAATTAACAAGCGTCACAAGAGTACGAAAAAAAGTCATTTACAAGTCAGATAAATACTTTAATATACATGTATCGAGTTCAAAATTTGTAAAGCGTCTAAATTTCAGGTGATATTAATGAATTTAAGCACAAAAATTAGGCATCCGCGTTTCTAGCGGTAGTTTTGTTCCGGAAAATGTGCTACTGATTTTTTTCCTTTGCGGCACAATCCATTTATCCCAAACAAAAAGCCAAATGCACCCGGCATTGTACCATTACACCATCACATCTTTTTCTAAAGCGAATGAGTTGGCTATCTAAATTCTTTTCCTCGTCCATTGGCCAAAAGGTCATCATGTCTTTAACGGGGATTTTCCTGATGCTATTTTTGGTCGTTCACCTGATTGGCAACCTTCAGTTGCTGAAAGATGATGGTGGAGAGGCGTTTAATACTTACGCCTTCTTCATGACCCACAATCCACTGATCAAGCTGATTTCCTATACGTTGTATGCCTTCATCCTTCTCCACACGGTGCAGGGCCTGCGTTTGTGGTTATCCAACAAGGCTTCCAGAGGTCCGGAAAAATACGCTGTTACCCACACCAGATCTTCAGAACGTTCTGCGCGCAACATGGCCTGGTTCGGTATCATTATCTTCATTTTCCTGGTGCTGCACTTGTGGCAGTTCTGGCTTCAAATGAAAATGGGCGTATTGCCACCAGTGGATGTGGAAGCTTACGACCATCCGGTACAAAACCTGTATCTCCCTGTGGCTGAGGCATTTAAGAACACCTTCTACGTTATCTTTTACGTCATATGTATGGTGGTAGTTGGTCTTCACCTGTGGCATGGGTTCTGGTCTGCGTTCCAGACACTGGGCTTGCACCACAAGAAATATACTCCTATTATTAAGGGTATCGGTATGGTGTACAGCGTTGGTATGGCATTGGGCTTTGCCATCATCCCCATCGTGTTTTACCTGACCAATTAAGATTGGTCCATTGACGGCATCACGCCATCTCTCTCTTCGAACAATCGTTAATACAAATATCAACGGGCAAAATCCGTACTCAAAATATGGCAAAATCATCAGCCACCGGCTCCAGCAAACTGGATTCTAAGATCCCTTCCGGCAAAATGTCGGAAAAATGGGAAGAATACAAAGGCCACGTTGGGCTTGTAGCGCCTAACAACAAGCGGAAAATTGATGTCATTGTAGTGGGAACAGGCCTCGCAGGCGCATCCGCTGCAGCATCTCTGGGTGAATTGGGCTATAACGTCAAAGCATTTACTTTCCACGACAGCCCGCGCCGTGCGCACTCCATCGCAGCCCAGGGCGGTATTAATGCCGCTAAAAACTATCGCAATGATGGCGACTCTGTTTATCGCCTGTTTTATGATACCATCAAAGGGGGCGACTTCCGTGCGCGTGAAGCCAATGTACACCGCCTGGCAGAAGTAAGCACCAGTATTATTGACCAATGCGTGGCACAAGGCGTTCCTTTTGCCCGTGAATATGGTGGATTGCTCGACAACCGTTCTTTTGGTGGCACACAGGTGAGCCGAACTTTTTATGCCCGTGGCCAAACCGGCCAGCAGCTCCTGATTGGCGCTTACCAGGCCCTCAGCCGTCAGGTTGCTCTCGGCACCGTGAAGCTGTACAACCGGCATGAAATGCTCGATGTAGTGGTGGTAGACGGCAAATGCCGTGGCATCATTGTGCGCAACCTGCTCACAGGCAAACTCGAACGGCATTCTGCACACGCTGTGGTGCTGTGCACAGGCGGATACGGCAACGTTTTCTACCTGAGTACCAATGCCATGATGTGCAATACCACAGCTGCCTGGCGTGCGCACAGAAGAGGCGCCTTCTTCGGCAATCCTTGCTATACACAAATCCACCCTACCTGTATTCCGGTTTCAGGCGACTATCAGTCTAAGCTGACACTTATGTCTGAATCCCTGCGGAATGACGGCCGGGTTTGGGTCCCTAAAAATGCCAAGGACCGCATGACCGACCCTCGCCAGATTGCAGAAGCTGATCGCGACTACTATCTGGAGCGTCGTTACCCTGCGTTCGGTAACCTGGTTCCGCGCGACATCGCCAGTCGTGCCGCCAAAGTGGCCTGCGATGAAGGCCTTGGTGTGGGTAAAAGCGGCCTGGCTGTTTACCTCGACTTTGCCGATGCTATCAAACGCAAGGGCCGTAAAGCCGTGGAAGCTGCTTATGGCAACCTGTTTGAAATGTATGAAAAAATTACGGGCGACAACCCGTATGAAGTACCCATGCGCATTTACCCCGCCGTACACTACACGATGGGAGGCCTGTGGGTAGACTATGAATTGATGACCACCGTGCCGGGGCTTTATGCTTGCGGAGAAGCCAACTTCAGCGACCACGGCGCCAACCGCCTGGGAGCATCAGCCCTCATGCAGGGTCTGGCAGATGGCTATTTCGTATTGCCTTACACTATTGGTTCATACCTGTCGAAAGAAATCAGCACCGGCGCCATTTCTACGGATAGTCCGGAATTTGCACAGGCTGAAAAGGATGTTCAGGAGCGGATTCAGCAACTCACAAGCATCAAAGGCAAGCAAAGTGTAGAAAGCTTCCACCGCCGTCTGGGCAAAATCATGTGGGATAAATGCGGCATGGCCCGCAACGCACAGGGTTTGAAAGAGGCCATTCAGGACATCAGAAACCTCCGCAAAGAATACTGGAGCGATGTATTTGTTCCGGGAAGCACCACGGAGTACAACCCTGAACTGGAAAAAGCATGGCGCGTGGCCGACTTCCTCGAGTTGGGTGAACTCATGTGCGAAGATGCGCTCAACCGCGAAGAAAGCTGCGGCGGTCACTTCCGTGAAGAACACCAAACGGAAAAAGGTGAAGCCAAGCGCGACGACGATAACTTTATGTACGTAGCTGCCTGGGAATGGAAGGGTGAAGACGCCAAGGCGGAGCTGCATAAAGAGCCATTGGAATACGAAGAGGTTAAAGTAGCACAACGGAGTTACGAGTAACCAATGAAAAGCTGGTACATACTGATATTATTGGTGTTATCAGGCAATACTATTGGGGCTCAGTCCAAAGGTTGCGACCAGTTAATCCAGCATGGAGACACAACAGTGTGTCAGGATTTTACCAGAAAAGGGCGGCTTTTTCGTGAGCATTTTTATGTAAAGGGAGAAAGAGTATTTACCCGGAGGTGGCATTACCGCAGAAACGGCGATTATGAATCTACCCAGCATCGAAAGAAAAGTGCTTTTGCCCCCAAAGATGGTCCGGCGGTGCAGTATTACAAGGGCGGCCAGGTAAAGAAAATAGGAAGATTCAAGGATAACAGGTTAGTGGGAAAATGCTATTCCTATTATTTGTCTGGAAAAATGAAGTCGGCTTGTAATCATAATGATAAAGGGGAGCACAATGGCCTGGTAACAGATTTTCACGAAAATGGCCAGGTAATGCACCAGGCCAGGTGGTCGAACGGGTTGCTGATGGAAATATTGGCGAACAAGGATGAACAAGGCAAGGATATACCATTTGGTACGTTTAAGGATGGCACTGGAACCTGGATTTTTCAGGACCCCGGAACAGAAAAGATCCGTGTGTATCATTACAAAAATGGACGCCTGATCAAGTCTACTAAATTCCAACATCAATAAACAACCTAATATGGCAACGATGAAAACTTGGGGAATAATTGGCTTGCTGAGCCTTTTCTATACCGGAATACAGGCTCAGGATGTGATAAAACTGAAAAATCCAGGGTTTGAATCCGAGCAAGGCGCCGGCGTGGTACCAGAAGGCTGGGTAAATTTGGGAGCCAGTGAGGAAACTCCACCTGATACTCAACCCGGTTTTTTCAGGGTAGAACTTGCCCCTCAGGAAGGGAATACGTATTTGGGATTAGTGGTCAGGCAACACAATACCTGGGAAGGTGTTGGACAAGAATTGGATGGTTGGCTGAGAAAAGACTCAACATACACCTTCAGTTTGTACCTAAACCGATCAATTAGTTATATATCACCCATGATAGGAGGAGGCGAGCCAGTTTCGTTTGTTAGCCCAACCATTTTGAAGATCTGGGGCTACAACACCATCACCGGGAAAGACGAATTACTGGCAGAAAGTCTTCCACCGGGACATTCCAACTGGGTGAGATACGAATTCACCTTTACGCCCAGAAATGGTGATTATAACGAGATTGATCTGATGGCCTATTATGCGAAAGGGTTTGAGCAGCGTAACGGGAATTTGCTGATCGACAACTGTTCAGACATTATCATGGTAAAACAATGAAGTATTGGCTCTTTGTCTTTTGTCTCATATCCACCGGCTTGGCTGCCCAAAACAGGGCGCTTCACATAGCTTTGGGTACCAATGTGGGACTGCTTGCCAAAGAAAACAAACTTGATTTATCGCCAAGGCCGGGCTTTTTGCTGGGGCTTGAATACTGGGCAAAAAACCAAAAAGGAAATTTCTGGTCGGCAGGGGTATGTTATGCTGCTTTTAGCCGATCAAGAGCCGATAAGAAAGAAACTTTTGAATACCTGAATGTTTACTCCATGCCATTGATGTGGCCGCTGGGGAACAAGAATCAATGGTTTGTACAGGGAGGCTTGTTTGGCAATTTTCTGTTGGGTCAGAGTTTGGACGACAACGGGAATGTTATCAACAGCACTAAAAAAACGCACCGCCTGTACGTTGGCCCAAGCCTTGGATTGGCTGCAAGATTAGGGCAGGAAGGCCGAAGCAAGATTTTGCTGGGTTTGAGGAATGATTATGGAGCCATCAGCTTCGGCAGCGGAACAGCACAACGGTTTAACACCATCAGCCTGGTGGCTGGTATTGAAATATAAAGTACATCCCAAAACCAATTTTTCTACGAATCAACGAATTTACAGATATGCGTCTCAAACTTAAAATCTGGCGTCAAGGGGGTCAATTCAAAGGCGAATTCGTGCAATACGAACTTCCGGATGTAAACCCTGATATGTCGTTTCTCGAAATGCTCGATGTATTGAACGAGCAACTGGTAGCACGCAGGGAAGAGCCGGTAGCCTTTGAACACGACTGCCGGGAGGGCATCTGCGGCACTTGCTCGCTGGTGATCGACGGGCGTCCGCATGGCCCAATGCAAGGAACTACTACCTGCCAGGTACACATGCGTCATTACCATGATGGCGACACCATTGTCATTGAGCCATTCCGTGCCAAGGCATTCCCCGTGATCAAAGACCTGGTAGTGGATCGTTCTTCATT
This sequence comes from Saprospiraceae bacterium, assembly GCA_035299505.1. Classification (GTDB taxonomy): domain Bacteria; phylum Bacteroidota; class Bacteroidia; order Chitinophagales; family Saprospiraceae; genus M3007. The sequence continues at coordinate 109,707 of DATGWL010000090.1, read as the reverse complement.
CGACAGAATCATCCAGGCCGGAGGTTATGTGAGTGTAAATACCGGCCAGGCTCAGGACGCCAATGCCATTCCAATCGAAAAAGAGCAGGCTTCACAGGCATTTGATGCAGCAGCCTGCATTGGCTGTGGCGCTTGTGTAGCCGCTTGCCCTAACGCTTCGGCGATGCTCTTTACTTCTGCCAAGATCAGCCACCTTGCACTGCTCCCACAGGGCCAGGTAGAGCGCCAAAAGCGGGTATTGAATATGATTTCTCAAATGGACAAAGAAGGCTTTGGCAGATGTTCCAATGTAAAAGCCTGTGAAGCAGAATGCCCGAAAGAGATTTCTGTAGGCAATATCGCACGCATGAACCGGGAGTTCCTGGCAGCTTCGCTTGTATCTGAGAAAGAATAACCGAAACACATCCGGTTGTTAAAAGATACCCTTATTCCAGAGGGGTGAAAGTACAGAGGTGATTTCCTGAAATCATATCTGTAACTTCACCCCTCTGTTCATTTAGATTAACCACTGCAACACTTTGATATGATTAAACCTTTGTACATCACTGCATTCCTGGCCGGCATGGCCTGGATGCCCCTTAAAGCCCAAAATCCAGGGTGTAATGGCACCAGGTATTTGGACGACGTCTTCGCCACTGTAAAGAAAACCACAGTTACCTATGCGCCAAGCATCAACCACTTGGGGCAAAATGTCAATCTGGCCATTGATATTTACGAGCCGGAAGGTGATCAGGTAAGCTCCAGGCCTGTGGTAATTCTGGCACATGGTGGCAGCTTTGTTTTTGGCGATAAAAGCATGATGCAGTCATCCTGCGAGCTTCTGGCCAAAAAAGGATATGTAGCCGCGTCTATTCAGTACCGTCTCTTTCCGTTTTTTGTTCTTGGCTTTCCAGATTCCACAGAAGTATTTGACACTGCTTTGAAAGCCATGGGCGACATGAAAGCTGCTGTTCGGTTTTTCCGGGAGGATGCTGCCACCACCAACACTTATCGGGCGGATGCTGCGCATATTTTCATTGGCGGATATTCTGCCGGAGCAGTTACAGCTATGCATACTGCTTACATCAACGAAGACGATCAACTGCCCACTTTCCTGCAAACCCTGCTGACCAATAACGGAGGCCTGGAGGGCATTAGCGGGACAGCCTCCAACAAAGGCTATGCTTCTTATTCTGGCGCCGTAGTAAACATGTCTGGCGGCCTGTACAGAAGTTTTTGGGTAGAGGCAGACGAATCTCCGCTTGTTTCCATTCATGGCACCGCCGATGCCACCGTTCCCTACACCTTCGGATTGGCGGCTAATATCGCTTTTCTGGAAGGCAGCAGCCTTGTGCATGAACACGCCAATGAAGTGGGCTTGTGGAACAATCTGCTCACTGTACCGGGCGCCGGGCATACCGACTTGTACGAGCAAGCTCAATGGAAGCCTTTTCTGGACAGTTTTTGGGTAAATGCCACTACCCTGCTGGAAGATCTTACCTGCTCAACCGTTGATGCTCAGGAGCCACTTGACGCGGCCTCTCCATGGACTATTTTCCCTAACCCTAATCAGGGCAACGGTTTTTACCTGCAATTACCTGCTGAGGTAGCCCAGGTTGACTTGCGGATATATGATATGACGGGAAAGCTGGCACACAGTCTGAGCCAGGCCAATGCACAAACCATGGTTGCATTGAATCATTTGCCCAAAGGTGTTTATCAGGTTCAGCTAATTCATCCTGACAAACAATTCGCGGTGAAAACCTTGATAATTCAATAAGTCTATCAGGTTTCAAATCAAAAAGGGTTTCGGTGTTACCACCGAAACCCTTTTTGTTAAGTCAAAACCCTTTTTCAAGGATTAGTACTGCCAGAGGTCGTGCTCCCAGTTGAAAATCTCATTCTTGATTTTCTCTGATTCCATGAGCAGGTCAACGCCTTGCAGGTATTCATCAATTTTGCGGTCGTACACGTTTGACTCTTTGTAGATATAAGAAGCGAAAAGACGCTTTTCAAATACATCGTCCCAGGTAATTTGTGCGGTAGTGTTGCCACCAAGCGCAAAATAGTTGTGACGGGCGAAGAGTTCGCGTGCGTGTGGGTAATAAACCCAGAACATTGGCTTTTCGAAACGGAAGTTACCTTCGTTGTCACGAACGTCGATCATCGGAGCGATACCGAGGATACGTACGCGCAGCATAGAGGCGCCTTTGTCGAAGAACCACACTTCCTTGATACGGAAGCGTTTAACGTCTTCCCAGTTGATGTCGTTGCGCACGATCTGAACTTTCTCCTCATAGGTTTCAGGGTCGAAAGTTACTACCGTGTCGGCTTTAGACAACATGGAAAGCACGTCATCAGTGCTCAGGCGCTTTTTGAATTTTGCGCCGTCTTCGTCGGTGCTGTACACAGGCAGATCGCCTTTGGTAGCAGCATCAGACAGAATTTTGAAGAACGGATCTTCCGGGTAGGCGAACGGGAGGTTCATTTTCTCACGTACGTCGATGATGCGCCAGATGCGCTTTTCCCAGAAAACGTCGCTCTCGCGAAGGATTGGGTATTTGAGAATACGCCGTTCGTTCACGATATCTTTTTTCACCACTTCGTCGATTGGGGCATCGGCGGGATCTTCCACCAGGGGAGCCTCTTCTTCGGTACCGGTAGCCGGTGTGGTTTCAACCTCTTCAGGATCCTGAGCCAAAAGCGTCGTCGTCCCGCCAATGAGGAGGAAGAAGCAAAGGCAAATCAGTTTCATAAATGTTTGCATGACTCGCAGTTGGGTTTTGATTAACGATGAATAGTATGTTTTGTACATCAGGTGGAGAATGTTGAAGGGGTTGAGAAATTGAGACATATAATATCTCAATTTTCTCAACCCTTATTACTTCAACAGGAAAAATTAACGAATCTTGAAAGCAAGACCACCGAGGTTACGCGCAGCGGCGTCGCCAGGGCATTTGCATTTGATATCGTCAAAGAAGTATGCGTCGCCTGGTTTGGCTTTGTTAATCCAGTCCTGTACATCGCCATTCCAGCGAGCACCGGAGTTTTGCTTGGTGATCGGGTCCTGACGCTTAGGCAGGTAGGTCACCTCGAAACCAGCGATGTCGCATTTTGCATCGAAGTCAAATGCCTCCAAAACAGCAGCGATACCGCCTTGAGCTTTGAACTCACCGTTTGCCATAGCTTTGGATTTGTGCTTAGCACCAAGCAATGGGGTTGGGTCAGGAATACGTTTTACGCGGTAGGTGAAACGCTGAGTTACACCAGGAGCTGCAACTGTAAGAACAGCTTCACCCGGAGTGGTAGCTCTAACCACGAACTTACCACCGCCTTGTGGGTTAACGGTTACACCGGTAGCAGAAACTTTTACATCGTTAGAAGACACACCTGCAGCAGAAACGCTGATTGGGTTATCAACACCGATGTAGAACACGTTCATTTTGTCGAGAGAAACAGCTACAGAGCGCTGACCAACCTCGTACTTGAACTCTTTAGAGAAGTTTTCCACCGCGCCAGTGAGTGGGTTTTTCACGTTGATGCTTACACGGTAAGTGCGTTCACCAAGACCACTGGTTGTAGTTTCGTAGCGGGCGATACCCTCTTTCATTGGGATAGCGCTTCCGTTTACAGAGATACTTACGTTGTCAGATTTAGTGCTGTAAGCGCTGAGGAATACATCAGCAGCATACTTTTCACCTTGAATAACGTAGCTTTTCTCTGCAGAAACAGCTGGTGTAAACTTGTCGAATTTGATGTCTTCGCCACCTACTTTCTTCGCGCAGAAGTTCAGAACGGAGGAGTAGGAGTTTTTAGCGTCGCTTTGGATCTTACCCAAAATTGGGAAGACTGCAGCAACAGGCATTTGCTTGAACTTGAACTCAGGCCAGTTTTTGGCTTTAACACCAGCTGGGATTTCTTCGATTTTCAGTGGAAGAGAACCTTCTACCTCTTTATCGCCATCAGCAAGTGCGAGCAGTTCCTGACGAGTTTGTTCAAGTTTGTTTTGGATTTCCTGACCAAGACCGTCATTGATAAACATTTTGGTGGTCAGGTCCTTGTTACGGATATCCTTTGGCTGACCCGGAACTTTCGGGTTGTCGCCTCCAGCTTTTTCCCAGAGGTCCTTACGGATTCCTTCAATGTATGAAATGAAGCCTTCAGAGATGGCTTTAGCCTTCTTTGCGTTTTGGCGCCATTTTTCGTTTGCATCTGATTTGTAAGCATCGGCTTGTTTATCGATACTTGACATCACAGCTTCATTCGAGCGGTCTACAATCAGGCCGCTATCTTTCATGCCTTTATCCAGGGAGAAAAATGCATTCATTACCTCGGCTGACACGTTAAGTGCCAGTAGCGCGGTCAACACCAGATACATGAGGTTGATCATCAATTGCCGCGGCTCCTTTGGTATTGCCATAAGTCTTTAAGTTTTTAAAGTGAAACTGAAAGGTTGATACCAAATGCCCTATTACTGACGGCCGATGTTGGCCATAGCAGACAGCATATTGCCGTAAACCGTGTTGAGGGAACCGAGGTTCTTGTTGAGCGCACCCAACTGATCTTTGTAAGCCTTCACATCATCAGCAGACTTAGCCATGTCAGACATAGCTTCGTTCATTTTGGTGTAGAAGTTGCTCATGGTTTTGATCTGGTCAGAAGTACCAGAGAAATCAACTTCCTGCAGCGCTTTCAGTGCACCCATGCTTTTAGACATAGACTGAAGTTCTGTCAGCATACCACCCAGTTGACGCTCGATTACGTCGCCATGCAGCGGAGTACCCATATCAACGTTGTTGGTAGCACCGGCAGTCAGAGGCTGGATGCGGGAGTTGTAGTCGTCAAGACCAGGGTACAGTTTGTGCCAGTAGTAATCAGGCTCTGGAGGAAGGATACCCAGCATAAGGAAGATGATAACCTCGATACTCATACCAAGGATCAACATTTCAGAAGCGCCTTCCCAAGACTCCAGCTTGAAGAGAGCACCTGCAAGCACGAATGCTGCACCTACACCAATTGCGAGATTTTTGAAGTACTTAAACGTCTTCGATTTAACGAAACTCATTGTTCTTGAATGTTTTAGCAGTTACTGAATGATTTTTGACAAGTTGTTTAGTTTTCAATATCCGGCAGTAAGGGGCAGTACCAATCAGCAAAGCATTCACTATTTGTTCAGGGCAGACAAACCGGTGACTTGCCTCCGCATTTGTTCGCCATAAGCCAACGCATGAAGATGCTAAGTGATTTTTTTAACCGAATTTTTGGAATCGATTGCCAATGGGCAAAAGTTGTGGAAAAAGAGGATTCAAAAAGACGAAGGGTAAAACGCAAGAACTGTCATTTAAGTATTTGTTAACAGAAATTTCTTGCATTTTACCCTTCAGGCCTCCTCTTATTTAGAAGTCATTGATGGAACGACCCAGGAAGGTGAGTACACAGCGGAAGCCGATGTAGCATTTGGTCGTGTCCTGATATTCATACGTACGGTTAGGCGTCTGCAGGAAGTAGGCTACGTCTTTCCAGGAACCACCGCGGATAACTTTACGCTTAGAGGTTTTAGGATCGTCTTCCTTCGCATCATAACGGATATCCGGATTCAAGTCGTGAATGAAAGAATATGCATTCTCGAAGTATGCAGATTCTGTCCACTCAGCTACGTTACCAGACATACAGTACAGACCGTAGTCGTTCGGGTAGTAGCCATCAGCTTTAACGGTGTAGAGGCCACCATCTTCCGGATACACACCGCGGCCAGGTTTAAAGTTAGCCAGGAGGCAACCTTTGGCATTGCGGGTGTAGTATGCACCCCATGGGTAAGAAGCCTCTTCACGGCCACCGCGAGCAGCGTATTCCCACTCGTGTTCCGTTGGAAGGCGGAAGTCTTCAGACATTTCTTCTGTTTCGCCGGCCATGTTCCAGATTTTGGTACGCCAGTAGCAGAAGGCTTTTGCCATTTTCCAGTTCACACCTACTACCGGATAGTCGTCGAAAGCAGGGTGCCAGAAGTAGTTACGAGACATTGGCTCGTTGTAAGAGTACGAGAAGTCGCGGATCCAGGTAAGGGTATCCGGGTAGATCTTCACAGACTCACGACGGATGAAGCTGGTACGATTCACGTCCTTGCCACGTGGAGCGTGCGCAGCACCCTGCCAGTCGTACCACATGAATTCGAATACAAGTTTGTTCACGTCGAATTCTTTGCGGCCGGCAAAGCGTTCGTTGCCCTGGTAGAACAGGTCTTCCAGAGCGCCGTCGCCACCTTCTTCGGCGTCAGCTTCCCAGTCAAGACTAGGCTGCGGTGGAGACTGGTCGTTTTCGGATTCTTCCAACACGAGGTCGAGCTTGCGCAGTGCAAGGGAGTCAACCACCCAATCAACGAACTGACGATATTCATTGTTGGTGATCTCCGTGTCGTCCATGAAGAAGCCTTGAATGGAGATGGTTTTTGGCTGAGCTACCAGCGAGCGGCTGATATCTTCATCACCTGAACCAATGGTGAGGGAACCGGAGGGGACATACACCATACCATATGGGTTGATCCCTTTCCATTTTGGGCGATTGGCTACGCCAACGAGTTGGCCACCTTCGCTACGGCCACATGAAGCGGCAAGGGCTGCAAGGAATAGCAGCAGAAGAAATGAATGCTGTAGTTTTTTCATGTTAAACACCCGTGTTTTCCTACTTAATATGTTCGGTTTGGAAAAGTGGTCGTAAAGGTAGACAGAGGATTAAATTATTTGCGCAAACTTTACTGAATAAAATTTGGCAGCACCTAATTTTTTAGCCTCGGCGAGGACGCTGTCTAACGTTTAATTAACTTTTAATTGTATCCAAATGGCTTTTTTTTAGCATTTTTTTGTAAAAAAATCAATTGTCGGCAAGCTGGCAAATTTTATGCCGGCAGCAAAGATTTTTTCAAAAAAATCGAGGGTTGTAAATCACCGGAGGCAGTTTTCCCACCCCGATGGGCTTATTGAGGCTGTAACGTATCAAAAGCTCGTGACTTCCGCGGTTGGCTACACTCAGTGCAGACAGGGGCAGGTCGAATCCATAACCCAGGGTGGTCTTTTCGTTCATTTTGAACCCTATAAACAACACAGCGGCATCTTTGGAGGCAGCCGTGAATCCCCGGTAGGAAACGCCGGCAAATGTATTTTCACGCCAAACACCCATGGCGGAAATCTCTATTTGTGTCTCCTTGAAGTCAGTTTTAACTAAACCAGATGGTTTGAGCTTCAAATTGTCGCCAATTGGTAAATAGTACGCACCGTAAATCATATAATGTTGAACGGGCGAAAGAACAAAATTTCCATTGGAACCCGGTTTGACCTTCGTAGCAAACACAGGTTGGGCAGAAAGGCCTAATTCCCATTTTTTATTCTGAAAAAAGAGCCCAGCCTCAAAAATCGGAGCTCCCGCCTGTACCCTGCCTTCCGGCAATACAGTTTCATTGTGCGAAAAGCTGGGTTCCGCATAGGTTCCTTCCGGCGCACGCAACTTGGCGCCATCCAAACTGTATTGCAGCCAGCCTCCGCTTAATCCCATAGACAAGAGGGTGTTGCTGCTTAAATTCATCTGATAATTGTAACTGAGCACTGCCTGTGTGGTCTTATGTGCCCCTATGGCATCGTTCTCAACCCTCAACCCTACCCCGCTGCTAATAGCATACACGGGCAGGTGCGCATTTACATGTTGGGTAACCGGCGCCCCCTGAAGCCCTGTCCATTGCTGCCGGTATACTCCGGTCATAACCAGGGTATTTTCCATGCCAGCATAAGCCGGATTGTACACATAAGGGTTTAGTGTGTACAAGCTGTACTGTGGCACCTGCTGGGCACGCAGGGCTCCCAGGCAGGCCAAAAACAGCCACAAAACGCCGAAGTACTTCATGTTCATGGGATGACATTGGTTTTTGAGCTGGTGAAAGTAAGACCTTATCGCGAATTCACCAAGTCTTGAAATGCTTCCAGTGAAATAACTGGCTTTTGACAGGCAAAATCACGACACACATATATTAATGCATCGGCAGCGGCGTCTTTCCCGGCCAGCAAGGGCTGAGAATCATCTGGCGCCACGCTGGCCGCAAAAATTTTGTTGGGTAAGAAGGTTCGTTGAATTTTCAGCGCTTTTTCCACTGCATTTTCCCCAACCAGAGCTATTTCCAGCATTGGATAGGTTTCGTTCAGCATGCAAATTGCCCAACGTTCAAAACTTCTGGGATATTTTTCTACCGTTTCGCGCATGGACGACATCATCTGTTGTGCCCGCAAACGCCATTCAGGCCGGTCGAGCAACAAACCCAGCCGCTGCAGGTTCTGGGCCATGGTGCTGTTCCCGGATGGTGTGGCATTGTCGTACAGGCTTTTCTTCCGGTATACAATATCAGCCTGATCCGCTGCCGTGTTGAAAAAGAACCCTGTTTCTTCGTCTGTGAAGTGCGCCAATACGTATTCCATCGCTTCCTCTGCCCATCGGAGGTATTGGGTATCAAATGTAACCTGGTGCACGTCTATCCAGGCGGCTATCAGAAATGCATAATCATCCAAAAATGCTTTTTCCTGTGAGGCGCTGTGTCGCCAGGAGCCATCCTGATTGCGGAAATGCTGCCGGAGGTATGCCAAATTCTGTACAGCTGCTTGCAGATACTTTTCGTGTCCAAGTGCTGCATAGGCTGCCGCATATCCGGAAACCATCAACGCATTCCAGTCGAGCAAAATTTTATGATCCAAACCAGGCCATATTCTTTTGGAGCGTACCTGAAGCAGTTTCTGGTTGCATTCATGTAGCTTTTGTTGCAGGTTTTCTACAGTTATCTGATGCCGATGGGCAAAATCCTGGTATCGGTGCGGACGCCAAAGGATATTTTTATGCTCCCAGTTTCCGGCCTCCGTTACCCCATAAAAATCGCAGTACAATTCGGCATCGATGGCCAGGATTTCCTCTATTTCAGCTTTATCCCACACATAAAACTTACCTTCCACACCTTCTGAATCTGCATCCTGGGCGGAATAAAACCCGCCTTCCGGACTGGTCATTTCCCGTTCCACATACTCCAGGGTTTGTTCAATGATGGCCGACCACTGGGTGGCTGTACCTTCCGGCAGATGACCTGCATTGTATTTATGCGCCTCACTCAATACGGTCACCAGCAGGGCATTATCGTACAGCATTTTTTCAAAATGAGGAATCAGCCATTCCCTGTCAGTAGCATAACGGGCAAATCCGCCGCCAATTTGGTCGTAAATACCACCTCTGGCCATTTTTTCCAGAGAAAACAGCGCATGTTCCATAGCTTCGGGGTGGCCGGAGAAATACGACCAGTGCATAAGCCATTGGATGGCCATGGTAGCCGGAAACTTGGGGGCGCCGCCAAAACCGCCTTCGGCCTGGTCAAACTGATCGCGGATGCGAAGAAATAGCTGATTCGGATCGGCGGCCACCAGGGCGCCCGGTTCCGGTGGACGAATGAAAACCCCGTCGTTGCGCCGGATATTGCTAAGTAGGCGGTCTGCCTGATTCAGTGCGGTTTCGCGCTGGGTAGCCCAAATATTGGCCAGATGCTGGAGCAATTGCATCCAGGAGGGCCGGTTGAAGGCCGGAACGGGAGGATAATAGGTGCCGGCATAAAAGGGTTTTCCGTCTGGGGTTAGGAAACAATTCAGGGGCCAGCCGCCGCCGCCAGTCAGGATCTGGCAGGCTTCCATATATACGGCATCCACATCCGGGCGTTCTTCCCGGTCTACCTTTATATTAATGTAGTGCTCATTCATGAATGCCGCTACTTCGGCATTTTCGAATGATTCCCGCTCCATGACATGGCACCAATGGCAGGTGCTGTAACCAATGCTTACCAGAATGGGTTTCTGTTCCGCTATGGCACGTTCAAAGGCTTCAGGTTTCCAGGCGTACCAGTCAACAGGATTGTGCGCGTGTTGTAGCAGGTACGGAGAGGTTTCAAATTGTAGTCTGTTCATGGTTTTAAATTACAGCGTGACCGGGCATGTCTGGCAGATCCGGAATTTGGTCGGCTACTTTTTCCCTTTCGCTGATGATTTCCACCAGTCGGCGGATGGCTTTGCGCCTGATCTGGCGATCAAGTTCCTTGTTGGGTTCTTTCAGAATGTACTGGAATTTCATGGAAACCATATCCTTTTTCACTTCTGCGATACGCAGGTAATAGGAGTCAGGCTGAATCATCTCAGAGAAAGGGCTGATGGTATCTATCAGCATGGTTTCCATTTCTTCCACGGTTTTCAGGTGTTTGAGGTCAATTTCAAACTCTATGCTGGAGCGCTTGATTTCCCGTTTGGTGTAGTTTACCACCTCTATAGTGAGCAACATGGAGTTTGGGATGTAGATCACATCGTCGTCGTCGTTCAGGAGATGGATGTTTTGCAGGGTAATATCAATGATTTTGCCGCGATGTTCTCCAATTCGCACATTATCTCCGATGCTGAGCTGGCCGGAGAAAGTGATGATCATGCCATTGATCATATTGGTGATGTAATCCTTGGTGAGGATGGCAATACCGGCAAAAATGATGGAAAGCGAGGTAAACAGCTGCCGGACATCAATTCGGAAAAGCGACAGAATACCCACTACAATACCAACCACCAGCAGGAGTTGATATATCTGTCCAACACCAATAATAAAGTTGTCATCCCGGGTAATCTTGTGCCGGCGGCGGTACCAGCGGGTTGTGGCAAACTGAATAAAGTCCAACAGCATCAGGAATAGGGCAATACTAGCCAGGGTTATGACATAGTAATCCAGTGCTGAACGGTATTTGGACCAGCTGTAGAAATGCGTGACATCCCATTCTCCCAGACGGATTAGCACCAACACCGTAAATATGGCCAGTTTAAGCAGGAGAATGAAGTATTTCATGGTGATTAAATTTGGGCTGCTTGGGGGGGCAAATCATAAAAAACAAAAACTTCCCGAAAGTTCACGTCTTTCGGGAAGTTTTCAAAATATGTAAGCCGGAAATCAACCCATTACGGAGTCAACGGTATGCAGCGGGAGGCCGAAAGCATCGGCTACACCTTTATATACTACTTTACCGCCTACTACATTGAGGCCGAGTTTGAGCTCGCCGTTTTCAGCACAGGCTTTTTTCCAGCCTTTTTCTGCCAGTTGCAGGGCATATGGCAGGGTGGCATTGGTAAGCGCAACGGTGGAAGTGAACGGTACGGCGCCCGGCATGTTGGCCACGCAGTAGTGCACCACATCGTCGATGATGTAGATTGGATCAGCGTGGGTGGTAGGACGGGTGGTTTCGATGCAACCGCCCTGATCTACAGCTACGTCAACCACCACGGTTCCCGGACGCATGAGTTTCAGCATGTCGCGGGTAATGAGGTTTGGCGCTTTGGCGCCAGGCAGCAATACCGCACCTACCACAAGATCGTGGTTTTGAATGAGGCGACGGATATTGTACTCGTTGGAGTATTCCGTTACCACGTTAGCAGGCATTACGTCGCTGAGGTAGCGCAGGCGCGTGAGGTTAACGTCGAGGATGGTAACCATAGCTCCCAGGCCGGCAGCCATCTTAGCAGCTTGTGTACCCACGATACCGCCACCAATAACCAGTACTTTGCCAGGAGGAACACCTGGTACGCCGCCCAGCAAAACGCCGCGACCTTTAACCGGTTTTTCCAGGTATTTGGCGCCTTCCTGGATAGCCATACGGCCGGCTACTTCCGACATAGGGATGAGCAGTGGCAACTGGCGATCTTTGGTTTCTACTGTTTCATAAGCCAGGCAAACAGATTTACTGGCAATCATGGCTTTGGTCAGCTCTTCACTGGAAGCAAAGTGGAAGTACGTAAAGATCAATTGGTTTTCGCGGCAACGGGCATATTCTTCCTTGATAGGCTCTTTCACCTTCATGATCATTTCCGCCTTGGTCCAAACTTCTTCAGCAGTAGCCAGGATTTGGGCGCCGGCATCGGTATAGTCTTTATCTTCAAAGCCGCTGCCTACACCAGCAGTGCTTTGAACCAATACGGTGTGGCCACGGCGGGTAAATTCCATGGCCCCTGCAGGAGTGAGGGCAACCCGGTTTTCGTTGCTTTTTATTTCTTTTGGTACGCCAATGATCATGTGCTCAGAGTATTGTTGGTTAGAGAATGTTAATTTAGCCGGGCAAAGGTAGTATTTCCGGAAATATTCCCGGAAGATCGGTTGCCGAACTTGGCATTTAGGGTTAGGTATCGGAAGTTAGGCCATTTGGGAATGAAAAACCCCTTACCTTTGCAGCGCTTTTCGCCGTGGATATCTTTTTCTCCGCCCCGAAAATTACATTTTTGCGCTCCAGATGATTGGGGCAAACTCTTTTCAACATTCTGATTTTCAATGACTATTGAATCTAAAAAGGTAGTGTCCGTACACTACACGCTCAACGAGGGTACCGCAGAGGGACAACTCGTTGAAACCACTCAAGGCGGAGCGCCGCTTGTTTTTATCTACGGTATCGGCATGATGATTCCGGCGTTTGAAGCCAATCTGGCCGGTTTGAAAACTGGCGACACCTTTGCATTTGGTATCCCTGCGGCAGAAGCCTACGGTGAATACGATGAAACCGCATTGGTAGAAGTTCCCAAACAAATATTTGAGCACGAGGGCAAAATTCCAGACGGCCTCCTTGAGGTAGGCAATGTATTGCCGCTGCAGGATCAGGAAGGCAACCGCCTTCAGGGCATGGTAGCTCATGTTGGTCTGGAGACGGTGAAACTTGATTTCAACCACCCAATGGCTGGTGTTGACCTGTTCTTCACCGGACATGTGGATTCCGTACGCGATGCAGACCCAAGCGAACTGGAACATGGCCACGTTCATGGTCCGGGTGGCCACCACCACTGATTTGGTGTAAAAACGATACATTTTAGACGTCTTTATTCAGCTTCGGCCGGATAAAGACGTTTTTGTTTTGACAACCTTGACGGGAAAATGATGACATTTGCCGCATTATGGCTGATTCAAACGAACCTAAAGCAAGTCAGCGTGTAGACATTTTATCACGCACCATTGTAGCCTTGCTGATCGGGATACTGATCGGAGCGGTCATTTCTTTAACCGGACTGAGCGCGCTGGAAGACCACGTGATGGAAATGATCATCGGCTTTGTAGCAATGGTGGTAATCGTAGCCGCCATTGCCTTCATCCTGGTGCAGAACAAGGAAAAGGTGTTGCACAAGTTGTTCGGGGTGTCAGACACCGACTTGGGCGATGTAAAAGACAATGCCCAGCAGCTGTTTCTGCATGCCTGGAACCGCCAGTTCACCGAGGCGCGGGGGAACTTTGACGCCCTGTTTACCAAAATTTTTGCCTGGTATTCCTGGATGAGCTTCAGGCGCTGGATTTTGATGGTGTTTCAGATGTTGTTTGTGGGCTTTGGGGGCATTCTGGGCACTATGTTGTTGTATAACCAGAATAAATTGCTCACCCAACAAAACATCCTATTGCAAAGTCAGAACTACCGCCTTGACCAGCAAACCTACCTGCAGGAGGCTGACCGGCGCAGTTCGCTCATTTTTTTGATGGGGAATTTGCTCGATGCCATGGACCGGGAGCTTAAAAACGACGTTGGGCAGCCCGGAGTGCGGGATCTTTCCCCGCAAATTATTGGTCGGGTGGTAGCGCTGAGCAAGAGTTTGCGTCCATACCGATATTTGGAGAGCGATTCACTGGTGAGCCGGGAGTTGAGTCCGGAGCGCGGACAGCTGCTGGTAAGTATCGTAAACAGTCAGATAGACAAAGGAACCCTGCGCAAAATCTTCCAATTTTCGGATTTCTCCGCTGCCGATCTGAAAGGCGCTGTTTTGTCCGGAGAATACCTGAATGGCATTAACCTGAGCAGGGCAGATTTGGCCGGCGCTACCCTGGATGAAACAGATTTTAGTCAGGCCGACCTCAGTGGCGCCGATCTGTCTGATGCCATTCTGGCACGCGCCGTACTGAAGGATGCCCGACTCAGGCAAACCAATTTGCAGCGTGCTTATCTGGAATCGGCAGATTTATCGCAGGCTAATTTTTACGGGGCCAAACTTCAGGATGCCAACCTCTCCGGGGCCAAAATGACCCAAACCCATTTTGCAAGCGCCCTGCTTTCCGGTGCAGACCTCTCCGGGGCTGCCATACTCAAAGCCCGTTTTGAACAGGCTGAACTGGACAGTGTGGTAGTGAATGAATACGACTGGATATCAAGGCTTGAAGCGATGGGGGCAGATACCATTCGAGGCTTGCATTATCTGCAAACCCATTATCGGGTAGACTCTGTTCAAACCCGCCTGGGGTACCAGTATTTGCTGTTGAAAAAGTAATTAAAACAGCTGATTGATGGCAAAAAACAACACCAGATAGATCCAGAGGATATCCAGAAAATGCCAATAGATAGTTAGCAGACGCAGACCCAGTCTTTTTCCGGGGTCGGAGAAGTAGACCAAAACCGTTACCGGATCTATCATGTATTTTTTGGCTGCGCGGTAAAACCTGACCAGGAAGGGCAAGCCGGCCAATACGTGTGCCAGGTGTACGAACGAGATTACGTACAGAAAACCAATGGTGGTAGACGAATTCAGGTAAATATTTTGCTGAAACAGCCAATACCAGGCGACAGCCTGCATGGCGGTAAAAAATCCGGACAAAACCAGGGTATACAGCAGGTTTTGCTGGTATCCCTGTGTATCGTCGGCCAGATAACACTTTTTGGCGCGTATCATTGTCCAGCTACTGCCCACCAGGATCAAGGTATTTACTACGAACAAAGCCGGCACTTTCACGGGTGGCACACCGTTGGTTACGCGAATGTACACATAGGCAATGGTAAGGGCCAGGAACAAAAATGCCAACCCAAACAAGAGGATAAACAACATCACATTCTTTGGATGAAAGAGGAACTCGTTCGGGTTGTTGTTCGTCATATCAGGAAGAAATCAGTGCTATGGCGCCCAGCGCGAAGCCGATGCCAAGCCAGTTTACGGGCGTGAGTTTTTCACGAAACAACGTTACCGCGCCAATGGTTGTAAATAAAATGATGCCCACATTGGCAACCGGGAAAACGAATGACCCTTCCAGTCCGCTGTTCAGCGCCCATAGCATAAAAACCATGGAGCCGTAGTTGGGAATACCGAGCAAAATACCTCCTGCCACATTTTTCCAGCTCCACTGCAAACGCCCGGTCCACCAGCCCAGGGAGGCCAGCACCAGTCCGATGATGCCTGCTGTAGCAAAAATGTGGATGATAAAAGTAGGATTTCCGGTATCGGTAAGGCCCTCATTTTGAACCCTTACGAGCAAGACTTCCAGCAAACCAGACAATGCCCAGGTGAGTATCGGAATCCAGAGCAGGTTTTTATGGCGTTGGGGCGCAGAATCCGGCTCGGTTTGTTTGGGCCAGTTTACCAGAATAATGGAGGCCAGGGCTAGCACAAAACCGAGCATTTTAGCCCATCCTGCAGATTCACCATAGGCCAGAATGGCGAAGGGAACGGTCATCAGAATGGACATTTTTTGCATTATTTGCCCAATCGTTACCCCGAAATGGCGAACTGTTTGTTCGGCCATGTTGAAGCCACTGATAAAAATGACTCCCAGCACCAGGGCGTAGGGCATCCAGGGGGTATTCATATGGGCAAGCTGCACCGGAAAGTGCCCCAGGTGAATCCAACCGCACAGAACACAAGTGATGTAATTGAATAGTATGGCCTGAAAACCGTCGACACCCCAGCGGCCGAAGAGTTTAAACAGAAATCCCAGTGCTACAGAGCAAAGCACCGTTAATAAGACGAACAGCATAGACAAAAAAATTCGGGGCAAAGGTACCCCCTTTATCCCCCCAGCCAAACCTTAAATTCGGCTACTTTTTCGCGACTGACAATTACTTCGGATTTGACGCTGGGTGCGGTTTCCAGTACAAGCCGGCCATTGAGGTATGGGCTGATTTTTTGGATAGCGCCCAGAGAAATCAACATATTGCGGTTGATGCGGAAAAAGTCTTTTGGATTGAGCAGCGACTCCAGTTCGTCCAGGGTATGTTCCACTACAGGACTTTTCCCCTGTTTGGTGAAAGCCTGGGTAATGCTGTTATCGGAGCGGAAAAAGGCTACATCGGCGGTTTGCAGGAAACCGAAATTGGCGCCGCTTTTAATCAAGAACCTGTCTTTGTATTCCTTTTTATCAAAAAAACGCTCCAAGGCCTCCAGTTCAAGCCCAACCGACACTGCTTTTTGTTTGTTCATCACCTTATCGATGGCCATTTGCAGTTCATCAGGATCAACCGGTTTGAGCAGATAATCAACGGCATTTACCCGAAAAGCCCTTACGGCATACTGATCAAATGCGGTGGTAAAAATGACCGGAGACTTCACTTCCACCTGTTTAAAAATATCGAAACTGAGCCCGTCGGCCACCTGAATATCCATAAAGATCAGGTCCGGCGGGGTAAAGGTGCGCAGCCAGTGCACGGCAGCTTCCACGCTATCCAGTGTTTCCAATATCTGGTTATTGCCGTTTTCCAGTTCAGAAAGCAACTTGGCCAATTGGCGTGCAGCAGGTTGTTCGTCTTCGATGATCAGGATTTTCATAGTCTGTTACTTAAATCTGCTCCAGGGTTAGCAAAGGCAGGGCTACGGTGAAGTATTGTGAAGATACAATAACTTCTACATCCCGGCCGGTAAGGATTCTGTAACGCTCCCGGATGTTTTCCAGTCCGACACCGGTGCTTTCCATCACTTGTTTTTTTTGCTGGAGGTTATTCCGCATTACCATCATGGGTTCTCCAGCGGGATTTTTTTGGACAAAAACTTCAATGGTAAGCGGTTTTTGAGCGGAAATGACATTGTGTTTAATGGCATTTTCGAACAACATCTGCATAGACAAGGGAACGATGGCCAGTTGGCTGTAAGACTCCAGGCCATCCATTTTTACCCTCAGGTTAGCGCCAAAGCGCTCGTTGAGCAAAAAAACGTAGGATTTCATGAAATCCAGTTCTTCACTCAGCAGGATGATTCTGGCATCCCGACTTTCCAGTACATAGCGGTAAACCTTGGAGAGCTGCCTGACGAAGCGGATAGCTTTATCGGCATCGTCGGCAATAAGCCAGGTGAGGGTATTGAGGCTGTTGAACAAAAAGTGCGGATTGACCTGATTGCGCAATCCTTCCAGTTGGGATTCCACGTGTTGGCGGGCCAACTGCACTTTTTCTGCCTCCAGCCTTGTTGTTTTGGCTCGAAAGAACAAGGTTTCGTAGATGGTCAGGGCAAGCAGGGCTACAATGAAAGCTGCAATCCGGTAACGTGTGAAGAAGCCTTCTTCGTTGTGCCACCAGGGGTAAAATTTCTGTACGGTGGGCGTAAGAAACACCCGATCGAACATGACATAGGTGGTCATGAACAGAAAAATCAGGGCGCTGACCCGCTTGATAGCTTCACCGGAACCGTGAAAATAGTAAGCCAGATAGGCGTAGACCCAACGAAACGCCAGCCAGAAGAGGGCTACATAAAACAATGCAATGGGAATAGAAGGGCCCAACACAGCCCAGTTACCCGTCTTAAACTCCTCACTGAACTGAATCAGCAAACTCAATGCGCTTACCAGGGGAATACCGGCAAGGGTCATGTAGGTATCATCGAAACCTGCAATGTCTTTGAATCGAGGCATAGACGGGTTGTTTTCCAGCAACAGCTCTGACTTCTGTTGCGAAGATAAAAGCAGGAACAACAAAGGAAAGGCTTTGCTGTGTGCCAAATACGAAAAAGGCCATGGGTGGGATGCCAATGGCCTTTCGTTTCAAAAGGAAGAGGGGAATGGTCAAGTGGCTTTTTGGTGCTGTTGCAATTGGTCCGGACAGAGGGATGTCCGCAACATGGGATTATATGGCAGCATCTTGGTTTTAAGGGATTTAGCTAAGGGTTTTAGTGGTTAAAAAGATTGTTCACTGGTTGTTAAAGGGCCTTCATTTGGGTTCTAATATCCTGAGCAGCGATTTGATGAGGTAAAGGTAGATGCAGGCAGCCGGGTTCCACAAGTCGTTTCTGCTGGATTGTAGTATTTGGTGGCAGGAGTGTAGATTCAAACCGCTGAATTGTGAGGCAGTCAGGAGGTCATTCTTTGGGGTCTGCTTCATCCACTACTGCGGTAATGTTTATTTGATGAAACGATTGGTGCTGTCAGGCTTTGTCGGCATGGCGTGAAAATGAAAGGTGTCTGTTCCAAATGGTCCACCAGTGAGCAATAGTGTTGTGTCATTCGGAGTATTGGGCCGTTGGGTATCGCGCACCTGCATCTCCGTCGTGCCAATGCTCCAGTTTTATTTCAGGATAGTTTACTAAAAATACGCCCCATCCCATAGGCGTCTGAATATTTGGATCTTGGGTCAAAGCATTCCAGTATCTTAGTAAATGATTTAAATCATTGCCAAAACCTCCCCCATAGGCAACTCCATTCCGATAAAAATGGAATACACAGAATCTATTACTGTAATAAAAGCCATCCATTCGGAAATCGTTTCCGTGATAATCCACTCGTTGGAAATGTAGCGGCTTTCGGTACATTGGGCTGCAAGAGACGGCAAGCAAGATGCTTCCTAATAAGAATTTCATGGTTTTCATGTTTGAATAGATTACCAATGTGTGAACGGGTTATGTGTCCTGAAACTTCCGAATAGCTGTTGGCCAGCACTCGCCCGTAGTATCCAAAATATCCCATCATTTCATTGAAGTTTTCCAGGTTTCATATGCAGCCTTGTCGCACCATAGCCATTTGCAGCGCTTGAACCACGATACATTCATATCAGGGAGCGAGTCGCCTTGGATAAAAGTAAACTTTCGGCCATCCGGGGACTTGCCTTGCTCCGCTTGAAGCATTGATTCCGTTATTGGAAAATTACGGGTGCTTATTAAATGTGTTAAAGTTTCAGTGTTTTCAATTAGAAACCAGGAGTGCCAGGTGACATACGGCCTTTGAGGAGCATACAATAATCTAATTTTAATGGTATCATCCTTAATTCGATATATCCCCCATTCGTAAATTCCATACGGATCTTGAGCAGTCATTTCTTTCGATACTGTTGTATCTTTCAAGTCACCTGCTACCCAAAAACCATCGCTGTAGAAGATACAGTGATATTTGGATGAGTCTGAATAATATCCATCATACCTTATTTTACCTGACGCTTGATTTTCAGTCATTTGGTCATAACACTAACCGTTGGCCGTGAACGCCCTTTTTTCAGGTTTGTGAACTTTGATGAAGCAACCACATACGTGGGTGCAAACAACTAACAGTAGAAAGAAAAAGATTCTCATCTTTTGAACCGAATGGGAAGGTTAAAAACCACAACTGCTCCTCAAATGAGCATATGTACCTTAAAAAGGGGGAATTTCAACAGTTCCATGCCCCACTTCGGCAGTACAACATGCGCTAAAAGTATTTCCTCAATAGGCTATTTGCAATCAGAATCTGCCAGACTGCGGAAATGACGTGTTGAGATTTGAAATACGCACATTGAGCTGTCTTTCAATACCGCAGAATAAATACCAAATAATATCTCAAAAAAAACAGATATTATTCAAACAATTAACTTAGGTTAAAATTTACATTTGTGCCGCCTGTATCTCGCATGAGGCATTAATCATCAATCTTCTTTAATAGTTCTTTTCCCGTTTGCTCATGGTACTAACTACTACACCTTCGGTGTCAGTAATAGGTCTTGATATCCTCAACGCCTAAACTGACCGGGAGGGGGTTGTTGGGAAGAAGGGTTTTCTGCCCAACAACTCCCCTCCACCAGCGTGCAGTAGTATGGATCCTGGTAATCCCAACCGCAGAAAATTGGCTGTTTGGCGCCCTGACCTTTGAAAAGTCGGAGGATGGTTGCCAAACAGCCGCTACTTTTGCCGGAAAATTCCGGATTTGAGTCAGCGTTCCATTTCACGTTCCGATATATTGAAGCTCGCCCGCCTGCGCGGGGCCCCCGAGATTTTCCATTCCATTCAGGGAGAAGGCAAGAGCCTTGGCATTCCTTCTGTGTTTGTGCGCACCTCCCTGTGCAACCTGCATTGTATCTGGTGCGATACAGATTATACCTGGAACTGGGAAGGAACCAGGTTTATCCACAAGCATGATGCCCGGCCGGGTTACCGTAAGTTTTCCAAAAAAGACTGGATATCGGAATGCAGCATTGCTGAAATTGCTGCCCGGGTAGCTACATTTGCTTGCCCGAATGTGATTCTGACCGGCGGTGAACCTATGTTGCAGCAGCCTGGTTTAACCAACCTCATGCAAACCCTGCGCACCATACGGGCCGATTATCATTTTGAAGTAGAAACCAATGGCACCCTCGTACCACAGCCGGCTTTTGATGAAGCGGTAAACCAGTATAATGTTTCACCCAAGCTGGAAAACAGCGGAAATCCTTTGAAATTAAGAGAAAAACCTGCCGCTTTGCAGTTTTTTGCCCAATCCCCTAAAGCAAATTTCAAATTCGTATTAGCCGAAAAAACAGACCTTTCTGAGGTTTTACGACTGGTTGAGCAGTACCAAATTCCTGCGGAAAAAGTCTGGCTCATGCCGGAAGGCAGTTCCGCAGCCGTACTCAACAAACGCCGTAAATGGCTCGTAGATATCTGCAAAGCATTTGGTTTCCGCTACTCAGACCGGCTTCATATCCAAATCTGGGGCGCCAAAAAAGGCGTTTAAAATCACCACTCACTCACTCACTCACTCACTCACCTCTATATGCAACTCGAACAAGCCAAACAATCCGCAAAAAAACTGGGTCGCCGGATACTCTGGATTTTATTCGGAACTTTTCTGGTAGCCTGCCTGGGCTACTTCGGATACAGCCAACTCAGCTATTCTGATGGATATCGCTCCGGCCAGCTGGTCAAAATATCCCGTCGCGGCGTATTATTCAAAACCCACGAAGGCACCCTGAACCTGTCGCCCAATGGCATGATGACTGCCTGGGAGTTTTCCGTTAAAAACGCTGAGATTTCGAAAAAACTTCAGGAGTTTGAAGGGAAACAGGTTCAGGTACACTACTTGCAGCGGTATCAGGTATTTTTCTGGCAAGGCGAAACGGAATATATTGTAGATGGGGTAGAATTGGTGAAGTAGCCTGCCTGTGTTCAGGTTTCTTTGTATTGCCTGAATGAATACCACCCTGCAGCGCAAAAAAGCAACGCGACCAGCGCGGTTGCCTGTACTCCTATGGGATTTTCGTTGCTTTTTCCCAATAAAAGCAGCGAAGGGAATACAAGATTGGCTACCGAGATACCAATTTTCATGGTAAAAGCCGTCAAACCATAGAACATCCCTGAAAGTTGCCTGCCGCTTTGCTGTTCCTCCTTTGCGATCTCATCGCCCACCAGCGCATTGGGCAAAATACCAAAAACTGCAAGAGGAGCTGCTGCCGCAATACCAAGCGCATATAAAAGTGCCTCCTTCGAGCCTGGCAGGACCCCGGCAAATGCAACCACCCCAAAAAGCACCCCAAATAATACGTATGCAGCCAGCATGGTGCGTCGTTTGCCCCACTTTTGCACCAAAAGGTTTACCGGCAGATATAATAGAAAGCTCGACAAAAAGCTGACCAGAGAGAACGTAAAGGCAGCCTCCTTATCCAATTCAAACAGGAGTGTGGCGTAGTACACCATGCCCAGTTGTATGAAGGTTAATGCCAACCAATACAGCAAAAACGAGCTTAAAAACCAGCGAAAATTACGATTCCCGATGATGGTTTGCAACGCTTCCCTGAAGCTGTGATCCCCTGTAATCTGGCGTGCATACCGATGCTCTTTCAGGAAGAAGGCTGGCGTTAACAAACAAACCAGGGCAATGCCATGCAACAATATCAGAGAATATTGGAAAGCCTCAATAGGTGGGTTTCCTTTGGATTCCATCCATTCCTGGATAACAAACACGCTGTTGCCAGCTACAAATCCTAATGCCCAGGCTACTGAAACCAAAGTACTAATCAGCATCCGGTCTTTTGGAGTATGCCCCAATTCTGCCATGAGGGCATTGTATGGAATAACATAAAACGCAAAGAAAAAATAATAAAACGCCGTGCAAACCATCAGCCACAGAAAGTTTCCGGCACTTTCAGCATGATCCGCAGGAAAAAATATCAGGGTAGCAAATACAGCAAAAGGCAATGCTCCAACCAATAAAAACCAACGTCTTTTCCCTATGGTAAACCGGCTTCTATCGCTCCAGTTAGCCACCAGCGGATCCACCAATCCGTCCAGAATACGGCCACCGGCACTAACCATTCCTACCAGCGTAAAGACACCCAATACAGCTCCCTGATAAATAAATGATGGAAAAACAGGCGTACCCTGTTCCGGAGGCATGTAAAAATATACCATCAGATTGCCCGCGGCAAAACTGGCCAACGACCAGCCAAGCTGCCCAATAGCATAAAGCAATAAAACCCGCATCGGTGGACGCTCAGGGGTAAGTGCCTGTAATGGAGTTTGCAAAGGAAGCCGTTTAGCCATTATGAATGTAGGTATAGTGGTTTAAAAAACTGATCTTCCCGTTAAGGTTGTGAACAATTCAAGCGCTTTCATACCCAGCACCGAATTACCTTTCTTATTCAATTCCGGGCTCCACACTGCCAGGCTGTATTGTCCGGGTAAAAGTGCTGCTATTCCGCCACCTACCCCGCTTTTACCCGGTAAGCCTACCGCAAATGTAAACTCACCGGCTTCATCGTAGAAGCCGCAGGTTTGCATCACAGCGTTGAGGCGTTTGGCCTGACTCATGGTGAGCAGTCTTTGTCCGGAATGCGGTTCTACGCCATGATGGGAGAACAATTGCATGGCTGCAGCAAGTTCTACACAAGTCATTTCTACCGCGCACTGGTGAAAGTAGACATCCAAAACCTGCTCCACATCGTTGTCGAGGTTTCCAAAAGATTTCAGGAAATAGCCCAGAGCGTAGTTCCGATAGCCGGAATTACGCTCTGATTGTGCTACGGAAGGATTGAATTGTATACTATCATTTCCGGTAAGCAGGCGCAAATACCGCAGGATTTCCGCTTTGGGATCCTGGAATGCCGACACCAGAATATCGGTCACCACCAAGGCTCCTGCATTGATCAGCGGGTTGCGCGGAATTCCTTTTTCATATTCCAGTTGCATCAGGGAGTTGAAGGCCGTGCCACTGGGCTCCACCCCTACCCTTTTCCAGAGATCCTCCCCCATCAGTTGAAAAGCCAGGCTCAGGGTAAAAACCTTTGAAATACTCTGAATGGAAAATTTTACCCCGCTATGGCCATGGGTAAAAACTTGTCCATCGTTCAAATGCAGGCAAAAACCGAACTGCTCCGGTGGCACTTTGCCCAATTCCGGTATATAATCGGCCACTTTACCCTGCCCGAAGAGCGGAGTGACCTGTGCGGCTATTTGTGCTATGATTTGCGGATAATCCATACCTGATGCTGATATCTGGGAAAGAACGCTGTGATCCAAAATGTACGCTGGCCTTGGATACTATTGTTGTAGAACTACCTTTGCGGCCGATTTTTCGAGGCTCAAACATCCGAAAATAATGGGTAAGAACCTTCTTGCCGCAACAACAGGTTAATCCTTTTATGCTGGTACAGGGAATTTTTCTGGGTATTTCATTGAGTTTTTTGATTGGTCCGCTGCTTTTTGCCATTGTGGAAGCAGGAATTAGTCAAGGATTCCGGGCCGGGGTTTCTGTGGCATCCGGGATCTGGGCGAGTGATGTACTCTATGTTTTAGCCGCTTTTTATGGCATTGAAGCCATGGAAGCTCTGGTAGCCTTACCCGATTTCAAACTTTGGGCCGGCATACTCGGCGGATTGTTGCTTTTTGGATTTGGGCTGGGCAGCTTGCTCAAGGCAAAACGCCTTGTTGCCCCCCCGGATGCGCCGCAGCTCACGCACGTATCAAAAGCTTCCAAAACCTATTTATGGTGGTGGGTACGCGGTTTTTTGCTGAACACTATCAACCCCGGCACTGTTTTTTTCTGGTTAGGTATTGTTAGCGCCGTTGTAGTGCCCAGTGGCTGGACCAAACAGGAGATGCTGGTGTTTTTTGGCGGCATGATGGGCACCCTGGTGATTACTGATACCGCCAAAGCCTGGGCAGCCAAAAAATTGCGCCAATTTTTAACCCCCAGACACACTTCGCAAATTCAGCGGGGAATAGGCTGGCTAATGATTGGATTCGGGGTGTTTTTAGGGTTTAGAGCGTTTTTTTAGCGCTTCAGGCTGCTGCGGCACAAAAAGTATCGTCATTTTTAAGCATTTCGTAAAAATACCATGCCTGAACCGGACAAAGTCCGGATTTTTGCAGGGCAAATGATGCAGGCAGCTTTCTGCCTTAAGCTTTTTCAAATTCTCATGACCATGCGCAAATTATGCACATTTCTGCTCGTTTTCGGGCTATTTACCAATCTTTTGGCCCAAAACAACTTTTGGTCGCCTGTGGCAAAAAACGCCATGGCGCTTCCTGAGGGTGCGAACCAAAAAACTCAACCCAGCCAATTTCACGGTTTTGCCCTTGATTACAACCAAATGGCGTCTTTCCTGAACAAAGCGCCTATGGAATTTACCGAGGCTGCCAGGAACAACCCGCTGTTACTTTCCCTGCCACTGGCCGACGGCGCTATGCATACCTTCCGGGTATGGGAATCGCCGATTATGGCGCCTGAGCTGGCCGCCAAGTTTCCGGAAATCAAAACCTTCGCAGGTAAAGATGCGGAAGGGAAAGGTCTGACCCTTCGTATGGGCCTGGGCAGCAAGGGATTCCACGCTTTTGTGTTTGATGCCAATGGCAAAACACAATTGGTAACTCCGTTTGCCACCGGCAACCAGCCGTTTTATATGGCTTATCACCAAAATGATTTGCCTAAAACAGCCAACAGCCAGGAAGTGAAAAGCCTTTGTGGTGTAGACGACGAGTTTCTGAACGCCACCTACAAGCACCCTGAGCACAAGCACAACCCTGTAGCTGATCGCGGCAATTCAGAGCCTGTTGTATTGAAAAAATACCGTCTGGCAGTAACTGCGCAGGGCGAATATACCCAATACCATGGCGGAACCGCTCCACAGGTAATGGCTGCTATTACCGAAGCAGTTAACTACATCGTGGCCATCACCGAACGCGACTGGGCGGTGCGTATGGAATTGATTCCAAACAATGATACGCTGATTTATTACGACCCGGCAACGGACCCATTTACGGGTCCACTGATTCCGAACTGGATTGGCGACAACCCGGCGGCTACCAACAGCCGTGTTGGGGTGAACAGTTACGATATTGGTCACTTGTTTGCGCGTGTAGCTAATCCGAGCGGCGTTTATGTGGCTGGCCAGGCATCCCTGAGCGGTGTTTGTACCCAAATCAACAAGGCTGTGGCGGGTTCTTCTCTGCCAAACCCTGAAGGTCCGGAGTACTACCTCATTATTGCACACGAAATGGGTCACCAGTTTTCTGCTACCCACACATTCAATATTTGTCCGCCAGCCCAGGATGCCCAAACGCCTGGCACAGCCTACGAACCAGGCGGTGGCTCTACCATTATGAGTTATGCCACTACTTGTTCTCCAGACATTGTGGACGATCGTGATCCGTTCTTCCACGTAGCCAACCTGGAGCAGGTAGCCAATTTTATCACCGTTGAAATAGGCAGCCAGTGCGCGGAAGAAATCCAAACCGACAACCGTGCTCCGGAGGTGAGCATTCCGCTGACGAACAACTTTTATATTCCGATCAGCACGCCATTCGCCCTGACGGCAGTGGCAAGTGATCCAAACAATGATGCTCTTACCTACAGCTGGGAAGAATTCGATTTGGGTCCATCCATTTCCCTGGGACAGGCTACCGGAAGCTCCCCGTTGTTCCGTTCCTTCCCGCCATTGAGTGTGCCCACGCGCACATTCCCGGCCATGCAAACTATTGTTACCAACGCCAATAACCCGGCTGAATTGCTGCCAACTTACAGCCGCGATCTGCGCTTCAAGATTACCGTACGCGACAATGCTCCGGGAGCTGGCGGTGTTGCCATCACCGACGTTCGTTTCAAAACAGCTGCAGGTGCAGGCCCATTCCGGGTAACATATCCTAACAGTGCCTCGCTGACCTGGAATGCCGGTGAGTATCAAACCGTTACCTGGGACGTAGCCAACACCAACCTCAATCCGGTATTGTGCCAGAAAGTGAATATTCTGATGAGTACCGATGGCGGATACACCTACCCGATCACCCTGGCAGCCAATCAGCCGAACATCGGGCGGGCATGTGTGCAGGTGCCTGATTTGGCAAGCACTACGGTGCGCGTGAAGGTGGAAGCTGCAGACAATATCTTTTTTGATATTTCCAATGCCAATTTCAAAATTGTGCAAAACGGACCGGCAAGCTTCGGATTTTGCCCTGGCTCTCTGATTAATTATGTTTGTTTGCCTGAGGCATTTGTAACAACCATTTCCACTTCGGCAACCGGTGGTTTCGCAGATACGGTTTCTCTGTCGGTTAGCGGATTGCCCAATGGTGCAGTGGCTACTTTCAGCCCGAATCCGGTAATGGCCGGTGAGAACTCCGTACTCACGGTAACTATCCCGGGCAATACTTCAGAAAGCACCTTTGATGCTGTGGTTTCTGCTATTTCCAATGGCGTTACCCAAACAGCCACCATTACACTCACTACAGTAAGCAACAACTTTTCCACTTTTGCGCCAACTACCCCTGTCAATGGTGCTTCTGGTGTAAACCCTAACCCGCTGCTGGTGTGGACCGGTGCTGCCGATGCCAATGCATATGATGTGCAACTGGCTTCCAACCCGTCTTTTGAAGCCAATACATTGGTAGAAACCAAAGACAACTGGATTCCAACCCAGTATCAGGTAACTACCAACCTGAATGAAGGCGGTGTTTATTTCTGGCGTGTACGGGCCAAAAACGACTGTGGTGGCGCTGTATGGTCTGCTCCACAGGTTTTTGTGGTGAGCGTACTGAACTGCGTGCAGTTTTCAGCCAACGATTTGCCACAAAACATTACTGCCAATGGCACTCCAACGGTTGAATCTAAAATTAATATTCTTTCCGGCGGTCAGATCAGCGATGTGGACGTGAAGAAAGTACAAGGTTTCCACGAATACTTCAAAGACCTGGAAGTGCGCCTCATCAGCCCTGCCGGCACCAATGTATTGTTGTTTAAAGACCGTTGCGGCAGTTTCAATGGCAACTTTGATATTGCGTTCAACGACGGTGCAGCAGCCATTTTCTCCTGCCCGCCTCCAACCAACAACGCAGAATCCAAATCAAGTGGGCCGTTGAGCACCTTCAACGGTGAAAATGCAACCGGGGTTTGGACACTCCGTGTAAAAGATAATTCAATTAGTTCTGGCGGTTCTTTGTCGGCTTTCTCGCTTCAGGTTTGCTCCAACGAAGCAACTAACCCACCCGTGATTACAGTTAACAACCCACTTCAACCAGTGGGTGGCAGCAATGCTGTCATTACTTCGGCCTTCCTGAAATCTGAAGACGCCAACAATACTGCCGACCAGCTGGTGTACACCCTGATGACATTGCCGCAAAACGGTTTGCTGAAGTTACACTTCGGCGATGTGCAAATAGGTACAACGTTTACCCAGGCGGATATTGACAATGGCGGTTTGATCTACTTCGATTTTGGCGTGAGCGCCAGTCAGGATGCCTTTCAGGTGGTAGTAGCCGATGGAGAAGGCGGTATGGACCAGGGCACCTTTGTGGTTTCTCCACTGGTAAGTACCAGCAATCCATTGGCCGGTGTACAGTTTAATCTGGCACCAAACCCTGCCAATGATGTAGTCGTGCTTTCGCTGAATGATATTCTGGATGAAGATGCACAGATTAGCCTGTACAACACCGCAGGCCAGTTACTCAAATCCTGGAATATGCCTGCAGGCGCCACCAGCCTCAATCTTCAGATACAGGACCTTCCCGATGGCGTTTATGCTATATCTGTAGCCAACGCGTCAGTGCGCGGGGTGAAGAAGGTGGTGAAGAAGTAGTTTGAGGGGTTTGAAGGGTTTGAGGGGACTATTAAGTTAATGGAGTATACTGACAGGGGTTTTTCGCTGTATGCGGAAGATCCCTGTTTTTTAATGTCCAATATCCAATGTCCAATGTCCAATATCCAAGTGGTGCGGGGGTTTGGCGTTAGTAAAATAGTTGGGCTTTACTCGCCTGAATGGCGAAAGGCTGTCACCTGACCTCGCCAATCAGGCGAGTAAAGCCAGGCAAGTGTGCTAATGCCAAACAGGCGCACCACTTGGACATTGGACATTGGATATTGGATATTGGACATTAGATATTGGACATTACCTTTGTGCATGTCTGGCAACCATATTACATGCCAGACAACTTCCATATGCCCATAGACATAGGTTTTATTGCCTTTTTTGCATACGGTTTTTGGCAGGGGTATTCCCGGGGCATCATCAGCACCGTTTTCAATGTGCTGTTGTATGTTTTCGGATTTGTGCTGGCTTTCAAAATGGCGCCTACTACCACGTCCATTTTGCAAACCATGTTTCACTCCGAAAACCCGTCTATGTTTCTGTTTGCGTTTTTGGTGAATTTGGCCACGCTGATGCTGGTTTTTCGCTATGCAGCGGCCGGACTGGAAGGCGCCTTGCGGATGGCTTATCTGGGGGTTATCAACCAGGTGATAGGCGGTGTGGCTATGGGTGGTTTTATGGTATTGATTTACAGTGTGTTGGTATGGTTTGCCGTCAAGGTGCAGTTTATTAACGAGGCTACCATTGCTGAATCCAAAACCTACACTTTGCTGGAGCCTTTACCAGGAAGGGCCAAGAACTTTGCCATACGCATGAAACCTTTTGCCCTGGATGTTTGGGGCACATCCATGAACTGGATGGACAGGCTGGAGCAATACGGGGTACAAAAAACAGAGATTAAAGACAATAAGAACTACCGTCCGCCCGACGATTTCAAAGCTATTGAGGAGGAACCTGCCTCCAGTCCGCGCACTCAGCCGGCTGCCAAACCTCAGCCCTTACTGGAAGACAGCGATGGTATTGAAGAATAAGCGCATTTACCGGCAGGATTCAGCGCTATAAAAATCAAAGCATTAACAACCAACTAAACAACCTTCTTGTTACGTTAATAGTCTGTTCCGTCAGAAGTGTATGTTGAGACGAAACAATCCTCCTATGATGAAACAGTTTGGATTTTTTCTGATGTTTTGTTGGTTGGCCTTTCCGGCCAAAGCCCAGTTAACCCGCCAGGACACGCTTCCTCGCCAGGGCGCCTGGGCAACCCTGGAAATTGTAAATGGCGACAGTACTTTTCTGATGTCGCTGGCGCCGGGGCGTATAGTAGCCAAACGCCAATACAAGGACCTTGAGGAGCAAAAGCAATTCAGGCGTTATGTCTGGGCAGCCAAACGCGTATACCCGTATGCCCTGCAGGCGGTGGCTTTGTACGAAGATATGGAAGAGGAAACCGAAGGAATGAACCGCCGCCAGCGCAAACGCCATATCCGCCACGAGCATAAGGAATTGAAAGAAGACATGACCGAGCGCATGAAAAACCTGTCTAAAACAGAAGGAAAAGTGCTGGTGAAAATGATTGAGCGGGAATTAAACATGCCGTTTTATGAGGTGATTCGCACCACACGCGGCACGGCCACTGCTGCTTATTGGAATACCATGGGTAAAATTTGGGGCTACGACCTCAAGGAAGGTTACCGCCAGGGCGCCGATCCGTTGTTGGATGAGGTGTTTATTGATTACGATTTTGGTAATCCGTTGAGGTGATCGTCCACAAAATACATCGCAATTTCTCCCTTATTCTTGGCTGGTAGTTTCCCACGGAAAGTACAGGGAACCTTATCCTTAACCTGCTCCCAGGTTGTTTGAGAGAGGTTGATCCGGCCCGGTTCACTGCTTTGTTCCATACGCGCGGCAGTGTTGACGGTATCCCCCCAAATGTCGTAAGCAAACTTGTGACTGCCCACTACCCCGGCTACTACCGGACCGGTGTGTATGCCAATCCGCATCTCGAAATAGGGCTTTCCCTGGGCTATTTTACGCGCTGCCATATCGCGGATGGCCTGCTGCATCTCCAGGGCAGCCTGTACCGTATTCAGCGCATGGGTTTCATTGGGTTCTGGCAGACCTCCTGCACACATATAGGCATCGCCGATGGTTTTGATTTTTTCCAGTTTATGCCGTTCCATGATGGCATCGAAGGTGCGGAAATACTCGTCCAGTTCCTTAACCAGAGCTTCCGGCGACATACTTTCGGCAATGCGGGTGAAATTTTTGAAATCGCTGAAAAGTACCGTTACGGAGGCATAATGCACGGGTTTTACCACCCCTTCTGTTTTGAGTTCTTCAGCGGTTTTTTCCGGCAGAATGTTTTTGAGCAGGTTATCGGCGCGTTGTTTTTCCCTTTCAATGGCTTCATTTTTTGCTGTAAGCAACCGGTTGGCGCGTGCGCGCAGACGATTACGGCTGTAGAGTAGTCCTACCAGCAAAACCAGCAGTACGGCTCCCCCCAAAAGTGCGTTTCGGAAAGTGCGTGCATTGGCCAGTTCGGCTTCCCGGAGCGCTGTGGTTTGACGTTCGCGGTCGAGCGCCAGTTGTTTTTCCTGCTCGCGGGTCAGCGCCTGTTGTGTTTCGATATTCTGGGAGCGCTGCTCGTCAATGAGTTTGTAGCGCAGATCATTGTAACGGGTCTGGTACTCAAAAGCCTTCCGGTAATCTTTGGTGGCCTCGTAATACCGGACATAGTCTTTGTAGGCGCCCATCAGCACATTGCTGTTTCCGATTTTCGCGGCGAGCGATTCGCATTTTTGCAAATAAACCAGGGATTCCCGAAGCTTTCCCTGCCTGAAAAGCACGTCGTTCAGGGTATTGTACGTTTCCATCAGGCCCGGCTCGTCTTCCAGTTCCAGGCGTATTTTTTCAGATTCCCTAAGGTATTTCAGGGCTTCATCAAACTGTTCCAGGTGTTTGTAAGCATCTCCCAGGTTGTTGCACACGTTGCCTACTGCCGACTGATCGTCCAACTTGCGGAAAATACTGAGCGCTTTGAGGTAATAGTCCACTGCCAGCCTGGACGTGTCTTTGTTGTCCATTTCATCCAGCGCATTTCCCAGGTCGTTGTAGCCATCGGCAATATCGAAGGGATCTCCCAGCTTTTCGCGCAGTTGGAGCGATTTTTCGTACCATTCCCGGGCTTTACTAAACTGATCCTGGTCAAAGCGATTATGCCCGATTTGGGTATAAATCTTGAACAAAGTAGCCAGATCTCCCCGGTTTTCCATTAAAAGTCTGGCCTTATTGAGTTCAGAAAATGCTTCCGGATAAGCGCCGCCTGTAGACAGCACCCCACTAATGTTGGTATAGGCGCGCGCCATGCGCAGGGTGTCTTTGAGCGACTCAAACACACTGAGGCTTTCCCGGTAGAACTGGATGGCTTTGGTCAATTCGCCGATGGATTCATACAGGTTTCCCAGGTTGGTCAGGCTGCGGCCGATACCACTTTGATCGCCCAGTTGGCGACGCAGCTCCAGGGCTTTTTGGTAAAACTGCAGCGCCAGCGAGTCATTTTCTCTGATTTCTTCCAAAATGCCCATGCCATTCCAGGCATTGGCTTCGCCTTTGACGTAGCCGAGTTGCCGGGCCAGCGCCAGTGCTTCCTGTAGCCGGCTTTCAGCCAGATCAGTTTCTGTTTCGGCAATTTCCCAGGCATAATCTGTGAGCAGGGTAACGCGGTGGGTATCCTGCCTGGCGGTTTGCAAGAGTTTGGCCAGTGAATCTGCTGTGTTTTGAGCATTGAGCGGGAGAACACACCAAGAGCAGACCCAAAGCAACAGCAGCTTAAGTCCGGGAGAAAATGAGGATGTATTGCCCAAAAGATTCACGCCGGCAAAAGTGGGATTATTTCCGGATTTGATGAGCACCCATTTGTATTTACCAACACTCTAATCAATTCCTAATTGTACTTTCCGGCCGTCTTTTCGTCCTTTGTGCCTGCAAAAAAAGGAAATCAATACGCATGAAAAAGCTGTTCTATACCGGCATTATTGGCCTTTTTCTATATGAGCTGTCCAACGTGTACTTCATCATGCCTATGCCAGGCAGTCAACGTATGAACAGTCTGGACTGGGCTTACTGGCTTTATACCTACCGGTGGCTGTTTCGAGGAGTATTGCTGGGTTTGTGTCTGCTTGGCGCCAGATCTGCCTGGGCAGCACATGGATGGAAATCGCTGCTTGCTTTACTGCCATTAGGCGGAGCGGTGTATATGTTCAACATGGTTATGGCAGCCGACCATATGTTTTAACAGCCCCGTACCCTTCAAATGGCAGATGCAGCATCCAATAAAGTGCCTTTGCACAAATTGGTGTTGGGTGTTAGTGTAAACGGTGCAGAAAAGGCTTACCCGATCCAGTTCTTAGGTTATCATCACCAGGTACTGGACACCCTTGGGGGCCAGCCGATGATGGTTACTTATTGTACGGTTTGCAGAACCGGCAGGGTATATTCGCCGGAGGTAAACGGCCATGCGGAGTCGTTCAGACTGGTAGGTATGGATCATTTTAATGCCATGTTTGAAGATGCCACCACGGGTAGCTGGTGGCGTCAGGCTACCGGAGAAGCGGTGGCCGGGCCGCTCAAAGGGCAAACATTGCCGGAAATACCCAGCGAACAAGCCAGTCTGGAAACCTGGCTCAAATGGCATCCGCAGAGTCTGGTGATGCAGCGCGACCCGGAATTTCAGGAAGAATACGACAGCATGGACACCTATGATCTGGGAATTGGACGGGGTAAACTGACGAGAACCGATACAGCTTCCTGGCAGGATAAATCCTGGGTAGTAGGCATTTCCATTGATGCAAAAAATGCCAAGGCATACGACTGGAACCGGTTGAAAAAGGAACGAATTATCCACGACCAGATTGGGAACAACCCGATTTTGCTGGTAATGGGTTCCGACAATGTAAGTTTTCTGGCATTCAAACGCCGGAATGATCAGCAACCATTTGTATTACAACAAGATACACTGATGTTGCAAGGCAAATCCTGGAACCTGCTGGGGCAGCCACTGACGCCGGAAACAGAGGCATTAACGAGAGTATCTGCCTCGCAGGAGTTTTGGCACAGCTGGAAAACGTTTCATCCGTATACGGCTAAATATTGAGCTGGCAGTTTGCATTTTCAGGGCTGATTCCTGCATTTGAGTACCTTCGCAGAAACAAAGTTTCATGCAGCGTCTCATTGACCATTTTCAGCAATACCTTCCACTGAATGACGAGGAAAAGGAACTGATCATCACACGGGCAAGGTCGCGTAAAATCAGGCGACGACAAATGATTTTACAGGAAGGATTTGTGTGCAAGCACTATTCATTTGTTTTGGAGGGCTGCTTCAGGATGTTTGCGGTTGATCAAAAAGGCGTGGAACACAATGTGGAGTTTGTAGCAGAAAATGGTTGGATTTCAGATATTGGAAGTTTCCATGCACAGAAGCCGAGCCAACTATTTATTGAGGCCATTGAAGCTTCAGAAATCATACAAATCGAGCAGCAGGATCTTTACCATCTGTATATCAATATACCGAAACTGGATCGCATTTTTAAGGTCATTATAGAGAACAAGTTCATCGAACTGCAAAACCGAATGCTGCAAAATATCAGTGCTACCGCCCAACAGCGTTATCTGCATTTTTTAAAGCAATATCACCACCTTGCAACCCGACTGCCAAATACCCAAATTGCTTCCTATTTGGGCATAACCCCTGAGTTT
Source organism: Saprospiraceae bacterium (assembly GCA_035299505.1). Classification (GTDB taxonomy): domain Bacteria; phylum Bacteroidota; class Bacteroidia; order Chitinophagales; family Saprospiraceae; genus M3007. The sequence continues at coordinate 75,930 of DATGWL010000090.1, read as the reverse complement.
TTGAGCAAAATCCGCAAAGAGTTGTCTCAAAAAACGGACCCTTAAACTATATTAAGCCTATTTCTTAAGAAAGTTCATTGGCTGTCCTGTGTGGGCTGATTCACCTTTGTATTGTTTTTAACTATAAAGTTTCTCACCATGAACAAGTCCATTTTGGTTCTGATGACCATTGCTACACAACTCATTTTTGCCACTACCACCCACGCTCAATCCAAGGATGAAGCGGCAGTCGAGAAACTGGTGCTCCAGTATTTTGACGCCTTAAATGCTTCGGATACCAGGAAAGCGGTTTCGCTTTTCACGTCTGATGGAGTACTATTGCCTTCCGGGGCGCCAACTGCCTCAGGTACAGAACAATTAACCGGCAACTATCAATATGTTTTTGACCATTTTACATTCCAGTTGAAAGTAACCATTGAAAATATCACAGTGGCCGGTAAATATGCCTATGTACGATCCACTTCTTTGGGTTCGCTTGGCATAAAGGCAAACGGACAAACCATAAACGATAACTTCCGGGAGCTGTTTGTGCTGCAAAAAGAAAAAGGCTCCTGGAAAATTTCAAGCTACATGTACAATCAATCGAAGTAAGTACCATGATACACAAGTGCACCATTGCCCTGTTGTTAACCTTGTATGCTATTGCTGCAAGGGGTCAAAAAATTAACTTTCAAAACCAGACTTTCGAGGTCAGAAATGTTCATGCTGCAATTGTGCAGCTCAATGGGGAGGAGGTGTTAAAGGTTGAAAGAAACCTGGAAGCCAAACCATTTGATGCCAAAAGACTGGAAGCCACGGTAGACGAACCAACCTATGTAAAACTCCAGGGCTTAGCATTTGAAAATGGGACTATTGAGGTAAAAGTGTTGAGTAGGATTCAAAATCCTTCACCATTTGAGTTTGCCAGAGGATTCATCGGCGTTGCCTACAGAATTGACAACAATGATTCTGCTTTTGATGCCTTTTATTTGAGACCAGCCAATGGCAGATCGGAGCTGCAAAAAATGAGGAATCATGCTGTACAGTATTTTGCATACCCGGATTTTAAGTTTGAACGCCTGAGAAAGGAGTTTCCGGAGACCTATGAGACTTCTGCGCCGGTAAACATCAATGAATGGATTACCCTGCGTATTGAGGTAAAAGGCGAACGAGCTGAACTGTACATTAACAATGCACCATACTCTACTATGGTTATTCCCAAAATGCTGGGCAAGACAGCTATGGGAAGCATTGGTTTGTGGGTTGACATTGGCACAGAGGGTTATTTCAAAGACCTGAAAATTATCCCCGGAGAGCAAAGTTTGAGGAGGGTATTTCAACCTTCCAGCGTAGTCAATAAAATACCATACGGGAACAATACCGGTTTTGGGCAATACGTCCAGACTGACGATGCTAAAATTTATTACGAAGTCTATGGCAAAGGTCAGCCGATTGTACTTCTGCACGGTGGTTTGCTGGGCTCTACAGTTGAATTGACCGATTTTATAGACCGATTAAAGGACAAATTTCAGGTTATCGCTATTTCCTCAAGGGGGCATGGCAGGTCTGAACTGGGCACTAAGCCGATGTCGCTTGAACAAAGAGCCCGGGATGCGATGGCTGTAATTGATGCCGTAACCAGAGACAGCGTTCTGGTTATGGGATTCAGCGATGGAGGTTACACGGCTTACTACCTGGGGGCTATGTATCCAGATCGTATCAAAAAGATGGTAGTGATGGGCGCAGGGGAATTATACCCTGGTATGAGAAACTTCAACCTTACTGCCCAACAAGCCATTGCACTGGATAAAAATTATTGGGAGCAGCAGCTGAGACTTATGCCGGAGCCACAAAGACTGGATGAGATGTTTACGGAGTTGAATCAGTTTTACAACAAAGCAACCGTGGGGAAAGGACTTTTGGATAAGATAAAGTGTCCTGTTCTGGTGATGGCTGGCGACCGCGATGAAGGGTGTTCTGTTGAACATGTGGTGAATGCTGCCCGAAGGATTCCAAAGCATCAAATCAGCATTGTTCCCAATTCCGGACATGTAGTTTTCGTGGAGAATTTTGCGGCAGTTTGGGCAAGCATAGAACCCTTTTTGAAGTGATCGACTGGAATTTCGTTCAAATTAGTGGTATTATTAGCGTTTGTTCTGCAAAAAAGTAATCGGAAAGAAACAATCACTTGTCAGGTAGTTTGGTTCATAGCAATCAAGTTACTTATCTTAGCGGCAAATTTTCGCTAAACTGATTATGCTGAACAAACGCATTCGTAAAGTTGCCGTTCTTGGCTCCGGTCTTATGGGTACCGGAATAGCTGCTCATCTGGCCGGTTGCGGCTTGGAAGTCATGTTGCTCGATCTCCCTACCGAAGGCGGGAATCGGAACAAGATTGCTGCAGATTCGTTGGCTAATGCCCTGAAAGCCAAACCTGCACCCTTTTACGATGCCAAGTTTGCCAGCAGGATTACTACCGGCAACTTCGACGATGATTTTCCTAAAATCAAAGACTGCGACTGGGTCATTGAGGTGGTAGTAGAGCGTTTGGACATCAAAAAGCAGATTTACGGAAAGGTGGATCAGTACCGGACCAAAGGCACATTGGTGACCTCCAACACCTCCGGTATTCCCATTCATTTGATGGCAGAAGGCAGGAGTGAAGATTTCCGCAAAAACTTCTGCGGAACCCACTTTTTTAATCCGGTACGCTACATGCGACTGCTGGAAGTGATACCTACGGCAGATACCAACCCGGAAGTGGTTGACTTTTTCATGCATTATGGAGATGTCATTCTGGGCAAACAAACCGTATTGTGCAAGGATACCCCGGCATTCATTGCCAATCGGGTAGGCGTGTATGCCATGGCCAAAATATTCCAGCTCACCCATGAACTTGGGCTGGGCATTGATACCGCAGATGCGCTTACCGGACCTGCTATTGGCCGGCCTAAAACCGGCACGTTCCGGTTGGCCGATCTGGTAGGTATGGATACCGCCGTTCATGTGATCAACGGCATGAAACAAAACTGCCCGGACGACGAGCAGATCTCGAAAATGGGTGTTCCAAAGTTTTTGAACTTTCTGGTGGAGAACAAATTCTATGGCAACAAGTCGGGACAAGGTTTTTACAAAAAAACGGGTGAAAAAGACGCAAAAGGCAGGCCGGTCATTCTGGCGCTCAATCTGGAAACCCTGGAATACGCCCCATCCCAAAAGGAAAAACTGCCTATTCTGGACACCCTGAAGCAGATTGAGGAATTGCCTCGACGGATGAAAGCCATATTTAATGGCACAGATAAGGGCGCTGAAATGCTGCAAAAATCCTTTTTGGGTCTTTTTGCTTACGTTTCTAACCGGGTTCCTGAAATTTCCAACACAGCATATGCCATTGATGATGCGCTTCGCGCCGGGTTTGCCTGGGAAGTTGGGCCGTTTCAATACTGGGATATGGCCGGAGTGGCCGAATGTGTGGAGCGCGCCGAAAAACAAGGCGAAAGCATTGCTGCCTGGGTAAAAGACATGCTGGCAGCCGGCCACCAGTCTTTTTACAAAACCGAAGGGGGTAAACGTCTGTGCTACAATCCGTTAACCAAACAATACGAAGCACTGCCGGGCGGCGAGGCGTTTGTTATCCTGGATGCTTACCAGGCACAAAAACCGGTTTATACCAACTCCGAATGTACTTTGCACGATTTAGGGGATGGCGTGTTGTGTCTGGAGTTCCATTCCAAAATGAACGCCATTGGCGAAGGCATTTTACGCGGCATCAACGATTCCATACAGATTGCTGAAGAACAGGGTTGGAAGGGCATTGTGATTGGCAATAACGCCCAGCAATTCACCGTAGGCGCCAACCTGATGATGGTGGCTATGATGGCTTACGAGCAAAACTGGGATGAGTTGAACATGGCCACCAACGTATTCCAGCAAACCTCCATGCGCATCCGTTATTCCGCTATTCCGGTGGTGATTGCCACGCAGGGCTATGTGTTTGGCGGCGGCTGTGAGTTTTCCATGCACGCTGATTCGGTAGTGGCAGCGGCGGAGACTTATATGGGATTGGTAGAGGTAGGTGTGGGCCTGCTGCCTGGCGGCGGTGGCACCAAGGAATTTGCTGTGCGTTTGTCTGACGAAATAACCCGCGAAGGTGATGTGCAAATTCCGCGTTTGATAGACAAGTTTAAAACCATTGCTACCGCTCAGGTGGCCACTTCTGCATACGAAGCCTTCAATTATGGCTACCTGATGCAGAATAAAGACATGGTGGTGCACAATACCGCCCGCAACATCAGTGAGGGCAAGAAGAAAGTGTTGGAGCTGGCCGACAACTACGTCAAACCCATCCAGCGCAAAGACGTTTATGTGCTGGGCCGCACCGGCCTGGGGGCATTGTATGTAGCAGCTCACTCTTTGAAACTGGGTCATTACGCCAGTGAGCACGACATCAAAATTGCCCAAAAGGTGGCCTGGGTGCTTTGTGGCGGCGATCTGACGAGTCCACAAACTGTAAGCGAGCAGTACTTGCTGGACATTGAGCGCGAGGCATTTTTGTCGCTCTGTGGTGAACAAAAAACGTTGGAGCGGATACAGTTTATGCTGGAAAACGGCAAACCATTGCGGAATTAATGTAATATAAGTTGTTGTCTGGACTGCTATGGAAAAGCCTGAATTCATCAAATTGCTTGAAAAAAGCCATGTAGCTGAAATATTCAAAGCAGAAAAATCATATTTTCTGATTGACCAAATAAGTCAAAACGCTCATGCTATCAATAATGCACGCCATGGCCACTTCAAACCTCTATTTGCACATCTACAAAGTGTTTTATATAGAGATGTGATTATGTGTTTGGCAAGAATTTACGATAAACCAAATAATAAGCACGAGACACTAGGTTTACAGTATCTATTAAAAAAAATGAGAGAAAGCGCAAATGAATTTCCTTCTATTTCCGAGAACCAACATTTCCAGAAAGAGTTAGAAAGAGCAGGAATGCCAGAGGAAATCATATACAAACTTAAGCAAATGAAAGATTCTCCCGAATCTGCGGTAATTGAAGTTGCAAATTTTTTTTCGGGGAAAGCCAAATCTAAAGAGCTTAAGCCCAAAATAACATCGCTCGAAACCCTACGGAATAAAAAATTGGCCCACAATGATAACATAGAAGCGATTGAAACCACCCTAACAAGTAAGGATATCTTAGACCTTATTGAATTTGCAAAAAAATTTATTGGAGTATTAGGATGGTTTTTCAACACTGCCTATAGCATAAATGGAGAGTATATTTTGACGGATGACTCAAAAAGAGATAGCTTTACCTTAAAGAATATATTTATCGAGCTGAAAATCATTGATAAAACAGATGGAAATTAGATTTAAGGTTAAGGTTTCTGGAAGAAGAACATTAATTTCAAAATGAAACACAAAAATCTCATGGATGTCGAAGCCAGTTTAAATCTTACCCCTTTGCAGTTAGAGTTGCTAAAAATCTACTCTTTCAACCCCACGAATGAGGAGTTACTGCAAATAAAGGAGTTGTTAACCAAGCTCTTTGCCCATCGGATTACGGAGTTTCCAGCAAAGTCAGATTCAGAAGATTTTATGTCTGAAACCGGATCATTGCAAACCCCTTCTGAAGGAGTTGAAACACCTCATTTTCTTTCAGATGTTATAGGTATAATGACTGGGCCCGAGGGTGATGAACTTGCTGAAATTATTTCTCGCGAGCTCTAAAAAATCTAGTGTAAATGGTAAGCAGTTTCTCCAAGCAAACACTATGATAAAATTCACCGCCAACCTCCTTTCCACCCTTGGCCATCCTTTTGTTCTATTGCCATTGGCGCTTGCTTTTCTTTCTGTAAAGCGGGTAGGATTTGAGCAAGCCTGGCCTACACTGGCTGCCATTTGCGGGAGTCTGGCGGTGATGGGAATTTTTCTGTTTTTTAGAAAAAAACAGGGAAAAATTTCCAATTGGGATGTCTCTACACGCAGCGAACGTTCCCGGAATATTTATCAGCCAATCCTGTTTCTGGTGTTAACGGTAGCGGTGCTGCTGTATGTCTTTGAGCAGCCGTTTTGGGGAGAAACCTTATTTTTTGGGTTGATGATGTTAACCTGCTATGCCATTAATGCCCGGTTGAAAATTTCGCAGCACACCTTAATGGTATTCTACCTCAGTATGTTGCTGCTTGATGCTGATCTGGCCATTGGTATACCGATGCTTATTCTGGCGCCTCTGGTGGGTTGGTCGCGGGTAGTGTTGGGGCGACATCAAACGCCTGAGGTCTTAGCTGGTGCTGTTGTGGGTGCTGTCTTCGGCGCCTTGCAGAACTGGATTTTTTAGCATTTGCGCATGGAACGGTTCCGACAAATAAGCTCCATGGTCTGGATTGCCGTTTGTGCCATAGCCATGCTGGAACAAACCCGCATATTGCTGGGTTTACCGGTGAGCATTTGCTGGCTGGAACTTTTTGTCTTTTGCGGAACCATTTTCGGATATCATTTTAACCACCCGGTTTCGAGCTTGAGAATACTTGCCTGGAGCATGGCCATACCTGCGGCCCTGGGCGTATGGCAGTTGGATTTGCCTTATTGGCTATTGGCTACACCGGCATTTGGCTGGCTGGCCTATTATGGTTTTGAACAAAGTGGCAAAACGGGTTTAAGAAATCGCATGTGGGCCAAACCGATCACGGTAGCACTTACCTGGGGCTGGGTGACGGTGGTATTGCCGGCTTATGCCGGGGTCCACAGCCCCTTTGGTTTTATGTTCCTGGAGCGGAGCTTTTTCATCTTTGCCCTGGCATTGGCATATGATCAAAGCGATGTTGCGTATGATCAAACACAAGGCTTTGGCACCCTGGCTATGTCGCTGGGGCGAAACCGCACCTTAGCTCTGATATATGGGTGTATGCTGGCATCTGGTATTGCAGCCTTCGGCCAGCATTATGCTTCCCGGCACCTGCTTGGGATATGGATAGCCCTGATCATTGGCGCGCTTTGGCTTCGCACCATACTCCATAAACCCCAGTGGTATCCGTGGCATAAACCGATGATAGATGGGGTGATGGTTATGGAGTGTTTGAGTGTGGGAGTGTTTGAGTGTTTGAGTGCCTGAGTGTTTGAGTGTTTGAGTGTGGGAGTGTTTGAGTGTTTGAGTGCTTGAGTGTTTGAGTGCCTGAGTGTTTGAGTGTTTGAGTGTGGGAGTGTTTGAGTTTGCATTCGGCTGGGTATCTCGTAAAACCAAACGACAAAATACCCAGCCGAACGCAAACTCAAACACTCCCACACTCAAACACTCAAGAACTCATCTCAACGTAATCCTGCAGATAGGCGAACTCCTCGGTCAATTGACCGTTTTCGGCGATCATGCCGCGGCAAATGGCCGGACTTTGGCGTCCTTTGAGCAGCTCGGGGAGAATACGTTCCAGCAATTGACGGCCAAAAAAGGCGGAAGCATCCCGGGGAAGTTCTGAAGGGAGGTTGTCGATGGTCATCATATCCACCCCGTTGGGTTGATAAGCTGGTATTTCCTGTCCGGTTTCAGGATTGAAGCCATATACCGGGTCAGCAATTTTAGTAGCGCGAATAGTGCTGGGCACGGAAGACTGCGGCATGATATCGCAAGTAATGTCGGCAATAACCCGGATCTTGAAATCCGGACGCTGCATATCTTCCCGAGTAAAAAACATGGGCGCTTTTTTATCGTAAAAAATGCCGTTCATGAAGATATCTGTACAACACCAGAAACGCTCGAAAGTGCTTTGATATTCATCTCCGTGGGCATAAAAATGCGCCTTATCGAAGGGTTTACCTGCCTTGTGCTGCACATAATCTGCTGCCTGGAGTTGGGTAAAGACGGCGTGATCGAAGGTTTTAGTCAGGTATTCTTCCGGCGTCACCTGCCTGATACCCATGTCTTTGAGGTTCTTGGCCGCTCCGGTCGACACCCGTCCACCTCCGGTGAGCACAATGCGCAGGGCTGGCAATTTGAGTTTTTCGTACACTTCCAGCACTTCGGCGTAATCATGACTCTGGAACAAACGCGGCAGTTGGAAATCGCCGGTGCGTTGGGCCCAGGTCCACATACCGTTGTGCGCGCCAACAATGCCGGCATAAAAACCAAAGGCGATGAGTCGTTCGCCGTTATCGTTGGTAAGCACTTCGTAATCAATGAGTCGGATTTTTTTCTCCAGCACGGCTTTCAGCAAAGCGCGGTTATAGGGCTGCTTTTTGATGGTGTGGGAGAAAAACAGGTATGTTTTTCCCGGGATCAGTTTTTCGATAGGCACTTCTTTAACCCCCAGGAGGATATCGCAATCAGACAAGTCGTTTTGCAGGTGAATGCCGTGTTTGGTGAATTCCTCGTCTTTGAAACAACGAACGGGCGAGGGTTCTACAACTACCCTAACCGGCAATTCCACCTGGGCTTCGGCGCATTGTTCCGGGGTGAGGGGTACGCGGGAATCTGGCGGCACTTTGCCTTCTCTGATGATTCCGATTTTAATGGTTGAATTTGGCACAGCGGGTGGAGATGTTAGAAGGGTTTGAAGAGTTTGAAGAGTTTGAGAGGTTTGAAGGGTTTGAAGTACCGACGGGTTTAGCCGACGTTATTTGAGGGGCTTGACTTGCCTCTTTTCGGGCTGCAAAGGTAGGGCAGGGATTGTCAGGAATTGGTCTGAATTCTCCATTGGAAAGTATTAACAAGCCGGAATGAACTTTTGGTAAGAGGAATGGGTTTATCTTTGTGAAATGAAAAGTCATTTAAGGGACATTTAATAGACATTTTTATGGTCATTTGGGAGTTGTTTCGAATAAAACGGCCGCTAAATGACCTAAATGACTCCTAAATGACCTCAAAATAACTCAAAAATGGGGCTGCTTTGGTATTGACGGGAAGGTGTAGTCGTTTCGTAAGCATGCAGGGGCATGGTTGGTTACCCCTCAAAAAATAACGACCGAAATGTAACTGGCGAACACCAGTACGCTATGGCTGCTTAATTCTAGCGAATTAGGACGCCTTTGTGCCGCGTGAGGGCCACGCTCAGCGTCCCCCTCTTAGCTTTCGACTTCCGATAGGAGCCGCCGCGCATCAAACTTTTTTCGGGATAGTCTGGCGGGATGCTCTGACCGCCGGGCGAAACTTAGGAGATAAGGTGCAAATGTGTGGGTCACTGAACCAGTCTTGCACTCGAAAACCCAAGCAGTGAATAAGCATGTAGAAGGCGTTGCGACGCTTTGTCCGGACGCGGGTTCGAGTCCCGCCAGCTCCACAACCATAAGCCCAGTTGCTTGATAATCAAGCAACTGGGCTTTTTTCTTCTCCAAAACTATACATTAACCCTCATCCACCGAATCATACACCACTACCTTGCTCCACAGGTGGCGGTAGTTTTGTACAAAAGCCAGATGCACCGGATCAACCTGATACGCATCCTGAGCAGCCCGGTCTTTAAAAATATTGAGCCAGGACACCGCATAGCTTCCGTCTATGACCTCGCGGCTGGTGCCGGCTGGCACACCAATATGCCAGCTCTGGATATGCTCAATTCGGGTCAAAGTCTTTAAGCCTTCTACAAGGTTATCCCGATCAGCCTTGCTTTCCGGATTGTTTAGCCAAAAATAGACCTGGTGAACGAAGATATTTTTCATTTTTTTAGGTTTTGACGCCACATCCTGTACAGAGGTTATGGGCAAAGCAGCAGCCGTTGCAGCTGCGAGTTTTACAAAATTGCGACGAGATGTATTTTTCATTCGTAAAACTACGAGGCTACAGGAAATTGTACAAACCTTGACCAGGTTGGCCCCATTTCTGGAGGTGAACAAGCCATTCACTTCCTTTCAGATACAACCTAAATCTGTACAGTAATTGTCCTAATGCATTAAAGTCCGTTACCTTGCCCGTCCGGCAACCTGTTTTTTACGCACTTTTGCCACTGCAACCACTTCCAACTCATGTCGATTCAGGATTTTGACAACCCGCCTTGCGTATTGTTTGTAGAAGACGAACCCAAACTGGGCGCCAGCGTCAGGAAAGAGCTCATGGAGCAGGGTTATGAGGTCGACCTGGCTTTTGATGGCAGCATTGGCGAGCGTTTGTTTAAAAGCAAAAGCTACGATATTGTGCTGTTGGATATCAATCTGCCCCATATCAACGGCCTGGAATTGTGTAAACGCATCAGGGAAACCGATCAGAATGTACCCATCATTATGGTAACTGCCCTGGGCGAACTTGACGACAAAATGGAAGCTTTTGCTTCCGGCGCGGATGATTTTCTGGTAAAGCCCTTCCATTTGCGGGAATTACTGGCTCGCCTGAAGGTATTCCTCAAACGCCGGCAGCTAAACAACGCATTTGAAGAAAAAATAACTGTAGCTGACCTTGAAATAGAGTTTTCTACCAAAACTGTTTCCAGAGCTGGTAAAACCATCAATCTGACGGCCAAAGAGTTTTCCTTGCTGGCATTGCTGACCCGCTCCCGGGGCCGGGTGCTTTCCAAAAATGAAATTGCGGAAAAAGTATGGGATACAGACCTGGATTCTACCACCAGTATGAATACCATTGAGGTGTATATCAGTTTCCTGCGGAATAAAATCGACAAAGAATTTGAGCCCAAGCTGATACATACCAAACCCGGATTCGGGTATTTCCTCAAGCCACTGTGATATGAATCTGCGCGTAAGATTTGCCTTCTGGTTTGCACTTTTTGTGGCTATAATCCTTTCGGTAGCCTGCACCATTATTTACATGGAGTCTGCTGATTTCCGTCAGGAAGAGTTTTTCAAGCGACTGGAGCAAAAAGCGCAAACCACCCACAGATTCTGGTTTGATGTAAAGGAAATTGACTCCACCCTGCTGAAGATTATTGACCGAAACGATATGACGACGCTTTATCAGGAGCAGGTACTGATGTTCGGACCTGATAACCGACTGATTTACAGTAGCATAGACGACGACAGCGTTCGTTATGACCAGGCCTTTCTGGCTCGGGTTCAGCAGGAGAAAAAAGTGTATTACAGCGATGACCAGTCGCAAACGGAGCACGTGGGACTTGTGATGAACAGAGAAGGCCAGGACTTTGTTTTGCTGGCCTCTGCATATGACTTGTACGGGTTCAGAAAGTTATCCAACCTCTTCCAGATCCTTATTTTCACCTGGATGGCCGGGTTGGGTTTGACCATTTTGCTAGCCTATTTGTATGTTCGAAATATCGTTGGGCAGCCGCTGGCAGATCTGATTTCCCAAATTGCGGGAATTGGGGAAAACGACCTGACCAGGCGTATTAAAGTGCCAGACAATCAGAATGAGTTGACCATTCTGGCGCAGGATTTCAACAGTTTGCTGGAACGGCTGGAGAAAGCTTTCATTGCGCAGCGGAGTTTTGTACAATATGCCTCTCATGAATTACGTACACCATTGGCAAACATGCTTTCGGAAACGGAACATGCGCTTTCCATGGAACGCGATGCCACATTTTACCAAAAAACACTGCATTCGCTGCGGGAGGAGCAGAGCAGGCTGGTAGAAATGACCAATGCGTTGCTGTTGTTGTCCAGATATCAACATGTCCGAATAGACCAAAACCAGCCCGTTTTACGCATAGACGAAGTATTGTACCAAACCATGGAGGAAGTCAAAGCCTCCAATCCGGACTACAGGATCAGTCTGGGCTTTGTAGATTTCCCGGCCAATGAAAATGCCCTGATGGTGCGTGGCATTGAACCATTATTGCGTACCGCATTCCGCAATTTGCTGGAAAATGCTTGTCGCTACGGGAAGGATCAACAGTCCTATTTACAAATCACTTACACCGAGCCCACATTGGAAATCTGGTTTGACAATACGGGCTCCACCCTTTCTGAACAGGAACAGTTACTGTTGTTCACACCATTTTTCCGTGGTGAAAACGCTACCGGGAAAAGAGGCTTTGGTCTGGGAGTAGTTATTGCCCAGCGTATACTTGGGCTTCATGGCGCCGTTTTGGCCTACCATATTCCGCGCGCCGGCACCAACCGGTTTGTCGCAAAATTTACACACAACCGCATTTAAGGTAGTTTTAAGGTCAGACTTAAGCCCATTTTAAGGTCAGGGCCGTCCCTTTGCAGTGAAATTGCGCACTGCATGGCTTTCAATCGGTGCATTTAATCCGTCCGTCAACTTGTATGATTGGCATTGATTTTTTCATCCATCATTATTCTATTCCCATGATTCGGTTTTTGTTCACCGTTCTTTTAATCCTGTTTTCCTTTGTCACAGGATCCACTTCTGAGCTGACTATTACCAGCCAGGAGCCCATTACCATCCATACTGATTCCCTTCAACACATTGACTGCCAGCACAATACAGGGTATATAGCCGTGAGTGCTACAGGTGGCGCTCCAGGCTATACCTACCTTTGGGACGACGGCGCTACAGGGCCGGTCAGGGCCGGACTGAATACCGGTTCCTACCAGGTGGAGGTAAAAGATCAGGAAGGCAACGTTACCAGTAAAACGATTGACGTATTGCAGAACCTTTCTGCGCCCACTGCTCTGGCTGGTACAGATATCAATGTAAACTGCTCCAATGCCCAGCTTTCTCTGGCTGGCAGCGGTTCGGTGGGACCTGAATTCCAGTATTTATGGACGGCTTCGGCCGGCGGTCGGATTCAATCCGGAGCTCAAACCCTGAACCCTGTGATTGATATAGCTGGTACTTTTACCCTGACCGTTACCAATATCGACAATGGATGTACGGCAACTGACCAAATGCAGGTGATTGCTGCGCATGTGGCGCCCAATGCGCAGGCCACAGGAGGCGTACTTAACTGTACCTCCCCTACCCTCATGTTGCAGGTAACCTATACCAAAACCAACACCCGTTTTGGATGGCAGGGGCCAGGAGGTTTTCAATCCAGTTTGGAAAAACCGGTCGTTTCTGCTTCCGGCAACTACCTTTTTACCGTAACAGATACCCTAACAGGTTGCCTGGCCAAATCTACAGCAGTGGTTACCGCCAGCTTTACACCACCCACCGCCGATGCGGCCGTGAGTGGAACCATCACTTGCGATCAGCCTTCAATACAATTGCTTGGTACCAGCAATACCCCGGCCGCGACCTACCAATGGACCGGCCCCAGCGGCTTTTCCTCCCAACTTCAGTCGCCCTGGACCAATATAGCCGGCGCCTATAACCTCACGGTACAAAACCCAGCCAACGGCTGCACCGCCACCGATATGGTGACAGTAACGAGCAATACCACCGCACCTATTCCAACCGCCTCAGTGTCTGGCGTGTTAAGTTGCGCCATTCAAATAGTGCAGCTCATTGGCAGCAGCAATACTCCGGGCGTTACCTATTCCTGGATTGGTCCCAATAATTTTATTGCCACCAATCCGGTGGTGGGTGTAAGTGCTTCCGGCGTTTATTTCCTGACCATTAAAAATCCAACCAATGGCTGTACGGGTAGCACTTCCGTTACTGTAACGGATAACTATGCCCAGCCAAACGTTTCAGCCATGGGTGGCGTTAAAACCTGCGCCAATCCTACAGTTACGCTGATTGGTCAGTCAACCACACCCGGCGCCACGTATTTTTGGACAGGCCCGAATGGATATGTTTCTACGCAGCAAAATCCGGTGGTTAGCGCAGTAGGGAACTACACCCTGAAGGTAACTCACCCTCAGAGCGGGTGTACGGCAGTGGCCAATGCCTCTGTTTCCCAAAACAATACTCCGCCCAGTGTTTGGTGTACCAGCACCCTGATTACCTGCACCAACCCCAATGCCAAAATCACTACCAATTCCTCCCCGCAGGGATTGCAATACCAGTGGAGCGGACCAGACAATTTCAGTTCAACCCAACAAAACCCGAATGTGCCGCTGCCGGGTTATTACTATATAACGGCCACCAATCCGGGAAATGGCTGCACCAATACCACCAGCGTATATGTGGACGCCGACAATACGCTTCCGTTTGCCTATGCCGGTGAAGAACGCTCGCTGAACTGTTTCCAGACCTCTGTTTTGATTAACGCGTCTTTTTCATCCTCCGGCCCTAATTACACTTACCAGTGGACTACCTGGGACGGGCATATCGTTTCAGGTGCTACTACCCTTTACCCAAGGGTGGATTTGGAAGGAACCTATACCTTAACCGTAACCAACAACCAGAATGGCTGTAAGGATGTAGACAGCGTGATGGTGGTACAGCGTGCTCCGGTTCAGGTTACTGTAACCCAACAACAGCCGGTACATTGCAGCGGCGGCTCCGACGGCATTTTAAAAGCCAATGGAAGTGGCGGCTCTTTAGTGTACAACTACCAATGGTCGAACGGCGCCCTGACTGCCACCAACAACGGATTGATGGCCGGCACCTATACCGTAACCGTCATGGACTCCGAGGGCTGTTCTGCCACTAAATCTGTAGCCTTGCAGGAACTGGTGTTAACGGCTGTGGTGAATGTAACCCACCAAACGGTACCGGGCCTAAACAATGGTACTGCTTCCATTACCGGTATTGGCGGCACTTCTCCTTACACGGTAAAATGGAGTACCGGCGCTACTGCTTTCGCCATTGGAAGCCTGGCCCCCGGTGCATATACCGTAACCCTTACTGACAATAAAGGATGTACGGTGGTTAAAACCGCCAATATCAACGCTGCCAATTGCATTCTGACAGGTGCAGTTACCGGAACGAATGTCAGCTGTGCCGGGCTTTCCAACGGAAGCGCTTCAGTTCAGCTTGGCAACGCTTCCAACCCGATTACTTATGCCTGGTCCAGTGGCGCGAGTACCCAAACAGCCAATGGACTTAGCGCCGGAGCTTATTCCGTAACTGCAACCGATGGCACGGGCTGCAAGGTTATCCTGCAGGTTACCATAGGCAGTCCACAGGCATTAGCGGCCACCATCGCTTCACAGTCAAACGTTTTGTGTGCAGAATCCGCCAATGGTTCCATTTCCCTGGGTGTTAGCGGCGGCGTTCAGCCGTACCAATATACCTGGTCTAATGGCGCACAGGGGTCTTCCGTGTACAATCTTGCAGCCGGGACTTATCAGGCAACCGTCTCTGACGGGAACGGCTGCAGCAAAACCATTTCCACACAAATCAGCAGCCCGGCGGCTATCGTGGCTTCTGTTTTAGTAAAAACGGATATTTCCTGCCCCGACGATCATACGGGCACTATTTCCGTTGGCGTAACGGGCGGGCAAGCGCCATACCAGTACTTTTGGTCTAATGGACAATCCGGTTCAAGCCTGGCTAATTTGGAGGCAGGTCTGTATAAACTTACGGTTACGGATCAGAACAACTGCCAAAAGCAGCTGGAAACCAGCATTTTGGTGAATGATCAGACACCTCCACAGCTGTTTTTGAAAGACGCGGTGGTAGATCTGGACGCCACCGGCCATGTTTCTGTTTCTGCCGGTTTGTTTGACAATGGTAGTTTCGACAACTGTGGCATTGCCCAATGGAGTGTTACACCCAATGAGTTTCAATGCGGCCAGACAGGCTTTCAAACGGTTACAGTTTCAGCCACCGACTTAGACGGAAACACCAGCACAGGAACGGCAACCCTGTTGGTGCAGGATAACATTGTTCCGCAAATTTTTTGTCCGATAAACATCCAAACCGGTTTTTGCCAGCCTGTTGTTACCTACAACCTGCCTCAGGTGGTGGATAACTGTCCGTTCGTACCCGCGCAGTTGTTGCAGGTAAGCGGACTGAGCAGTGGTTCTTCGTTCCCGGTAGGTATAACCACTGTAGCTTTCCGTTATGCAGATGCTTCAGGCAATATCGGTCAATGCAGTTTTGAAGTGAATGTATCGGATCCGGCTGATTTTCAGGTTATTCCTCAACATGTGGCTTGTGTGGACGCCTGCAACGGCAGCTTATCTCTCCTGCAACTGAGCGGAGGACCGGTACAGGTGCAGTGGAGCAACGGGGCAAACAGCCTGAGCAACTATAATTTGTGTCCGGGCACTTATACTGCCACCATCACGGATGCATTTCAATGCACCCAAACCAAGGTTGCCCAGATTGAAATTAATGACAACCAGGCGCCACAGGTGATCTGCCCCGGCAACCAGACCATTGGCTACTGCCACGGACCGGTACTGTATAATACGCCATTGGTAAACGATAACTGCACGGTGAATCCGGCCCTGGTGCAACTGACTGGAGGTTTGCCATCCGGTTCCAATTTCCCAATTGGCGCGACTACCCAAACATATGTTTATACAGATGGCAGCGGCAACTCCGGACAGTGTAGTTTCATCGTGACAGTTACGCCGGCTCCGGGCGTTCAAACCAGTCTGCAATCGCCAGCCTGCCATAGCTTGTGCAATGGCTCTGCTGCCCTTGCAGTTAGTGGTGGCGCCGGGCCTTACAACATACAATGGAGCAATGGCCAAACCGGCGTTCAGGCTACCAACCTGTGTGCGGGGAGTTATGCCTATTCGGTTCAGGATCAGGCAGGTTGTACCCTTGCAGGCGCCATCAACCTCACCCAGCCGGATGTATTGGGTATAACGCTGGATCAGGTTCAACAAGATCCGGGGAATCAGGGTGCTGGCAGCATCCAGGTGCAAATTGGTGGAGGAACAGCTCCATATAGCCATTTATGGACCAGAAACGGGCAATTTTTTGCCAATACCGAAGATTTGAACAACCTGTTTTCAGGTCAGTATGCGCTGGTAGTAACCGATGCCAAAGGATGTACCTCCGGTTGGGGCCCGATCAATATTTCGAGTTCCGTAGGCACTGAAAATCCGGATACAGAGGCAGGCATGGAACTCAATCCCAATCCTGCGGCCAATGAGGTTTGGGTAAGCTGGTCGTCCTTTACCGGAAGTGTCATGCGCTTGCGGGTGCTGGATCAAACAGGCAAGGTGATTGTGGAGGCACAACCATCTGCAACAGAGCAAAATACACTGCTGAACATTTCAGGTATTCCGCAAGGCATATATCTGGTACAGCTTTCAGACAATAACGGACATGCCATTTACCGCAAATTATTGATCGCGCGTTAGTTGGATTTGTGCGTCAAGATGGGGATACCAATGGGGGTGTTTGGTCAACGGATTAGACATACCCCATGGCCCACACTGCAACATTTTTTTCATACCACCTGGCCGGGCTAGCTGAAAGAGTTGGCCCGGCTTTTTTTATGGAAGAGGACATCCCACTAAATATTGTTAATTTTATCTGACTAAGCAAATATTTTGTTATGAATTTCATTAGTTTTATTTAGCTTTGTAAATAATTACTCTTTTTTATTGAATATGTGCCAAAATTTATTCAAAAATCGATTTTGTTGGGGATTTTTTTCGTTGCTATCATGCCCCTCATTCTGTCCGTTACTCATATTATTCCTTCCATTCACAGGGTTGTTTGCACAGAACTGTTTTCCTCCTCAATCTTTATCTCCTTATGCTATTAGTAGCCAATCAATTGTCATTCGCTGGCAATCTGATTCAAGCAGCTCATCCTGGGAACTTGAAATCAAAAAAGACTCACTCCTTTTCGATGGCATTCCAGATTCATTAGGCCAAGGTGACTCTCTTCGAATAACCAACTTAATGCCAGAAACAAGGTATTTTTGGCGTATTCGTACAGTTTGTATACCTAACGGTGCGGGAAATTGGTCACCTGTGTTAAGTTTTCATACTCCAACTGATTGCACTATTCCCAAAATTTTACCTTGTAATTCTTTTGTAGCGGCCTTTAATAATCCGGCTATGAGTTTAATAGCGCCATGTCCAAATTTTAGTACAGGAGCTGAACTGTATTATCAATTTACACCAATTCTTACCGGCGAACACAGGATTAGTACTTATGCTTCCGGACCTGTAAAGCTTGCCTTCAAAAAACCTAATGTCAATTGTCAATTGGACAGCAACTGGACATGTTTAGCAGAACCAGGTATATTGATAAATGAAGAGTTTACATTAGGCCAACTAACCGCTGGTCAAACCTATATGATTGCTGTTGATTTTTCAGAATATCAGAGCTTTCCTAATATAAATATTGCATTAAAAGTTTTATGCCCCGTTCCTTGCAATCCGCCAACAGGATTAACGACAAGCAATATTGCAGCGCAAACAGCAGAATTGAATTGGGTTGCGCCTTCTGGCAACATTTCCTGGGAAATAGAAATCCAGCCTACAAGCGCAAACTTTACAGGGATCCCCAATTTTTTTAGCAATCATGACAGTTTAATTGTCAGTGGACTTACAGCTATTCAAAGTTACAAGTGGAGAGTGCGAGCAATGTGCGGCCCATTCAGCCCCAGCTCTTGGTCGAACAATATTAACTTCACAACGTTGGTGGACTGTTATGAATATCCTATTTTAACCTGCGACCAGGAAGTGGTTTTAACCTTTGAGTCCGGAAATGGTCAACTAAATAATCTCCCAACTTGTGGTTCACAAGGAGTAGGAAAAGAAGAGATACTTCAGTTTCATGCCACTAGCACTACCCACTATCTCTTTCTGCCAGAAGGATTACCGTCTTATAATTTCTATATAAAAAACGCTAATGCTGGAATTTGTGCAGTTACAACTGGTTGGCAATGTATCGGGAGTGGCGAAAATGCTGCGTATTTTGAACTCAACAATCTTACACCTGGAGATGATTATTTTATCCTTTGCAAAAAAAGGCTTTCGACAGGATTAGGCACATTGCGTATTTCTTTTCATTGTGAACAGCCATGCCCAATGCCAGTGCCAACACAGACTTTTTTCAACGCCACCAGTACTCAACTGATTGCCCGTTGGAGTGGCAATCATGGCCCATGGTTATATGAAATTGGGCTACTAAAGCCAGACGGTTCAGAAATTACAAAAACCGTGTCTTTCAACACCGCAGGCGTAAATTTATTCAATCTTTTTGCGATCAATACCAGCGAATTATATGGTTGGCGGATTCGAAATGCATGTCAGAATGGAGACAGTAGCCTTTGGACAGATTATAGTTATTTTAGTCGCCCAATTTGCAATGGTGCAATACAACTGCCCTGCTTTGACACACTCATCGTTTCCCCTGGCTCTGTCGTTCCTCATCATTATTACAATGTGTGTAACGGTGCGAATGAGGTCGGGCGACAAATTATGTTAAAACTCTCTCCAACAGCTAATGGTTTAGCGAGTTTACGGATAAAACACACCAGCAATTTACCCTTGCAATTTGCAGTTAGCGAAAAATTGAGTGCAGGATGTACTAATACCATTCCCAATTGGAATATCTGCGGTACCATTACAGGTAGCGATACGCTGATAAATTTAGGGGTGCTATCATTTGGCCAGTTCCAAATCCAGCTTACCACTGCCGACACGCAAGGTTTTCAAGTCTTGATCGAATCTTTGTGTTATTGCCCTGAGACGACTCAAGGATTAGGGCTAACCTATAATGGCGGCAAAACTATTCTTGTTTGGAAAGAAGTCAATGATTCCAGACTTGAAGAGATTGAAGTTGTGCCAATAGATTCCCTATTTTCAGGAACGCCCAATTATTTTTCTGATGGCGATAGTCTGGTGATTGACAATTTGGATCCTGCAAAAACATATCATTTCAGGATAAAAAACAATTGCGGTGATCTGCAAACAAGCCAATGGTCGCAACCATTTCCTATTCATAAACTTCCTGGTTATGACGAAGTGCCATACCTTCCCTGTGGGGATACGCTAGTTGTTTCTGGGGGCACAGGAATTGTCGACTTCAAAATATGCGGGCAACAAACTCCAGGGAAGGAACAATTTTGCAGGATAAAACCCGAAATTACAGGAATATACTATTTGACTCCAGTTAATAACGCAACCGGAGGATTGAAACTCAGTTTTATTGATCAGTGCTCAGAACCGTTTGGGATAACTACCTGTGTACCATTAATCAGCGGTAACCGATATAAACTAGGTTTATTATACGCGGATAAAACTTACCTATTATTGGCCGACAAATCAAACGCAATGGCAAATTCAATTGCCCGGTATAGACTAAGCTGTGAGTTGGAGAATGAAGAACCTTTTAACCTTTTCCCCGGGGGAGGGATGGAGGACAATTATTGGTTAAAATTTGGAGATACTTGTCGGATCTTCACCAACCACACAGCCTATGCAACTAATGACGATCCTAATCCTTCTATTCCTCCGGGTAATTGGCACGACGGAGCTGAACATTCTGTTTGGTTTGGATTTATTGCACCGCCTACAGGAACTGTTCAGATTACTGTAGCGAGTGATACCATCCTTCCCTTTGATCCACAAATTGCTGTGATGAGACAGGATTCTCTGACTCCTTTTTTTGTAACAGCTGAAGATAATACAGGGGAGAATCCTGCGGATGCTATCCTTGTATATTCTGGATTAACCCCGGGAAATTTTTATCTGGTCATGGTTGACGGTGCCTTTGGCACTTCGGGAAGGTTTTGTATCAGTATAAAAGATGAGCCAGACTTGTGGTCAGGTGCCGACACTTGTCAGCAGTTTGTTCAAAGTGGCGCAGGGATTTCATCTTCCAATTACTGGAGGAACCTATATGCCTCCAATACAGATGGAGATCCTAATACTACGGGGCCACTTTTAGGCGCCATTTTATCAGAAAATAACCTGGGTGATATTACGGTTTCTACCGAGATCCTGCCGGAAGCTCCGGTTTTGCCTAATGGGCAAAAATTTCTTCCAAGGTATTTTAACATAGAGACCCAATTTTCGCCCGTGAGTCCTGTCAAACTTCGCTTGTTTTTCACCGCAGAAGACCTTGAATCATTTAATATTACTCCACCCGAAACCTTTATTACTCCAGACCAGCTTGGCTTAACTCATTATGACGGGAATGATGAAGATTGTGACCCAACCAATAATGTAATAAGTGGAAGTTTGCCTGTTGCTAACAGCCAAACCGTATTAGTTGGTGAGAATGGAGTTTTTTATCTTGAAGCAATTTTTAATGGCTTTTCAGAATTTGGTGCCTCCTTACCGGTTACTATCGGAACTAAAACACCTGTAATCCAACCATCAAACTTACTCGTTCATCCAAATCCATTTTCAGATGAGTTCACCATGAGATTTTACTGTCCCAAATCAGATAAAGTGAATTATCACATTTTTGACCTGTTTTCAAATATAATTCTGGAAGGCTCTATTTCAGCCAATACAGGGTTGTTAACTAGCTCAATTAACTTATCTGGCGTATTACCTGGAATTTATCAAATCGTGATTTATCAACAGGGAGTACCCATCGGGGCAGCAAGGGTGGTAAAAATGTAGATGTACTTCTTTGCACTTCTTTGAGCTTGCTCGTTACATCAGACTTGTGATTGTTAGATGCTGGTAGCTGGACTTCATATCAAGCGCCTCCAATACCCCTCCCAAACCATACCCAGATCGTAGGATGCCCGGTACGGCAACGCATTCGAAAATCTGCCCACAATCCTGTAGCCAGGGTTAGCAAGCCTACAGCAAGGATGCTAACCGGAATTCCAAAGGTATCTGCCGTAAAGCCCGTGAGCAGGGCGCCTGCCGCATATCCCATATCCCGCCAAAAACGAAAAATGCCCAGACTTTTGGCCCGGTCAAGTGGGTGGGTGTTGTCGGCAATAGAAGCCAGGAAGGTGGGGTAGACCATAGCGGTGCCCCAGCCAAGTAAAGCCAGGAAAAGGACAAACATCCAGAAGCCATCCGCAAAGGCCAATCCGAAAAGTGCCAGCGCCTGGAGCGTCATACCCCATAAGAGCAGGTCTTTTTTGCAGACAAAATCGGATAATCTGCCACTGAAAAGCTGCCCAATGCCCCAAACGGCCGGATATACAGCAGCAAGAAGCCCGATTTCCTGTAAATCAAATCCCTTTTGCCATAGAAACAGCGGCATCAAACCCCAAACCATACCATCATTGAGGTTGTTAACTAATCCGGTTATGGTTACCGAGCCCAAATTGCGATGGCGCCAGCTGGTATCCCAAAATAAATTATCTAAACGTGGCGTCTTACTCTCAACAGCCGCTGAAATCATGTGCGCGTGGGTATCGCGCACAAGCAACCAGGTAGTGAGTAACCCTGCTACAATTAACCCTACACCCAGGTAAAATGGGTATGGCCGTAGCCCATATTGTCCGGCAATCCAGCCAGTTGCAAATGCTGCCAAAGCTACAGCCAGGTATCCGGCAAACTCATTGAGCCCCATGGCCAGGCCACGGTCGCGCTCTCCTGCCAGGTCTATCTTCATCACTACGGTGGCCGACCAGGCGAAACCCTGGTGCACCCCCAGGAGGATATTTGCGGCTACTATCCAACTCCATGAAGGTGCGAACATCAGCAGAAATGGCACTGGAATCCCTAAAATCCAGCCCAGCATCAGGAGCTTTTTGCGTCCCAACCTACCCGCCAGTGAACCTGTAAACAAGTTAGCAAATGCCTTGGCAAAGCCAAAAGCTACGATGAACGATAAGGTTGCCGCTTTGGCGGCCAAACCAAATTCCACTTCAGCCAACTTGGGCAAAATACTCCGCTCAATACCAACCATGCCACCCACAAAGGCATTGACCAACACCAGCAGGGAAAATTGCTGCCAATTCTGGCGCAGGCCAGTTGTTGTCTTGGTTAGTTGTTCCATTGGGTTTCATTGAGTTTAATATCCAGATAGCTTTCTTCCAGGCGCAATGCTTCATATCCCTTAGCCTTGAGCATCGCTACAGCTTCATCCGCGAACGTGCAGAACGGTCCACGGCAATATGTAATGATGGTTTTATGCCTTGGCAATTCGGAGATTCGTTCTTCAAGTTCCTGCATGGGGATGGATAGGGCATTCTCCAAATGACCTGAGATAAACTCCTCCCTGGGCCTTACATCCAGAAAAATTATACTTAGTGGATCGGGCAATTCAGCATAACGACAACCTGGTAGACTATTAGATTCCGAACGGTACTGATCCATCGTGCGTTGCACCTCAGGTTCAAGGTCAAGAGCCAGATTGCGCAGGGCTTTCCAGGCGGCGTATGCTTTTTTACCGCTAAGGGCGTAATAGATAAAAGTACCCTGGCGTCTGGCACTCACCAGTCGGGCATTTTTGAGAATTTGGAGATGTTGGGATGCATTTGCCACCGAAACGGAGGTTTGGGCCGCTATTTGTTCCACCGTTTTTTCACCATTGGCCAGCAGATCAAGTATTTCCAGTCGGTTGGCATGGGAAAAGGCTTTGGTCATCCCGGCAATACCCGAATAGATAGCATCTTTAAACAATCTTTTTTCCATGACACAAAAGTATTTCAAGTATTCAATTGAATACTTGAACAAACTGTTAACCAGAATTTTTACCTTTTTCTGGCGCTCATGACTATTACTTGCCGTTATTTCGCACACTTAAATTTATCCCTACCCCATTCATCGGCGGCTAAACCCGCCGGTACTTGAATATGGCTACATCCCGAACTCCTGCGCTTGCTTTTATTTTCATCACCATGCTGATTGACGTAATCGGCTTTGGATTAATCATTCCTGTGTTGCCTAAACTACTGGAGGAATTGACCGGAGGCGATTTGAGTACAGCGGCGCGCTGGGGAGGGATACTGATGTTTACCTATGCAGGGATGCAATTTTTATGCTCGCCAATCATTGGCGGCTTGAGTGATAAATACGGTCGCCGTCCCGTTATTCTCGCTTCTCTGTTTGCGTTTGGTATCGATTTTATCATTCAGGGACTGGCTCCCAACATTTGGTGGTTCTTTATCGGGCGTGTACTGGGTGGTATTACGGGGGCTTCGTTTACCTCCGGGATGGCATATATTGCAGATGTGAGTCCGGTAGAAAAACGTGCCCAAAATTTCGGATTGGTGGGCGCCGCGTTTGGCCTGGGCTTCATTATCGGACCGCTGATCGGGGGGGTGGTTTCCTTTCATTTTGGTATACGGGCGCCATTTTTTGCGGCTGCCGGTCTGGCGTTGATGAACTGGCTCTATGGCTATTTCATTCTACCTGAATCTCTGAAACCTGAAAACCGACGGGAATTTGTATGGAAACGCGCCAACCCCATTGGTTCACTGATGAACCTGGGCAGATATCCGGTAATCCTCAGTCTGGTAGCTTCGCTGATTTGCATCTATATTGCCGGACATGCCAACCAGAGTACCTGGACTTATATCACTATGATGAAATTCCAGTGGGATGAACGTTGGGTAGGGTATTCTCTGGCTTTCACCGGTTTAATGACGGCAATAGTGCAAGGGGGATTGTCGCGCATTCTCATTCCCAAATTTGGCCAACGAAGTTCGGTACTGATTGGACTCACCTTGTATGCCATCGGATTCGTATTGTTTGCCTTTGCCACGGAAGGTTGGCAAATGTTTGTGTACATGATACCGTTTGCCTTAGGCGGCATAGCAGGACCTTCCCTGCAAAGCATCATTTCCAGTCAGGTGCCCGCCAATGAGCAGGGCGAACTACAGGGGGCGCTCACCAGTCTGATCAGCCTCACATCTATCATCGGGCCATTGCTGATGACCAATCTCTTTGCCCATTATACAGCCCCGGAATCGGCAGTACAGTTCCCCGGCGCACCTTTTCTGATGGGTGCTGCATTGTCATTGGTAAGCATGCTGCTGGCCATGCGTTCCATGTTCAAACACCAGGTAGGACAAAAAGTAAGTGCTACCGATACACCATCTGAACCAAATCATGGATAAACGATCGCGTGCATTGATTGCAGGGAATACCCTGGCCTTTGCCGGCGTGATGGTAATTAATTACCTGGCCAATGCGTTGCCCCTTAACGGCAAAAACACCGGCGAGCTATCCAACCAATATCCCAACCTTTTTACCCCTGCAGGACTTACTTTCTCCATTTGGGGGGTAATTTATCTTTGGTTGCTGGTCTTTACCGGAGTAAGCCTGTATGCCTTGTTTGTTCCAAAAAAATCCTCCGGCATTGCTACAGCTATAGCATCCATGGGCCGTTATTTTATTGCAAGCAGCCTGCTGAACATGGCCTGGATTTTTGCCTGGCACTGGGAACAACTTGCCGTATCTGTGGCCATCATGATCGGATTGCTGGCAAGTCTGGTACAGCTGAACAGAGAGCTTTACCGGGCATCTGATACTGTGCCCGGCTGGATTAAAATACCTTTTGGCCTGTATCAGGGTTGGATAACCATTGCGTTGGTGGCCAACGTAACAGCCTTACTGGTTGCACAAGGCTGGCGCGGCGGGGCGGCGGGCGAAACCTTCTGGACGGTGCTAATGATTTGCGCTGGTGTAGGAATCGCAACGTATTTTTGGCAAAAACAACGCAACCTTGGTCATGTTTTAGCTGTTGTATGGGCACTGCTTGGCATATTTATCAAACGTAATACTGCCACCGAACCCGGCAGTCAATCCGTAGCCATAGCTGCCGCCACAGGCATAGCAGTGCTGATTACTGTGGTAACGATATCGGTTTGGAAGCATCGTTTTAAGCCTGGTAAATAAATCCCCTCCATGCGCTAAATACCTTTACTTATGGAAAAAACACTGTTGGATATCCTGGATGAACTCCGCAAAGAAGGTTATGTGGAAGATTTCAACCTTCAGCAAAATTGCCTGGAATGCCGGAACGGCGATTTTCAATTTTTCCATCATGAATTTCAGGTGGATAAATACTTCCGCCTGGAAGGAGAAACAGATCCATCTGAGGAACTGGCGATTTATGCCATTTCCGCAATCCATCAGCCCATAAAGGGTGTTTTAATTAATAGTTACGGTATCTATGCCGATCCTATTGCCAGTGAAATGCTGGACAAACTGGCTTTTAAGAAATAATGCTCCGACTGCTTCGATATTACCTGCCCTATAAACGCCTGCTGACGCTGGCCATTCTCTGCAATATCCTGATGTCGGTATTTGTGGTAGTCAGCATTCCTGCGCTATTGCCCTTTTTACAAATCCTGTTCAGCGACCCCAGTGTGGATCCCGCGAGTTTAACGGTCAACAAATCTGCGACGGGACTTCAGCAATACCTGGACACCTTTTTTGTGTACATGATTCAAACCTATGGCAGGGAAAAAGCCCTGATCATGGTTTGTGCCGTTCTGGTAGTGACATTTCTGGGTAAAAATCTGTTTCGGTATTTGTCGCTGTATTTCCTGGCCCCAGTCAGAAACGGGGTGGTACGCGATCTGCGTCAGAAGCTGTTGAAAAAGATTCTTCATTTGCCTCTCTCTTTCTTTTCCGAGGAACGCAAGGGCGACCTGATGAGCAGGTTTGCCGCCGATGTTCAGGAAGTGGAATGGAGCATTATGGGCGTAATGGAAGCGATGGTGCGGGAGCCCATTGTGATTAGCGGAAGTCTGGCTTATATGTTGTGGGTTTCGCCCAAGCTGGCCGGTTTTGTGTTTGTTTTGATGGTTTTCAGCGGGGTAATTATTGGCGGTATCGGAAAGTCGTTGCGTAAACAATCCGGTGAAGCGCAAAGCAAACTGGGCATGGTGATGTCGCTGGTGGAAGAAACCATTGGCGGATTGCGGATTCTGAAAGGATTTAATGCAGAAAACTGGCAAAGCGATCGTTTTGGCAAGGAAAACAACGATTATGCGCGCACACTCACCCGCTTATCGCGCAGGCGTGATCTGGCCTCTCCACTTTCCGAGTTTCTGGGTATTGTTGTGGCCTCAATATTGCTTTGGTACGGCGCTAAACTAGTGTTTGCCTTTAAGCTTTCGGGCCCCATTTTTATCACTTTCCTGTATGCCTTTTACTCAATTCTGGAGCCAGCCAAGGCATTTTCCAATGCCACTTACAGCATTCGAAAAGGTATGGGCGCTTTGGAGCGACTGGAATCGGTACTGGACGCACCGGAGACCATCCGGGATCCGGAAAAGCCTGCCAGTTTGAGTGAATTTAAGCAGGGTATTGAATTCCGGAATGTATCATTTAAATACGCCAATTCAGATCGGGCGGCACTGGAAAACATACACCTGACTATTCCCAAAGGCAAGGTAGTGGCTTTGGTAGGCGCTTCAGGCGCTGGCAAAAGTACCATGGCCGACTTGTTGCCGCGTTTTTACGACCCTACAGATGGCCAGATCCTGATAGACGGACATGACCTGCGCGACCTGCGATTGCAGGATTTGCGGGCACTTATGGGCATTGTAAGTCAGGAAGCCATTTTGTTCAACGACACGGTGCGCAATAACATAGCTTTTTCAGCGGAAAATGTTAGCGATGCCGCTGTTGAAGCAGCTGCCAAAGCCGCTAATGCACACGAATTCATCCAACATATTCCAGAGGGATACCACGCTAATATAGGCGACAGGGGTTCCAAATTAAGTGGTGGTCAGCGGCAGCGACTGACCATAGCCAGGGCACTTTTGAAAAACCCTCCCATTCTTATTCTGGATGAAGCCACCTCTGCCCTTGATTCCGAATCTGAAAAACTGGTACAGGCAGCCCTGGAGCGCTTGCTGGAAAACCGAACGGCGTTGGTGATTGCCCACAGGCTCAGTACTGTGCAAAATGCCGACGAAATAGTGGTGATGGATGGCGGAAGGATTGTAGAACGGGGCACTCATGATCAACTGATGCAGGCGGGCAAAGTGTACAGGAAGTTGGTAGAACTGCAAGCGTTGGGATAGTGGGTGAGTGGGTGTTAGTCTGTTTTTGAATTTTGGGTGCTGTTTTTGATCCATTTATAGCATTCGAACCAAACTACGCTGGCAAATCCGGCGAGGAGGCACCAGGCCAGGTTTGCGATGGATAGTGGAGTCATTCCAAAGAGTCTGGATAACCATGGGAAATAAAGAATCAGCATCAGCACAAGGGCTGAAATAGCGAGTATCAGCGGCATGACCGGATTTTTGTACCTAATGGTTTGGGGCAGGGCAAAATCGAAGGAGCGATTGGCCAGGGTAAGAAAGAGGTTGGCAAATACCATGGTTGCAAATACCATGGAACGAACTCCTTCTTCCGGCAGTTTCTGGTAAATAGCCCATTGGTACATACACAAAACGCCGGCGGTGATAACGGCTCCCTGAAGCAAACTTATGCCCAGTTCTTTCCCGGAGAACAAGGAAGCCTTGGCATTTCGGGGGGGCTTTTGCATCAAATTAGGCTCAGCCGGTTCATTTTCAAAAGCAATGGCTGCTGTAGGGTCCATAACCAGTTCCAGGAAAATAACATGCAACGGCAGTAATATGTGTGCATAAGGCCAGCCCAACAATAGCGGAACCAAGACCATTAATACAATGGGCAGGTGTATAGAAATAATGTAACGTATGGCCTTGCGCAGGTTGTCGTAAATGCGCCGCCCCATAGCAATAGCGAGCACCATGCCCTGCAAATCATCCTCCAGTAATACCAGAGAGGCAGCACTTTTAGCAATTTCCGTTCCTTTTTTGCCCATGGCTACACCAATTTGAGCCGATTTCAGGGCAGGGCCATCATTCACGCCGTCGCCAGACATGGCCACTATTTCTCCATTAGACTTGAGGGCATTTACTACCCGCAGCTTGGCGTCAGGAAACATACGTGCGAATACGTTAACGCGCTGAACAGCATCCTGCAGATCTGTATCCGACAAATCCATGATTTGTTGACCAGTCATCGACACTTCCCACCCCTTGAGTCCGGCGCTGCGGGCAATGTGTTGTGCAGTGGATTTATGGTCGCCAGT
Source organism: Saprospiraceae bacterium (assembly GCA_035299505.1). Taxonomy (GTDB): domain Bacteria; phylum Bacteroidota; class Bacteroidia; order Chitinophagales; family Saprospiraceae; genus M3007. The sequence continues at coordinate 47,341 of DATGWL010000090.1, read as the reverse complement.
AATCATGATTACGCGCAACCCTGCCTGATAAAACTGTTTGAATACATGCGCCACGTTCTCCTTTGGTGGATCATAAAAGGCAATTAAACCTTCAAATTGCCAGGGGAAGTCCATTTGGTCGTCCGGGAAAGTACTTCCCTCAAAGACAGCTGATGCGACCCCCAGCACCCGAAATCCCTGGGCTGCCATTTTTTCGGTGTGCAACAACACCTCTTCTATCAGTGCATCACTGGCGCCAGATACCTCAAGCACCCGCTCCACTGCTCCTTTACAGGCAATCACTCTATGCTGGCCGTCCTTTTCCCAAACATGAGTCATCATAGGTGGCCGACCAGACAAGGCATACTCATGGACAATTTGATAGCCCATTCTGGGATCTTCTGATATGTGTTCGGGCTCCAGCACTTTTTCCATAATGGCCAGCTCCATAGCATCAAAAATCACCGGCTCAGAAGCCCAAAGGGCATATTCCAGTACTTTGTTTTGTGCTCCAAGATCCTGCACTTCGGCTACCGACATCTTGTTTTGGGTAATTGTGCCCGTTTTATCCAGACAAATCACTGTTGCAGAGCCAAGGCTTTCCACGGTACCGGGTCTTTTAGCCAGAATCCCATGCTGAATCATACGGTAAGCGCCGAGTCCCATAAAAGCGCTGAATGCCACCGGAATCTCCTCGGGCAAAATGGCCATAGCCAGGGTGAGGGAAAAAAGCAAGGCAGCCCAGATGTCCTGCTCCAGCCAATAATTGAGCACAAACACCAGCACAAAGGCTAATCCGCCGGCAATACCCATTTGGGTAACAAAGCGTTTGATCTGGATTTGCAACGGCGTTTTCACCGTTTCCATTGAATCTATGGATTTTCCCAGTTGGCCGAATGCAGTGGCAGCCCCAGTTTCGGTCACCTGAAACAAACCTCGCCCGGAAACTACCGTTGTTCCCTGAAACAAGCGGTTTTGTGCCTGTTTATCTACGGAGAGACTCTCACCGGTTAGTACGGATTCGTCTACCGACAGATCATGTTGCTCCAGCAAAATGCCGTCTGCAGGAACGCGTTCTCCCTCTTCCAGATTAACCAGATCGCCCGGTACCAATTCCTCGGATGGGATTTCTATCCATTGACCTTCACGGAGAACTCGTACTTGTGCGCTGGTGTACTTGCGAAGGGCTTCCAGTGCGCGTTCAGACTTTGTTTCCTGATATAATTCGATACCAGCTACAAAGAGGATGGATACCACCATCATCCAGGCTTCGGTCAAATCGCCGAGTGCGAAATACAGGGCGCAGGCCACCGCCAGCAGAATGAACATGGGTTCAGTAATGATATTGAGCAGACTTTTGAGCACCGGATTGCGCCGTTGTCCATTCAATTCATTTCTACCGTAAATATTGAGCTGTTCGGCTGCTTGCTTCCGGGTTAGGCCGGAAGTTATGGAGGTGGTACCAGAGGTCATATAGAACAAACATAAGGCCATTCCTGCACATCTTCCGGCCAATTGTCCAGATTATCTGGAAGCATAATCAATTTCCGGGGCCAGTACCCTTTCCAACACCTTGATCAGATCATGAGTGGAAAGAATACCTACCAGTTTTTGGTTGTTTTCAACCACTGGAATGGCGTGAAAGTGGTTGGTTTTGAAGATACGGAGTGCATCTTCCACAGTATCGGTTGGAGCCAGACAAACGGGGTGATCTGTCATAACCTGTCGTACTTCAATAGTTTGCAGCAGGTTCTGATTTTGTTGCTGTTCTGCTGCGTTTCCATATACTTCCTGAATAACCCGTAGGTAGTCTGTATAGCTGACAATACCGGCCAGACGCCCCTCTTCCACCACGGGCACGTGATGGAATCCATATTTTTCAAAGATTTCCTGCACAATTTCCAGATGATCTGAGGGCCCGACTACGGCAGGTTTACGGGTCATGACTTTTGAAATCGGTGTTGTGTTTTGCATACCATTATCGTGGTGTAACGGAGTGGGTGGGCAAATACCCGCCAGGCTATCCGTTTGGATGATGGTACAAAGTTGGCAGACGTAAGACTAGTGTGGAATGATGAAAGTCAGGTGGGAGGGTGACTTGTGAATGAGTGAGTGAGTGAGTTAGGTGGTGGAGATGGTGTGGAGGTAGAGGGCCTCTACTTTTTGGCGGGCCCAGGGTGTTTTACGGAGAAACTTGAGGCTGGAGCTGATGCTGGGTTCGAATCGGAAGCAGCGAATGGGGATTCGGACGGCCAGTCCTTCCCATTGATAAATGGATACCAGGTATTCCAGCATTTGCTGTAGGGTTACTCCGTGCAGTGGGTTGTTGATTTGCTTCTCCATAGACAGGATCAAAGATAGGTCTGCTGCAAGATATTTATCGATTCGGACAAAGATCACTCCTTACCCTGATTTTGATCATCCGTCAACTTTTCATGACACACCCATCTTGCGCCAGTTTTCAGTCATATCTGAAGCATTTGCCTGTTCATGAAAATTATGCTATTCCTCATTCTTGTCAGTCTCCTGCTTGCCGCGGGGTTCTTGCTGGCCTACTTGCGGGCTGCCGGGAGCGGACAATTCGACGATGAGTATACACCGGCCATCCGGATGCTTTTCGACGATACCACCCCAAGCGCAGGAATGACGGACGCTACAAGTTCCACAACAGCAAATAAACAAGACGAAGATTTAAAGCCTTCTTTATGAGTAACATTCAACAATTTCAGTACGACAACAAAATTGTTCGGGCCTTTGGATTGGCTTCGTTCATTTTCGCTGTGGTAGGGATGCTGGTTGGGCTTATTCTTGCCCTTCAAATTATCTATCCCTCGCTCAACCTGGGCCCGTGGCTTACTTTTGGCCGCCTGCGCCCACTGCACACCAACGCCGTTATCTTCGCTTTTGTAGGTAACGGTATTTTTATGGGAGTTTACTACTCTCTTCAGCGCCTGCTCAAAGCCAGAATGTGGAGCGATACGCTTTCCTGGATTCACTTTTGGGGCTGGCAGCTGATCATTTTGGCTGCTGCTATTACCCTTCCATTGGGTTTGACTACCAGCGGTGAGTATTCAGAATTGATCTGGCCACTTGATATTGCCATAACCCTGATCTGGGTGGTGTTCGGTATCAATATGTTCGGTACCATTCTTACCCGCCGGGAAAGTCACCTGTATGTAGCTATTTGGTTCTACATTGCTACCTGGGTAACGGTTGCCGTACTGCACATTGTAAGAAGCCTTGAGTTACCTGTTACACTGACCGAAAGTTATCCAATATTCTCCGGCGTAACGGAAGCGCTGGTACAATGGTGGTACGGACACAATGCCGTGGCATTCTTCCTGACCACGCCATACCTGGGCATGATGTACTACTTCCTGCCTAAAGCCGCTAACCGCCCTGTTTATTCCTATAAACTGTCCATTATTCACTTCTGGGCCCTGATCTTCATCTACATCTGGGCCGGCCCGCACCACCTGCTCTACTCTACCCTGCCCGACTGGGTTCAGTCGCTCGGTACAGTATTCAGTATCATGTTGATCGCACCATCCTGGGGTGGTATGCTGAACGGTTTGCTCACGCTTCGCGGCGCCTGGGACCGTGTTGCCAACGATCCGGTGTTGAAGTTCATGGTGGTTGCAGTAATCGCATACGGTATGGCCACTTTTGAAGGCCCTATGCTTTCTATTAAATCTGTAAACGCTATCAGCCACTTTACCGACTGGACCATCGCACACGTACACGTGGGTGCGCTGGGCTGGAACGGCTTCCTGACTTTTGGTGCTTTGTACTGGCTGTGGCCACGGATGTACCGCACAGAACTGTATTCCAAACAACTGGCCAATATCCACTTCTGGCTGGGTACCCTGGGTATCATTTTCTATGCTGTTCCTATGTATTGGGCCGGCTGGACTCAGGCACTGATGTGGAAAGAATTCACACCGGAAGGCACGTTGGCATGGGGCAACTTCCTGGATACCGTTACCCAAATCATGCCTATGTACGCTCTGCGCGCTGTAGGTGGCACCTTGTTCTTCGTAGGTGTAATCATTGGTGTATACAACTTGTTTAAAACTGCCGCACAAGGTAGTTTCATGGCCAACGAGGCAGCTGAAGCTCCTGCACGTCCTGCACCTGTAGTACACGAAGGCGATCACTGGCACCGCTGGATCGAAGGCCGCCCAATGCAAATGTTGTTGTGGAGCACCATTTTGATTGCTGTGGGCGGTATCGTTCAGATCATCCCGATGGTGTTTGTAGACAGCCAGGTTCCAAAGATTTCTACCGTAAAACCATACACTCCGCTTGAACTGACGGGTCGCGACCTGTATATCCGTGAAGGTTGCGTGGGTTGCCACTCTCAAATGATCCGTCCATTCCGCGACGAAACCGAGCGTTACGGAGAATACTCCAAATCCGGCGAATATGTGTACGATCGTCCGTTCCTCTGGGGCAGTAAACGTACCGGTCCGGATCTGTGGCGTGAAGGTGGCAAATACCCAGACAGCTGGCACTACAACCACATGATGGACCCAACCAGCATGTCGCCAGGCTCCATTATGCCAGCCTATCCGCACCTGCTGGAAGATCAATTGAATCTGAACGGATTGCCCGGTAAAATCACCGCTTTGCGCAAACTGGGCACACCATATCCGAAGGATTTCGAAAAATACGCCGTAGATAATGCCAAAGAGCAGGCTCAGAAAATAGCCAAAAACCTGGCAGATCAGGGCATCAAAGATCCAACTGTAGCCGACAAGGAAATCATTGCGATCATAGCCTATCTGCAACGCCTCGGCACCGACATCAAAGTACAACCAAAATAACAAGACCGTTTTGAAATGCTTGAGCGGTCAGACACCCGGATCGCTCAAGCAGTCAAAACAACATTGATTCACATTAAAACAACATTTCAATGTACAAGTATCTGCTTCAATCGGTGGACGGAGTTCAGTGGTTTGGTGTAAGCACGCTGCTGCTTTTCTTCACCACCTTTTGCGTAGTGGCCATTCGCGCATTCATCTTCAAAAAAGATGATATGGATCGCATGGCGCACATGCCATTGGAAGATTAAATATGAACCTTATCCCGCTCCGGATAACTTGTTCGGGGCGGGACAAGGCAAAACATTTTTTCAAACATGAAATCGAAAAAATATCTGCCAACCTTATTGCTGCTTATGATCAGCCTGAGTACCCTTTGGGGACAGGCAACTTCTCCGGCAGCCCCGGATCCAAAAGTGGATGATTTCAACCAAATCATGTCCACCGCATTTATGATCATTTCCGCCCTGCTTTTTGTGGTGGTTATAGCCGTGGTAGTGCGTACCAATGCCATGCTTACCCGGCATTTGATTCGCGTAGAATCTGAAAAACACGGCATCCCTTTTGCCGGCGACAACACCGGCGTACTTCCGGTTGAAGAGGATTTCTTCACCCGTTTGCGCAAAAAATACTGGGAAGACCCAATACCACAAGAGCGCGAAGGCGACATTACCCTCGACCACAACTACGATGGTATCAAGGAACTGGACAACCACTTGCCACCATGGTGGGTGAATATGTTCATCCTGACCATTATCTGGGCAGCCGGTTACATGTGGTACTACCACTTCGGTGGTGGCGGCGCGGATCAGGCTGAACAATACAAGCAGGAGGTTGAAACCGCCAAAAAAGAGATCGCTATCGCGCTGGCTGGCAAAGCCAACGCCGTGGATGAATCCAATGTAACGGCCATTACTGAAGGCTCCGGCATTGGTGAAGGCGAACTTATTTTCAAAAACTCCTGTGCAGCCTGCCATGGCCAGAAAGGTGAAGGCGGCGTGGGTCCGAACTTTACCGACGAATACTGGATACACGGTGGCGGCATCAAAAACGTGTTCAAAACCATTAAGTACGGCGTGCCAGACAAGGGTATGATCGCATGGTCTTCTCAATTGAAACCAGCTGACATGCAGAAAGTGGCCAGCTACATTCTGACACTGCAGGGTACCAATCCACCGAACGCCAAAGCGCCTCAAGGAGTAATCTGGAAAGAAGACGGCGCCTCAGCACCGGCAGATACGACCCAAACAGCAAAAGGTTAATCTCAAGCGATGTATGACAGGGGTTGGTAAAAGTTATTCCGGGGCCAAAATTCCGGGATAACTTTTACCGGCCCTTTCTCTTCCAGCAAACACAATGATCCATGAACCAGGATTTTATCAAAAACGTCATTGAAGACACGGAAGAATACCGCGACCATTTGTCCACCGTTGATGCAGCGGGCAAACGCGTATGGCTTTATCCCAAAAAACCCAGTGGCCGCTACTACAACTACCGGACATGGGTAACCATCGGATTTCTGATATTCTTTTTCAGTCTTCCCTTTATCAAAGTAGACGGTGAGCAGTTTTTGCTGTTCAACGTATTGGAGCGTAAATTCGTGCTGTTCGGGCTGCTGTTTACGCCCCAGGATTTCCATTTATTCGTGCTGGCCATGCTCACGTTTATCGTGTTCATCATCCTGTTTACGGTGGTGTTTGGCCGGTTGTTTTGCGGGTGGGTTTGTCCTCAAACCGTTTTCATGGAAATGATTTTCCGGCGGATTGAATACTGGATAGAAGGCGATGCCGGTGAGCAGCGCAAACTGGACCAATCACCCTGGACTGCCCAGAAAATACGCAAAAAAGTACTGAAGCACACCATCATTTATGGCCTGGCGCTGATTTTCACCAACTTCTTCCTGGCTTACCTGATCAGCATGGACGAGGTGATCAAAATCATCAAAGAGCCCGTGTCTCAGCATATTGGCGGCTTCATTGCGATGATTGTATTCAGCGTGGCCTTTTATGCTGTTTTTGCGCGCCTGCGCGAACAGGTTTGTACCACGATTTGTCCGTATGGCAGGCTGCAAAGCGTTTTGCTGGTAAAAGACTCTATCGTGGTGGCTTACGACCATATGCGTGGCGAGCCGCGCACCAAGCTAAAAAAAACGCCTCAAGCCCCTCCAGTTCAACCAACCACCTATCATGATCCGGTGGCCAACATTCAACAGGCTGTAGGCGCCGCACCGGCCTCTTTTGAAGGCACTGTACCCAAAGTTGGCGATTGTATTGATTGCAAATTGTGCGTACACGTTTGTCCAACAGGGATTGACATCCGCAATGGCACACAGCTGGAATGCACCAACTGCACAGCCTGTATGGATGCCTGCGATGCCATCATGACCAAGATTAACCGGCCTACCGGTTTGATCCGTTATGATTCCATGACCGGCATTAATACCGGCAAACGGAAAATATTTACCACCCGGGTTTGGGCTTACACTTTTGTATTGATGGCACTCTTAGCGCTGGATGTGTTCCTGATTGCCCGCAGAGGTATTGTGGAAACCATTATTCTGCGTTCTCCGGGGCAATTGTATCAGCAAAAAGATGAAACGCACATTACCAATCTGTACACCTACGTACTGATCAATAAATCTACCAAAGACTTGCCTGTGGAACTGCACCCGGTAACGGATGGCGCCATTATACAGCTGGTTGGTCAGGCTCCTGGCTCACTGGCTAAAGGCGCCAAACTGGAAGGAGCCTTTTTTGTGGAAATGCCTGAGGATAAGCTGCAAAGCAGAAAGACACCGATCATCATTGAAGTTTTGTCTAACGGCAAAAAAATTGATGAGATCAAGACCAATTTCCTCGGACCAGTGAAGTAGTGCACAACAACTCAAATTACTTAAAAGCTCACATTATGAAATTCAATTGGGGAACCGGAATCGTAATTTTCTTCACCCTGTTTGCGGGTAGTATGATTTTTGCGGTAGTGTCTACTACCAAATATCCTCCGCAACTGGTGCAAAAAGACTACTATGCACTGGATTTGAACTATCAGGATCGTCTGGAACGCAAGCAGAATACTGCAGCGCTGGCTAATGCCCCTGCGGCCGTAGTAGATCCGGTATCCAAAAGCATAAAGGCACAACTTCCGGAAGGCATGGTTGCCAACACCGGCTCGGTGAAGTGCTACCGCTCTGCTACCTCACGCGAGGACGTAACGGCATCGCTGGATAATACCGCCAGCGCAACATTTGCTACTGGCGACATGACGCCAGGACGTTGGCACCTCGAAATGGAATGGGAAACCACCGATGGCAAAAAATACTTTTGGGAAACGGCCCTGATTGTACCAGGCACCTGATTCCCCAACAAAACGTCGAAAAACCAGGGCATTGACAGCTCAAACATCCTGGCAGACCCTTTCCTGGTTCTCTGGGTATGCTCAGGAGTTTGTCTGTTCGGCCCTGGCGTTCGACCCTCACTGCTCAAATTGCCTGTATTATGCCAGAAGCATCACTTTTCCTGCCGGCATTATTGCTTGGCCTGGCCGGCAGCCTGCACTGCGTAGGCATGTGTGGCCCTCTGCTGCTGGCATTACCCTTGCAGGCAAAGGAGAAATGGGCAGTACTGCAGCAAATGCTGGTTTACCACAGTGGCCGGATCATCACGTATGCGATGCTGGGCATAGTATTCGGGCTATTGGGGAAGGGATTGGCGTTGGCAGGTTTACAAAAAGTGTTGTCTATTGCAGCCGGTGTTTTCATGATCGGCATGGCATTAATGGCCTGGAAATTTGAACAATTGGTTACTGCGTTGCCTGGTTTTGGGGCATTCACCCAAAAAATAAAAACAGGTATTGGCAGGCTGCTGCGCAACAACCCTGCAGGCAGTACATTTTCCATAGGATTGTTGAATGGTTTGTTGCCCTGCGGCATGGTATACGCGGCTTTGGCTGGCGCATTAGCCTCATTTGGCAGCGCAGAAGGAGGCATTTTTATGGCAGTATTTGGTCTGGGCACCCTGCCGCTTTTACTCATGGTGAGCTTGTTTAGTCGGTCGTTCAGCCAAACCGTTCGCAAGAAAATACGCATAGCCCAGCCAATATTGCTGGGCATTGTGGGATTACTGTTACTCCAAAGAGGCCTGAATCTGGATCTAACGCTGTTTGAATCTGCCGTACCCAAAGCGGGTATGGATTGTCATTAATTGCAGATTTCCTTGCCATGGTACACCAATGGTATGCGGCCCTGACCTGGTTCCCACGGGTATTGGCCATTGTCTTTGCTTTATTTATTTCAGTTTTTGCCCTCGATTCCTTTGAAGGGCATGCTTCATTCCTGGAAAAACTCGGACATTTGCTGGTGCATCTGATTCCAACCGCTCTGGTAGTTGGCGCTCTGATAGTAGCGTGGCGATACCGGATCATTGGCGGACTGGTTTTCATGATGCTGGGCATGGCCTTTACCATTCATTTTGGGACCTGGAAAGAGACAGAGCTTTTTCTGATGTTTTCAGTTCCCCTTTTTATAACCGGGTTATGCTTTATTTTTTCCAGGTACAGTCAACTGAGTACAACCAAATAATATGCAAACCTTTGACCCTGAGCTTCTTGGCCGGGTAGCCGACAAATTCCAGCAAATCGGCCAAAACCCGTCTACCCACTTGGAAGGCCTTGTTTGGGCCAAGCCCATTACGTATTGGGATTACATTCAAACCGACGCGCTCCTGAACCTGCAAGTGCAGCGCAGCACCCTGCCTGATGAAATGGTGTTCATCATGTATCACCAGATCAATGAGTTGTTGTTCAAAATGATTCTGTGGGAAATCCAGCAGGTTTCCGAGTGTGAACAGCTCACTACTGCCTTTTTTGCCGAAAAACTGAGTCGTATCAGTCGCTATTTTGATATGCTTTCCAACTCCTTCGACATTATGCGCGATGGTATGGAGGTAGAGCAGTATATGAAGTTCCGCAATACCCTTACCCCTGCCAGCGGTTTCCAAAGCGCCCAATACCGGATCATTGAGTTTTGCTCCACAGATCTGATCAATTTGATTGATTATCGTTTCCGGGCTACCATAGACCGCAACACGCCTTATGAGCATGCCTACAACCACCTGTATTGGCAGGCCGCAGGTAAAAACCATGCCACAGGGGAAAAAACCACGCTTATTCAGCTGTTTGAAAAACGCTACAAGGCCGAGTTTATCCGCATCATGGAGGAGTACAACCAGAAAAACCTCTGGGCTCGTTTCCGGCAATTACCCGATGAAGATCGCGCCAACCCTGAGCTGGTGCAGGCCATGCGGCACTACGATTATACCGTGAATATATCCTGGGTAATGGCTCATTACCACGCTGCCGAAAAATACCTGGAAAGCAAGGGCCAGCCCGCAGCAGCCACCGGCGGAAGCGACTGGAAAAAATACATGCTGCCCAAATACCAGCGCCGCATTTTCTTTCCCGAGTTATGGAGTGAGGAAGAGTTGGAGAAGTGGGGGGAGTAGATGCTATTTGGTTCAAATCCATATAGTTAGATCCCTCCTCCCGTTCAGCAAGCTTTTTTGCTTGTTCAGTAAATTGCTGAATCAGGGAGCCATAATTTACATTATCTTTAGCTTCCTTATTATCTAAAGGCAAAGCGATACCAGGCAACCGGTATCGCTTTGCTTTTTACTACAAACACAGGGATTCTGTTACAAATACAAAACGATGAACCTTCTTGCCAAACCCTTAGTTTTCAGCTTTCTGGCCATTGTCTTAAACTTAACCATTTTAAGCGCTTCAAATACATTTCCTGAATATGCAAACGTATGCCCCGAGTTACTCATTTTGCCAGAAAATGCAATCTGCGGCATGAATGATGGAGCCGTAACTTTGGATGTTACCCCTCCTGATAACTATACTTATGAATGGTCGAACGGAGTTACTACACAAAACAATATCGGAGTCCCTGCAGGAACTTATACAGTAACCGTAACAGATGCAAACGGATGCAGTGCTACTGCCAGCGCAACCGTCTTTAACTGGACTTCAGGCTTCAGCATCTCGGGCAACGTAACCAATCCGGATGCAGGACAAAGTAATGGCGCCATTGATTTGTCTGAGGACCCTCCCGGTACATACAATTACAATTGGTCTAATGGTGCAACCACCCAGGATGTCAACAGTTTGCCATCAGGGAGTTATCATGTTACCGTAACCAACCAGTTTGGATGCACGGAGGTAGCCAGTTTTATTTTAACAGATGTATGTGACTTGACGGTAAGTTATACCATTTCTCCAGGCCTTCCTTTTTGTGCCGGAGAAATGGTGACCATCACATTAAACCCTTCTGGAGGTACCGCTCCTTATATTTATTCCTGGTCAAATGGCGAAACGACTCAAAGCATTTCCTTTATAGCTACCGGTGTTATCACCATAGATGGTGCCGTAATGGATGAAAATGATTGTTTGGCCCAGGTCTTTATTCACTTGAAATCTTCCATTTGGGAGAGTTTTATTCAAGCCTATCCTGCCGAATGTGGTCAAAGCAACGGCATTGTTGACTTGACCGTATCTGGTGGAGGAAGTTATACCTACAACTGGTCAAATGGGGCCAGTACAGAGGACTTGATTGATGTTCCAGCCGGCACATATACTGTTACAGTCACCGGATCTGACGGATGTACCGCCACCGAGTCTGCAACGGTAAATAATAGCAATTCCAATCTTACAATTGCCGGAACTATATCGCACGTAACTTCTTGTCTTTCTGCTAATGGAGCTGTTGATATTACTATCGACCCTGGTGGCAACTACACTTATAACTGGTCAAGCGGCAGCACTATGGAAGACATCACAGATGTTTCCGTTGGAACCTACACAGTAACCGTGAACGGAGGGAGTGGATGCTCCGGTACTGCGAGCTTTGTGGTTTCCAACAATATCCAGCAACCACAGATCAGTTCCAATATTACGCCATCAACATGTGGCCAAAATAACGGCGCTATCAACCTATCTGTTTCCCCTACAGGAGGATATACATTTGAATGGTCTAACGGAGAACAGACAGAAGACCTGAATAATATTGCCTCAGGAAATTATTCAGTTACCGTTACGAGTGCTGATGGATGTACAGCATCAAGTTCTCTGAACGTACCTAACAATAATACAAGTTTGACTGTCACAGGTGCTGTATTGGAAAACACATCATGCCTTGAGCCTAATGGAAGCATTGATTTATCAGTTCAACCGGCTGGAATCTACACATTTGCCTGGTCAAACGGCGCCTCAGTGGAAGACTTGTCAGGTCTTGTGAGTGGAACCTATGCCGTAACTGTTTCTGACGGTGGAAGTTGTACTGGGACTGCAAGTTTCCAAGTGACTGACAACACGCAATTACCTCAGCTAAGCAATAGTACAACTCCATCTGTTTGCGACAGTAATAATGGCGCTATTGATTTAACTGTTTTACCATCAGGAAGTTACACCTTCCTTTGGTCCAGCAACGAAACTACCGAGGATTTAAACAACATTTTTGCCGGCACTTATTCCGTGACGGTGACCGGGATCAATGGCTGCACAGCCTCCTTATCTACAACTGTATCCAACAACAATATTAATCTTGTTGTAACAGGGATCGTTACACCTTTAACATCCTGCACTATACCCAATGGTACTATTGATATTTCTGTAACGCCTCAAGGAACATTTGACTACAATTGGTCCAACGGAGAATTCACGGAAGATTTGTCTGGACAGACAGCCGGCATCTATACTGTCACTGTAACAAATAGTGGGAGCTGCACCGGAACTGCGAGTTTCCAGATTTCTGACAACACCCAATCTCCACAGCTGGATGTAAACATTACTCATTCAAATTGTGACAGCAATAATGGTGCTATTGATCTAACAGTCTTACCAACTGGTGGTTACACCTTCATTTGGAACAACAGCGCCACTACCGAAGACCTCAACGGCATCCCGGCAGGCTCCTATACCGTAACCGCCACCGATGCCAACGGATGCACGGCCACACAGCAGGCAACCGTAGACAACAACAGTGCTAATTTCAGCCTCAATGCCACCACCATTCCCAATACCTCCTGCGCTGCACCCAATGGAGCGGTTGATATCAGTTTATCCATTCCAGGGGCCTATACCTTCCTGTGGAACAACAGCGCCACTACCGAAGACCTCAACGGCATCCCGGCAGGCTCCTATACCGTAACCGCCACCGATGCCAACGGATGCACGGCCACACTGCAGGCAACGGTTTCAAATAACCCCGTCAGTTTAGAGGTGAGCCTCACACCAAATCCTTCCTTCTGCCAATTGCATAATGGAGCTATTGATCTTACCATCATTAGCGGAATTCTACCTATTGCATTTCAGTGGTCAAATGGTGCAACAACAGAGGATATTTCAGGATTAATGCCTGGACTATATTCGGTAATAGCAACTTCAGCAAACGGGTGCAAGCAAGAATTGTCTACTCTTATTCAACAAGAAGGCTCAGGATTTGATATTGCTGGCCAAGTCGTAGCAAACCATTCTTGTGGCATTCCCAATGGCTTTATCGATCTGGCAGTACATCCGACAGGAAGTTTTTATTTTCAATGGTCAAATGGGAATACTACGGAGGATATTAGTGATTTACCAGCGCAGCAATACACTGTTACTGTATCGGATGAAGCAGGTTGTAGCCAAACAGCAAGTTTTCAAATCCATAACCAACAAAGCCAACCAGATATAACCTGGGAAACATTTTCACCTGCTTGTACCGATTCCTTCGGAGTCATTCGCATAACTGACATACATGGAGGCACTGAACCTTATCGTTTTTCTTTTGATGGCGGTACTACGTTTTCAGATGACACAGAATATGCAAATTTATTACCGGGAGTCTATTCGATTTTGGTAGAGGATGCACAATCATGCCAAACTACAGTCATCATGCATATTGATGCACCGGTAACACCAGTTATCCTCCCTTTACCTGAACTAAGTCTGGAATTAGGTGCATCCAATACGGTTTCAGTGCAATTTTCACCAGGATTTCCAATAAACCATATTGATACGATCATTTGGACACCAGATGCAGGACTCGAGTTTGCTGGAAACTCCGTAACGGATTTGCTTCAACCTCAAATTACTGGCCTCCAAAATCAAATCTACACCATTACCGTTACCACTTTAAAGGGATGTAGCGCCCAGACTTCCTTAACGCTAAAAGTTGAGAACGATAAAAAATTATATGCACCAAATGTTATCTGGCCCGAAGATCCCAATGGGGATAATAGTGCATTCACACTTTTCGAGAAACCGGGTTCTGTTCGGGAGATTTTGGTATTGAAAATTTTTGATCGCTGGGGAAACGAGCTATTTACCAGAGAACATTTTGAACCCGGTCAACTGGAATTAGGATGGCATGGTGATTTCCGTGGGAAACCGATGAACCCGGCGGTTTTTGTGTGGTGGGCAGAAGTAGAATGGATGGATGGCTCTCGTTCCACCCACAAAGGGGATGTAACTGTAATTCGTTGATAATAAAATGATTGCAACTTGCGAGGCACGACATTAAACAAAGCTTGATGCTGGCTATTCAAATATTCAGTTCCATTTTAAAGCCCAATATCGATCTTGATATATCGTACATCGCAAGTCCTTACTTCGCTCCTTTTATGATATAATAAACCACATAACCAAAGCAGGCAAACGGCACCAATAAGGCCATTTTCATACCGCCTGAGGTGGAAAGTAAGCCAGCAATGGGAGGCATAACAGCGCCACCTACAATGGCCATGATAACCAGGGATGATGCCAATTTGCTCTCCGCAGGCGCCAGCCCCTTGGTAGACAGGGCAAATATGGTTGGGAACATGATGCTTTGACAGAAATAGGTGAGCATCAGACAAAGAATGGCGGTAAGTCCGCCGGTAAAGAAGGCCAGTGCCACCAACACCACTGCGGCTATACTATACCAGGACACTACTTTACGGGCCTCAAATTTGGTCATGAGGTAGGTGCCTATGAACCTTCCAAGCATGAACAGCACCATGGCAAAGGAAGCGTGAAATCCTGCCATTTTTTCGGGCGTCAGGTTGGAGTCGTCGCCAATAATGGAGCGAACCAGATCTGCATAGGATGAGGCCACACCCAGGTGTTCATTGGCGGCCAAATCCATTTTAAAATCTACAAAATACCCCCAAAGAGTTGCCTGTGCGCCCACATTGGCAAACTGCGCCAATACCCCCAGACTGAGGTGCCGGTATTTACCCAACAATCCAGCAATGCTGACACTGCCGGAAGCCGCCTCCTCTTCCCTGCCAACCTCTGGCATTTTGGTAAAGGCAAACAACAAGGCCAACGCGCCTACTAATGCCGCAATGCCCAAGTAGGTGCCCTGCACAGAAAGCGCTTCAGCAATACGGGCTGCTTCAATCTGCTCGGGTGTCATGGTAGCCAGCAGCTCCTCCGTGTATTCCGTTTTGGAAAAGATGAACAAGCTGCCAATAATGGGCCCTAAAATGATACTGATGCCATTGAAGGATTGGGCAAAATTGATGCGCCAGGCAGCTTCTTCTTTAGAGCCTAACACCGTAACATAAAGGTTGGCCGCTGTTTCCAGAAACGCCAGTCCGGAGGCAATGGTAAACAAGGCAAACAGGAAAAACCCGTAAATCCGCCAGTCGGCCGCAGGGTAAAACAAGAGCGCTCCGCCTGCATAGAGGAGTAATCCGGCCAAGATCCCTTTTTTATAGCCCCATTTCCGCATGAAAATACCCGCCGGGATGGCCATTACGAAGTAACCAAAGTAAAATGCTGAATCCACAATACCCGCCTGCCAGCGTTTCAAATCGAGGGCAAACTGGAAGTGACGAATCAACGAACCATTCAAACTGTTGGCAATACCCCACATAAAAAAGAGGCTGCATACCAGCGCGAAGGAAACCAGGTAAGGATTGCGGTTAGGGTTGTTGCTCATGATGTAGCGAATAGGAGGTGATGGGTTTGTGCGCTGCCGTGTTTTGTTTAAACCTCGTAGGTTTTGGAAACCTACGAGGTTTACACAAAACACGGCAGCGCACAAACGTACTTCAATTTCTACGGAAATCCAGCTTACTGCAACATGGATCAAAATTATGTACCGTCCACCGTAGGCCGTCCACCGTCTACCGTAGGCCGTAAACCGTCCACCGTAAGCCGTCCACCGTCCTATTTATTCGGTACGTTATTCGGGTTCAACAAATCATAAAACTGGTCCAGCTTGGGCAGAATGATGATACGGGTGCGGCGATTGGCAGAACGACCCGCTTCTGTGGTATTGGTGGCCAGGGTATTGTATTCGCCGCGACCAGCCGCGATAAGCCGGTTAGGATTGATTTTGAAGTTCTGTTGCAGGGCGCGCACCACCGAGGTAGAACGTTTTACGCTCAGATCCCAGTTGTCCTGCAGGCAGTTGTTGTTGTACGGAACATTGTCTGTATATCCCTCCACCATCACTTCCAGTTCCGGGCGGGCGTTGATGATGGCCGCAATTTTTTCCAGCACCTGATTGGCACGCGGGGTTAGGTTATAACTGCCGCTCTGGAACAGCATTTTATCCGACAAATTGATAAAAACCACCGTTTTGTCCACTTTGACATCCACGTCTTTGTCTTCAATGCCGTCTTTCAATACGTTTTTCAGGTTAACCGCCAGGGCAAGATTGATGGAGTCGGCCTTGGTTTTGGCTGCCTGAAGCAGGTGGATGTATTTATCCTTTTTTTCCAGCTGGGTAAGCGTTTCCTTGATATTGTCGTTGGCAGACTGGGTGAGTTGGGTCAGGTTGCCCATTTGGGAAGACTGCCGGTCGCGTTGTGCCTGACAGTCGGCAATTTGTGCGCGCAGATCGGCAATTTGCTCTTCCCGGAGTTTTTGGGCTGTGGCGGACTCACTTTTGGCGGCATTTTTTTCAGCCTCGCAGGTAGCCAGCTGCGTCATGAGGTCGTTGATTTGTTTGCCATATTTCTCGAGGCTCGCGTTCGCTACATCCAGCTCTGTTTGCAGGCTGGTTTTCATGGCCTTGTATTTCTTTTTGGTTACGCAGGCGCTGTTGGAAAAAGCCAAAATAGCAACCATGACCATAAAGGTAAATTGACGAATTTGCTGCATGGGTTATATTGTTATGTTGAATGAAATGAGTTGTTTGAAATTGGAGGTTTAGGCTTTTACAGGAAGGATAGTCGAGTTCTTCACTTCTGTCATTACGAAATGACTTTGCACTCTGCCAATGTTCTCCAGTGCAGCCAATTTTTCTTTCACAAAGCGCTGATAATCATCCATATCGTGTACAACCACTTTAAGGAGGTAATCATAAGCACCGGCTATGTGGTGACATTCCAGCACCTCCGGCAATGCGGCTATTTCTGTTTCAAAGCGGATCAGGTAATCCCGGTTATGCTCCTTCAGCGACACATCGCAAAAGACCAGCATGGGTAGCCCCACCTTGCGCCTGTTTAGCAAAGCCTTATAACCAGTGATAAACCCGTCGCGCTCCAACCGCTTTACCCGCTCAAAAACCGGCGTGGTACTCATATTGATCCTGCTGGCTATTTCCTTGGTTGTCAGAAACGCATCCTCCTGCAACAACTGGAGAATGAGCCTGTCGGACGCGTCAAGCTGTTCGGATTTTTTTTCCAAAGGATGCAACATTTTCAAGGCAAAACTATACACTTTATCCTAAAAATAAACTCAATAAGGATTTATTTTCTTTAAATTATTATTTACTTGGAATAAAAAACATAATAATGACAATTTTACAGAAAAATAACACCACATGGATAAGCATTTTCAGCCCGAAACCCTCATGATGTCTCACGGCTACCGTCCGGAATGGTCGGAAGGCGCCGTAAAATGTCCGATTTTTCAAACCTCCACTTTCGTATTCAAATCTGCTGAAGAAGGCAAACAATTCTTCGAGGTTGCTTACGGACTGCGGGAAAAAGGCCCGAAAGAAACGACCGGACTCATCTATAGTCGCCTGAACAACCCCGATATGCAGATCCTCGAAGAGCGTCTGGCCTTGTGGGATTCGGCTGATGAATGTGCGGTATTTGAAAGCGGGATGGCTGCTATTGCTACGGTGTTGTTTGAATTCCTGCAGCCCGGCGATCTGTTGCTGTACAGCAACCCTTTGTACGGCGGAACAGACCATTTTGTACACCATTTGTTGCCTAAATTTGGCATCGAAATACTCGGTTTTCACCCAAAAGCTACCCGTGACGAACTGGAGCAGTTGCTCATTCAAAGTGGTAAAGCCGATCGTCTGGCCATGATTTACCTGGAAACCCCGGCAAACCCGACCAACGATCTGGTGGATATACAGATGTGCCGCGAAGTAGCAGATCAGTTTGGTATGGCCGGCCGGCGCACCCTGGTGGCGGTAGATAACACCTACCTGGGTCCGCTGTGGCAACACCCCTTGAAACACGGCGCAGATTTGGTGCTGTACTCTGCCACCAAATACATCGGCGGACATAGCGATGTTATTGCAGGGGCTTGTTTGGGCAATGCCGCGTTGATGGCGCGGGTAAAAACCCTGCGTACGTTCATGGGCAATATGATTGCGCCGCATACCGGCTGGTTGCTGCTGCGCAGTTTGGAAACCATGAAGCTGCGCATGGAAAAACAGGCAGAAAACGCTCAAATTGTGGCTGAACGCCTGAAAAACCACCCAAAAATTGCAGGCATTCATTATCTGGGCTTGCTGACTCCCGCCGATGGCGAAGCCTACGAAACCTACCGCCTGCAGTGCACCTCACCAGGCGCCATGGTATCCTTTGAGATTGAAGGCCGCGAGTCTGAAGCCTTTGCCTTTCTGAACAACCTGAAACTCGTAAAACTGGCCGTCAGCCTGGGCAGTACTGAATCCCTGGCCCAACACCCGGCTTCCATGACCCATGCCGGTGTTTCACCAGAGGATAAAATGCGGTATGGCATCACGGAAAATCTGGTGCGTTTATCTGTAGGGGTAGAAAACGTGGAAGATCTGTGGTGGGATTTGGAGCAGGCCCTGGAGGCAGTGCCTGTAGTGGAGATGGAAATGGAAGAGATGCTGGTGTGAGTTTTTACTGACGGGGTGACTCTCCAGTCACCCCGTCAGTAAAAACTCAAATCACAACCTTCCTCACTTGAAAAACGCCCTCCTGCAAACGATATCCAATCGCTTTTTGCGACTTATAATTCAACGTTTGCCCGTCTTGCCTGATCTTTTCTATCAAAGACAAATCCAGTTGGGCTAGTATCCATCCCGGCTGTAAGGCCGGAGCTTGTTTCAAAATTCCCTCTTCCGGAAAGAGTTTATCCGGCGTGGAATAGAACGCGGAGTGTCCAAAATTCACATCCACTGCCGGCGACCACGGGGCATTCCCGATGAGCGGACTCACCACCGTATAAAACTGCTGTTCCATGGCTCGCGCCCGGGCGCCTACGTGTACGCGGGTGGAACCGCGGATGGTTTCGGTACAACTTGGCGCCAGCAACACCTGAGCGCCAGCTTCGCTCAACAGCGCCGCACCAATGGGAAATTCCACATCGTAGCAAATCTGGATGCCAAAACAACCCCAATCTGCCTCAAAAACGGTGAGCAGGGGTTCACCGGCCTGAACATTCCATTCTTCCAGCTCGAAACGGGTCATGAAAAACTTGTCTTGCCAGGCCATGGCTCCATGTTGACCAAAAACGAAGCAACGGTTCAATACCCTACCCGATTCCTGTACCGGAAAACTGGGCGCAACAATCGTGCAGGCGTATTTACGGGCCAGACTGGCAAACACGGTACAAAAATCAGCGCGCAAGGCATCCAGCGCCAGCACCTGCCCTTGCAGATCAGCTCGCAACTCCTGTGGGAGCAGGCTTACCAGTTCCATGGAGCCATATTCCGGGAAAAGCAACAATTGCCCGCCGCCCTGACGCACCCAGGCCTCAGTATGCGCCGCCCAGGCAGCAAAGTCTGCGTGGAAAGTTACCGGATATTGAGCAGTGGCAACAGAAACAGTCATGGCAATGGTTTGATCCAGTAAATCATGTTCTTGGTACTCCCCTCAGATTCACCCAGATCAGGCCAGGTAAATTGGGACACTAGAGTGGGCTCCTTCTGGTATCCTCTTTGCTTCCAGAAAGCATCCAGCGGGCGGTAACCTTCCGGCCTCAAGGGATGGTTTTCCGCACGATCAACGGCACAAAAACAGGTAAACCGGTACGTGCCAAAAGAAGCGGCATGCGCCTCCCTTTCATCAAAAAAACGATGTCCAATGCCGTGCCCGCGGTATTCCTGCAACAAAATACTCTCTCCGAAATAAAACACCTCCTCCAGGTGGTATCCTGATTTCAGAAAAGGTTCCTGTACATCAGGCGTTTCACTGGAAAGCGGAATACAGGTAGTAGCGCCAACCATTTTTTTCCCATCATACACAGCAAACAGCAATGCCCTTTCTGCCTGAGCATAGGTATTGAGGTATTCCAGTTCGTAATCCAGCGTACCTTCATACAGATACGGAAAATCCCTGAACACCCTTATGCGGAGTGCTGCAAGCGGTTCAAATACCGTTCGGATAGCAGCTCCGCGGTATTTTTCATAACGCAATTCCATATCAGGCCGAAACCAGTTTGATCCAGAGCGGGAGGTTGTAGTAGGTGGTTACGCGGGTGATTTTCCCGTTGTGAACTTCCAGGAAAGCTCCGGCAGGCAACACGTATTGCTGCCCCCGGGCCGGAACCAGGTCGCCGTCTGTTTTCTTGTAAATGCCGTTTACCGTAAATTCTACTGCCACCCGCTTGCCGGCAGTTTCTGTAAAAAACACCATGTCGGTGAGGGTTTCTGCATAACATTCGTCCATATGTTGCAGAAAAGCGCGGTAAAGGTCTTTCCCGATTCGCGGGTCGCCCTGGTTTACCTCATGGCGAATATCTTCGGAAAGATGGGTGAGCATGCCTTCCCAATCCTGTCGGTTGAAGGCATCGTAGTATTGTTGTACAATGTCTAAAGCTGTCATGGGGCAAAGGTATTACAGCCCCTTAAAAATGCTTGAAATATTCAAACGGCTCTTTGCAATCGTTGCAGGTATACAACGATTTGCATGCGGTGGCTCCGAATTGACTGACCATGCTGGTGTGTTCCGAGCCGCAACGCGGACAGGGTATTACCGGAAGTGGAGCAAATGGATCATCCTGGGAGATTTCCTTCACCGGAGGCGCAATTCCGTACTTTTTCAATTTTTGCATGGCTTCCGGAGCAATAAGATCTGTTGTCCAGGCCGGGGAATAAACGGTGGTTATGTTGAGGTGATCAAATCCCTGATCGTGCATAGCAGCTTTGATCTCAGCAACAAATAGGTGCATGGCCGGACATCCGGTATAGGTAGGGGTGACTACAATATTGAGTGTTTCACCATCATATTGCACATTGCGTACAATACCCAGCTCTACGATACTGATGACTGGTATTTCCGGATCGGGGATGAGCGAAAGTCGTTCCCAAACCAGTTCTTCTATTCCTGAGAGTGTGGTTACCATGGTGAGTTTTTTTTACCGCAGAGGCAGAGAGGTGAGGAGGTGAAGAGGTTTTTTTTTACCGCAGAGGCGGAGAGGCGCGGAGCGCAGAAACACTCTGCGTCTCCGCGCCACTGCGGTAAAAATCACCAACGGGCATCCGGGTACGTACGTTGCAGGTATTGCATTTCTGCCAGCATGCGAACCAGATGATCACTATGGGAATCTGATGGAGGCACGGCAGCATCCTGCGGCTTATGTATTCCGGAGCGCGACAGCACCCGAACGACCTGTACCAGCCAGTCCAGGGCAATTTCTTCAGCGTCTGGTACAATGCCTTTGGCTGTAAGTTCCTTTTCGTAAGGCCGGGCAGACAACATTTCCGGCGTATATTGCCACAAATCGTTGATTGCCTGCTGAATACGGCGCTTGCTTTCGTCGGTACCCAGACCAAGACGTTCCATCCAGCCACTGGTATGCCGAAGGTGATAAGTGGATTCTTTCAGGAAACGACTGCCCATACCGGCCAGGGTTTCGTCGGTGCTTTTTTGCATCTTTTGATACAACAGGCACTGATACACATCTACCAGAAATTGCCGGGCAATGACGTAGGCAAAATCTGTATTGGGTTGTTCAACAAGTCGGAAATTCTCAAATTCCTCCACATTGCGCAGATAGCTCAGATCATCCTCAGAGCGACCTTTACCTTCGAGTTTGCCGGCATATTGCAGCAAGGCTTCTGCCTGCCCGATGTGGTCCAGCGCAAAATTGGTGAGCGCAATATCCTCTTCCAGCATGGGCCCACGACTACACATTTCTGAAAGCCGGTGTCCCAGGATCAGGTTGGTATCTCCCAATCGGAGACAATATTGAAACAATGCTTGATTCGTTGCCATAATTAGAGGTTTTCTACCCCAGCGGGTACTTCGTAAAAAGTTGGGTGACGGTACACCTTGTCGTCGGCCGGATCAAAAAACGGCGCAGCTTCGCCTGGGTCCACTGCCACAATTTCAGTGGCAGGGACAACCCAGAGGCCGCTGGGTTTATCACGGCGGGTGTACAAATCGCGGGCGTTTTCCAGCGCCATAGCCTTATCGAAGGCATGAACGCTACCAGCGTGCTGATAAGGCGCTCCGCTTTTTTTCTGGGTAAAAACCTCCCAAACAGGGCCTTGGGAGTCGGTATGATTGGATGCCATATTAATTCAAGTTAAAAGTTGGTTTCCCGCTGTATTTAAACTTCCACGAGTTGCTCCTGTTGGCGCGCAGCATACGCAGCCGCTGCTTCGCGCACCCAGGCGCCTTCCGCATGCACCTGTTTGTGATGGTCCATGCGTTCCTTGTTGCAAGGGCCATTGCCCTGAATTACCTGATTAAATTCCTCCCAGTTGATATCGCTGGTTTCATAGTGGCCGGTGGCCTCATTCCAGCGCAATTTGGGATCAGGAATAGTCAGACCCAGAAATTCAGCCTGCGGCACGGTTTTGTCGATAAAACGCTGACGGAGTTCATCGTTGCTGGCACGTTTGATTTTCCAAAGCATGCCTTTGGTGCTGCGCTCCGACTGGTTGTCGTGCGGGCCAAACATCATCAGAGAGGGCCACCACCAGCGGTTGAGCGCATCCTGGGCCATTTCCTTTTGCTCGGGTGTTCCTTTGGCCATTTTCAGCATGATTTCATATCCCTGCCGTTGGTGGAAACTCTCTTCATTGCAAATGCGGAGCATGGCACGGGAGTACGGGCCATAGGAAGTACGCCGAAGTGACAATTGGTTGGTTACGGCTGCGCCATCCACCAGCCAGCCAATGGCGCCTATATCGGCCCAGTTGAGCGTGGGGTAGTTGAATACGCTGGAATATTTAGCTTTTCCTGCGTGCAGTTGGGCAATCATTTCATCCCGGCTGATACCCAGGGTTTCTGCAGCACTGTAGAGGTATAAACCATGACCGCCTTCATCCTGAATTTTAGCCAGCAGGATTTTTTTGGCCCTGAGTGTTGGGGCCCGCGTGATCCAATTGCCTTCCGGCTGCATCCCGATCACCTCGGAATGCGCATGCTGACTGATTTGACGGATATTATGTGCCCGATATTCATCCGGCATCCAATCCTTCGGTTCTATTTTTTCTTCCGCATCAATAAAGCGCTGGAAGTCGTGAAGTTTTTCCATGATGTGAAGTTTTTGGGTGTTTGAGTGTTTGAGTTTTTGAGTTTTTGAGTTGGCGTTCGGCTGGGTATTCCCAAAATTAAACGAAATAATACCCAGCCGAACGCCAACTCAAAAACTCAAACACACAAACACTCAAACACTCGTTACAGTGTCCCCCGGCGGCGTTGCTCTTCTTCGATACTTTCGAAGAGGGCTTTGAAATTGCCTTTTCCGAATGATTTGGCGCCTTTGCGTTGAATAATTTCAAAAAACATGGTGGGGCGATCTTCCACCGGACGGGTGAAAATCTGAAGGAGATAACCTTCTTCATCGCGGTCTACCATAATACCCAGGTCTTTGAGTTTGGCCAGGTTTTCATCAATGATACCCACCCTGCCGGCTACGGTGTCGTAATATGTACCCGGTACGTGCAGAAACTCTACGCCGCGTTTGCGCATTTCACTGACAGTGAATACAATATCATCTGTTGCCACGGCAATATGCTGACAGCCCGCGCCTTCATAGAATTCAATAAATTCTTCAATCTGAGACTTCTTTTTACCTTCTGCAGGCTCGTTGATCGGGAATTTGATCCGACCATTGCCGTTGGTCATTACTTTCGACATCAGAGCGGAGTACTCTGTGGAGATATCCTTGTCGTCGAATGAAATCAGGTTGGCAAAGCCCATCACATCGGCGTAGAATTTGGCCCATTCGTTCATCTGGTTCCAGCCAACGTTGCCTACCATGTGGTCAATGTACTTCAAGCCGGTTTCAGTAGGATTGTAGTTGGAAATCCAGGGTTCATAGCCTGGGAGGAAGATACCGTTGTAATTTTTGCGTTCTACAAAAATATGTACGGTATCGCCATAGGTATGAATACCAGAACGCACCACTTCACCATGCTCATCATGCTCTACGATGGGCTCCAGATAGGGCTTTGCGCCGCGCTGGGTGGTTTCGTGAAAGGCTGCACGGGCATCGTCTACCCAAAGAGCAATCACTTTTACACCATCCCCGTGGTGCTTGATGTGATCGGAAATGGGAGAATGTGAGGTGAGCGGCGTGGTGAGTACCAGTCGGATTTTGCCTTGTGCGAGCACGTATGAGGTGCGGTCGCGCACGCCAGTTTCAAGGCCGGCATACGCCAGGGATTGGAATCCGAAGGCTGTTTTATAAAAATGAGCTGCCTGTTTGGCGTTGCCCACATATAGTTCTACATAATCCGTTCCGAGCAGCGGAAGGAAGTCTTCGGCCTCCGAAAAGATTTTCTGGAGACCATAATCATAATTCTGCAGGTTGGTTAAGGTTGTCATACCGGATGGATACTTGTTTGAAGGTGGAAAGTCAGGTTCACATCGACAAGGCAAATGGCTCTTCCAGCCAGGATTTGTAATAGTCTTCTACTTCCATTTCCAGGGCGGCTTTGGTAATTTTTACCGGACGGAAAGGATCTATCATAACCGCCAGTTCTTCCGTAGCCGTTTTACCAATACTGCGTTCGATGGCGCCAGGGTGTGGTCCGTGTGGGATACCGCCGGGGTGAAGGGTAAGCTGACCTTTCTGGATGTTATTGCGCGACATAAAATCGCCATCCACATAGTACAGAATCTCGTCGGAATCGATGTTGCTGTGGTGATAAGGCGCCGGAATGGCTTTGGGATGGTAGTCGTACAATCGAGGAACAAATGAGCAAACCACAAAGCCGGCTGCTTCAAACTGCTGGTGGATGGGTGGCGGCATATGGATGCGACCCGTAATGGGTTCAAAATCAAAAATAGACATAGCCCAGGGGTAATGATTTCCGTCCCAACCAACCACATCGAAAGGGTGTGTAGCGTACACGTATGGATAAATCATGCCCTGTTTCTTGATTTTCACCAGGAAATTGCCGTGTTCATCGTGAGTTTGCAGGTCTTTGGGCAGCTTGAAATCGCGTTCGCAGAAAGGAGCGTGTTCCAGCATCTGGCCAGACTGATTCCGGTAACGACCAGGGATACTGATGGGGCTGAACGACTCGATATACAGGAGGCGGTTTTGATTACTCAGGAAATGGATTTTATAAATAGTACCGCGCGGGATGACGATGTAATCGCCGTATTCAAAAGGAATCTGCCCATACATGGTTTCCACCCAGCCATGGCCTTTGTGCACGAAAATCATCTCATCGGCATCGGCGTTTTTAAAGAAATAATCCTTGGTGCTGTGGTGAGGTGCGGCCAGCCCTATGTGGAGGTCGTTGTTGACAAAAAGCGTTTTGCGACTCTCCAGATAATCGTCTACATAAGGCAAATCAAAGCCTTTGAAGCTTAGAGCGGAAAGGTTTTTTTCCACTGCAATTTCCGGTTCAACGGAATAGGGGGTGCCTTTTTCTTTAACAATAGTAGGTGGATAGAGGTGGTAAACCAATGATGAAACCCCGGAAAAGCCCTGGGTTCCTACCAACTCTTCCTGGTAAAGGGCGCCCGCATGGTTGCGGAATTGCACGTGGCGTTTCCGGGGTATTTTCCCGGCGTGGTGGTAAACAGGCATAGCATTAGAAGTTTCAGCGAAGGTCGCCGAAGCTGGATGCCCGTAATATGATGCTAATCAGCACACGGATTGATATCTGTCAGTGTTATGCCTTATTTGCAGATGGATTCCAGCCATCCACCACCTTCATGGCATACACCAGACCAATGGCGCCGGTAAGGTGCTTGAGCGTATGTCCGCTCCAAAAGCCCAGCATCTGGTAGACTTCCTTATCGAAATGCTCAAATAATTTGGCCACTACGTACCAGCCCAGGATATAGGCTACTAATTTAACGTAAGGCACTTTACCGGGATAAACCAGCATCAGCGCCGGCGCTGCTACCATCGGAAAGAACTGCACAATAGCATATGGCCTGAGATCGCCCTGGCCGGCGGCCTCGGTAAAGTGCCAATATAATACACTGATAATACCCGCCGGAATGCTGGTCCAAAACGCGATGGTTCCTGCTTTTTTTCCCAGATAATCATACACTAACAGTGAAAACAGCGACATAAACATGAGCGTCATAGGCAGCCGATCCCAAAGGAGGGTATCGTTGCTGGGTTTCCAATGGTAATAGGCAGAACCAAAACAGGTAATATATATGCCGCCACTCAAAACCAGCGGGATCAGACGCGCCACCCCTTCCGGTCGTTCTGTATACCGGCGAATAGCCTCTCTCAGGCCGTACAGCCCAATAAAAAACATGGGCAAGTTAGACACCACGTTCCAAAAATAAGGGATACCAAAAATGATGCGCTGGTCGCCGTAATCATGATACATCGGGTCCTGCGGAATGGGCGCCGCCATACCCATGCCAACCGCCGCCAATAGCAAAAGAGAACCAATCAGGGTAATCGGAGAGAATGTCATTTGAGCTGGATGTTTAAAAAAGTTAGAGGCTAATGTACGGAAAAACCACTGTCACACATTATTCCTTTTTAATTATTTCTTTTTCTAACACGGTTTTTACCACAACAAAAACCGCTCTGACGATGATCCCAGGGGCATCTTGCTGATCCAGATCATTTTCCGCTTCATAAAAGTCACCGGTGGAGTGTGATAAAAGTCACGTCCCAGTCTAACGCCGGTCAACAATTGCCTTTTCCCTACCCCGATACTTTTGTCTCAAACTTAATCACAATGAGACTCTATTTCGCTTTTCTGCTCCTTTTCGCCTTTTCCTTTGCTTATGGCCAAGGAAACTACCACGTTACCAATTATTCTTTGGTAATCAATGGAACCTCCAATTTACACGCCTGGCAGTCCAAGGCTAATGAAGTCCGTGCCTACGGTACACTGCAGGCCGATGCCACCAGCCTCAAAGCTATTCAAAGCCTGAGTGTGGAGATTCCGGTTAAAAGCATCAAAAGCGCCAAGGGGTCTATCATGGACAACAAGACATACGATGCGCTGAAGGCCAACAACTTCCCCAATATCAGCTACAAACTGGATAAGGTAACCAGCCTAACCAGTAAAAACGGAGGTATAGAACTCAACGCCAGCGGCAGCCTCACCATAGCCGGGGTTACCAAACGAATCGATCTATACGTACAAGGTTGGCTTTCTGCCGATGGTACCATCACGTTCAAAGGTTCCAAAAAATTCAAAATGAGCGACTTCGGCATCAGTCCTCCAACAGCACTGATGGGCACACTTACCACGGGTGATGAAGTTGAAATCGTCTTCCAGGTAAGCCTGAAACAATAGTCAACATCAATTCAAAACTAAACATATCACAAATTTAAAATTTCGTGCATCATGAAAAACGGTTTAACCCTTCTGGTTCTCGTGCTTCTTTTCTGCGCCAACAAGGCGTTCGCACAACAACCCAAACTTCAATATTTCCGCGGATGGGACAAAGGCGCCATCAATGTGTTTGAACCCTCTAAAAACGATTCCGTTGAATACACGGGCTTCAAAATCCGCATTGGCGGCAGCTTTACCCAGGATTTCCAATCCATCAAACATGAAAACACCCCAACCTACGTACCTGTATCAGGCACCAACCCAGTCAACCGTAACCTGCTGTACGGGGTAGTAAAAACAGAAGACTCCACTTCTGCAACCCTCACAGGCTTTAACCTCGCGATGGCTAATTTGAATCTGGACTTCCAGATTGCCGATGGTATTCGCGTTTGCCTGGAAAACTACATGTCCACACGCCACCACTCTGAATTCTGGGTAAAAGGTGGTTACATCCAAATGGACAAACTCCCGATGCTTGGCAATCCTAAATGGTTTGAAAAGTATTTGCGGGTAAAAATTGGCCACTTCACTCCAAACTTCGGCGACATGCAGTTCCGCCGCACCGATGGTGGTAACGCTATGTTCAATCCTTTTGTAGAAAACTACATCATGGACGCCTTCTCTACAGAAATTGGTGGTGAACTGTACGTCTTCCCAGCTGATGGCCTGATGGGAATGATTGGCATGTCTTCCGGTTTCATCAACGGTAACGTGGAAAACTATCCGGAAGCAAAGAACAGCTTTGGTGTAGTGCCTACCAAGAAAAGTCCGTCAGTGTTTGCCAAACTGGCCTACGACAAAACCGTAAACGACCTCCGCGTTCGTTTGTCTGCATCCCTGTACAACAACCCGAACATTCAGCGTAACACGCTGTATGCCGGCGACCGCACGGGTTCTCACTACTTCCTGGCCATGGAACCTGCGCTGCAAGCCAGCGGTACAGCAACCACTATGGCAGCTCAATTTACTTCAGGCCGTTTCAACCCTGATGTGCCAAACCGCGTAACAGCCATCATGATCAACCCCTTTGTTAAGTTCAAAGGACTGGAAGTATTTGGCTCTTATGAAATTGTAAACGGTAGCAACTATGCAGATGTAGCCGGCACAGCAGAACAAAAAACCTGGGAAAAACGCAATTTCACACAGTATGCTGTAGAAGGTGTGTACCGTTTCCTGGCCAACGAACAATTGTTCATTGGTGTGCGCTACAACAATGTGAAAGGCGAGCCACGTGGCATTGTGGACGCATCCGGCAATCAACTGGAAGTAGGCATCAGCCGCTTTGCAGCATCTGCAGGCTGGTTCCCAACCAAAAACCTGTTGCTCAAAGGCGAAATCGTTAGTCAGCAATACACTGATTTCCCAAGCACCGACTACCGCTACGAAGGCAAATTCACCGGCTTCATGGTACAAGCGGTGGTAGGGTTCTAAAACTGATTCTTTGAGGAGTCATTGGGCAGTCATTTAGGGAGTCATTTTGAGGTCATTTAGGGAGTCATTTTGAGGTCATTTAGGGAGTCATTTTGAGGTCATTTAGGGAGTCAATTTGAGGTCATTTAGGGAGTCATTTTGAGGTCATTTGAGTTTTTTGTTAGGTTAGAAAGAAGTTGAGCAGCCAGACTTTGTCACCTTGAGCGTAGCGAAAGGTCTGATGTCAAAGGTGTCTCAGCCTTTCGCTAACCCCTAAGCCCCCCATAAATGACCTCCCAAATGACTCCCCAAATGACCTCAAAATAACCCTTAAATGACTACTTAAATGACTCCCCAAATGCCCCATAAATGACCTCCCAAATGACTCCCCAAATGACCTCAAAATAACCCTTAAATGACTACTTAAATGACTACTTAAATGACTCCCCAAATGCCCCTTAAATGACTAATTAAATGACTAATTAAATGACTACTTAAATGACCTCCAAAATGCCCCCCAAACGCCTCTCTTCCCCTTCCCGCCAAACCTATTACACATGATCAGGCTATTCTTCTGGTTGAGCTGCTTTTTGTTACTCAATAACAGCTATTTGCCAACGGCAGATAAAACACGTTTTCACATTCAGGAGGGTAGTCGGCTATACCTGAAAGGTACTTCCAATGTGAACAGTTTTTCCTGCGATTGTCAGGATCGTTTTGAAGGTCAGTTGGCGGAACTCGACAGAAAGGGAGGATATACCAAATTCAAAAATGCAGAGCTGCGTATACGTTCCGGCAATTTTGACTGCAAAAACCGAAAAATTGATCAGGATATGCAAAAGGCTTTAAAGGCCGAGCAGTTCCCGTTTATCAAAATTAGTCTGATTGACTCCTGGCAAAATCCCAAATGTCTGGATGGCTCCTGTAAAGACTGGTTTGATGTTCAGGCCAATGTCAACATCACCATTACAAACGTTACCAAGACTTTTACGGTACCTGCCAAGGCAAAGATTATCGGGTCCGACCGGTTTTTACTGAAAGGTGAAAGCGCACTTCAGATGAGTTCTTTCGGCATCACGCCTCCGGAAGCCATGTTTGGGATGATCAAGGTAAACGACTGGATTTCCTTTCATTTCGATTTAAATGTATGGGTGGATCCCGGCCAGTAACCCTTGAATAATCCTTTGATTTTCAAACCTAAACTTCAACTATGAAAAATTTTTTCATCAAAGGCCTGGTAGCCGGAACGGCATTGCTGATTTTCAGCTATGCGGCGCTTTATCTGGTAGTAATGCTGTTCCCCAATCTGGCAGAGCTGTATTACGATCCGATGTTCAGCCTGGATCAGGACAAGGCTCTGTTCTACTTTCTGCACCCATATATTCTGAGCTTTGCGCTGGCTTGGTTCTGGCGCAGGTTTAAATCGCTTTTCCACGGTGCTTTCTGGTGGAGAGGCATTGAAATGGGCCTGGTATATGGCCTGATCGCCACCCTGCCATCAATGTGGATTATATTCAGTTCACTGGCCATTTCTCCCGCACTGGTAATTTCCTGGCTGATTTACGGCGTATTCCAGGCAATCGTCGTGGGAATCATTTTTGCCAAAATTAGTCCGTAATCAGGCTAATGGAGCGTAATACGCGGTTTAACACAAGTCTTAAATAATCAACAAGAGCCATCCCGAGTTTTCAGGATAGCTCTTGTTTTGCATTTTCCCCGATCACCTCGCCAGATAACTCTCCCCAGCCTCTACTTCAGCTGCCATCTGACCAATATTCTTCTCCGCCAGGGAATGCAACATCCCGTTTCGGCATTGGGCAAATTCATGATGCAGCGGGCATGGATTAGCTGCATTGCAACGCTTGATATTGAGCGCGCATTGATCAAACACCAAACTGCCATCTGTGATCTTCAGGATTTCCACAAGTGGCGTATCCATAGTGCGTTCATTGGCAAAAAAACCGCCACTAGGCCCCTTTATCGAGTCCAACAAACCATGCCGGACCATGTCTTGCATGATTTTACCCAGGAAATGGTGGGGTATATCCAGCGACTGCGAGATTTCCTGTAAACCTACTTTTTTACCGTTTTTTCCATGAATGGCTACATACGCCGTGGCGCGTAATGCGTAGCCGAAGGTTTTTGAAAACATAGGGCAAAATTAAGGCTGTTTACTTCAGAATTCGGTATGACCAAAATCAGTTTGTCGGCTGATGGCAATCATGCCCCTCCGTTTAAGCACGCCGATACATTTGCAATAAAAAGAGTTTTAACTCCTTTTATATTTTAACCAACACATTGTCCTGTCATGTTCAACAAAATAACCTTGTTCACTGCGCTGATCATGTTTGCGCTTGTGGCTTGTACCTCCAAAAAAGAGGCAGATGAAGCCGCAAAAAAATCGCCAACCCCTTCTGAAGCCGCTGCACCCCAACCGGAAGTACATGGCACAGAAGTAAAAACCGTGGAACTCAGTATCCCGCTGAATAAAGACTGGATAGCTACCGGAAAAGCCATTTATGAATCCAAATGCCTGGCCTGCCACAAACTCAGTAACGAAAAACTGGTTGGCCCAGGTTGGTCTGGTGTAACCAAAAATCGTAGACCCGAATGGATCATGAATATGATCACCAATGTGGAAATGATGCTGGAAAAAGACGAGGAGGCCCAAAAACTGCTGGAACAATGTCTGGTTCGTATGCCCAACCAGAATGTGACTCAGGAAGATGCACGCAAAATTCTGGAATTCATGCGATCCAATGATGGTGAAAAATAGCTCCCTGAAGCCTCAGCCCACACCAATTAACATTAGTCAAATCAACATCTTTATGAAACGCACATACCTCATTTTGATCATAACTGCCGCCGTGGCATTACCAACCCTATTGCTTTCGCCAGGCTGTAAACCCAGTAATCCGGTGAGCGCCGTTGAAGGCGATGCCGCCAGTAAAGTGTACGTAGCACCGGGTAAATTCGATGAATTCTACAACATCGTTTCCGGTGGTTTTAACGGACAAGTAAGCGTTTATGGCATACCTTCAGGTCGCCTGTTCCGTATCATTCCGGTATTCTCTGTTAATCCCGAAAGCGGATATGGCTTCAGCGAAGAAACCAAACCTATGCTGAATACTTCACATGGTTATGTACCCTGGGACGACTCTCACCACATCGGACTTTCCACCACCAATGGAGAACATGATGGTCGCTGGGCATTTGTAAATGGCAACAACACGCCACGCATTGCCCGAATTGGATTAGGCACCTTCCGTACAGAAGAAATCATTGAAATTCCCAACAGTTCCGGCAACCACTCCTCCCCTTTTCTGACTGAAAACTCAGAATATGCCGTTGCCGGCACTCGTTTCTCCTATCCTCTGGACAATCAGGAATCCAACCCGGATGTAGCCATCAATACCTACAAGCAAAACTTCAAAGGCACAGTTTCCTTTATTGGTATCCATCCGGAAACCGGGCGCATGAACATTAGCTTCCAAGTCCTTCTGCCCGGTGTAAACTTCGACCTGGCACGCTGTGGCCGTGGTCCTTCTCACGACTGGTTCTTCTTCTCTTGTTACAATACTGAACAAGCCAACACATTGCTGGAAGTGAATGCCTCCCAAAAAGACAAGGATTTCGTGATGGCAGTTAACTGGAAAAAATGTGAGGAATATGCCAAAGCCGGCAAGGGAAAGGTGTCCAAAGTGCGCTATGCCCACAATGTATATGATGAAAAAACACATTCGGCTACCTCGACCATTGAAACAGAAACCATCGTTTTAGATCCGAAAGAACTCAAAGACATTGTATACTTCATGCCCTGCCCTAAATCTCCGCATGGCTGCGATGTAGACCCTAGTGGTGAATACATCTGTGGTTCAGGTAAACTGGCAGCTGTTATTCCGGTATTCTCATTCAACAAAATTCAAAAAGCCATTGCCGATAAAAGCTTTGAAGCTGAATTTGACGGCATTCCTGTGTTAAAATACGATGCAGTACTGCACGGTGAAGTTAAAAAACCGGGCC
The DNA here is from genome assembly GCA_035299505.1 of Saprospiraceae bacterium. Lineage (GTDB taxonomy): Bacteria > Bacteroidota > Bacteroidia > Chitinophagales > Saprospiraceae > M3007. Next base: position 14,194 of record DATGWL010000090.1, on the reverse strand, counting down.
TTGGTCCTTTGCACACAGAATTTGATGGAAAAGGGTTTGCCTACACCTCATTCTTTGTTTCTTCGGAAATTGTAAAATGGAACATTGAAAAACTCGAAGTAGTGGATCGCGTGCCAACCTATTATTCTATCGGTCACCTATGCATTCCTGGTGGTCCGACCCGCAAACCTCACGGCAAATATGTGATTGCCTACAACAAAATTACCAAAGACCGATACCTGCCCACAGGTCCGGAATTGACGCAATCCGCACAATTATACGACATCAGCGGCGACAAAATGAAGCTCCTGTTAGACTTCCCTACCACTGGTGAGCCACACTATGCAGAAGCCATTCCGGCAAGCATGGTTCAACCTAAATCAGTCAAATTCTTCAAAATTGAAGAAAACAATCACCCATATGTAGCTAAAGGTGAGAAGGAAGCCAAGGTTTTCCGGGAAGGAAATAAAGTGCACGTGCTCATGACGTCCATCCGTTCCCACTTTACTCCCGACAATATTGAAGGTGTTAAACTTGGTGATGAAGTTTACTTCCACGTTACCAATCTGGAACAGGACTGGGATGTACCGCATGGATTTGCAGTAAAAGGTGCTAACAATGCCGAAATTCTAATCATGCCTGGCGAGACATGCACCCTCAAATGGGTTCCGGATCGTGTTGGAGTATACCCTGTTTATTGCACCGATTTTTGCTCTGCCTTACACCAGGAAATGCAAGGATATGTGAGGGTTTCACCTCGTGGATCAAATGTACCACTGAGTTTTAGCACAGGTAATAAAGCTGAGCCAACCGGAACATCTAAATAGGAGATACATACCATTGATGTTTAATCGGGAATCTTACTGTCGGGAGGGCTGCCAGTCTCCCCGACAGTAAGATTCCAAACACTCCCTCACATGAAATTAAGCAACACCACCCGAATCGTCCTCGGGGTAGCAAGCCTGTCACTGATAGCAACATTTTATGTTCCACTTTGGCAGATCATGCTTTGGGCGCCTCAATACCCGGAGGGCCTGGAAATGAAAATCTGGCACAACAATTTGAGTGGCAGTATTGATATCATCAATGGCCTCAACCACTACATCGGAATGAAACACATCAGTGTGGATATGTTCCCGGAGTTTGGATACATAGGTTTGCTAATCGGTTTTTTAATGTTGGTTGGTCTGATAGCAGCGGCGTTGGGCAGTGGACGTGTGCTGTTCTTTTTCACCCTGTTATCATACGGGTATGGATTTGCAGCCTTGTACGATTTCTGGTCCTGGGGATATGATTATGGTCACAATCTTGATCCCAATGCCGCCATTAAAGTGCCCGATATGTCGTACCAACCACCCCTGATCGGGTATAAAAATCTGCTCAACTTCACCTCATATTCTGGGCCGGACACTGGTGCGTGGATGATCATTATAGTATGTTTGCTGGCTACAGTGCTTTGGTGGTGGGAGTTTTTCAAAAACCGGAAAAAAGAAAAATCAAGCGTTGCAATGGTCAGCTCGCTGGTCCTGCTCACAGCCATTCAATTTACTGCCTGTACGCCCAAACCAGACCCTATTCGCTACGGAGAAGACAATTGTTATTTCTGTAAAATGACACTCACTGACAAGCGTTACGGCGCAGAACTGGTGACTCAAAAAGGGAAGGTGTACAAATTTGACGACCTGAATTGCCTGGTTAATTTTATAAAACAGGGCGACGTAATTCCAGAAAATACAGCCCTTATTCTCGCAATTGACTTTAAAACCGGCCAATTGACAGATGTACAAAAAGGTTATTTTTTGAATAACGAAGACCTGAAGAGTCCGATGCGTGCCGACATAGCCTGTTTTACATATCAAGAGCACAGAACTGCCTTAAAAACCGAATTGGGTGGAGGGCAGGAAATGCGTTGGGAGGAGGTAAAGCAGGGGTTTTGAAATCAGGCGTCTTACTGAGCAACATCACCCCAATTTGGCCCATAAAACAAGGTTTTATAGCGTTTATTCTGCAATAAAACTTTGCAACATGTTGAAAAAAGTCATTGGCGGTTTGGGCCTGTTGTTCATCCTGATCCAATTCATTCGCCCAAATCAAACAAATCCTGCAACGGATGCACAACTGGATTTTCGCGCGGTTACCAATCCACCGGAGGAAATCAAAGGGCTGTTGAAGGCAGCCTGTTATGATTGCCACTCCAACGAAACTGTTTACCCCTGGTATAGTCAGATTGCCCCGGTTTCCTGGTGGCTTTCTGCTCACGTGCGCGAGGGACGTGAACACCTTAACTTTTCCACCATTGGCCAACTCCCGGCAAACGACCGTGCGGAAGCCCTCGAAGAAGTGGCCGAAGTAATCCAGGAAGGCGAAATGCCCATGGCCAGCTATACCTGGATGCATCCTGAAGCCCAATTGAGCCCGGAACAAAAAAATAGTCTGGCTGGCTGGTTCAATCAATCAGGTGGAGCAAAAACGGAAAACGCCAAAGAACAGGAAGACGATTAACTCATTACCTGAGGGTCGCAAAACGGCTCCAGGGATATTACTCAGGAGTCCATGATGCGATATTTCTTTCTTTTTATTCATACGTTGTTCACCCATTGGCTTGCAGCTGCCAATGGGTGGCATGTTGGCCCGGGTCAAACCTTAACCAATATTCACCAGGCGCTTGAACAGGCTCAAACAGGCGATACCGTTTGGGTACACGAGGGCTTCTATGCAGAAGGGAATGTTACCGTCAACAAACCTATTGCCCTGATTGGCATTGGATTTCCGGTTCTTGACGGACTGCGTAACTGTGAAATCATTACAGTAAACGCTTCAGATGTGCTCATCCAGGGCCTGGAGATTCGCAACAGCGGACAACTGAGCACCATCGACCTGGCTGGAATCAAGGTACTATCTTCAGACAGAGTAAAAATCATCAATAATCGGGTGCTGGATTGCACCTTCGGTATCTATTTATCCAACACGAACGATTGCCTGATTTCCCGCAACGAGGTGCAGGGAGTCATCAAAGAAGAGCAAAACAGCGGCAACGGCATCCATTTATGGAAATGCGCACGGGCTATGGTGGAAGGGAATCACCTGAGCGGCCAACGTGATGGCATTTACTTTGAATTCGTAACAGATTCTGAAATAAGGTATAACCACAGCGAACAAAACCTTCGTTATGGTCTGCACTTCATGTTTTCCCACAACGACCATTACCACCACAACCGCTTTCACCACAATGGCGCTGGGGTGGCAGTCATGTACTCCCGTCAGGTAAAAATGACAGAAAACGAATTTGGCTTTAACTGGGGAAGCAGCGCCTACGGATTACTGCTGAAAGACATTTCCGACAGCCATATCTGGAAAAACCGTTTTGAAAGAAACTCAGCCGGAGTTTACATGGAAGGTGCCAGTAGGATTACACTGGAACAAAACACTTTCCAGGAAAATGGTTGGGCATTGCGCGTACAGGCCAGTTGCGATGCCAATACCGTTCGACAGAATAATTTCATGGGAAACTCATTTGATGTTTCTACCAATGGCTCTCTGGTACTCAATACGTTCGATAGCAATTATTGGGACCGTTATGAAGGTTACGATCTGAATCATGATGGAATCGGGGATGTACCCTTTCGTCCGGTAAGCCTGTATGCGGTAGTAGTGGAACGCATGCCCTACGGCTTGATGTTGATGCGCAGTTTTATGGTTTACCTGCTGGATAAAGCGGAGAAAATCATTCCGTCACTGACACCTGAAATGCTAAAGGATGATGCTCCTGTTATGCAACCAATCCTTTGGTAACCTGCTGCCTGGAAGACAGGACCGGGCAGCTTTGTTCTGTTCATCATTAACTCAACAACAGTATGAAACTCAACTTTTTATTTCCCTTGGCCTGCAGTCTGATCTGCCTGATGGGGCTCAGTCAATGTTCCGGAAACACTCCGGCTGCTACAACTACTTCTGAAACAGCCGCTGCAGATGGTGGTCAATCCTCCGTTCAAGACAATGATTCTCAAAAAGACATTGTAAAGGTTGCTGTTGGCAGTAAAGACCACACCACACTGGTAACGGCTGTTAAAGCCGCCGAACTGGTGGACGTATTGTCAAATGCAGGCCCGTTCACCGTTTTTGCCCCAACCAATGCGGCTTTTGATAAACTCCCTGCCGGCACGGTTGAAGGACTGCTCAAGCCCGATAAAAAAGATGCACTGGCTGATATTCTTCAATACCACGTGGCCGTAGCTGTGTACAAACCAGAAATGTTTACGGATGGTCAAATTGTCTCCATGGCCAACGGCGGCAGCGTTACGATCGGAGTTAAAGATGGTAAAATCACCGTCAATGGCGCCAATGTGGTAGCCACTGTTCAAGCAAGCAACGGCATTATTCACGTCATCGACAACGTATTGTTACCTAAATAGCATGTTGGATATCAGACTGCTGGACACTGGACTTGATCTGTAGGGAGTGAACCAGGTTGACTTCTTTTGATCAGGTCCAGCAGTCTGATATCCACATCCAACAGTCTAATATCCAACGTCTACAGTCATGTTACAATCTAGCAGCCTTTCCAAATCATTTGGCAAGCTTAAAGCCCTGGATCAGGTGAGTGTTACTATGCAGGCCGGGCAGGCCGTTTCTTTGATTGGGCCCAATGGATCGGGCAAAACCACCTTTATCAAGTGTTTACTGGGGCTTGTCATTCCAGATAGTGGAGCCCTTACCCTGCATAATCTGCCAATACTTGGCACCTGGGATTACCGTCGCCACATCGGATACATGCCTCAAATCGGTCGGTACCCGGACCACATGCGGGTTGGTCAGGTGTTCGATATGATCAGGGAAATTCGTGGCGCAGGCCAAAAGGAATTCGACGATGATCTAATCAAAGCATACGAGGTAGACAAGTTTGCTCATAAAGCTATGCGTACCCTTTCCGGTGGTACACGACAAAAAGTGAGTGCATGCCTGGCATTTTTATTTGATCCGGAAGTACTGGTGCTTGATGAGCCTACTGCAGGCCTGGATCCACTGGCGTCAGAGATCCTGAAAGAAAAAGTACTGGCGGAAAAAGGGAAAGGGAAATTAATTCTGGTAACATCTCATATCCTGAGTGATCTGGAAGAACTCACTACAGATGTGCTTTACCTGATAGACGGGCAGGTTCAATTTTACCAACCCATTGCCCAATTAAAATCCCAAACCGGAGAAGAGAAACTAAACCGCGCGCTGGCCAGCATCATGCGCAAGCAAGCGCACTAAAACCAGCTCACTTTTATCCCTTACACCCATGTTCCGCATTGTCAAATATGTCCTGTACGATATCCTGCAAAACAGGATGGTCATTGGGTACACCTTGTTTCTGCTGGCCGTTTCATTTGGATTATTCAATCTGAGCGGTGAGGCCACCAAAGGAATGGTCAGCCTGCTCAACATAGTCCTGATTGTAACACCTTTGGTAAGCATTATTTTTTCCACCATTCATTTTTACAATGCCACAGAGTTCATTGAACTGCTGGCTGCACAACCCATTCGGAGAAGTGTACTGATCTGGAGCGAATTTTTGGGACTCGCAGGCGCTCTCACCCTGGCTGTGTTGATAGGCATTGGCATCCCGGTTATGCTCTTTGCCCCAAATGCCACAGGCATTACCCTCATTTTGGTTGCTGTTGCCTTATCGGTAAGTTTTGTGGCCATTGCCCTCCTTGCCTCCGTGTTAACCCGCGATAAAGCCCGTGGCATAGGTGTGGCACTTTTACTTTGGTTTTATTTTGCCCTATTGTACGATGCCCTGGTGCTTTTCCTGATGTTTAGTTTTGCAGATTATCCTCTGGAAAAAGCTATGTTGGCTTTTATCGCGCTGAATCCTGTTGATTTAGGCAGAGTAGTGGTTTTATTGCAAATGGATATTTCCGCCCTGATGGGATATACCGGGGCGCTTTTCAGAGAATTTTTAGGTACCGGTTGGGGTATCGCCTTTGCAGCCCTGGTATTATCCGCATGGGCCCTAATACCTATACTCATGGCTGTTCGCGTCTTCCGAAGAAAAGACTTGTAGTCTGGACGTTTGACTATTAAACGTTGGACTTGATTGATGAGCAGCCGCGTTATAACACTGTTCATACATGCCCAATATCCAAAAGTTTAAGTCCAACGTCCAATAGTCCAACGTCACATAATATGCTTTCTCCGGAACCAGGAGTAGATAACCAGCGACATCACCAGCATACAACCCAGGGTAATGAAATAACCATAAGGATGCCGCAATTCAGGCATGATATCGAAATTCATCCCGTAAATGCCCGCAATGAAGGTAAGGGGCAGGAAAAAGGCAGAAAACACTGTCAACAATCGCATCACATCATTACTCTTCTGAGCATTCACAGAAAGGTAGGTATTGAGCAAACTGGTGGCGTCGTCTGTCATTTCATCATACACCAGTATCAGGCTAAGTAGCTGATCCCTAATATCTTGCATCGAAGAGCGGGAGCGTTCCTGCACATCTACCTGATTGACCACGGTTTGCGTGATTTGTAGGATTTTTTTAGCTACCCTGGCCTCTGTTTTCAGATAATATAAGTCCTCCAGTGATATGCGGGTGTAATCCTTGATGAAAATGGTTTGCTCAAACTCATCTATTTCCCTGCCCAGTAATTCCGCGGGCGGCAGGAAGGTATCCAGCATTTTCCGGATAATTTCCAGCACCAGTTCTTCCGCGAAAGCACAATGCAAATTTACCTCCTCCAAAAAGGTGAAGTCCGCACGGTGTACTGTAATCACCTTGTGCTCGTTGAAGAAAAAGGCAATTTTATTGGAAAGCTCATTAACGTTCGTTACCCGATCTTCCGGGCTGGCAGTATAAGCCCGCAGGATTAAAAACTGATACCTGGACATATGTTCTACTTTAGGCAAATGCCCGGGCTCCAGGCTGTCGCGTACCTGATAATAGTCCAGATCGTATTCCTGTGCCAGCTGGGAAAGATCATATTGCGTGGGCTGACAAACGTCAATCCACTTAAAATGCGCAAATTCTTTCTGTCGGATCGTAGATGCCATAAAGGGCGGATTATTGGGCAAAACTACCCACTTTGAACGGTATTGCAAGTATTAATTCTCTACCTCAATGGTACGCCCTCCCCTGCCCTTCTGATCGAAGGCACGGAATTTTATCCGGCCCTTTTGTTCCAGTGGTTCCTGATATTTCATACTGGTAGGCGTCGGTTCAGTGCCATCCGTAGTATATCGTATATCCAATCCGGGGAACATCACATTGGCCTCTACCTTGCCCTGAGTTACCCTTGCGCCAACCGTAGGTATGCGAAAACGGGCCCCACCCTGGTAACCTGCCAGCCTCGGTAGTTCCCGTTTACCCAGCACGTTGACAAACACATTCCAGGCGTTTTGATACAATTGTTCCGCCTTATCCGGGTCTTTTTCACGTGCCCAATCCGGATCCTGCGCCCAGGCTCGTTCTGCCAAGCCCAGTATCTTTGGAAAAGCCAGATACTCCAGCATCTCGGGGGTACGAATGTTTTCACTCCATAAATGCCCCTGTATGCCCACAATGTTTGTTTTACCGTAATCTGTCAGCCGGTCTTTGCCCTGCAATACTTCCGGCGAAACAGGATTGCCAAAGCGATCCACTTTGGTATTCTTCAGATAATCAAAGGGTATGAAATAAAACGGCTTGTCTACATCCACAAAACCTCCCCAGTAATAGCCTGGCTCCGCAAAATCTTTCTCATAGGCCAGATCAAAATACAGGTTGGACACCGGACACAAAACCACTTCATACCCGCCATTGGCCAGGCGGTATGGCAAATCTTCGGATCCCCAGCCTATTACGGTATTCCACACATACGTACGAAAATGAGCATTGGCAAACCCCGGATTAACCATCATTTTACGCTGACCATCCAGCATGGTTTCCCGCATGCCTATTTCTTCCCAGCCCGACACAAACAACCCACGTTTTTGTAGCATTTCGTGCACATTTTTCCAATAATACTGCCACAAGTCCGGTATTCCCCGATACTCATTCCGTGGCAGTTTTTGTAAAAGGGCCTGACACGCCGGCGATTGCTCCCACACGCCCACCGGCACTTCATCGCCCCCCATATGAATAGTTTTCAAAGGCATTCCTGCATCCCGGTGCATAGACATCAAGGCATCCACGGTTGTTTCCAAAAAGCGGTACACAGAGGGCAATGCCACACACATTACATTATCTGTATAATACTGTGCCGTAAGGTATTTCGAATGATCCTCCGGATCTGCCAGTCGGTATTCCTGCGCCTCCGATGTCCTGCCAGCTGCCATTAACCTGCGGTAACGGGCCTCCATAGATTTGATGGCAGCACGTGCATGGCCAGGTGTTTCAATCTCCGGAATCACCTCTATGTGTAATTTTTTAGCATGCCGCAAAATATCCAGGTAATCTTCCCGGGTATAATAGCCGCTTTGCGGGTTGCGTACATCTCCTCCTGAACCGTATGTAGCCGGCAGATGCTCTTTACTGTCCAGGGTATGCCCTCGGGTTGCACCCAGAGAGGTCAGTTCCGGCAGCCCGGGAATTTCTATTCGCCAGGCCTCATCATCGGAAAAATGGAAATGAAGGGTATTGAGCTTGTACAAGGCCATCCAGTTGAGCATGCGCAGCACCTGCTCTTTGCGCTGAAAATTGCGCGCAACATCCATGTGTACTCCTCTGTAGCCAAACCTGGGTTGATCCCGAACTTCCGCACAGGGTATAGTTATGATGGAAACCGGCGAATTCCAGGCCTCCAGGGGCAACATCTGTTTCAGCGACTGAATACCATAAAAAATGCCCTTTGATCCTGCCGCCACTATGTTGACATGATCAGCATTAATCTCCAGGCGGTAAGCCTCATCAGGAAGCGATGCATCTTTTCTTAACCGGATGCTTTTGGGGTTGGTTGGATCCAGCGGCAAGGCCCGGCCTAAAAACATCCTAAACTCGCCGGATAGGTAAACTGCCTCCTGCTGGAATTCAGGCTCTGCAGCAATGGCCAATAACCCATCCAGTTTGAAAAAACCCGGTTTGGCAGTGTAAGATGCCGGCGTAGGGAACACAAGGGGCAATTGTTGCGCAGGGATATCCGTAATTTTTGCATTTTGGGCAAAAACACGTTCCGGAGTCATCTGATCCTCCGGGCCATCAGCACTGCGTTTAAAATCAGCCAGGGTAGCCGGAGGTTTTGCACTCACCTGCGTGAGCGCATGCGAAACAGTTGGCGTATCCTCCCAAACGAGATAATAGCCGCTCGGCGCATCCGAAATATTGAAAATCCAGGCATCGCCCACACAATCGGCCACCAGACTTTTACCTGGCGCCAGCCCTTTGAAATCGGGTCCGGGAGCCAGGCGGAACAAATCGCCGTGAATACGTCCGGTTTCCAAACCGCTTCCTGACAGGACACCTGCCACATCGCGGTTGCCGTTATAATAAATGGTCCAGCCTTTGGCCGGGAAGGCCATTTTGGCGTGGGTGTTTAGCAGGGTAAAACGCGCCAGATGCTGACCAGATTTTTCGTATTGGTTGGTAACGAGTTCCCAGGTAATCTGCAGAGATTCAGCAGGAAAACGGTCTTGTTTTTGGGCAAAAACAGCTCCGGAGAGCAGTAAAAAGAGCAGGGTAAGTATCCGCATGAAGGAGGATTGAGACTGATTCAGGCGGCTAAATTGAACAAAAAACGGGAATTGGATCAAGTTATGGTTAAAGCCATACCGATTTGGCCCTTTTAGCCCCGTTTTTTACTGCTTATCCAGTTCATACACCCTGGCCGGCGCTTTTTTCCAGGTATCAGGCATGCACTGGTAAAATACCTTGGAGGTATTGCATATCTGATACTCATCCACTTCCAGATAGCCCTCTGTTTTTTTCAAGGTAAACTTGCGCAATTGCCCCCGAAAATCCCATTCATTTACCATCAGGCAATCCGTATATTCGTCTTCTATTGGGGTAATTTCTCTCCCGTTGTATACCAGAAAGTAATCGCCAATTTTTACCAACGTACCCTCCGTTATGGCCAGTCGTTTATCGTCTTCCACTACCTGAAAGAGCCCCAGGTAATCCTTCATCTGCAAAACACTGTCTATCAAGGTTTTTACCGGAAAAATGGTAAAGGTTGGAAAGGTTGTTTGATACCCTTTAGCCAGGTCAAATCCAAAACCGCCCAGTATATATGCAGTATCATTTTCCATAGTGTAGGCATAATTCATGCCCGCAAACTGATCGTCTATAAAAGGTGGGAAATAACTCAATGGCAACACATACGTTTTCTGCAATGCATGATCCAACACCAGCATATCGCAGTTGTAAATGGCTTCATCTTCCGGATGATTGGTGTCCAGAAACTTCCCGCCCACGATAACCCTGTAAGACCCGTAGGAAAAACTGGCCTCCCCTACCATTGGTGGCACACGGGTACCTTCGAAGGTGTAAATGGTAGTAGAATCTGAAAAACAAACAAATTGACCATGGAGCATGGTTATACCAGTGCACATTAGCCCAAAAAGAAACAGTAATCGCATGGGAGGAAATTGGGTTTTGGCAAAAAAAAGAATGCCCGCAAACACAATTGCCTGCAGGCCTTCGGAGAAGGTTCCCACCCATTCCCAGGCCTCGCAGGACAACCCTGCGAGCCTGGAAATGAAATGGATGGATCTAAAAACTACATAAACGCTGTATCTTATACCAGTACCATCACGTTTTCAGAAACGGATACTGGACAATTGATCGAGTTGGATATCAGACAGTACTTGTGCGCTTTTTCAATAATGGTCAATGCTTTGGCTTCATCCTCATAACTGGCCACCGTGATCATCGGATTCAGCATTACACCGGTAAATTTATACTTGCCATCTACCAGCGCCACCGTGCCACTTGCTTCACATTCTATGGAAACCGGCTGCATCTTAAACCGATCGGCTAAAGCCTGATAGGTATTTACAAAACAACCTGCTACAGCTGCCAAAAAGAAGGTTTCCGGCGACCAAACTCCTGCAATTCCATGTGGAAATTCCGGAGGTGTGGCACATTCCACAGGTGTCTCAACCTCTGCAGCAGTAATAGTGGAAATCCGGTTTTCCTTCTGCACCGCTTTCACTCTGTAATCAAACTGAACTGCATTGTTTTCCATAATCACGCTTTATCAGGTTTTTTGATTTCTGGTGTAAAGGTCGGCCGGATGCTCTTATGTATTTGATGACGAAAGTCATGCCACGTGCCAATTGTAGTCACCCGGGTCAGATCAAAAACCAACCAAATCCAGCATATAACGCCGCAGCAAGGCCCAATAGGATCTTGCTGCCTTCACCAGTTCTTCATCGGCATGCTGTCTCAAACCTAACAGCGCCACTTTTAGCCTGACATTGGCCCGGTACGCTTTAAAATACGTGAACAGTAAGTCATCTTCCAACCTTTCAAAACAAGTCCACTCCCGAACATATGTTGTTAAAAAAACTTCTGCCAGATCCTCACGTGCATAAAACTCAAGATCCATACACAAAAAAGCCAGCTCATTGAGCACATCTGTTTGGCGCAAATGCGGATTGAACTCAAGACAATCAAACACCACCGGAGTCTTTTCAGGTGGTAAAAAGATGTTTCTGGAATGTAAATCACCATGCCCGTCAACCCAAAAACCATTGGTTAAGCGATGCGCCTGATGTGGTGTCTGTGCTTCAAGAAATGCAGGAACCGCTTTTTCCCAGGAATGCAATAAGTGTGCAGCATCCGGACATAAGATGGCAAACAAATCTTCCTTAAAGGCAAAGAGGTCGGCAAAATCATGAATATCGGCTTCCGGCAGGTAGGCATGGTCAGCAGGTAGCCTGTGATTTTTATGAAATGCAGCCAGCAATTGGGCAAGCTCTGTCATATGCTGCTCTGTCACTCTCCCTTCCAGCAGCATTTTATCCATCTCAAACTGGTTGTCCATCCGATGCATTTGTACTGCATAATCGAGCAATGTTCCTTCACTTGAGCCTATACCTTTTTCTGTAACAGGAACCACACCAATATACATCTGCGGCGCCAGCCGACTGTTCAGGCGAAATTCCTCCTCACAAAAATATTTGCGCTGGGCAAGGGTGCTGAAATCCAGAAAGTCAAACTGAACAGGTTTTTTAAGCTTAAAGGCATATTGTTCAGTCAAAACAACCCAGGAAATATGGGTTTCCATCAGAGACACACTCGTGGCTGGCCCCGGGAAGAGGCCCTGATTTACCAACTCGTGTACGATCTCTTTATTCATGTAACATATTGCTGAATTCGTTTAGCGGCACTTTCCGGGGTTTCCATTTCGCTGTTCAGGATTAAACGTTCTTCCGGCAATGGCTCAAACTGATCTCTGATTTTTTCATATACTGCAAAATCCGCTTCACTGTCTGGCCGTGGCTTGCGCAAGCGATCCTCCAAGGTACGTTCACTAGCCTGTATTTCCACCCATATCACTGCAACACCACAATCATTTGCCAGTTTTTCAAACGGCTCCCGAATACTTTTCTGGTAAAACGTGCTGTCTACAATGACCGTTTTGCCTGCAGCCAGTGCCGCGCCGGCGCGTTCCAACAACCCGTCATACACATGCTGTTTAGCCTCTGCCGTGTATTGCCCCATTAGCCCCAACTGACTGCGGATCACATCGCTGTTGAGGTGTGTAGCCCCGGTCAATGCCGCCAGAGCCTTGGCTATGGTAGTCTTCCCGGTTCCTGGCAATCCAGCTATAATGATCAACATGATTGTAAGTTTAAACTGCCTGGCTGAATACCTTGCCACTGGGCACCTTGCTCCAATAACGCGCATCAAAAGCCAGGCATATATTCCGTAAAAAACCCTTTCCTTTTTCCGTCACCCTTACTCCCTCTGGCCCTACTTCCACCAGCCCATCGGCAACGGGTTCTGTTAAACGAGCTAAAATCAGATCCCGCGAATCTTCCATCAACCAGGCAGTCCGGTATCGGCACATGAGGTTAAGGATATGCTGACGGTTCCATTGATCTTCCTGCGTAAGCAAATGGCCACGCTGTAATGGAAAACGACCAGCAGCCACAGCAGCTTCATATTCAGCCACTGTTTTAATATTTTGGGCAAAGGCCGTAAAGGTATCGCCAATGGCAGAAGCCCCCAACCCAATGCTCAAGGGTGTAAACAAAGGGGTATACCCCATAAAATTGCGGTGTAACTGACCAGTTTTAGCAGATTGATACAACGCGTCGGTGCTCAGGGAAAAATGATCCATGCCCACATCGTGATAACCCAACTCCTCCAGCATTCGTTTGCCGGTTTCATATAATGCCCGTTTGGAAACCGTATCCGGCAAATCGTTTTCATCAAAAGCCCGCTGTCCGTTTTTCAGCCAGGGCACATGCGCATAACTGTAAAAAGCAATCCGATCCGGCATCCAACGGCAGATATGAGACATGGTATGGATGATATGTTCCTGCTTTTGGAACGGCAGTCCAAAAATCAGGTCCATATTAACCGAATGATAGCCCAAAGCCCGGGCCGTTTCCGTAACGAAATTGACTTCTTCAATGGTCTGGAAACGATTAATAACCCGCAGAATATGCTCATCCACATCCTGTACACCAATGCTGATGCGTCGGAAACCCAGGTCGTACAGTGTTTCCAAATGTTCCCGTGTGGTACTGGCAGGGTGAGCTTCAAAGCTAAATTCGTGATCTTCCGCTATTTCCACGGTCCCCAAAATCCCCTGAACCAGATGTTTCAGATTCTCCGGATGAAAAAATGTAGGCGTGCCGCCACCCAGATGCAACTCCGTTAGCACCGGTTTCTCCGGAAAATGTTCCAAATACATGGTCCACTCCGCCAATACTGATTGAATATAAGGCGATTCTACCGCGTGGTTGCGGGTAATATGTTTGTTGCAGCCGCAATATGTACATAATTTTTCGCAAAACGGCAGATGGATATACAGGCTCAACCTGCGATCCTTTTCAAAAACCCTGACAACCTCACGCATCCAATCCTGCTCCTCCATCTGATCTGTTTCCCAATAGGGAACAGTAGGATAACTCGTGTAGCGCGGCGCCGGGATATCGTATTTTTCGAGTAAAGACATGTTTGAGTGTTTGAGTTTGAGAGTGTTTGAGTGTGCGAGTGTGCGAGTGTTTGAGTGTGCGAGGGTTTGAGGGTGCGAGGGTTTGAGGGTGCGAGTGTTAGAGTGTGCGAGTGTTT
>DATGWL010000089.1:0-16715 GCA_035299505.1 Saprospiraceae bacterium | reverse complement strand
GGGCATTGAGCAGGCGCCGGGCATCTCCTCCGGAATACAGCAGTAAGGCGTCGTATTCCTCTATCCGGATGTCAAGACTTTTGAGCCACTCATCCTTTTCCAGGGCGCGCTGCACCAGTCCAATCAGTTCTTGCTTGCTAAGATGCTGTAGTACATACACCTGGCAGCGCGACAACAATGCCGGAATAACCTCAAAAGATGGATTTTCGGTGGTTGCACCAATAAGGGTAACGATGCCTTTTTCCACAGCACCCAGCAGGGCATCCTGTTGACTTTTGGAAAAACGATGGATTTCGTCAATAAACAGGATGGCGCCTTTTTGCTGGAAAAGGTTTTGTTTGTCTGCGCTTTCAATAGCCTCCCGTATGTCTTTTACTCCGGCATTGATGGCCGAAAGCTGGTAGAAAGGCTTTTCCAGCAGCTTGGCAATGAGCTGCGCCAGGGTTGTTTTTCCAACCCCTGGTGGCCCCCAAAGGATGAAGGATGGGATTTTGCCCCGCTCAATAGCCTGCCGAAGCACTGCGCCTTCTCCCACCAAATGTTGTTGCCCAACATAGTCGGTCAGGGTTTGAGGGCGCATTCTTTCAGCCAGGGGTGTCATAGCTTACCTTAAAATCAGACGAATTATTGTTTGATCAATTTTTGTACGGAAACAACCTCAGTTCCCTCAACCAAACGCACCAAATACAAGCCAGAAGGCCATTGAGCTCCAAGTCTTACCTGTCCAATACCAGGATCTACCTGAATTTCCTGTACAAACTGCCCTTGAGCGTTGCTGATTTCCAGTCGACTATTGGCTGTGCCAGCGTGGAATTTCAAGGTGGTTTCGGTTGCAAAAGGATTTTCCAGCACCTTCATCTGGTCCAGCAGTTGGTGAGGTGTTGCGCCAACCTCTTCTTTGCGGAACGTAGGATACAATGTGATTGTAACAGTAGAGTCGGTTACAATACTTTGATTGGCCAGAATGCCCATGCTCATATCAGGTGCAGAAGCAGCAATGTTGTAGGCGCCGCGAATGATATTGCTGAAAGCAAAGCTGCCGTTGGCATCTGTGGTAGCAGAAGAAGAACTTGCACCGGAGTACAGCCATACAGTTGCGCCTTCCACAGGATCGCCGGTAAGGTGCCGCACTACAGTTCCATTGAGGTCAACCAGTCCGTTAGGAAACAGTGCTACATCCAGAAAAACAACTTCACCACGCTGAAACAGGACGTCTGTTTCGAAGGTCTGATAGCCGGAACGGCTAACCTGAACTTTGAAGAAACCATCGGCCAATTGCCCCATTTTATACTGGCCGTTTACGGCAGAAGATTCCTGTGTGTTGGGATTGCTGCCTACAATTTGAATGGTGGCGCCGTTAATTGGCAAGCCTGTGATAGCGCTGGTAATGGTACCTTCCAGATAACAGGCGCGTACGTAATTAGGTGTAACAATCCAGAGCTCTCCGGCCCCATTTACGCTGATATTGGATGCAATGATGTTGCCACTGGGGAAATTATGGTACACTCCCCAACAGCCTTCGCTGCCGCCACCACCACCCGGATAGGTATCGTGGTTGCCCACCTGAACCAGGTTTTCCGGACGGGTGATGTCCACAATGGTAAAGCCGTCTTTGTACCAGGAGGTTACGGCCCAGTTATCCCGAACATAGGTATTGTGCACCATGCTGTTGGTACCTGGATTACTCTGTATTTTATCCAGCAGTTTGATATCATCCGGATTGCTCACATCATAAGCCGTGAGGAAGGAATTGTTCACTTCATCGGTGGTGAGAAGGGTTTTGCGATCATTGGCCAGCCACGTGTTATGTGTGAACGCACCTGGAGTGCCCTGCGTGTTAATCAATTCCGGATTGGATTTGTCGGCCATGTTAACCACGGCAAACTGACCCGCATATATATGGCCACTGTACATGGTGTCGTTGTCTACATAACCGTCGTGGATATACCCCAGCGCATCATATTTACCCACATATTTGGGGTTCCATGGATCGGTTTTGATGTCAAAAATTTTTGCGCCACCGCCAAAAAGGTTACCGCCCCAGGCATATAAATAACCTTTTTTCTCGTCAATATGCAAGGCGTGGATGGCATTCAGTTGATTGGCAATGGCGCCATCGCCCTTATAAAATTTCCAGGGTAGTACAGAACCTGGCAGTTCAGTTAGGTCAACAACCTGAATCCCCTGGCCGCCTTCGCTGGTTACATAGGCATAGTGGCTGTAGGTTTTAATCTCTTTCCAAAGATTGTTTGGACCAGGAATCTGTACAATTTGCTGCGGCGCATCCGGGTTGGTTATGTCTACAATGATCAATCCGAGGGCGCCGCCCACCAGGGCATACTCATGTCCGCGGGAAACATATCCCCAAACATTGGCGAGTGTCTGACCCGGGTAGGTCAATTTCGACCGGAAGGTGGTGTTTACATTTTGGGCCTGGGAAGGAATGAAATTCAGGAGCAAAAGCAGGATAATTATGGCGGAACGCATAAGCTGTCAGGTTAAATTTGGGCGAATATAGCACAACAAAATTTAACCCCCGGGATAAAGCGTTGGCTTGGCTCCTATTGTCCAACTTGTTTGCTCATATTTGCTCCTCAATCTTTGAAAATCACGATTATATGCAATACTTTTTAGCCATTTGTTTGCTTTTAACCGGCTGTATTGGGATACAGGCGCAGTCTTTTCCCAAACCCACATCAGCCCAGCTTGAATGGCACGATACGGAGTTTTACTTCTTCCTGCATTTCGGTCCTAATACCTTTACTAACCTGGAATGGGGACACGGTACGGAAACGGAAGATCTGTTTCAGCCCAGCGCTCTGGACTGCGATCAATGGTGTCGTATTGCCAAACAGGCTGGCGCCAAAGGATTGATTATTACCGCCAAACACCACGACGGATTTTGCCTCTGGCCGTCCAGGTATTCTACGCATACCGTACGGGAGAGTCCCTGGAAGGGAGGTAAAGGCGATGTACTGCGGGAACTCTCCGACGCAGCCAAAAGACATGGTCTGAAACTCGGATTTTACCTCAGCCCATGGGATCGGAATCATCCAAAATATGGCACTTCGGAATACAATGATATTTATGCTAATACACTCACCGAGTTATTAACCGGGTATGGTTCATTGTTTGAAATCTGGTGGGACGGCGCCAACGGCGAAGGTCCGAACGGTAAAAAACAGGTGTATGATTTTCACCGTTTTGAAAAAATTGCCGCCAATTTGCAGCCAGATGCAGTAATATTCAGTGATATCGGACCGGGATGTCGTTGGGCAGGAAATGAAGAGGGTGTAATCAGAACCGAAACCAATTGGTGTACCCTGGATACTGCAGGCTTCCAGCGTGGCGCCGGAGGCCCGCCGCAAGATACCCTCAACCAGGGTAACGTACGTGGTGCGCACTGGATACCGGCAGAATGCGATGTATCTATCAGACCGGGCTGGTTTTACCACCCGGAGGAGGATACCAGGGTGAAAACGCCGGAACAATTATTTGATATTTACCAGCATTCGGTTGGGCGCGGAGCCAACCTCATTCTCAATGTGCCTCCCGATCGAAGGGGGCTTATACATGAACAGGATTCCATCGCTTTGGTAGGTTTAGGTAGGCTGATCCGGGAAAGTTTTCAGAAAAATCTTCTGCGCGGCCGGAAACGTGAATTGGTGCATCGTATTTGTCTGTTTACGCCCAAAAGGATAGTAAGCTCTCTGAATGATGGCGACAGGATGACTTACGAACGGGTAGCTTTATCGCATGAGATGCAATTTGATTTGCGCCGCAGGAAAAAATTCAGCACCATGATATTGAGGGAGTATATCCCGGAAGGGCAGCACATTTCAGCCTTTAAAGTAGAGGTAAAAAAAGGCAATAAGTGGGTGGAAATTGCGCGATCTACTACAATAGGAGCACGGAAAATGCTGAAATTCCAAGAGCAAAAAGCCCGTAGGATTCGGGTAACTATTCTGGCATCCAATATTCAGATGCCGTTGTTGAGTGAAGTGGAGGTGTATAGGTAGGGTTTTTCACCACTTAGGCACTAAGGGCACTTAGCTATCAGGTAGTGGCTAAGTGCCCTTAGTGCCTAAGTGGTGAAAAAGAGAAACCTCCACTCAACGTTTCTTTCCCTTAGACTTAGGCTTTTTATACTTCAAATCCCGAAGGTGCTTGGTCTTATTGCCCTTGTTCACCTTTTTGTTTTTAGCCAGTTTATCATGAAACGCACCGGTGGGTTTAGGGCGTAATTTGAGTTTTACTTCCGGTACATGGAAGCGCTCGCTTTCAATGAGTTTTAAAGAAACTTCCACTTCTTCCGGCCAGGATATTTCCGGTATGCTGCGGCCCATCAGTGTTTCGATGGCCTCCTTTTGCGGCTGCTCGGCCTCTGTGGTGAACAACACCGCCTTACCATCTTTATCCGCCCGTCCGGTTCGGCCAATGCGGTGTATGTAGGTTTCCGGATCCTCCGGTGTGTCTACATTGATTACATGCGTTACATCCGTTACATCAAGTCCACGTGCCAGTACATCTGTACAAATCAAACCCCTGCGCAAGCCTTTTTCAAAAGCCGCTACTGCATTCAAACGGAAATTCTGAGATTTATTTGCGTGTACAATCTCAAACTGATCCGCAAATTTTTCCTCTAACTGGTTGTAAATCAGGTCCGCTAGTCGCCGGGATGGTCCAAAAATCAGCACTTTTTGCATGCTCTCATCCTGCTCAAGCAGGTGGGCCAGGAGGTTGATTTTGGAGTAGAAATTAGGCGCCTGATAGCAGGTTTGTTCAATGCGTTCCAGAGGTGTGCCTGCCCGCACGGCTTCTACCAGGATCGGGCCGCGGAAGTGCTCGTTAATCATGTCATCCACATCTTCTGACATGGTGGCGGAGAATAACAGGTTTTGCCTTTTTTTGGGAAGCAAATCAAATACGCGCAGCAACTGAGCCCGGAAACCCAGGCTGAGCATTTCATCCATCTCGTCGATAACCAGATGTTTGATGAATTTCAGGTTCAGATAACCGGTCAGTGCCAGATCCAGCAAACGCCCCGGTGTGGCTACCAGCAGGTCCAACCCTTCAGATACGAGTTGTTTTTGGGTATTGATATTGGTGCCGCCGTACACGCCTTCCACCCGTATCGACAGGTATGTGCTGAGTTTTTTTACTTCTTCCACCATTTGTACCACCAGTTCGCGGGTTGGTACGAGGATGAGGATGCGGGGTTCTTTTTGTTTAGAAAAGGTGTATTGACGCAGCAGAGGCAGGAGATAAGCATAGGTTTTTCCGGTACCCGTTTGGGCAATACCCACCACGTCTCTACCAGACATGATTACGGAAAAAGCTTTTTGTTGGATAACAGTTGGCTCTTGTAACCCCAGGTCTTCAAGCGCGTTAAGAAGGGGTGGATTGAGGTTGAGATCAGCGAAAGTCATGTGAGCAGAGGAATGGGGGATAAAACAAAAACCGGCGGCTCGCTATGAGGCGAATCTGCCGGTTTTGCCATACTTTAAAAGTGGGCGGATTAAAAGGAAAAGTATAGAGCAGGAAATCCTAAGCGGGTGGATGAGGTTTTTTGGACAGTCCTGAACGACACAAAAGTATGCCGACTTTTTGAAATGCAAGCTATCCGACAAAAGAAACTGCAAAAAGTACTCAATTGCGGTTATTTCCCGGTGAAATTAGCCTTCCTTTTTTCTACAAATGCGGTGGCGCCTTCAATAAAATCTTCCGTTCCGCAACATTCGCCAAATGCAGATACCTCTTTGCCAAATCCGTCTTCGCCATCTTCAAAATAAGCGTTCACCGTTTCAATGATCTTGCTGATGGCAAAAGGCGCCTTTGTAGCTATTTTCTCCAGCATTTCCTTGGCTCGTGCAACCTCTTCGCCGGCAGGCACAATTTGGTTGACAAGGCCAAGTCGGAACGCCTCTTCAGCGCCCATCATATCTGCGGTGAGTAGCAGCTCCATGGCTTTGGTTTTGCCAATGTATTGGATAAGACGCTGGGTGCCGCCATAACCTGGAATCAGGCCCAGGTTTACCTCAGGCTGCCCGAATCTGGCTTTTTCACCGGCTATGCGCAAATGGCAGGCCATGGCCAGTTCGCAGCCGCCGCCCAGAGCAAAACCATTTACCGCCGCAATGACCGGGCGGTGAAAACGTTCAATCAGGAAAAAAATGTCCTGACCACGCTGGGCCAGGCCCTGACCTTCAGTGGCGCTTAATCCGCTGAATTCCGTGATGTCTGCACCGGCAACAAAGGCTTTTTCGCCTGCTCCAGTGATTACAACGCCTTTGAGATTTTCGATGGAAGGGCCGTAGTCTTCAAAAAAATGCCTCAGTTCGTCCAGCGTTTGACGGTTGAGCGCATTTAGGGCTTTTTCACGACTGATGGTGAGGGTAGCAATGCCATGTTCGATGGCCACTTGTACGATTTCGTACTGCATATTTGGATAGGATTGAGTCAAATGTTGGGCAAAGGTAGTCAGTCTTCCACTTTGAGGACTTCGATTTCTTCTGCTTTCCAGTGTACGGCTTTTTGGATGTTGTACTTGCTGAGGCGGTTATGGTAGAAATACAAAACCCGGAAATCTGAAGAAACGATATCGCCTTCTTTCGTAAACATTAGGGGCTTTTCGGTGTGGTAAATGCCCAGGTTTTTTACACCATCGCGCACAATTTCAGCCGGACTGAGGTGCATTTCAGGGGCCAGCTTGATTTTTCCGTGGCTTTCCATGTCTAAAAGCCTGGCTTGCATTTGCTCCACCACTTCCTCTACTGCCCTGAAAGGAAACAGATAGTCATCAGGTGGCAAACGCAAAATGCCAAAGAGATCAAGCTTCGGATTGAGGTGTGAAAGCATTTCAAACACCGCATGGGCAATCAAATGACTGGTTAGTACCACATTTTCTTCCAGATAGCGGTGGGCAACCCTTTCTGCCAGCAATTTGGTGTATTCTTCTTCCCTTTGACGGTCCTCATTAATTTCACCTTTAGAGATGAAATATTCCCGGATATCGATTTGGTTGCCGTAACGGTCATAACTTCTCCCCTGAGCATCCACAAAATTGCCTAACACATCCATAGGTCGGCCCACGCTGAGTGTAATATCGCTGGTGGTACTGAAAAAGCGCCAGATAAACCGGAACCAGCTGCGAACACTTTTGCCTTCATCGCGCAGGCGCAGGTAGTTCTCCTTACCGGTGTTGCGCAGGTGTTGTTCAATCAGGAAAGGTGCTTCCAGCACAAAATTGTAGCAAATGACCAGGGGGACGATAAATACTTTGGGCCTGCTCAATTCCGGCTGCATGACCATGGCTCTTTGGGCTTCCACCGCTGTACCCAATAATCCCATTTTCAGGTCGGTTTCAATTTCGCCGCTTCTGCTTCTGGTGCCGCCAGGAAAAAAGAGGCTGTTCACTCCTCGTTGAATACTCAGGCGGCTCATGGTTTTGAGTGTTTCCAGATACACCCCGTTCTTTTTACGACGGTCTACCCGGTATGCGCCCAAACGGTTCATATAATAGGCTGCCGGTCCGAAATTGTACAAATTAAGTCCGGCGCCATAGCTGAACGAGGGCAGTCCCATCATTTGGTCCATGGCATAACCTACCAGTATGGAGTCCAGATTGCTGTTGTGGGTAGGCACCACCACTACGGTGCCATGCTGGAATAGCGAGCGTACTGTTTCAACATCGCCTACAATGTTCAGGCGTTCAAACAGGTTGCGTTTACCGCGAAACATGGCCCTGATGCTCCGGCCAACAGCGGCATTGAATATCCGGTTAAAAAAGGCTGTCAGGAAACGCTGGGCAAAGCGAAACGTACTGATCTGAAAAGTGCCAACAATTTCTTCAGAGTAGCGATGGATGATTTTGCGCAGGATTTGCTCGTTTTCCGCACGGGCTTCCGCATCATCGCGGTCCAGACTTTTTTTGATGAGTCGCTTACTGATGCGGTTCCAGAAAGAACGATCGTTGGGTGGATCCACCTTCCAGGGGTCTTCCTTGATACGGATACGTTCCTGATAGATGGTTTTGGAAAGCACATCCGACAAATCTTTGCGATGCTTGCCAACGATGCGCTGAAAAGTGGCTTCATCAATTTGCCGCACAAACTCTGCACGATCTTTACTGAGCCGGTATATCGGCCAGTCTTCAATGCGCTCAATGATGCGCGGGTATATTTTAACTTCCTTACTCAAAGTGTGTGGCAGGTAAAATCGTGTTGTTGGGGTAAATCGGCCAACTATTGGTTTTTAAGGGCATTTTGGATGAATTGCAGCAGTTCATCCCTGCCGGTTCTTCTTTCCGAGGAGGTTACAAAATGTGGAGGCAAAGTTTCCCAAGTCTCGGCAAGTTTGCGCAAAAAAGCAGCAATATTTTCTTCCAATTGTTTGGCGCCGGGTTTGTCGGCTTTGGTAAAGACCAATACAAAGGGTACTTGCAACTCGCCAAGCTGGTTTACAAATTCCAGATCTATTGGGGTAGGGGGGATATTGGAATCAATCAATACGAAGGCGCAGAACAGCTCAGTTCTGCGCTGAAAGTACCCTGTTATCATGTTTTCCAGGGTTCTGCGCTCTGATTTCGACACCCTTGCGTAGCCGTAACCGGGCAAGTCTACCAAATGCCATTGCTGATTAATCAGAAAGAAGTTCAGCAATTTGGTTTTGCCAGGCGTAGCCGACACCTTGGCCAGTCCTTTCCTTGCGGTGAGCATGTTAATCAGCGAAGATTTACCCACATTCGACCGGCCAATGAAGGCAAACTCAGGCGGGCCACCCTTGGGGCATGCGCTTTCCTTAGGGTAACTGGATACAAATACTGCACTTTGAATGTCCATAACAAAGCAACAAAGGTAGCGACTTCCGGCTTCTCCTGGATAAAAGTTGCTTCCGCAGCGCTTAAAACCTATGAAGGCGTTAAGTCAATCGTTACCAAAGGGTTAATCCGGCAGGCAAAACCATGGTTCAGACACGAAGTAAAGAAATGGCCCGTTTATCCTTTCACACAACACAACCATTCTATACAACCCGTTATGAAACATCTGATTTTTGCTTTGTTTTGCCTTTTCTTCAGCCAGATTGCACATGCGCAGTTTTTTTCCATGGGCCTGAAAGCCGGTATGCATACCCAATTGAATCATCCCGATGATATCAATATCGGCAACGGCGACGGCGGATTTAACATCGGTTTAGACGGTCGCCAGTTTGGCACCCAGTTTGGCGGATACCTGCGTTTTGGTAAACGATTGTTTGTACAACCGGAGGTTACGTTCAACTCCAACCGCACTGATTATGTAGTGGGCGAATCCAGCGTGGGAGAGGTGATCAAAAATGAAAAATATCAGTTTCTGGATATTCCGGTCCTCTTTGGCGCCAAGCTTGGTCCGGTGAGGTTGCATGCGGGCCCTGTAGGACACTATTTCCTGAAATCAACTTCAGAATTGACAGATATTGACGGCTATGAAGCCCGCTTTAAACAAATGACCTGGGGTTGGCAAGGCGGTTTGAACATCGGGTTCAAACGGTTGTCGCTCGACTTCCGCTACGAAGGCAATTTCAATAAGCTGGGTGATCACATGACTTTCTTTGGCGATCAATACCAATTCAGCGACTCGCCAGCGCGGTTTATTGTGGGGTTGAATTTTGCTTTGATTAAGCAGTGATTAGGGGGTAGGGGGCATTAGGGGTCATTTAGGTCATTTAGGGGTCATTTAGGGGTCATTTAGTGGTCATTTAGGGGTCATTTAGGGGTCATTTAGTGGACATTTGGGTCATTTAAGGAGCTTTGGGGGCATTAAGTAAGTCAAAATCTGGTATCTCAATTCAAATGCCCCTAAATGACCACTAAATGGCCCAAATGACCCCAAATGACTACTAAATGACCCAAATGACTACTAAATGACCCCAAATGACCACTAAATGACCCAAATGACTACTAAATGACCCAAATGACTACTAAATGACCCAAATGACTACTAAATGACCCAAATGACCACTAAATGACCCAAATGACTACTAAATGACCCCAAATGACCACTAAATGACCCAAATGACTACTAAATGACCCAAATGACCACTAAATGACCCAAATGGCTACTAAATGACCCCAATGACCCAAATGACCCCAAATGACTAAAATGCCCTAAACTCCCCCCAAACCCTTCAACACCTGAAACACTTCCTCTGCTGCCTGGTCCCAGGAAAACATGGTTCGTTGTTGCCGACCTTTTGAAATGAGCGATTGCCGCAAGCCGGCATCGGAAGCGAGTTGTTCCAGGCCTTGGGCCATATGTTCAACCGATAGAGGTTCTACCAGCAGGGCCGCATCTCCGGCAATTTCCGGCAAACAGGACGCATTGGCTGCCATTACCGGGGTATCGCAGTACATTGCTTCCAGTATGGGTAAACCGAATCCTTCGCTGATAGAAACGTAGGTCAGCGCGGTTGCAGCTGCTGTTAGCCTGTACAGGTCTTCTTCCGGTATATACCCCAGAAAAAGGATGTCGTGCCTGTGCTCGGCAGCTTCCCAGGCATCTCTGACTTCTCCTGTTTTCCAGGCGAAACGTCCGGCCAAAAGAAGTTTATGCGGGGCGCCGGTTTGGGATTTAAACAAATCAAATGCCTGAATGAGCCGGTGAATGTTTTTTCTGGGGTGTATTGCCCCGGCGTAAAAAAAATAGGGTTGACCTTCCGAAAACTGTTGCTGAACAGCCAATTTTGCAAACTCTTCAAGCGGTTTGAAGCCTTCCCTGCAGCCATTGTAAATAGCCTGAACACGATTTTCCGGAATCCGGCAGGTTTGAATAATATCCTGACGTACATAGTTGGATACCGTGATTACCTGTTCTGCCCGGCGCAGAAAACGCGGCAGGAAAAACAGGATATAGTACCGATGTATCCAGGGAACTTGTGCTGGGAAATGAAGCGGCACCAAATCATGGCAGGTCATGGCGGTAGGCACCCGGGAGAACAAGCTGCACATGGAATCCGGAGAAAAAAATACATCTGCCCTGTGCTTGAGCAAGGCACGTCGCACCGACCACTCAAACCAGCAGAAAAAGAGCGGACCAAAACGGGCCCTTGGTGGCAATACAAGCGCTGTAACATTGGGCCCGTACAGGAACTGTTCCTCCAGTGGCCGGTCTGATACAAACAAAAAATCCACCTCCGGGTGTGCCAACACTATGCGTCGTACGATCTCGTGCGTGTACCAGCCAAAGCCTTCCAGCTGGCCTGATTGCAGAAAACGGGTGTTAATGGCAATTTTCACGGGAGATGGTGGATGGTTTGCGGTGTAAGGGGCAAAGAACCTGCTTTTCTGTAATTTGTGGAAAACTATTTGTTTGATTTGAATGCTTGGGGATGGTAGTTTGGTATTTTTGCGCCAAAGCAGTCGCAGGAGGCTGTTTAACATGCCAGATGATAGATTTTTCAGCAACCAGATTAGCCCGTTTTGCTGCCACCTGGGTTGGCAATAAAAACCGATATGAAGGGGTAGTGATCCCCAAACACACCCTTATGCCGGTGCATGATGCAGCCGAGGAGTTGCTCATCACCTCATTCCTCAAGCCTTTCGAAAAGACTGAGGAATTTTTCTATTTCCACCACGAAGAAGATGTGAGTCAGCACCTGGTATATCAGGCTTGTATGGAAATTTTCAGCAACCCGGAATCCATGGCAGAACAAGCAGCCAAACTGACGCAAATGCTGTACGGATTTTGCGAAAATCCCAAGGTGCAGGGCGGCGAATTCTTCCTGGCTTATTTTGAAGACCTGATGTTGCAGGGCGAGCCAACTACCGCCATTGGATTGTGGAAAGTGGACCAGAAGGATCCCGTTTTCAAAACTGAACGCACAGCCGAGTCTTTTACCCTGAATATTCTGGAAGGCATTCCTACCGGCAAACTCCAGGTAGCAGCCGTTATTTTTAACCTGGATGAAGCAGAAGGTTATCGTGTCTGCGCCGTGGATACCGTTACCAAAAAGGAAGAACGCTCCTTTTGGAAAGATGATTTTTTGCGACTTCGTCCCATCGAAGACCACTACTTCAATACCCGGCACCATATTAGCCTGGCCAGCGAATTCATCAGCCAGAAAGCCCCGTATAAGTTCGGGCTCGACCGCACCGAAACCATTGATTTGCTGAACCGGTCCGGTGAGTATTTCAAGGAGAACGACCTCTTTGAAGTGGAGGATTTTACCCAGCAACTATTTCCTGAAGAAGAACAACGTGAGGCATTCAAGGAATTCCGCGACGAATACGCCCGGGCATATGCCATTCCGCTGGAAGATAAATTTGATATCAGTACACAGGCCGTAAAAAAGGAATCCAAAGTGTTCAAGAGCGTTTTAAAGCTCGACAAGAACTTCCATATTTACGTGCACGGTCGCCGGGATCTGATTGAGCGGGGCTTTGATGATGATAAAGGGAAAAAGTATTACAAGGTTTGGTTTGACAACGAAGAGTAATACCTGAAGTTGTAATCGGAATAAGGAGGCTAAAACTCCCAGATTACTACCCTCCAATCCTCATTCGCCACAGCATCTGAAAAGGTATGTAAGGTTTGGAATCCCACGCGCTCATGCGCGCGCAGGGAACGCGTGTTGCGTTCTGCAATTTCGGTAATAACAAAATCGTAATCCTTACGGCATACTTCCTTCATTTTGGCATACATGCCATCAAATACACCCATGCCCCTGTAGCCTTCCGCTACACAAATTTGGCCCATGACAAACCATCGTGTATGATCCTTCAGTTCCTGACCTTTCCAGGACAGGGTGTCCAACAAATCAAACATGGGTTGGAGTATCGGTATGTAGGCTGCAAAAGAACGAGGCATCACCAGGGCATATCCCACCACCTTGTTGCCATCGCATGCAATGACACTGGGCGCTTCCAGGTTCATGCGTTGCAGCACATCCGGGTCGTGCTTCACAGTCACAAAACCTTGTTCCTGTGCCACTGCCGGGGAAACCGATGAAACATGGTTTAAGGCTTGGAGATTCAGAATTTGTTGTACCTGATCCGGGGTGCTGACGGTATAAAATGTAATTTCCATGATGCAAATTTTGGAAAGAATTTTTATCTTTTGGAAAAGATACTACTTTCGGGCCGCCAAATTATCCACACAACTATTATTACAACGAATCACCACCGTTCATGACCCTTGGTATTTTGAAAGAAGCCGACGGCGAGCAAAGAGTAGCCGTCACCCCAGATTCCATCTCCGCCATTCTGAAACTGGGCGCAACAAA
The DNA here is from genome assembly GCA_035299505.1 of Saprospiraceae bacterium. GTDB lineage: Bacteria > Bacteroidota > Bacteroidia > Chitinophagales > Saprospiraceae > M3007. Next base: position 3,458 of record DATGWL010000089.1, on the reverse strand, counting down.
AGTAATGGTAGAACGTGGCGCTGGCGCCACTGCCTTTTTTGACGACGCTTCCTATGAAGCTGCCGGCGCGGAAATTGCTGATGCTGATACTATACTGAAAAACGCGAAAGTGTTGGTGAAAATTCACCCCCTTTCTTCAGCAGCTGTTGGCAAACTTGCTGCAGGCCAGATCGTTATCGGTCAGTTTAACCCGCTCATCAACAAAGAAGCTGTGGAGCAGTTGCTGAAAGCCAACGCTACAGGCTTCAGTTTGGATATGGCTCCGCGCAGCACCCGCGCACAGGCGCTCGACGTATTGTCGTCTATGGCTACTGTAGGAGGCTATAAGGCTGTGTTGACTGCCGCTGCGCATCTGCCCACCTTTTTTCCTATGTTTATGACTGCCGCAGGCACCATCAAGCCGGCTAAAGTACTTATCCTGGGTGCTGGGGTAGCAGGCCTTCAGGCCATTGCAACGGCCAAACGTCTGGGTGCTGTAGTAGAGGCATTTGACGTGCGTGCGGCTGCCAAGGAAGAGGTACTTTCGCTCGGGGCAAAATTCGTGGAAGTGGAAGGCGCCGTAGATGATAAAGCGGCTGGCGGTTATGCCGTAGAGCAGTCGGATGAGTTCAAACAACGTCAGGCCCAGTTGATTCACGAAAAAGCTGTAGCCGCTGATGTAGTTATTTGCACAGCACAAATTCCGGGTCGCAAAGCGCCGGTATTGCTCCGTAAGGAAACCGTTGCAGCCATGAAAGCCGGAGCTGTAGTGGTAGACATGGCTGCTTCCACCGGTGGCAACTGTGAAGCAACGGAAAACGGCAAAACCATTCAGGTAAGCGGTGTTACTATTATTGGCGACTCTAACCTGGCGGGTACTGTTTCCAAAGATGCCAGTGTTATGTTTGGCAAGAACATCGTAAACTTCCTGAAACTTATCCTGATCAAAAATGAATTGACGCTTAACTGGGAAGACGATATTGTGGCGGCTACCTGTGTGGCGCACGAAGGGAAAGTGGTGAGTGAAAGGGTGAAAACAGTGATGGGGGGGTGAGTGAAAGAGTGAGTGAAATATCAATCAATATGAAACAAACTGCTGATGCTTTACTGACTGTTCTGGATGAGGTATTGCCGCTTTTGAGGGTAATTCCCGATGATGTAGCTGCTGTTAAACCGGTGGGGAAATGGTCTAAAAAGGAAATTTTGGGTCATTTACTTGATTCGGCGAGCAACAATCAGCATAAGTTTGTGAGAACCATGCAGGTTGATAGTCATTTGGATTTTGTGGGGTATGCGCAGGATTTTTGGGTGTCTTCTCAACAATACCAAACCGCGAATTGGGAGAACCTGGTAGCTTTTTGGGAGTCCTTTAACCGGCATCTGGCACATGTTATCAGACACGCCCCGGAATCAACCCTGACCAATACGATTTCTATCAATGGCTCCCAGCCTTTTACCCTGGCATTTATCATGCAGGATTATGTGGAGCACCTGAAACACCATTTGAAACAAATACTTCCCGATGCGGCAATCGAAAGCGCTTTTGCCAACGTGTACAACACCTGATGGCATAAGCAGATTCGACGGCAGGGAAAGTAAATCTAGTTTTGCATAACAGTTCAATGTTTGACCAATATGGCTAACTTTTTTCTTGAAAATCAAGACCTTATCTACATCGTCATTCTCAGCATTTTGCTCGGAGTGGAGGTAATTTCCAATGTGCCTGCCATCCTGCACACTCCGCTGATGTCCGGCGCCAATGCTATTCACGGCGTAGTAATTATTGGCGCCATCATCGTGATGGGCCATGCCAGTCCGGATGATTACCTCGCGCTTACCCTGGGTTTTATCGCCGTATTGCTCGGCACCCTGAACGTGGTAGGCGGTTTTGTGGTGACCAACCGCATGCTCGAAATGTTTAAGAAAAAGAAGTGATTGATCAGGTCAGGAAGAAGATTGCGGAAAACAATCCCTCTGTTTCTTCATTGGCCAATTTGATCACATTAAAACACATTGCCCACCTTTTTATGTCCACCTTTTTACTCGAACTCTCTTACCTTATTGGTTCAATAACCTTTATTATCGGCCTCAAACAACTGAGTAGCCCGGATTCTGCCCGCAAGGGTAATCTGGTAGCCGCCGCCGGCATGGGTATTGCCATTCTCGCAACCATATTGTTCCACCAAAAAGACGGTCAACCAATTGGCAATATCCCCTGGATTATTGCAGCTATGGGGGTAGGTACCGTTATTGGCTGGATGATGGCCATGAAGGTTAAAATGACCGCCATGCCGCAAATGGTTTCCTTTTTTAACGGCATGGGCGGCGCTTGCGCAGCCATTATCAGTATCGTTGAATACAACGCGCATCCACACGGCTCATCTGGCTATCTGTTGACAGTCTTTTTGGGGCTCGTCATTGGCTCGGTTTCATTCAGCGGCAGTATGATAGCTTACGGCAAACTTGACGAAAAAATCAAGGATATCTCGGTTAGCTTCCTCACTTACCTCAACCTGCTGCTCCTGGTGCTCATTTTTGTTGTACTGGGTATTGCAGTGCTTCAGCCCGAAATGCTGGGCCATTCTGTGGTGTGGATTCTTCTGGGCTTATCTTTTATTTACGGCATTTTGTTCGTTATGCCCATCGGCGGCGCCGATATGCCTGTGGTAATTTCCTTGTTGAACTCATTGACGGGTATGGCCGCGGCTTTTGGCGGCTTCCTGTACGATAATCCGGTGATGCTTACGGGCGGTATTCTGGTAGGTTCAGCCGGTACCATTCTTACAGTACTGATGTGCAACGCCATGAACCGCTCTCTGTTGAATGTAATCATCGGTTCATTTGGTGGTGGCGGTGCTGCAGGCGCCAAAGGAGCAGCAGGCGATCAAACAGTAAAAGAAATATCCCTCACGGATACAGCCATTCTGTGTGCTTATGCCGGTAAGGTAGTTATTGTTCCAGGCTATGGCCTGGCTGTAGCTCAGGCACAGCATATTTGCCACGAACTGGAAAAGAAACTGGAAGAAAAAGGAGTGGAGGTGAGCTTCGCCATCCACCCGGTTGCCGGTCGTATGCCTGGCCACATGAATGTATTGTTGGCTGAAGCAGACGTGCCATATCCAAAACTCGTGGAAATGGAAGATGCCAACCCAACTATGAGCAATACTGACGTGGTGATTATTGTAGGCGCAAACGACGTTGTAAACCCGGCCGCAGAAAATGATCCAAGCAGCCCTATTTACGGCATGCCTGTTCTCAAGGTATGGGAAGCTAAAAATGTGATTGTGATGAAGCGCAGTATGCGCGCCGGTTACGCCGGTATTGAAAATGAACTCTTCTTCCACCCTAAAACTAAAATGCTCTTCGGCGATGCCAAAGAAATGCTTGGCAAATTGGTGTCGGAAGTGAAAGAGCTGTAGGATTTACGATTGACGATTACATGAGTACATAATTGAAGAGGGAGGGGCGTTGCATTGGGG
>DATGWL010000088.1:0-23692 GCA_035299505.1 Saprospiraceae bacterium | reverse complement strand
GTAACTTATGGGCACGCGAGCCAACTGAAAAGTAAAGCCTGCCTCCATACGATATTGACCACCAATCGATTTTACAAGATCATACTTTAAAATCGGTTTTTGGGATGGCCTCTCTCCTGTACGAGGAGGGGGGCTTTTTTTTATTGAGTGAATTAGGGAGCATTGTCATTAGTCACTGTGATTCACCCAGGCCTACCACTCATTCACTCACCCACTCATTCACTCAAATCCTTATCTTCGCGCACTTTTTCAGGAACCTCATTCAAAAGTTCAAAGCAGCTTTCGAGACATCTCACAGATTATGCGCGATATAACAGACTTGATTGGCCGGATTTTTCTTTCAGCAATTTTTATTTTTGAAGCGATTGATACGACTATGTTCTTTGGAACAGCCAAAAGAACTATGTCGGAGCATGGTTTGACATGGAATCAGGATTTTCTGCTCTATGGAGCAATATTTTTGTTAACCCTGGGAGGATTGATGGTGTTGATTGGGTATAGAACCACTCTGGGCTCCATACTTTTATTGATCTACTGGGTACCTGTAACCCTCATCGTTCATGATTTTTGGAATACACATACCAACCTGGAGCTTAGGCAGGAGAGCATTATGTTCATGAAAAACTTTGCCATTATTGGCGGCCTACTCATGCTCATAGGCAAAGGCGGCGGTCGCTACAGCATCCGTCGCTTGTTTGCAACCACCAGAGTTGGGTAATAAAAATAAGGAGAAGGGATTACCTTACTTTAGCTTTCAGCAGGACTTTGGCAAAATATGCCGGGAAAAAGCGCTTCAAATAAATACCCAGTACCTCTTTTCCACCAAAATAAGCCTCTTGTTTCCCCTCCTGAATCGCCTGCAGGATTTTAGATGCCAGTCTGGCCGGATCCATACCCTTGTCAGTGGCTTCATCCATGGTACCAAGTTTAGCGCCGGATCCGGTAAGGGCATTTTTGCTGACATTGGTACGAACAAATCCTGGACAGATCAACGTTACTTTGATTTGAGCGTCGTGTAACTCAGCACGAAGGCTATCAAAGAAGCCATGCAGTGCATGTTTAGATGCAGCATAAGCTGAACGGTAGGGTGTGCCGAATTTACCGGTAAGGCTGGTAATGGTTACGATATGCCCTAACTGGTGCATCATCATGTTGGGCAAAATGGCCTTGGTAAGCGCAACTGTACCGAAATAATTGACGGCCATTAATTTTTTATCTACCTCCAGAGAAGTTTCCAGTGCCAGAGATCGCTGTGAAATGCCCCCATTGTTGATCAGAATGTCAATCTTTCCAACCTGTTTGAGGGTAGTTGAAACAATTTCGGGAATGGTCTCATGTTGTTCCAGATCCAGGCGACGAAACATGACGGACGCAGCACCGGCTTCCAAACAGGCCGCAGCCACCCGGTTCGTTTCTACTTCGTTACGGGCAGAAAGAATGAGATGTGCCCCCTTTTCTGCCAAAGCAATAGCAAGCGCTTCTCCAATACCAGAGGAGGCCCCTGTAATCCAAACCCGTTTGTTTCTGAAAAAATCCATATTGACCAAAGTTTATTTCTCCATGCGCCTGCAACATACTACCCGCAATCAGGTTATGTTTAATGCCTTGGCACTGCTGGATACAACCAATATTGTTATCCAATACAGGCAAAGGTAAAAATGCCTGTATTTTTACCCGGGCCAATCTTCACCCCAACCAAAAGTTCGCCAACCATTATTCTGTCTATTTATGACCAAAATAGTTACTCTCACATTAAATCCGGCATTAGACAAAAGCACGGATGTAGAACAGTTGATTCCTGAGCAAAAACTGCGTTGCAGTCCGATGCGGGTGGACGCAGGTGGAGGTGGGATAAATGTATCAAAGGCAATCCGGAGACTAGGTGGAGAATCCATTGCAGTATTCCCATATGGCGGGCAAAATGGTACGGTGTTGTGTAATCTGCTGGAGCAGGAAGGAGTTAGTATAAATGGATTTGAAGTTGTTGGTGAAACCAGGGAAAACATGGCAGTTAGAGAAAGTACTACCAATGCCCAATACCGGTTTACCATGCCTGGCTTGTCTCTTACTGAGCAGGATGCAGATAAGTGCCTCGACATAATTGCCCGACTGAAGCCCCGGTATTTGGTTGCAAGTGGTAGTTTGCCTCCTGGATTGCGGGAAACGTATTACGAAAAGGTAGCCTCCTTTGCCAAAGAGATTGATGCCAAATTTATTTTAGATACTTCAGGAAAGGCTTTACAAGCCGCTGCGGATGAGGGTTTGTATTTATTGAAACCAAATTTACAGGAATTGAGTGCTTTATCCGGAAAAACTTCATTGGAAATGAACCAGGTGGATGACGCTGCACTCAATATAATCAGCATGGGTAAATGTGAGGTTGTTGTGGTGTCATTAGGCGCCCAAGGTGCGTTGTTGGTCACTGCGGATCGCGTAGAGCACGTTCCTGCGCCTATGGTTAAAAAACAAACCACAGTTGGCGCGGGGGATAGTATGGTAGCCGGGATGGTATGGGCTTTGAGTGAAGGGAAAAGTTTCCAGGAAATGGTACAAATTGGCGTGGCCTGTGGATCAGCTACTACCTTAAATCCGGGAACCAGGCTTTTCCGTACAGAAGATGTATGGCGCCTGCATGAATGGATTACCACCTATGGTGAACGGTACCGGATCCGGGATTTTTCCTGAAAAAGGGGGAGTAGTCTTTTGTATATTCAGTTTTTTATGTGGTTAAAATCGTATTTTGTTTATTTTTATTTCTATTTTTTATTAAATTCAAGTAAATAAATTAATTTGAAAATCCATTTTTATTTATGCGTATATGGATTTAAGCGTTTCTAACTTTGCGTTTTGAGAATGTATCACGACTGCTTATGACGAATCTTGTACTCTTTGGCCCTCCAGGTTCCGGTAAAGGAACACAGGCCGCATTTTTGATTGATAAATACAACCTGGTTCACATCAGTACCGGCGATTTATTCCGTTATGAAATGGGAAATAATACGCCGTTGGGACTAGAAGCCAAGGCCTTTATGGCAAAAGGCGAGCTTGTTCCAGACAGTATCACTATTGGTATGTTGCGGAATAAGGTTGAAAAGCATCCGGATGCCAACGGATTTATTTTTGATGGCTTCCCTCGTACCATTCCTCAGGCTGAAGCGCTGGATGCCCTGCTCACCAGCATGGGTACAGCAGTGTCCGGCTTGATTGCGCTCGTTGTAGACGAGGAGGAAATTGTTGGTCGTATCCTGAAGCGTGGACAAACCTCTGGCCGTGCAGACGACAACGATGAGGCTACTGTTCGTAAACGGATTGCGGTGTACAACAGTGAAACAGCGCCAGTTTTTGACTATTACGCCAAGCAGAATAAAAGCATGAATATCAATGGCTTAGGTACAATCGAGGAGATTGCTGGTCGTTTGAGCGAAGCTATTGACAAGCTGGTTTAAGCTTAGTTTTGGAAGATTTGAAAAGAAGTGCTGTAAGATTAGTGCTGAGCCATTGAGGAAATGCTACTTTTGAGCCTGAATTAAGCAAGGCCATCCTTGTCGTATTCATAAATCGCGTGTCACATGGCGCTTTCTTCCACTCCATGGCAAGCTCTTTGGAGCAGATTGCCTGCACCATTGCAGAACAAATATTACCTGACTTTGGTAATATTTTTCTTCATTATGGTATTTCTGGACCGTCACAGCATTTGGACGCAGTGGAAGCTTTGGCGGGCACAGAAGCAATTGGAACTTGATCGTTCGTATTATCAGGGAAAGATCAAAGAGGCCAAGGAGGAAGCAGAAGATTTTGAATTGACCAAGGAGAAATTTGCCCGTGAGCACTACTACATGAAACGTTCAGATGAAGAGGTGTTCATTATTCAGGAAGAAAAATAATGGTAGACATGGGAAGGTAACAACTGCTTTGGCCCGGTTTGCTATTCAACATATTCATCGTTCATCGTTTTCCAACAATGTCTGTTTTAGTTAATAAACACTCCAGAATCATCGTACAGGGTTTTACGGGAAAGGAAGGTACTTTCCACGCAGAACAAATGATTGCCTATGGCACTAACGTAGTGGGCGGTGTTACACCCGGTAAAGGCGGGCAAACGCACCTGGACAGGCCGGTTTTTAATACGGTAGAAGATGCCGTTAAACAAGCCGGCGCCGATACCAGCATTATATTCGTACCTCCAGGTTTCGCGGCAGACGCTATTATCGAAGCTGCAATGTCTGGAATCAAGGTAATAGTAGCCATCACGGAAGGCATTCCTGTACAGGATATGGTTCGTGCCAAAGCTTACATTGCAGATAAGGGTGTACGTCTGATCGGTCCGAACTGTCCGGGGATTATTACTCCAGATGAAGCAAAAGTGGGCATTATGCCCGGTTTTGTGTTCAAACGCGGCCCTATAGGCCTTGTGTCTAAGTCCGGCACTCTTACCTATGAAGCAGCTGATCAGATTGCAAAGGCAGGTTTGGGTATCACTACAGCTATTGGTATTGGCGGCGACCCGATCATTGGTACCACCACGCGCGAAGCTATTGAGTTGTTTATGAACGACCCTGAAACGGAAGGGATTGTTATGATTGGTGAAATTGGCGGCGGCTTGGAAGCAGAAGCTGCACGCTGGATCCGTGCCAATGGCAATAAAAAGCCTGTGGTAGGATTTATTGCCGGTCAAACAGCTCCAAAAGGTCGCAAAATGGGCCACGCAGGCGCTATTGTTGGCGGTGCAGAAGATACGGCAGCTGCTAAAATGCAAATCATGGCTGAAAATGGTATCCATGTAGTAGCTTCTCCAGCACAAATTGGTGCAACTGTTGCCAAATTAATGGGTAAATAAGTTCTCCCAAGATAATATTTAACGCGCCTGCCTGGTAAATTACAGGGCAGGCGCGTTTTTGTATTTATTACAACATTATATCATGCAAGTTTAACTCCTGAGCTGTCTAAAGTTTTTTAACAGCCTCTTTATTTCCATAAATCTTTATTATCCTTGCGTCAAAATCACTCCAACCGCATGCCTACTCGTACAGATCGCCTTTTGGAAGAGGTTCCAACGATGCAAGATCCATTGATGCCGTATGTGCCTACTGCTGCCAAGCCCTGGAACGCACGACGGGTTGCGCATTTATATCGCAGATTGGGATTTGGCGCAACAATTGACCAAATCCAGCAAGGACTTCAAATGTCGCCTGGAGACCTGGTAGATCAATTATTGGATACCGCCTCAGATCTGGGCCCACCTGATCCGCCTTATTGGGGTGGCTGGACCATGGATGAATATGCTAACAACCCGGATCCTAATCTGGTATTCATCCACCGCGATGAGTTGCGCAGGCGCTGGCTCGGCGAAATGCTGGATGAAGGGATTAGGGCAAAAATGGCCCTGTTCTGGCACAATCACTTTGTGACGGAGTTGGATGTGTACAATTGTAACGCTTACTTGTGGGCGTATTATTCCATGATTCACGATTACGCCTTTGGCAATTTCAGGATTTTTGCCAGAGAAATGGGCAAAACCGGGGCCATGCTGGTATATCTGAACGGCAACCTGAGTGTAGCTGGCGAGCCTAATGAAAACTACGCCAGGGAGTTGATGGAACTCTTTACCATGGGAGAGAGTAATGGTTATACTCAGGCAGATATCGTGGAAATGTCAAAGGCGCTTACCGGCTGGCAGGCAAGCGGATACCTCTGTGATCCACCGTACTTTGATCCAAACCTGCACGATAATACTCCGAAAACAGTATTTGGGCAGACTTCCAATTTTAGTTTTACTACGGCGCATAACCTTATTTTCAGCGCCCGTGCAGATCAGGTTTCCCATTTTATTGCCGGTAAGTTATATAAACATTTTATTTATCAACAAGTTGATAATCAAGTGGTTGCAGGTTTGGCGCAAACCTTCAGGGATAATAACTGGGAAATTTTGCCCATGCTTAAACAACTGTTTAAAAGCGAGCACTTCTTCGACGAGACCTTTATGTGTGCCAGACATAAAACTCCGCTGGAATCTATGCTTAATCTTTACCAAATGGCCCGTGTGCCATCCAGTGAAGTGGCAGAAGATCGGTGGAATGCCATAGGCTATTGGTCTTACCAGCTCGGACAGGAAATATTCAATCCGCCCAACGTTGCCGGATGGAAAGGGCATCGGAATTGGATCAATGAAAGCACACTCACTGCCCGATGGAATTACAGTTCTGCTGTGGCTTATTGGTTAACTACCCAGGACCAAAGCCGGGAGAGCCTGCGCACACTTGCTCAAACCCTGACCAACGATAGCAATGACCCAAATTTGATTACCGCAGCACTTGTAGAATATTTTCTTGGACAAACCCTCGATCCTGTACACCTGCAATCTGCCGTGATCTACTTTAAATCCGGAATACCCGAAAATTATTACCTGGATGGTTCCTGGAATCTTTACTGGGATGAAGCGCCATACCAGATAGTCAATCTATTGTATTATCTGGTCAAACTACCTGAGTTTCAACTGGTTTAGTGCTTATTCAAATAGAAATTTGGACAAGCTCTACTCCAGTTGGGTTCCTTTCTAACAACTGCCGTTTATTCATATGAAAAAATATCAGGAACATCCCAGACATGGCGCAATGCGTCAACATGGTGAAGCGCATAACCGGGAACACCAGCTTTGGAGCCGAAGAGATTTTCTCTCTGCAACAGGTATTCTAGGCGCCGGTAGCATGCTGCTGGGAAATATCGGTCTGAAGGCGTTTCAACCCACACCATTGATGGCCTCGCTGGCCAATGGCGCAAACGACCGTATTTTAGTGCTGATTCGCCTTGATGGCGGAAATGATGGTTTAAATACCATTATTGAACGGGGTAATGCTCACTATTACAACCTGCGACCAACCATTGGCATCCAGGAAAATAATCTCTGGGCGCTGAGCCAGGAATATGGTATGCCATTGGCAACCAATGCTTTACAACCGTTGTGGGATAATGGTATGATGAAGGTTCTGTTTAATGTTGGTTATCCGGAGCCAAACTACAGTCACTTCAGGTCTTACGATATTGTAGCTTCTGCCAGCGATTCCGACGTGGTGGTGAATACCGGCTGGATGGGCCGATTTCTGGATAATGAGTATGCAGCATTTCTGGAAACTCCTCCCACCGTTCCGCCTGCCCTTCAGATAGGCGTACAAACCGATCTGGTGTTCCGGGCGGAATCTGCCAACATGGCTCTGGCAGTGAGTAGTCCACAGGAGTTTTATCAAATTGCACAAACCGGACAATTGTACGACACCGCTCTGCTGGGTAATGCGCCCAGAGAGCTGGAACTTGCATACGTCAGGCAAACGGCCAATGCAGCCTTCCGGTACGCCGAAACCATCAAAGAGGCATATTCCAGAGGTAAAAACCAGGTGAACTACCCTGCTGATAATTACCTGGCAGAACAACTGGCCATTGTTGCCAAACTGATCAAAGGAAATTTGGGGACCAAAGTGTATATGGTGCACATTGGAGGTTTTGATACCCATGCGGAGCAGCTGGATTTCCACTTAAACCTGTTGCGCAATCTGTCAGAGGCTGTGAAGTCTTTCTACGACGATCTGGGCGCCGGCGGGAATCAGGATTTGCCTAAAAATGTACTGGGTATGACCTTCAGCGAGTTTGGTAGAACCATTTATGAAAATGCCTCCCTGGGCACCGATCATGGCTGGGGTACGCCCATGATGCTCTTTGGTGGTGAAATCGGGAACGGATTTGTGGGCCAATATCAGGATCTGAGCAGCCCTGATCCGTTTGGAGATCCGCAGTTCAGCGTAGACTTCCGGGATGTGTACAGCACTATATTGCAAGACTGGATGGGCAATGATCCGGCGCTGGTAAATTTTGTTCTGGGGCAACAACATCCAACCATCAATGGACTGGTGCCGGCTATTGCCCCAACGCTGGGCGATAATGATAAATGCGCATTATTGGGGCACAATCCGCATCCGGATGATGTCAACGCTATTGAAATCAAATATGCTATGATGCAGGACGGTCCTGTAAGGCTGCAAATCCTGGATACGGCCGGTCATTTGTTGCGAACCTTAGTTAATGAATACAAAGACCGCGGCGCTTATACCTTCCGGTTCAGGCCGGCTGACTGGTATATCGGCCCCGGACAATATCAATACAGATTGCAGTCGGGCGGGCAGATTTTTCAGCGTTCCATTAAAGTGTAACTACAGCTGTGCATCGAAGATGTTTCTCCGGTAAGGCACTTTTACAAAGTCGAGGGTGCCTGGTTTGACGCCCAGGAAGAACTCGTAGGTGCCACGATCTGGTTGCCAACGGAAACTCAGCTGCCAGCAATGCAAGTCGCGTGTAAATCCGAAGGATGGATATACCAGGGTCTTGCTGATGAAATCGTAACTGATATTATCCACATCCAGGCTCCATTTGGAGGAAAGTGGAAGGCTGCCAGAGAAATTCAAGCTATTGGTAGATAGCGCAAAGGTATCTCTGGCTGTACCATAGCCGGTAGGAATGAGTGTGCGCGTGAGTGCAATTCGGTGGTCTACCCGGAAGTTATTGAATATGCTCAGCAGATCGTCTTTGGGCAGGGTTGGTTTGCTTTGAGTAGCCTGGGTGGGATCAGCCGGTTGACTTTTTTTGCTGAACATATCGCGCAGTTGCTTCACCTGGAACCCTGTGTTGAGGGCAAAACCCAACTGGGTGGTGCGCACCAGCTTGCCTGTTTCTTTATAAGCAAATTTATTTATCACAACCCCTTTCTCATTGGCAATGTAGGGGTCGAAAGTGACGTTCCAGGTTAGATTGGAAATGCCTTTAAACAAGCGGAACAAACCTCCTGTGCTAATGGTACTCCACTTCAGGGAGTCCCGTGTGGGGGTGTATGAGCCTGCAAAAGTGAGGCCGTCGAATATCCGTTTTTTGATAACGGTATCTCTTTTGGCTGAATAGTATTTGAATTCCAGAACATTGGTAAAACTGTACCCAATACTTACGTCCCGACGAGCAAGTGATGGTTTACTGTAATAGGCATCGTCAAAAACGCCATAAGTGAGGGTATCCCGTTTGTCTGGTCGAAGATCGGTAAAGTATGTTTTGAAATAGCGGTCCTGCTGTTTGCGGAAATCTGGCCCGAAACCGGTGCTGAGGGTAGGAGAAACCTTGTGCCTGATACCCTGGAACCAGGCTTTTTTCCGTTTGGATTTATGGGTTAAGAACAAAGAACTACTGGCGGATATACCCGCATTGTAGGTTCTGAAAGCGTTGAATCCCCATTCGCGTGTGGTGACTACCTCGCCATATTTTGATTTTGATTCATTTACTACCCTTTCCACAAATTCTCCGTTTTGGAAAATACTATCGTATACCAGGGTTACCTTGTCGTTTAAGGCCCTGTTTATGGTATAAGGATACCAGTTTTCTTCGTATCGGAGATTTGGGGTGATATTGATGTATTTGAACAGTTTCAGCACGTAGTCGGTTCGGATTTCGTGCTGCATACCCATGCGGGCATTTTCCAGGGTTTCTTTTTCAAACAGCAGGGTATCTACCGTTCGGATGGAGTTGTCCAGTTTGCTGTTATAGGTGAGCGAGATTTTTTCGTACCACTTTTCTTTACCTATCTGGATTTTACGCTTGAATGGATAAATCCGCTGCATAGTGAACTGGGCACTTGGCAGGGTTATATCCATCTGGCGGGTATTGTTGTTTTGGGAGTGGCGCAAACCAATAGAGTATTGGTAGGGTTTGCCCGGAAAGGTTTTGGTAAAAGCCAGGTTGGAAGTGAGTGTATTGGTAAATACGCTGTTGTAGTCGTTTTGGTTTCGCTGCTGGTCTCTGTTGGTTTGAATATTTACAGATCCGTTCAGGCGGCGGGAGGGGTGCGCCTTGGGATCCTGTGCATGGGTCCATTGCAGGCCAAAAGATTTGGCAGAGACTTTTTGTGCTTTGGCGTTTTCTGTTACCCGGTTGTTAAAGGTGAGGTTGAAATCACCATTATTCCGATACCGGTAGCTGTATCTGGAGGCAGCAGTAACACCCCAGGTGCCACCGGTAAAGGCCCGCAGCATAACGGTTGCATCCATATGTTCAGAGATGGGCTGATACCATCCCAGCCCTTCAAAACCAAAGCCTTCAGCTGTACGGAAGTCAAAATCTTTTGGTATGAGTAGTCCTGCCTTTCTTGTTTTAGTAACCGGGAAGAAACCAAAAGGGATCACAAGAGGGGTTGGAATGCCGCCAATTTCCAGATTGGAAAGGCCGGTTACCACCAATTTATCCTGGATAACCTTCAATTTTTTGGTTCGGATGCCAAAATGCGGATGCGGATCATCGCAGGTGGTAATGATGGCATCTTTGTTGTATATGATATTGCGCGCCTTTTGTGAGGTGTCAGCGGTGGCGGTGCTAATGAATTTAGCCTTTTCTCCCAGCACATACAAGTCCTCCTGTTGCGTGCGGGCTTCATAAATGATGCCTTTTTTGGTTTTGAAATTGTATCGGAGTTTGGAGGCAGTAAATTGTTGTTCTCCGTCTTTGAAATCGGGTAATCCCAGGGGCTGGCCGGTACTATCCTGCAATGGTTGTGCAGAAATTTCGTTATTGCCATAATCCAGCAAAATGTAACCTGCCTTGATATTTAACGTCGTATAAGTAACTGTTGCTCCTCCGTAGAGGTGCACTTGTTTGTTTTTAACATCAAACCACATGGAATCTTCAGCAGCGTACTCTACCACATCATCCAAACCGTCATTGCTTAATTTTATTCGCGACAAATCAACCGTAGCTGAATCCCTGAATAGGGGAGGGGTAATAGAATCGTTGCGGAAAAGTGTATCAGGAATCTGTGCTCCGAGCCTACTGCTTAAGAGCAGGCAGGCAATTTGGAATAAATGCCGATATTTGCCGGGGAATTGGAACACAGGTGTTGTTGATGGCTTTTTTACAAGGTTCGCGTTTATGAAGTCAAACTTCGTCCTTCAAACGTTCACGCTACTTATTGCGTGGCTTCTTTTTGAAAATTTTAACCTTTCTACCGGTGCGTGGACACACCAGCGATGGGAGGGTTCAAGCGACCGCAAAAGTACAGAAGCTTCGGCAAACCATTACGCTGCGGCGCCAATACAGGACAATTCCGGTGCGAAAAATTTCTCAGCAGCTCCTAAACCGCCGTATAAAATCAAAACCATTGTATTGGACGCCGGTCATGGTGGTAAAGATCCAGGTTGTGTAGGCCCTTCTGCCTTTGAAAAAGACAACACCCTGGCTATTGTGTTGCGGCTGGGAGCATACATTGAGGAAAATTACCCTGAGATAAAAGTCATTTACACCCGGGATACAGATGTGTTTATTGAGTTGAACGAACGGGCCGCCATTGCCAACCGGAATAATGCCGATCTGTTTATCAGTGTGCATTGTAATGCGTTGCCCGGAAAGCCTGTGCAGGGTGCAGAAACCTATGTATTGGGCTTACACCGTTCCAAAGACAATCTGGATGTTGCCAAAAGGGAAAACGCTTCCATTTACCTGGAAGATGATTATCAAAAAAATTATGCCGGATACGATCCCGAAAGCCCCGAAGCAGAGATCTTTGCCAGCCTTTGGCAGAGTGCGTATCTGGAGCAGAGTATTTTGTTTGCCAGTTATGTGCAACAATTTGCCAGTGCGGTAGCTTTCAGAGAAGACAGGGGGGTAAAACAGGCAGGTTTTCTGGTTTTGAGAGAAACGGCTATGCCTTCGGTGTTGGTGGAGGCTGGCTATCTCACCAATGCCGCAGAAGATGCCTTCCTGGCATCTGAGGAAGGCAGAGAACAAGTGGCGTTGGCTATTTTTCAGGCATTTGAAGCCTACAAGCGCCATATGGAAACCGGTAAACCACTGGATAATGTAGCAGAGGCTCCTGCGCCCAAAAAAACGCCACAAACTAAACCCGCCCCCCAGAAGACACAAGTACCAGTAACAGCAGGTAATGATAAAAAAACTACTGCTGCGACTACCTCTCCTCCTGTTACGACAACACCCAAGGCAACCCCGGTATCCAATAAAACAACCCAACCCACTACAACTAAATCAAAACCCGCGGTCAATACTCCGGTTCAGGAAAAACCGGTGGTTAAGCAGGAGCCTGTTTATGCTATCTTGTTGCTGGCATGGCCAAACAAGCTCGATCCGAATGTAGGGCAACTAAGTTTGATGAGTAATGTAAAGGAGAAGTTCCATGATGGTAAGTACCATTACTACTCCGGAAGATATACCTCAAAGGCAGATGCAGAAAAAGTACTGCCTGAAATTCACAATATGGGCTTCAAAACTGCAAGTATTGTTCAGCAGTAACTTGCAACAACCCTTCCCATCCAAATCCATCGCAATCACCTCCAATCAAAATGTTCAAACTTAGAAACGAAGTTAAAATCGGGATCCTGGCACTGGTCGCACTGGCGCTTGGTTTTTGGGGATTTAAGTTCCTCAAGGGCATGAATGTGCTCAGTTCTTCCAAAAACCTGTATGTGAAGTATGAAAATGTAGACCAGCTCAGGCCCTCCAGCCCTGTCTTTATTAAAGGCTTTCAGGTAGGGATGGTAAAGGATATGTACATTGATAAAACCGATGATAAAACGATTATCGTGGTGCTGAACATCAATGGCAAAGTAGACATTCCAAAAGACGCCATTGCATCAATTATCGGGATGAGTTTGATGGGCGGTAAAGCTGTGGAGATATTAATCCCGCATCCCTGTGATGGCGACTGTGCGGAAGATGGCGATTACCTGATAGGGGGCTCTAAATCCCTGATTGAAAGTTTGTTAGGAAGTCCTGATGATTTTGATGTCTATACCGACAGGATCAAGCAAGGACTTTCCATTAATTTTGATTCGCTTGCAAAGGCTAATCCCAATGGTATAGCCGGATCTGTGGTGGCTTTGGATAATGCCATCCATAATATTGAAACTATGACCCGGCAGTTGAATGAAATACTGGCTTTGAACAAGCAAAGCATTGCAGCGATTACCGGGAATTTTGCTTCTATCAGCGGCACTATTAAAGCCAACGACAAGAACATAAGTGATGCTATTTCCAATCTTGCTGCGCTGAGTGAACAATTAAAAAATGCAGGACTGGATCAAACATCCAAAAAAGCTGCCAGCGCCATAGATTCCATGGCTATGTCGCTCAGTGCTCTTCGGGGGACTCTGGCTGTAACAACCGGTACTCTGCACAAAGTGGATACGCTGGCTCAAAACCTGATACAAGGCAAAGGTTTGGTTGGTAAAACGCTTACCGACGAAGAATTATACAATAACCTGGTAAGCACAAGCAGGCACTTGCATTTGCTGCTGCAGGATTTACGTATTCACCCGGAACGGTATAATACAGTGAAGGTCAAGCTATTTGGCAAAAAACGTTCCCGTTATGCCAATCCTGTTGACGATCCGGCTTACCAAATGTTGGTAGACAGCCTGGAGCGCGATTACAGCCGCAAAGTCAAAAACTGATCTGCTTTTTATGGAAAAGAAAATCCGGCCTTTGTACGACCAGTATGGGGCGGATGGATATTACCGGCAGTTTTCGGAGGAATATGAGAACCCCCATTTCCCGGAAATCAAAGCCTTGTTGCTGCAAAATCTTTATAGAATTGATTGCAGTGCGGGTGTGATGGATTTTTCTGCGGGTGGCGGGGAGGTAAGTATGGTGCTTCAGGAGGCAGGAGTAAAGGGCATTACAGGGTCTGATCCGTTTACCCATCAGTTGTATAGCCGTCAAACCGGACTGCCTTGTTTGGAGCTTTCCTTCAGGGATGTAATCCGAAACGGCTTGCCTGGGCAATATTCGGTTGTTATCTCGTCCTTTGCCCTGCATTTGTGTCCGGAAAAGGAGTTGTTTCCGCTAATCTGGAATTTATTACAGGCTGCTCCGTTGCTTGTACTCATTACGCCGCACAAGCGTCCGGAGTTGGAAAAGCTCAGTGGAATATCTTTGTTATGGGAGGATGCAGTAGAGACTACCAGAGGCAAAAAAGTTCGTATGAAAGCCTATGGAATGGAAATAAAAAACGCTGAGTAGCATTCATGCACTACTCAGCGTTTTTTGTTGTGGTAATACTCTGGTGAATTAAGCAGCGGCTGCAAAAATGCGGCCGGAGTTAACCTGAATATTAGCTTGTGGGCCATTAATGGCTGAAGCGATTTGCTCTACGGTGTACTGACGATTCATCAGATCGTACACTTCCAATGCTTGATCGCGGGTGATGGAAGGGAACTCATTGAGGAATTCATTGACCGATACGCCGATGCGCAGGAAGTCAAAAAATGTTTCTACCCGAATCCGGGTTCCGCTGAAAACGGGTGCTCCATCTTGGATTTCAGGGTGTGCGCTGATTGAGGAAAAAGGGCTCATCCGACACTGCTGTTTTTTTAGTGTGTACCACAATAGGGACTACACAATTACAAGGGATTAGTGAATTGGTGTGGATTAAAACGATTTAGTGGTGCGAAGTTAGACAATGTTAACAAGCCTCAAAATTTTGCCCTCTCTTTTTTTCAAAAATCATGGATTGACCTGTTAAGGACCAAGGGAAAACCCTGAATGGACTGCTGGACGTTGGACATTAGACTGTTAGTTAGCACCACAAGTCTAATGTCCAGCAGTCCAACGTCCTTTACAAGTGTTTAGCGCCAGTCTTCTCTTTGACCATTGCAGTTACTTGTTTAACTTCCTGTTCTTTTGATTTTGGGTAAATCAACAGCGCATCAGGCGTATCTACAATGATATAGTCGTACAGGTCTTTAACAACCGCCAGTTTGCCTTCAGGAATACGAATCAGGGTGTCGTGGGTGTCCAATGCCAGAACGTTGCCCTGGATAGCGTTTCCATTTTCATCTTTTTGATATTCAGCATGCAAGCTGGCCCAGGTGCCCAGGTCGCTCCATCCAAATTCAGCCGGAATGGTGAATACGTTTTGCGCCTTCTCCATGATAGCAAAGTCTACGGAAATATTGGGCGTAGTGGGGTAGGCTTCGTCAATAAAGGCTTGTTCCTGGGCAGTGTTGTACACATTTTTACCTTTTCCCAGAATATCATAAATATCTGTGGCCAGCTCCTGGTAAGCGGCCAGGATGCTGCTGGCGCGCCAGATAAATATGCCGGCATTCCAGAGGTATTCGCCACTGGCGATGAACTCCTGCGCGGTGGTGAGGTCTGGTTTTTCTGCAAAACGTTTCACCCTGCAGATGCCGGGGGCTTGTTCTTTGCCCATTTGAATGTATCCATAACCGGTATCAGGGCGTGATGGCTGAATGCCCAGGGTGAGGAGCGCTTCATTTTCGGCAGAGAATGCCAGTGCGGTTTCTATTTTTTCCAGGAATGCCGCTTCTTTCAAAACAATATGGTCTGAAGGAGCAATCACGAAATTGGCTTCCGGATCAATGGATGCGAGCTTGAAGGCTGTCCAGGCAACACAAGGAGCTGTGTTGTTGCGGCTGGGTTCGCAGAGAATTTGATTTTCGGATATTTCAGGAATTTGTTCCTGGATCAATGCTTTATAGGCTGCATTGGTCACGATAAAAATCCGTTCTGCGGGGCAGATAGGCAGGAAACGTTCAAAAGTGAGTCGGAGCAGGCTTTTGCCTACGCCGAGCATATCCAGAAATTGCTTGGGCCGGGCTTCCCGGCTTCCTGGCCAGAAGCGACTTCCAACGCCGCCGGCCATGATGGCTACGAATGTATGTGGGTTTTGCATGCAAGAGGAGTGTGCGGGTTTTTGAGTGTTTGAGTTTTTGAGTGTTTGAGTTTTCGAGTGTTTGAGTTTTCGAGTGTTTGAGTTGGTGAGTGCTTTTGCGCTCTTTGCGCCCTTCGCGGTGACCCCCGCAAAGATCGGAAATGGAATACGTTGTGTATGTGGAGCAGGCTGGCTTTATCTAATCTTTTGGATAAGTTTTCTACAATTGGTCTTTAACCGACTCATACACACTCCGAATGCCGGTTTCGAGATCAATGGATGCTTTCCAGCCCAGGTTGTGTAATTTGCTCACATCCATGAGTTTACGCGGGGTGCCATCGGGTTTTGACAAATCATGGCGTATTTCTCCCTGATATCCAACAATATGTTGCACCATTTGGGCCAGTTCCAAAATGGGCAGGTCTACGCCGGTGCCGATGTTGACAAATCCGGGTTCGTTGAAATGTTGCATCAGAAAATAGCAGGCATCTGCCAGATCGTCTACGTGCAGGAACTCGCGGCGCGGGGTGCCGGTACCCCAGAGGGTAACATACGGCTCGTTTTTTTGCCGTGCTTCATGGAATTTTCGCAATAAAGCTGGCAAAACGTGGCTGTTTTCCGGATGGTAATTGTCGTTTGCACCGTAGAGGTTGGTGGGCATTACTGAAATGAAATTGCAGCCATATTGGGCCCGGTATGCATCGCAGAGTTTGATGCCGGCAATTTTGGCAATCGCATAGGGCTCGTTGGTGGGTTCCAGCAAACCTGTAAGCAACGACTCCTCCTTCAACGGCTGAGGCGCCATTTTCGGGTAAATGCAGGAAGAGCCCAGGAACATGAGCTTTTTTACCCCATGTCGGTATGCCGCTTCAATCACATTCGACTCTATCATCAGGTTATCGTACAGAAACTCTGCCCGATAGGTGTTGTTGGCCAGAATGCCCCCCACTTTGGCTGCTGCCAGAAAGACATATTCCGGTTTGTGTATCCGGAAAAACTCATTCACTTCATTTTGGATACGAAGGTCCAGTTGTTTGGAGTTGGCCAGTACAAAATTGGTAAAGCCCTCAGATTGAAGTTTTCTGAGAATGGCCGAGCCCACCATTCCGCGGTGGCCGGCAATAAAGATGGAGGAGGAAGGGTTCACCGCAAAGAACGCAAAGTGCGCAAAGTTTAAAGGTTATAAGCAATTCTACGAATGCCGGATTTGAAGTATTGAGTGTTGAAATTGATGAGAAATCCCAGTTTCAACTCTGTAAGCTTCAGATAAGTTATCAGTTGAGCTGTATGAATGGGGAGAAGGGTTTCTACAGACTTTATTTCAAGGATGATTTGTTGCTCAACCAAAATATCCAGCCGATATCCACAATCTAGTTTTTCGCCCTTGAAAACAAGAGGAACACCTACTTCTGCCCTTAATTCCAATCCTCTTTCCTTTAGCTCTTTTATTAGGCAGAATTGATAGGCTGATTCAAGTAAACCAGGCCCAAGTTCTTGGTGGATGAAATAGGCAGCGTCAACTATCTGCCTTGCAACCATTTCAATGTTTTTCATTTAGTTTGGATTTTACGGGTTAAAACTTCAAACTAAATTAGGGTAATTCTTGAAATAAGCCAAAGGAGCTGTACATTTTTTCCAACTGTCATATTCCAAAATATAAACCGCCACTACCCTTAGCGTACTTCGCGGTGAGTTTCCCTCTAACCAGAATCTCCTTAGCGCCCTTAGCGTACTTCGCGGTGAGTTTCCCTCTAACGGATTCTCTTAGCGCCCTTCGCGTACTTCGCGGTGCCCTCCCCCTTACTCGAATTGCGCCTTCACATAAAACCCGCCCTTTTTCAAATACTCCTCTTTCTGGAATAAATGCAGATCAGAGCTAACCATTTCAGAAACCAGTTCGGCAAGGCTGTGCTTTGCCTGCCATCCGAGCTTGGTTTTGGCTTTGGTGGCATCCCCAACCAGCAGATCAACTTCTGCCGGACGGAAGTAGCGCGGATCAACAGCAATAACTTCCTGACCTGGAGTAAAATTCGGATTGGATGATTGTGCAATAAACCCTTTTTCGGAAACGCCTTCCCCTTTAAATTCCAATTCCGCCCCCAGTTCGCGGAAGGTCATCCGGCAAAAATCACGAACAGAAGTGGTAACTCCGGTTGCAATCACAAAATCTTCAGGATCAGGATATTGCATCATGAGCCACATGGCTTCCACATAATCCTTGGCATGCCCCCAGTCGCGGCGCGCATCCAGATTGCCCAGCCAGAGTTTGTCTTGCAGCCCGAGGGAAATTTTGGTGGCTGCCCGGGTGATTTTTCGGGTTACAAAGGTTTCGCCCCGGAGCGGACTTTCGTGGTTGAACAAAATGCCGTTGCAGGCAAACATGCCATAGCTTTCCCGGTAGTTCACCGTTATCCAGTAGGCATACAATTTGGCTACTCCATAGGGAGAACGCGGATAAAAAGGCGTCTTTTCTGTTTGCGGAGTTTCCTGCACCAAACCATACAATTCTGAAGTGCTGGCCTGATAAAACCGGGTTTTACTGGTTAAGCCAAGCAAACGAATGGCTTCCAGCAAACGCAGCGCCCCAACAGCATCCGCATTGGCCGTGTATTCCGGCGTTTCAAAACTTACCTGCACGTGACTCTGGGCGCCCAGGTTGTACACCTCGTCGGGCTGCACTTGTTGCATGATCCGAATCAGGTTGGTGGAATCTGTCAGATCGCCATAATGCAGGATAAAGCGTTGGTTGTCAACATGCGGGTCCTGATACAAATGGTCCACCCGGTCTGTATTGAACAGGGAGGATCTGCGCTTGATGCCGTGTACCTCGTAGCCTTTTTTCAACAAAAACTCGGCGAGATAAGCGCCATCCTGACCAGTAATGCCGGTAATAAGGGCTTTTTTCATGTGTGTATGCTTGTCTGGAATGGGATGCAAAGTTCGGAACGCGCCCTTACTTCTCTTCCAACATTCCCAGTTTTTGGTTTAATTGATACCATTCTCCCGTTTCAGGGCATTGGCCTTTTCCCGTTTCATCAAGTTGCAGACGATGCCCGTTTTTACTGACCCAACCTGTTTGTCGGGCCGGAACTCCGGTCATCAATGCAAAATCAGGCACATTGGCCGTCACTACCGCACCGGCCCCGATCATGCAATACCTGCCCAGGGTGACGCCACATAAAATGGTGGCGTTGGCGCCAATACTGGCTCCTTTTTTCACCAGGGTAGGCCTGAACTCCTGTTTTCGTTCTATAAAACTTCTGGGATTGATTACATTGGTAAACACCATACTTGGCCCCAGAAAAACCTCGTCTTCACAAATCACCCCGGTATAGAGGGAAACGTTGTTTTGCACTTTAACCCCATTACCCAGTGTAACGCCGTTGGCTACAAACACATTTTGTCCCAATACACACTTTTCGCCCAAGACAGCTTCTTCCGACACGTGGCAAAAATGCCAGATGCGGGAACCTTCCCCAATTTGGGCGCCCGGATCGATAACAGCGGTGGGATGTGCAAAATAGGCCATGTTCAATGAAATGGGTGTGGGGCAAGGGGTAAACGGGCCAGTGGGTGGTAATCGCCTTGTAGCCCAAGTGGCGTGGCGGTTCGGATATCATGCGCCAGTTGAATGGCTGGCAGGGCATCCTCAAGTCCAAAACTGTTGCCAGCCAGGATGTCCTGATAGCTTAGGGTATGCAAATCGGTGAAACCTTCGCTAAACTCCAGACTTTCGCCATCTATGGTAATGGCTCTGTACGTTCGTTTGCCGGCGGCTGCCTCCGGCAAGGTTTGCGCATTGATACTCAGAAACCAACGGACACGGGCCTTTTCAAATTCCAGATAACCGGCTGCACGGTCATGTGTGTGCACGTGTACGAGATTTTGCATAACAGGACCAAAAATCCAGCTCAGCATGTCGAAAAAGTGAATGCCAATGTTGGTGGCAATACCTCCCGATTTTTGCACATCACCTTTCCAGCTGGTGTAATACCAGGAGCCTCTGGAGGTGATGTAGCTGAGGTCAACCTCGTGTTTTTGCGCCTGTTGGCCAGATTGAACCTTTTCTCGAAGCGCTATAATGGATGGGTGCAGCCGAAGCTGAAGGATGGTGGATACCCTTTTCCCGGATTCCTGTTCATTTACTTTCAGCGCTTCCACGTTCCATGGATTGAGTACCAGAGGTTTTTCGCAAATGACATGGGCGCCATTGCGCAAACCAAAGCGAATATGGGCATCGTGCAGATAATTGGGCGAGCAGATACTCACGTAATCAACACCCTGACCATTGCGCCGGATTTTATCCAGATGCCGGTCAAACCGTTCAAATTCCGTGAAGAAGGATGTTTCCGGAAAATAGCTGTCCAGTACCCCCACAGAATCTGCAGGGTCGTATGCCGCCACCAGCTCATTGCCGGTTTCGCGGATGGCTTTCAAGTGCCTGGGTGCCACGTATCCGGCTGCTCCAATTAATGCAAAATTTGCCATAAAGAGTTGGTTTATAGCCCTTTTTGCGCGAAAAAGTTAGTTACTGCACCGGTGATGGTAGCCAGGATCTGATCTGTCAGTTCAGAGTGCATGGGCAAAGAAAATACACTTGCACAGAGGGCTTCTGTTACCGGAAGTTCAGTTCCTTGCCAGTAACGGGCAAAGGCTGGTTGTTTGTACAGCGGCACCGGGTAGTAGATCATGCAGGGAATACCTTGTTCTGCCAGGGCTGTTTTCAATTCATCCCTAAGCTGAACGGAATTCGGTGCGTTGATCTGAAGGGTATATTGGTGAAATACGTGGGTGGAATGCGGATCTCGGGCCGGTGTTTTCAGGGCTTTTACCTGTGAAAATGCCTGGTCGTAATAATCAGCAGCCCGATTACGTGCGGCATTGTATTCATCCAGGTGTTTGAGTTTGGCATTCAGCACCACTGCCTGCAATGCATCCAAACGTGAGTTTACCCCAATTTCGTCATGATAATACAGTTTGGATTGACCGTGATTGGCAATCATGCGGGCTTTGGCAGCCAGGGCATCGTCGTTGGTCATGAGTGCGCCACCGTCGCCATAACATCCCAGGTTTTTGGATGGGAAAAAGGAAGTACAGCCAAATTGGCCCATTACACCGGTTTTTGCCTTCTGACCATTGCGGAAGGTGTAATCTGCTCCAATAGCCTGTGCATTGTCTTCAATCACAAAAAGCCCGTGTTTTTGCGCCAGGGCAAGAATTGGATCCATGTCAGCGCTCTGACCGAACAAGTGTACCGGAACAATGGCTTTGGTACGTGGCGTAATGGCAGCTTCCACATGGGCTGCTGTGATATTCATAGTGCCAGGATCCACATCGGTCATAACCGGAGTAAGTCCGAGCAGTGCAATAACCTCCGCTGTAGCCACATAAGTAAAGGCCGGCACAATAACTTCATCGCCGGGTTGCAGGCCCAGGGCCATCATGGCAATTTGCAGGGCATCTGTTCCGTTGGCGCAGGGTATGACGTGTTTTACACCGAGATATTGTTCAAGGTTTTCCCGAAAAGCATTCACTTTCGGGCCGCCTATAAACATACAAGTATCAAGTACCTCCCGCATTTCCCGCTCAATTTCCGGCTGGATTTTTGCGTATTGGGTCTTGAGGTCAACCATTTGTAGCATATGAGAGATGGGTTTGATGTATCCCGGAATGGTATTCCGGGGTGATGTTTGAAGGGTTTGAAGGGTTGGGCGGTTACAAACGCCAGTATTCCAGGGTTGGGTGTTGAATTTGATATAATCCTTTGAGGTCCATGAGTATTGGATTGGGGTTCATGATGGAAAGAAAATAGGACGGATCGTATGCTGTATAGGCCTGGTGAGCTACAGCAACAATAACTGCGTCATAACCGCTGTGGATGTTGTTATCGAGCGTGAGGTTATATTTCTGTTGTACTTCTTCAGGAGAGGCAAGTGGGTCGGCAACCTGAACCTGAATCGAGTAATCCAGCAGCTCCCGAATCAGGGTGGCCACTTTGGAATTTCGGATATCGGCCACGTTTTCCTTGAAGGTAATGCCCAGCACGAGCACTTTGGATTTTCGAGGGTTTTTATCCTTTTTGAGTAGTAGTTGCACCAATTTTTTGGCCACCCAGCCGGGCATATTGTCATTTACCCGCCTGCCGCTGAGTATCACCTGTGGTTCATAACCTAGTTCAATGGATTTGTGCAGCAGATAATAGGGGTCTACTCCAATACAATGTCCTCCAACCAGTCCGGGGTAAAACTTCTGAAAATTCCACTTGGTAGCGGCTGCTGCCAGCACCTCCTGGGTGTCGATATCCATCCTGTCGAAAATGATGGACAGCTCGTTCATCAATGAAATATTCAGGTCACGTTGCGTGTTTTCTATCACCTTGGCAGCTTCTGCAACACGTATACTGGCTGCCTGATATACGCCTGCTTCAATGATTTGACCATAAACGGCAGCTATTTGGGTTAAAGCCTCAGCATCTGAGCCGCTCACTATTTTGGTTATTGCTTTCAGAGGCCTGGATGGTTCTCCAGGACTAATGCGCTCTGGTGAATAACCTATTTTAAAATCACTACCCAGCGTTAGTCCGGAGTGCTTTTCCAATACAGGCAAACAATCTTCTTCGGTGCATCCGGGATACACGGTAGATTCGTACAACACATAATCACCCGGTTTTAGAACCTGGCCTATATCTGCGGAAGCCCGCAGCAATGGTTTTAGGTTGGGTACCTTGTGATCGTCTACATCTGTAGGAACAGCTACTACAAAGAAATGAGCCTGGGCGAGGTCCCCGGCAGTATGTGTAAACTGAATGTCGCATCCATGAAATGCTTCCGAAGGCAATTCCCTGTTGGGGTCAATGCCGGCTTGCAGGCGCCGGATATGGTCCTGGTTGATATCGTAGCCAATAACCCGAAAATGTCTGGCGAACGCCAATGCTACCGGAAGGCCCACATAGCCAAGTCCTACGACGGCCAGTGTTTTTTCTTTTGTACATAGCGAACGGTAAATGGACATGATGTAACGTATAACCCGGGCGGGTTACCAACTCTGATGGGGCCGCAAAATTACGCAATTTTTGCCAAGATCAGGTTGGGATTTTATGGGAAAATCCCTGACATGATCTGCATACCCATAGGTACGGACAACACTGTATAAACGCTGCCTGGATCAGTCTTCCCATCTTCCCAGGTGCAATACAGATTCGCTGGTTTCCAGATGCTCCCAAAACATGCTGTTTTTAAACGTCCGGCTGATATCTTCGGCATCCGATTGCAAATGCTTAATGTGCCACCAGGCAACATCGTGGATATGGTCGTCTTCCATCGTGTTATTCAAATGAATGGCGGTGGGGTCTTCATCTTCCGCCAAATGACATTCTATAATCAGGGTAAGGGCAAATAAATCAGTGGTGCTGTACTCGTATACATACCTGAGCGCCCCGGCGTGTACGCGCAACCCTGTTTCTTCCAGCACCTCACGCTCTGCTCCACGGTACATATCGGCATCAGAGGGTTCGAGGCGGCCGCCGGGCAAGCTCCAGTGCAAGCGGCCAAAACGATCTTGTTGTTTGATCAGAAGGAATTCTTCGCCCCTGCGAACGAGGCCTGCTACGCGGATACGGTGGGTCATGGACGATGTGAACGATGGACGATGAACGATGGACGATGTGAGGGTGAACGTAATTTGGGCAAAGGAAGTTTAGTTTTTCGATATTTGTTTGGCTGGATTTTGAAAGGGGGGCATTTTGTAGAAGGGTGCTTTGCCCCGTCCTTTAGGGCTTCCGATTACCCGCAAGTTTGGCCTTTTTTAGGTATGGCATAAGAAAAGGGGAATTACACAATGTGATGGATTGTTTGACATTAGTTCATCTGTTTGGCATTGTTACTTTTCTTTTTGCTTGCCCAAAAAGAAAAGTAACCAAAAGAAAAAAGGCAGTCTTTCCGGCAAAGCCAACGACCTGCGGGGATTGCGCTGCTTTTTAACCGCAGGCCG
>DATGWL010000087.1:0-90375 GCA_035299505.1 Saprospiraceae bacterium | reverse complement strand
TACAGAAGCTTGTAGGACTAAATAAGGTGAAAATCAGCTCAAAGGTAATTATTTTTTTTAAACAAGCAAGTAAATGGGGCAAAATTTAAGAAAACGGTCGGGTTGGCGGCATTTCAGGAGGCTGTTTTAAAAGAACAGGTAGTGCTTAAGGAGCTCCGGGGCACACTTTTACCTCACCTTTTCTTCAGCCAGACAGCGCCTAAAAAACGTCTGGATTGCAAGTTTCAAGACTGAAAGAATTTTTTGTTGAAGTTTTTTTGTAAAACATTTAACAAGATCAGCTGTTTGAAGACCTTTGTGGTAAACAGGCAAGTATCCATGGCGATTTACTCCATCAGAGATTTGGAGAAACTAACGGGAATTAAGGCCCATACCATCCGTATTTGGGAACAGCGGTATGGACTCATTACGCCTGCCCGGACTGACACCAACATCCGTTACTACACGGATGAAAATCTCAGGCATTTATTCAATATTGCCTTACTGAACCGCAACGGGATTAAAATCAGCAAACTCGCCAAGATGACGGCGAATGAAATTGCTGCCAAAGGCGCTGCTCTCGCCCAAAACAATCCCAACCCGAATTCGCAGATCGATGCGCTAACCCTCAGCATGATTGATCTGAATGAAGAGGGCTTCGAGCAAGTGTTTGCTGAATACGTAAGTCTGCACGGGTTCGAACGCTGCATGCTGGAATTAATTTATCCGTTTTTGGACAAATTGCGACTACTCTGGCTTACCAACAGCATCAGCCCATCCCACGAAAAGTTTGTTGGCCAGATCATTCGACGCAAACTGATGTGTGCCATTGACCGGAGTTTGCCCAGACATGACACCCCGGTTTTTCTGCTCTTCTCTCCAGAAGGCGAATCTCAGGAACTAACCCTGCTGTTTATTCAATACCTCCTTCGTTCCAAAGGAATGCGCGTTACTTACCTGGGAGCAAATGTTACCATCAGCGATATAAAAGACTCCTGTCAAACATTGCGCCCATCCTACGTTTTCACCATTCTGCAGGAGCCATTGCCCCGACAACCTCTTCAGGGCTATGTAGACCAGCTTTCAGCTGCAGTGGGCGACAGTGAGGTGTTACTCACCGGCCAGCAATTTTTTGTAGGCCCGGTGAAGTATCCGCCCAATTCCCACCTGCTGAATGGATTACCCGGTACGCTTCAGTTTTTGGATAGCGTGAAAGTAAGACGCTAATAGCCTACTTTTGCGACCGCTTTCCCAATTATGCAATCAATCATAGTCAAAACGCTTGCAGGTCTGGAGCCTGTACTGGCGGAAGAGTTACGCCTGCTGGGCGCTAAAGGAATCCGTCCACTCAAACGCGCCGTTGGGTGTGAAGGTGATACGGAACTGGTGTACCGCGCCAACTACGAGCTGCGCACCGCCCTTCGGGTGCTTATTCCTATCAGATCATTTTCTGCCTACAACGAACGGAGTTATTACGATGCACTGCGCGAAATCAATTGGACCAAATTCATGGGTGTCAATGATTCGCTGGCCGTTGATGCCGTAACGCAGGGTGAGGTGTTCAGGCACTCACATTACCTTGGATTATTGACCAAAGACGCTATTGTAGACCAGTTTCGGGATCGCTACAACCGCCGCCCGAACGTCAATACCATAGCCCCCAATTTGCGCGTAAATGTGCACGTACAGGGCACACATGTGGATATATCGCTGGATTCCAGTGGAGATTCCCTGCACAAACGAAATTACCGCAGGGATACTGTGGAAGCCCCTCTGAACGAGGTGCTGGCTGCCGGAATGATCCTACTCTCCGGCTGGAATGGAAAAGGTCCGTTCGTGGACCCTATGTGCGGTTCCGGAACCCTGCCAATTGAAGCTACCCTGATTGCCACCCAAACTCCGGTGCAGTTCAAGCGGGAGTCTTTCGGCTTTTTTAAATGGCCGGATTTTGATGCCAAGCGCTGGAATGCGATCAAATCTGCGGCAGATGCACGTATTCAACCCTTTGAATTTCCTATTTTAGCCTCTGATAAAGAGTCCCGGGCCAGAAATGCCACTTCGCTGAACCTTATGTCGGCGGGTTTGGAAAAATGGGTCAGAGTGGAAAAAATACCTTTTGATAAACTGGAAGCGCCCGAAGTGCCCGGAACCCTGATCATGAACCCGCCATACGATGAAAGGCTAAAAGTAGAGGATACCCTTGCTTTTTACAAGAGCATTGGGGATGTGCTTAAAAAACGCTGGACTGGTTGGAATGCCTGGGTTATTTCTTCCAACCGCGATGCGTTGAAACATGTAGGCTTACGCACTTCCAAGCGGTTAAGCCTGTTTAATGGTGCCCTTGAGTGCGGATATCACCAATTTGAAATGTTCTGATCATGGACAGAAACCGTTATGCGCCTGGATTACTGCTGATTTCTTCAGTTATCTTGCTGGGACTGGGAGCCCGGTATTATCTGGCGCGCATGACCAATCTGGATATGGCGTTTCAAACTTTCCTGATCCTGAAAAGTGGCAGTCTGGAGATTCAAAGTGGTCGCTTTGGTGCTGCTGTTACCCAAATTTGGGCTTGGGCCGCTCAGGAACTGGGTTTGTCGTTGAAATGGGTGTTGCGCAGTTATTCCATGGGACACGTAATCTGGCCTGTTCTGCTGGCAGGATTAGCCTGGAAATGGGGGCAATGGCGCTGGGCTTTTGTTATCCTGCTTACTGCAACCTTACTCACCACCCATACTTTTTTCTGGTTGTCGGAAATGCCGCAGGGCTTGGTGTTTATATGTGCCATTTACGCCTGGATGCACGCCAAAGGCTCTGTGCGTCAGTTGGTTTGGTGGGAATGGGTACTCTGGATGCTGGCCTTGTGGACCGCTTTTTATTTCCACCCAATGGTATTGTATGCCAACCTGTTTATCGGATTGTTTTTTGTTTTGGAATCCGGAAAAAACAGGGATTGGCGCATCATGCACCTGATTTCTATAGGTTTTTTTGTGTTGCTGGCCATTTTGAAATACAAAGTGATGAAGCTGGACTGGTACGATGCCGCAGCTTTGAAACGCCAGGATGCTTTTGCCCAATTGTGGCCCAATTGGATTGATATTGAAAGTAATCACCGATTTTGGGAGTGGTGCAGCAGGGATTACTGGCTCCTTTTACTGGTTTTGTTGGCCGGAATTGCCTGGCAAATCTGGCATCGGAAATGGACCAGGGCTTTGCTGGTGGCAGGCTGGTCTTTTGGTTTTGTCCTGCTGGTAAATGTGCCTTTCCACTCCGACATGGGCAAGCAGTTTTACATGGAAAACCTATACCTGCCCCTGGCAGTTTTTGCAGCGGTACCTCTGATGTTTGAGGTATTGCAAAAACCAGCCAATCAACTTTCAGGTTTTGGTTTGGGTTTGTTGTCCCTCATTTTCACCCTCAATTTTACCCGCATCACAAAGGCAGGAGAAGAGTGGCAGCTTCGCATGTTGTGGGAAAAACAAGTGTTGCATCAAACGGCCAACCTGCCATCCGGGAAAATACTCATGACCGAAGCCCAGGCGCCCATGGATCTGTTAAAGATGTCGTGGGGCAGCCCATACGAGTGGCTCTTGCTTTCTTCGCTGGAGCACCCCGATAGCGCACGCTGCCTGATCATCACACCGGAGCCGGCTAAATACGACTCACTGATGGCCAGGCCCGATCTGTTTCTGGGCACTTTCCGCAATTATTCGCTTGACTCGCTTCCAGCCCGCTATTTCAATGTCAAAGACAGAAACAAGGGCTACACGAGGATTTCTAATTAATTAATGCTGAGGTCGTAAGGCATGCGGAACAAGATTCCGTTGTTCTGTTTGATACCTTTTACCGTTTTGTACAAAGGATAAAATTCGCCCAGCTCCTGACGCAGCGCCCAGGCGCGCACATTGTCGTCCCGGTCTTTTTTGTGCGTAAGTTGATCAATGAATTGCTCCAGACCAGATTTGGTTTGCGGGTATTCAGCGGTGCGGTATTTTTCCAGATTGGCCAGTTTGGCAGCTGCTGCAATGGCACGGTCTAAACCGCCCAGATCATCTACCAACCCGATTTCTTTGGCCTTTCCGGCAGACCAAACCCTTCCCTGAGCAATTTCATGGATTTGTTCCGGGCTGCGCTTGCGACCTTCAGCAACTTTTTTCAGGAAATCTTGATAAATCCAGTCCACACGGCTTTGGATGATCTGACTTTCCTCCGGAGAAAAATCATACACAGCACTGCCAAAGGCAGAGAACTTTTGGGTGCGAACCGTGTCGAACGTGATGCCCAGTTTATTGCGCATGGTTTTGTCCAAAATAGGAATCATGCCAAATACCCCGATGGAACCGGTAATAGTGGCTGGTTCGGCAAAAATGCTATCCGCATGACAGGCAATATAATAGCCGCCAGATGCTGCAACATCGCCCATGCTTACCACTACCGGTTTGCCTGCTTTTTTGCACAAATCGAGCTCTCTGAGTATGTTTTCGCTGGCCAATGAACTGCCGCCTGGTGAATTTACCCGAAGTACAATGGCCTTGATTTGAGGGTCTTTCCGGATTTTACGTAGCATTTTTACATACTTGCCGTCCAGAATAGTGCCGGGTTCTCCCTGATCGCCATCGTGGATTTCACCTTCGGCATACACCACGGCAATTTTATCCTTGACGGAGAAATTTGTTTTCTTCCCTTTGGCCTTGAAGTAGTCTTCCACATCAACGCGGTTGAGCTTGTCTTTTTCCTCCAGGCCAATTTTTGCCCGAATCATTGCAAACACCTCGTCTTCGTAGGCAAAACGGTCTACCAGCCGGTTCTGAACCGCTTTTTCTGCATTGAAGCCATCAAAACGCTCCGCGATCTGACGAAGCTCTGCTTCAGGAATATTCCGGTTGCGGGAAATATCCTTAATCATGATATCGTATAACGGATTGAGGTATTCCCGAATCTGCAAACGATTTTCCTCACTCATATGGTCTGTACGGAATGGCTCGGTAGCGCTTTTGTATTTGCCACAGTAAAAAATGCGCATCTGCACGTCCAGCTTGTCCAACAGCCCTTTGTAATACGTAATGGTGCTGGAGTAACCCCGGAAATCCACCACGCC
Organism: Saprospiraceae bacterium; assembly: GCA_035299505.1. Classification (GTDB taxonomy): domain Bacteria; phylum Bacteroidota; class Bacteroidia; order Chitinophagales; family Saprospiraceae; genus M3007. Next base: position 85,301 of record DATGWL010000087.1, on the reverse strand, counting down.
CTGCGGACTCATCCAAACACTGTCGGCTACAGAAGCCAGGTAATAGGCGCCCTGGGTGTAGTAATGCGCATAGGCAACTACGAATTTTCCAGACGATTTGAAATCTTCCAGCGCATTGCGCAGGGAGGCTGAGGTGGCTTTGCCCAGCATGACAATGGAAGAATTCAGGTAAATTCCTTTGATATCCGGATCATCTTTGGCCTGGCGGATGGCAGTAACCATATCTGTCAAACCAAGAATATCCTGTTGCTCCAGATCGAATGGATCCATGGGCAGGTTATTGGTCTTTTCCGGAATTGGCATTTTGAAATCCAGCTCCAAAATGGAATTGCGACTAACCTGTACTTTCTCCTGTTCGTTGGCAGATTCGGCCATGCCTACGATCCAGCTAATGCCAATGACAAATAAAAGGCCAAGCGCCAAGGCAGTACCAAGACAAGAGGCAAAAAGGAATTTAATAAACTGGTTCATGCTACTGAAACTTAGGTTGTTTGGTAAAATGGGACAAGCGCCGGATCATCTCCGAGTCTTGATTTGTTTTTGTTTGAATAGCCTCTTTTTCCGGATACAAAGACAAAGAGACTATCGCTCAAGTTTCAGCATATTAGATAAATGCTACTTCTTGGGGGAAGAGTGGTAAAGGAAAACGGATGAATGAAAAATTTCAATTTGATTTTTTGACCCGTTTCAACGACAGAAGGTTAATGGCATTACCCGGCAAACCACTGATATTCCGCCGGGTGAACTGTGCTGTTTCATCGTAAAACAGGAACACCACAGGAGCTTCTTCAATTAGGATTTGATCCATTTGCCGATACAGTTTAAATCTATTAGCTTGGTCTGTTTCAGCCAGCGCTGCTTCATAATATTGGTCAAAGAGCGGGTTCTTGAACTGTGTGTAATTGGGTGGTGTTCCATTTTTACTGTAGAAACACGTCAGAAAACTCTCCGCATCGGGGTAATCCGCAATCCAGGACGCCCGGAAAAAGGGCGCCTGTCCGTTGCGCATGCGCTCTCGTAAGAGGGCTGTTTCCTGTAGCTCAATCCGAACTTGAACGCCTAAATCTTCCCATTGCCGGGTGATGAATGTACATATATCAAGGTACTCGTTGTTGCAAAGGAGTGTAATAACTGGCAGGTTTTTTCCCTTTGGGAAACCTGCCTCTGCCAGTAAAGCAGCGGCTTTATCCGGGCGATATGAATAGCCTTTTACCTCATTCGGGGCGTAAGAAGGCAGGCCTCTTGGGGCAAAACCCGCATCTGCCGGTTTACCTACCTGGTTGCGTAAAACCCGCAACATTTGGGCACGGTCCAGTCCATAATTTAGCGCCTGCCGAATTTTTTTGAATTGTAATGGATTTATCGTTGCTCCTGTATTATCCAGATCAGACATCTTCATGCCAAGGTACTCCGTATTCAAATATGGGTTTTTGGTAAATTGAATCTCGCCTGCCAGCTCGGGCTGTAAGGTTCCATCTTGGGTAAGTAATTCATGTATGTAAGCGCTTTCCAGACCAAAAAAGTAATCCAAGCGACCTTTTTTGAACTCCAGAAACGCGGTTTTTCGGTCGGTGATAAAGGAAACCCTAATGGCATCCAGGTAGGGCAGGGGAGTACCGCTGGAATCCTTTTCGAAATACCGCTCGTTTTTCAACATTACCAGGGCCTGGTTTTCAGCCCACACTTTGAAGCGAAATGGCCCTGTACCCACCGGATGTCTCCGAAATTCCCTGCCCCAGTACGCGCACACCTCATGCGGCACAATACTGGCATATTGCATGGTTAGAATTTGCAGCATAGGCTGAAACGAACTGGACAGACGCAATACGAAAATGGAATCGTTTTCAGCTGTAAAGGCAGAATCTGCAGCAACCCTTCCTTTAAAAATCCAGGATCCCGGTTTGGGCCAGGATTCATCCAGCAATCGCTCAAAACTGTACACTACATCTGATGCTACCATTTTCCGACCTTTCCCATCGGGTGCAAAGGCGGGATCATCATGAAAAAACACGTCTTGCCGGAGCAAAAAACGGTATGTGAGCCCATCTGGCGAAATGGACCAGCTTTTGGCCAGGCATGGTTGAACTAAAAGGTGTTCGTCTAGTTGAACCAATCCATTAAACAGGCAATCTACTGCCCAGATGTTGTTTTGAGTACGGGCAAACGCCGGATCCAGGGAGGTTATGGGATTGTGCTGATTATATCGGAAGGCGGTTCTGTTTTCTTTTTCCTGCTTCTGTTGGCCACAAGCCAGGAAGAGGTAAGTTGCCAGCGACAAAAGAAATATCACTTGAATCCGGGTCATTGGATATTGTTTTCTCATGATTTACGACCTTTGGTCGTGATGAAATACCAATCCTTTGTAACTTATTTTCAGCAATGGTTTTCTCCTGAGCAATGCAGGGACTTGGCGGTTCAACTGCAGGAGCAGGAGCGATCGGTACAGTGGCTTGTCAAGTCATTGGTTCCGGTTTGGCGCTTGCTTTGGCAGGAAAAGTACCTGTTTGCCCAAGCAAAACCGAATTTTCAGGCAGAACAGATAACAGATCAGCTACTGCTGATTTGGGGTCAAAAACCCGCTCTAACGCCCGCTTTGACCGCATTTTCCGGCGTCCGGCCATCATCTGTTCAACATCTGGCGCCTGTTGTAGCTCATATTTTGGGGCAATGGATAGTAGCAGAGATGGCAACACAATCCTTGGACCAATATCAAAAGCAGTGTAAAAGACAACGTTCTGAAATGGAAACGCTCGTACCACAGCAGGTTCGGTCTGTATTGCCTGAGCTTTACGCGGTTCCTGTTGTGCCCAAGATCGAGAATGCCAGGCGTGATCTGTTGCTCTGGCTAGGTAGCTGGATGTTGCTTCTGGCCATGGCGTTGCTTTTTTACTATTTGCTGCAAAAACCTTAAAACGAGCCAAGCACCGAAACGGCTTTTTTAATCCGTTTTACCGTGCCATCCGGAGCAAATAGCTCCACATACAGCACGTGAATGCCAGGCCGTGTTTTTTGTCCATTGTCGGTATCGCCATCCCAGCGCACTGATCCTGTGGTGCCAATCAGGTTGTTGCGCACAAGGGTTTTTACAGGGTTTCCATCGGAATCAAAAATCTTTAAACCGGCAGCATAGCCTTCCCTTGGCAATTGGTAGTAAATTTCCAGAAAATCTTCCCGCCCATCGCCATCGGGAGAAAAACGGGAAAGCGGCAGGCTGATCAAATCTTCTTCAGGCCTTAGTTCATTCAAAGCCTGGGAGTTAGGCAGGGTAGGGGTGCCGTAAGCGCCGGTTATACGCGGGGAGGCCGAACTCCAGTTTGACGGATCCTGTGTTGGCCCCGTAACCCTCAGTCGTTCCAGCGCAACGCCTTCCTGCTCCCCGGTGCTAAGCAGGGCATTGTGCAAACCCTGATAGTAAAAGAACGAGTCTACCACCACCGTTTGGCCGTTGCCGGCCCAGTATATCTTGATGCTGTCTGTCCGGTCGTCGAGGGAGGGAAGCTGGTTGTGGAGTACATTCTTTTTCACAATATTGGCATAATGCTCCCGAATATACTCTGCATCATTGCTGAATACATGATATTCTCCTGGTAAAAAGAGTCGTTCCTGGAATATTTGAACTACGCTGGTGCTGCTGTCGGAGTTGCTTGCCAGAAAAAATTCTGACCAGTCAAAAATTTTGTTGCTGCGGTTAAATAACTCAACATAACGGGCGCCTCCAGTAGCCGGATTAGACAAAACCTCGTTGATAACGATGTCATGAGGCTCAGGTTTTTCAGAAATGCCCAAATACAGGGAGTCTGTAAGTAAATAGGTATTGCCGCTGCAATCCAGTACGGAGTTGTCTACTGTGAGTAAATACAAGGTGGAGGGCTGTAAACTGGAAGCCAGGTCAAGTTTTACCGTTGAACGGTCATTGGGAAGCAACTCAGCAGATGCAATGGCTACCGAAGGAAATAATTGATAGGCCGCCGCATCTGTAACGCTGGAGGCATCCATTCCTTCTGTAAATTGAACCAAAATTTGCTGTGCAGATTCAGGGAAGACCTTGAAAACCCGAGGTTGGGTGGTGTCCGGCTGGCTGGATGCAGAAGCATTCACGGCGCCGGGCGTGCCGCCGATGATGGCTGGACTGGATTGCCAATTTTCAGCACCCAGACACGGCAGATTGAGGTTGATACGTTCCAGAGAAAAGCCTCCATCGTCCTTACCTGGATCGGTATGCCAGAGAATGTTGTATCCAACTCTGTCTATCACATCGCCGGCTGCATTAGTGATGGAAATAATGTCACTGTCGTTATTCAGCACACTGGCGCTTACTCCAAGTCCTAATACTGTACCGTTTACAGCAGGTTGTAAGGTGCTTAGGTTCACCTGTGAAGTGAGCGTGACATATTCGCCGGGCTGGATCAGGTATGCCGGCAGGGCGCTTGGTCCGCTGGTGGCATCGGAGAAAAAGATGGTAGACAAATCAATGATTTTGGCAGATCGGTTCACCACTTCCAACCATTCCACTTCAGGCAATCCAACTCCAGGGCTGGGATCGGCCATGATTTCGTTGATCAACAAATTAAATTCGGTAGCAGCCTCCACTTTAACATACTGGAACGACTGAGTTTGCAGCGCACTTTCATTGCCCGGGAGGTCTTTAATACCATTGGTTTGCAAGGTATAATTGCCTGTATTTAACGCTTGAGAGAGGTTGAGTATCACCGTTTTGAGATCTGCCTGCAAACTGGCCGATTGTGGTGAACCTATCCCGTTGCTGATGGTATAATGCTGCACGTCCTGCGCTGAGACCACATCCAGTGGCTCATCAAAAACAGCTGTAACCTGGGTGGCTTGTGCCGCCGAAGCTTGTAGCAATACAGGAGCCTGTGTGTCTGGTACATCCGGACGAATGTTCACATTGTCCAGATAAAAACGGGTGGCATTGCTGATGGTGTAAATGCAATGAAACCCGAAATACTGGTTTACGCCCCCCGGCCAGGTATTTTCCGACAAAGTGAACTGTGTTTGAAGCGCACTGCCTACCGTTCCGGCTTCTACGGTCCAGTCGCCCGTTTTGGTTCTTTTTATGTAAAAATGAAGGTTGGGTAAACTGGCTGCTAACCCGGGAATACCGGTAGCCAATTGGGTTTTAACGCCATTATCCAACCGAAAAAAGCGAATGGCATCTGCGCTGCCGGTTTCACCCATTTCCAGATAGTAACCATTAGCCTGCGTTAAGTCAGTCTTGTCTGCCTGTAAATAAATCCGTACCTGGTTTTGCCCGGATGGATCAAAAGTCAAGCGAACATCAAACTCCCAAATGCTGCTGTCCGGCATGTTTCCACTGGTCCACAACACGGACTGCCCGGCTGCGGTGGCATTTAATTGCAATTCAAAAGCGGTATTTACCTTGAATTGCGCTGCATCACCCGTCCAAACCGGATTTTGATCAAAATTGCCGTCAGAAAAATTGTCTGAAATCTGTCCAGCCATCGGATGAGACAGAATACCGGAAAACCAGAGGATAAATACAAAACGTAAAAAATTCATGCGAGTCAACTGCCGTAGATTTGTGCGTAAACTTAGTTGGAATGGGTCATTATTTAGGTAAAATTTTCCTCCTGTTATCAGTGCTGTGGATGGCATGCACTGGAAATGATGCTGATAATCAGTTGATTGTGCGAAAAGAAAATACCGTGCTCCGTGCAGAGCCGGATGAAAAAAGCAAGGAGATCAAACAGCTAGCACAGGGAGAAAGGTTGCTGGACCTGGAACAGACCGCCACGCATGAATCTGTACTCAAAAACGGAGAGGGGGTATATCAGTCGCCCTGGATAAAAGTAAGTACCTCGAATCAGCAGACCGGTTGGGTATTGGCATGGTCGGTGAAACCACTTAAAGAAAATCAGGCATGGCTATTGGAAAAACGTATGGCCACCTATTGGGGCAAATCCTTGCTACAACAGCGAAACCAATGGTGCACATCTTTATCCAACCTGCATACAGCGGAAGATTGGCTTCACACCTGGCGACAGGCAGTTAATTTGCGTGATACCATGATGGAACTGCTGATACGGCGACCAAAACAGGAAAAGCAATTATCATATCAATGGGCAGCCGGAGTATTGCCCGGATTTGTGTTTCAACAGGCGCAGGAAACCGGACAACCCCATTTATTCGCAGATTTCAGATTTTGGCAGGCTAAAGCATTGGCCACCACTGGCAAAGAGGATGATGTGTTGACAGAGCTTTATCTGAGTATGTTCCCTGCAGACAGCATTGAATCTGCATTCCCGGTTTGGACCTTTCCTTTGGATGAACAAACATTTGCCAGTCAATTGGGCCAGGGCAGGCACCTGGCTTTATTGCAAAAACTGGATCTGGCGCTTCGGGAGGCGCCTGTTTTGCAAAATGAAATTCAGGAGGTCAAAAACATGATCCTGGAAGATATCCTGGACCGCAACCGACAATACTGGCAGGCTGTTCCGCTCATTCTCAAGGAGCTTGATGCCATACTTTCATCCACGCCGGCCATACTTACGTCAGCTGATCTGGATGCTCTCCAAATTCGAAGGGCAATGTTTGTACAAGCAGCTGAAAATGGCATTCGGGTGGATATGAGGAGTGGATATTAAAAAAGCCCCCGGGGACTATTCCCGAGGGCCTTTGTTAAGCTTTCCTACTGTTTTTCTATTTGTTTTCCAGTTGCTTCAGGCGAGCCTCAATGGAATCAAAACGGGCTTTAAGAGCCTCGTTCTCTTTTTTCAACGCTTCAATTTCAGCCTGTTGCTCCTGGATTGCCTTGATGGCCAAAACCGTCAAACCATTGTAATTTACATTCAGGTATTCCTTGTTGGTTTCCCTTTCAGTAAAACTGCCTACCAATTCAGGGAACACCGCTTTCAAATCCTGAGCCATGAAGCCAAGGCTGCGCTGTGCATCAGCTTTTTCACCGATATAATGGTAGCTCATAGCTTGCAATGACATCACTTTGTTTAACACGCCGGTAGAAATCAGTGAGATGTCTTTCTTCAGGCGACGGTCGGAAATAGCCATATACTGACCATTTGGTGCAAATATGCCCACCGGCAAACCTACACCAAAGTTGTTGTTGAACAGCTCCAACGAGCCATTCAACGGACTTGCAGAGAATTCCCAGGCATTGCCGTTTGCATTGTTCTGGATCATGATACCGCCCTGCTTTTGCAATACCCGCAGTGCTGCAATGGAAGGCACAGCATCGCCTATGCTCACATATCCGGTAACGCCATGGGCTACAATAGCATTGTTGCCATTAGGTTGAATGTGAATATTGGTAGCATCAGTTGTTGCCATGCCAAACAGCTGATTGGTTTGGCGAATAAATGAAGGAGCTCCGCCAGTACCAGAGAAGGCAATGCTTGGCGTGGTGCTCTGCAAACGGATGCTCTCACCGTTACCGGCAATATGCAAACGAGCTGTTGGCAGGTTGATGCCAATACCTACATTGCCTACGTTGGAATTGAAAATATGGTCACCGTTATTTCCCCAGTCATCGCCAATCATCGTCAGAAGCGGCGTAAGGTCAACGCTATTGCCGTTGCTGATTTCCAGGTTTGTGCCATTGAGCGACAGCGCCTGCAACTCATTCGCAGAATCAAGGTCGCCAGTATTGGTCACCACGTTGCCTGTCAAATCAATACCTGCGCCGGCGCTGTAAGTAGTTCCGGTTGGAATATTGATAGTGTTTCCATTTGAAATGGTGAGTTGATTACCGTTAATAGACAGGGTTTGCAACTCATTGTTCGGGTTGGCATCCGCATCCCCGGTGTTGGAAATGGTGTTGCCGGTAATATCAATACCTGCACCGGCCACATAGTTGGCGCCGGCTGGCAGGTTTACAGTGTTACCATTAGAGATGGTCAGCTGATTGCCATTCACAGACAGGAGCTGCAACTCGTTGTTTGGGTTGCTGTCAGAGTCGCCGATATTGGAGATCACATTGCCCGTAATATCAATGCCTGCACCCGCTGTGTAGTTTGGTACTGCAGGTAGGTTAACGGAGTTTCCACTGGAAATGCTCAATTGGTTGCCCACCAGCGAGAGGGTTTGCAACTCGTTGGTCACATCCAGGTCGCCGGAGTTGTTGATGGTAAAGTTTGGAGCTGTTCCAGTGATATCAATGCCAACACCTTCATTGTAGACGTCGCCCGTGCCACCGCCGTTATCCGGACCTGGTACCCAGGCGGCTCCGTTCCATTTCAATACTTCGCCTGCATTGGCGCCTTGGGGCGCCAGATCAATTGGGTTGCCTGCTGTGCCATTACCGATGAGGCGTGCTGCAACGTTGGCAGTTTGTGCGCCCCAGTTATCGCCTGGAGCCGGAGGGATATTGGCGGGAATCCAGTTGGCGCCGTTAAATTGAAGTACCTGGCCATTGGCGGCACCTTGAGTAGCGAGCTTAAGCGGGCTGCCTGCTGTACCGTTTCCAGATAATTCGGTGCCTGCAATTTGCACGTTTTGTGTACCCCAGTTATCACCCGCAGGCAGATTGGCCGGAATCCAGTTGGTGCCATTCCATTGGAGTATCTGGCCGTTGGCAGCGCCTTGTTGTGCCAATTTAAGTGGGTTGCCCGCGGTACCGTTGCCGCTCAGTGAAGTGCCTGCAATTTGTACGTTTTGGGTGCCCCAGTTGTCGCCTGCAGCTGGTGTAGCCGGGGCCCAGGCAGCGCCGTTCCATTGCAATACCTGACCATTGAGTGCACCTTGCTGAGCCAGACCCAAAGGACTGCCTGCTGTGCCGGTTCCACTGAGTGAGTTGTTACTCACTACACTTTGCGCGCCCCAGTTGTCGCCCTGAGGTGCAAGAGAAACAGGCGCCCAGGCGCCATTGTTGAACTGAAGCACCTGGCCGTTCAGGGCATTCATATTGTTCAGCTTGGCTGCAGTAACAGCGCCGTTGATAATGTTGTTGGTGCCAATGGCATTAGCGGCCATTTCCTGATTGCCCACAACGCCTGGTTTGATTTGAAGGCTATTGAACGGGCCAGATACATCGCCATTAAACTGAGTAGCATCAGTGAGGTCGTCGCCTGCATTGATATCGCCGCCGTTGTTTATGATAAAAGTGTTGCCGGAAGGAGTTACATCAATGCCAATGCCGCCCAATACGTTGAAGTTGCCGGTATTATCCGCTGCTGGCGCCCAGGTAGTACCGTTCCATTTGAGCACCTGACCGTTAGCAGCGTTCATATCGTCGAGCTTGTCTGCGGTAACTGCCTGATTGGCCAGGTCAGCAGAGCTGATGGAGCCGTCGGCAATTTTGATGGAGTTAACCGCATCATTTGCCAGTTTAGGCGTGAGTACGGCTCCGTCGGCCAGTTTTACTGCAGTAACGGCATTGGCGGCCAGTTCCAGAGTGCCAACTGAACCATCCAGGATTTCAGAGCTGCCCACCGCGTCGTTGGCAATTTCTGCTGAGGTTACGGCGTCTGCTTTGATTTGCAGGTTATTGAACGGGCCGGTTACATCACCATTGGCCTGAGAAGCCGTGGTGAGGTCATCGTTAGGATTGGTATCACCACTGTTTGTGATGGTGAAGTTTGGTGCCGCACCGGTAATGCTGATACCTGCACCGCTATTCAGGTTGATGGCGCCTGATTCATCTGCAGCAGGAGCCCAGGCAGTACCATTCCATTTCAGTACCTGCCCGGCATTGGCGCCCATATCAGAAAGTTTGGGTGCCGTAACGGCTCCGTTACTTAATTCATTGGAGGTCACTACGTTGGCTTTCAGCTGCAAATTGTTGTACAATCCACTTACATCACCATCGTGCTGGGTATTTATGAGTACATCGTCGGTGCCGTTGAGGTCGCCGGTGTTGTTTATGGTGAAGTTGTTGAAACTGTTGTTTACCACTTCGATACCATTACCACTGTTGATGCCTACAGCACCTGGCTGAACGATTACTTTTTCTACGTTGGTAATACGACCCTGTGCATCTACGGTAATTACAGGGATTTCAGTTGCACTGCCATGAATGCCCGGTTGAACGCCGGTGTTGGTGAGGCTTATAGTGCCATTGGTAGTAATTGGGCCGCCCTGCAAGCCGGCGCCTGTATTCACTTGTGTTACAGTGCCGCCGCCTGTGCCTGTGCCTTGAATATCATCGGCCGGAGTCCAGGCAGTGCCATTCCATTTCAATACCTGACCGGTTTGTGCGCCTTGTTGGGCCAATCCGATGGGGTTGTTGGCCAAGCCATTACCAGTCAGTCCGTTGTTGGTAAAGGCTGTCTGGCTTCCCCAGTTGTCGGCGCTGCCACCACCGCCGCCATTTTGGGCATATAGGGCAAATGGTACGCTCAACATTTCAGAAGAGCCTATTTCGTCAAAAACATTAGGTGAGGTTTCCAATAAAACTGTCAGAAACTTGGATCCTGCCGCCCAGCTGATACCGGCGAAATTGCCCAACTGTGGTTGCCCGCGACCAATAACCATGCTGGCCAGGCCAAAATCGTTGGTGGAAGTGACATGTTTCTCCTGATAATCAACCTGTCCGGTAGGACTACCATTTCTAATGGCAAAAAGCAGGGTGACGGTTTGATTGGTAATAGGATCTCCTGTTTGGTTGTTCCGTACAATGCATTGATAATTAATGCCTTGTGGTACATTGTTCTGGGCCAGAATAGTAAAATTGCCGGCCAGAAAAACCAACAGTAGAAGTAGAAAACGCTGGTTCATAAGTGTGTAATCGTTGTTGGAATGAACGGTAAAAGGGATGAAAAGCGGTACAGACAAGCTGCATGACAGCCTTGCCTTTCACTAAAATTCGACGTCAAACACCTCAGATGCGCACTACGCGAAGCGTGGCAGAGGCTTTGGTTACAGGATCTTGCAGTTGAAGCAGGTATATACCGGGTGGCCAGGAGGATGCGTCCAGTAAATTGCCCTCCGGACTGGAAAGTTCCTGACGGTCCAGTATCAAATGTCCAAGCAAATTGTAGGCGGAAGCCAGTAGGACACCTTTTTTGTCCGGATCAAACCGGAGTGTCATGAACCCATCTGTTGGGTTTGGGAAAAGAGAAAGACCCCAGTCGGCTAAATCATGTACGCCTACCAGAGACTTTCCGCAGGGGTCCGGTTGGTGAAATCCCTGAGTAAACAAAAAACCGCCATTGGCTATGGTGGTCATAAACGGCTCGCCAATAGTCCAGGCAAAATATCTGTTCCCCTGGAAGCCAACTCCTCCTCCGGAAGAGGTAACATCCATGCAAACTTCGAATTGCTGGGCACGCAAAAGCGGGACCGAAAACAAGAAAAGTAAAAGTGTAATGTGTAATCGGCTCATGGACAAAATTTTGAATGATTAAAAAAGTAGGTGGACTAAATAGTCACCTTTGCCATGGTTTGAATGGCAATAATACAACAAAAATCCGGCCAGAATTCTTCCAGGATTTGTCGGATTTTTGTCACTCCGCCAAAAAGACTGTCTTGCACGACTCTCCGGGCGAACATCCCTTTACCCGTAATTTTCTACCCTATGCGCAAAACAATTTTCCTTTTGATCCTGTCAGGGATCCTGCAACTTTCAGCATTTGGCCAAAATAAACTGGCAGAATCGGTATTGCAATTTGAGTTGAAACGCTTCGAAGCCATGACCCGCGCCGACACTACAGCCCTGCGTGCTATGTTGTCGGAAGATCTGATGTATGTACACTCCAATGCTCTTATTGAGCGCAAACAGGATCATCTGAATGCCATAGCTGCCAAGAAACTGATTTACAAATCTATGAAAAGGGAACAGGCCAATGTGAGGCTTTATGGCAAAACTGCTGTTGTCAATGGCACAGTTGCCGTACAAGGTGTGCTACAGAACAACGATTTTGCACTTAGATTGTTGTATACAGCCATTTACCGCAAAAAGGGGAAACACTGGCATTTGGTTAATTGGCAAAGTACTAAAATTCCTTGAGTCTGCTGAAACATACACCAGTGATTCGAATAATAAGAGCTCCCTTCTGACTACTTTTGCGGCGCAATAACAAGGCGTGCTATGCAATATATTGGTGAACATCTTCTTCCGGGACAAATTGGTCATTTTATGGCCATTTTGACCTTCGTATCGGCTCTTCTCGCGGCAGTGGCATTTTTTATGGCCACCAAACAAAGGGAGACTGTTACCTTCTCTAGCTGGCGTAGTCTTGGCAGGTATGCCTATTTGCTGCATGGACTGACCACCTTTGGGGTTATAGGAGTCCTTTTTTGGATTCTGGTAGGTAAAATGTATGAATACCAGTATGCCTGGGCCAATATTTCTGACGATCTGCCGGTACAATATGTTTTCTCCGCATTTTGGAAAGAACAACAGGGTAGTTTTCTGCTTTGGAGTTTCTGGCACATCATCTTAGGAGTAGTCCTGATGTTCCGGGCCGGAAAATGGGAAACGCCTGTATTAACCGTTATTGCGCTCACCGAGGTTTTCATCAGTTCCATGATACTCGGCGTTTATTTCGGAGAGTTTCGTTTTGGCGCCAGCCCCTTTGATTTACTGCGGGATACTATGGATGCACCTATTTTTGCTCAGGCCGATTATCTGAGCAAAATCAAAGGAAATGGGCTTAATCCGCTCCTCCAGAATTACTGGATGACCATACATCCTCCAACCCTGTTCCTGGGTTTTGCCAGTACCATAGTGCCATTTGCCTATGCGATCGCCGGACTTTGGCTTCGAGAACACAAATCCTGGCTAAAACCTGCGCTGAATTGGTCTCTTTTCTCCGGCGCCATTCTCGGGTTGGGCATCCTCATGGGAGCAGCCTGGGCCTATGAAGCCCTCTCTTTTGCCGGCTATTGGGCCTGGGACCCGGTAGAAAATACCTCGCTGGTGCCCTGGCTCACCATGGTGGCGGGTATACATACCAACCTCATTGCACGACATACCGGGTACTCCATCCGTAGTACGTACGGCTTTTACCTGATATCTTTCGTACTCATTCTGTATTCCACCTACCTCACCCGAAGCGGAGTGCTGGGCGATACTTCCGTTCACTCCTTCACGGAAATGGGATTGGGTGTACAGTTGATCATGTTTATTGGTGTTTTCTCTATTCTTGGACTGTGGATGTGGGCCTCCCGATACAATGAAGTGCCGGAAATAAAGGGTGAGGAAAAAGCAAACAGCCGCGAATTCTGGATGTTCATCGGTTCACTGGTGTTGCTGTTTTCTGCAATCTTGATGACAGGCGCTACCTCTTTGCCTGTGGTCAACAAACTGTTTGGCACAGATTACGCCTTGAAGGACCCCATTGTGCACCACAATAAATACCAGCTTTGGATTGCTGTGTTCATGGGAATACTCACAGGAGTAGCCCAGTGGATGCGCTACGGCGAACGCAACTGGAGTGTTTTTGCCCGCAAATTTGGCATACACATGGGTGTGGCCGTTGCACTTGCTGCTATCCTTACCTACCTCAATACCCTGTGGATAGATGTGCGCGCCTGGCAATTGTTTGCCTTCCTGTTTGCGGGCATGTTTGCCCTGGTAGCCAACCTTGATTACCTTGTATCTATGCTGAAAGGCAACCTTAAACTGGCTGCTTCTGCTATTTCTCACGCAGGTTTTGGCATATTGTTGCTGGGTATTTTGAGCACAGGCCTGGGCAAAGACTGGATTTCAGTCAACACTTTTGCCATGGAAGGATTGATTGAAGGTGCTGATGATGAAGCTTTGCGCAGAAGTGTGATTCTGATGAAAGAAGCGCCTATGCCGATGCGTGGATTCAATGCCGTGTACACTTCAGATACCATTGAACGCCAAACCCGCACTTTCACGGTGCAGTTTGAACGCCGTGGCCAGGATGGTAATCCTACCGGAGAACGGTTCACTTTGTATCCAAATGTGATGTATGACCGTCAGTTCAGTAAAGTAGTGGCCAATAACCCTTCCACTCAGCACTACTGGAATTACGACGTGTTTACCCTGGTTTCTTCCCTTCCCAAAGGCGAATTGGACCCTGAATTTGCCAAACGGCAAGACGACAGCCTCAAATTTGAACAATACGAAGCCAGGGTAGGGGATACCATCTTTACCAAAAGTCACTATCTGGTGGTAGAAGGCGTAACCAAATCGCCTAAACATCCGGAATACAGCCCGGAACGAGGTGATTTGGCCGTGGGCCTGAAAATGAAGGCGTATGCCCTGGATCAGCCCAAAGGATATGATGCCAACCCTATGCTCTACCTGCGCCCGGCGAAAGGAGGTTTCTCTTTGCAATCTGATATTGGTCCGCTGCAAATGAAAATTCGCCTCACACAGGCATCCATGGATTATATTTTCAAGGCAGAAGAGGCATTGAAATATACCAACACCGGCTTGCGTGAAGGAGAAGAATTTACCTTCAAAGGCTATAAAATACGCTTTGCCCAGGTGATCAAAGATATTCAACACCCTTCATACGTGGCAGAGCCCGGCGACATCGCCGTAGCGGCAGGTCTGGAAATTACAGCTCCGGATGGGAGGCAGGCTAAAGCGGCGCCGGTGTATCTGATCCGGGAAAACCAACCATTTAGTTTGAAAGACGAAGCTCCGGAACTTGGGCTGCATTTCAGATTTGAAAATATTGATCCCAAAAATGGTGTCCTGACCATTGGCGTGGCCGAAACTCCAGCCGGACAACCAGGTATACCTGTGGAAATTGCTGAAAATGCTGCCCGCTCGGATTACATCGTACTGGAAGCCATCATTTTCCCGGGAATTAACCTGGTGTGGGTAGGTAGCTTGATGATGCTGCTTGGTTTGGCTGTTGGATTGTGGCGACGGTATTTTGAAGCGTGATAGCGGCCAATGCGGCATAATCCTGGTTAAGGCAGCTTGTTTGCTGTTAAACTTTTGCAAACCAAATATTTAGAATAAACGCAACGTGGACAGATCGTCCTACTTTTGCCCCGAAGAATCGAGTCGAAACCCAGCTTTAGGCGCATGTATTCCCCGCATATAGATGCTCCGAATTCGCCGGATTTTTCCTCAAAGATCTTCATCCATCCACACACTCAAATTAATATCAAAAGCATGGAAAGGAACAAACAAGTACAGATTGGCCTGCTCGCTTTGCTGGCTATTCTGTTGGTTGCAAACCTCGCTGGAGGCGGTTTCAAAAACTGGTTCGGTCAATCCGAAGCTGAAAAAATTCATGAGTCTGCCGCTTCTTTCGGCGGAAGTTCTACCCAATCCGGTAATATCCCGGGCACCAACCAAAATGTTGCTCCGGTACCTGCCGGCCCGGCTACCAGCATTCAATACGCTCAACCAGTGTACGATTTCGGCACTGTTGATGAGGGTGAAATTGTAAAGCACGCTTACAAATTTAAAAACACAGGTACTGAGCCACTGGTTATCAGCAACTGCAAAGGTTCTTGCGGATGCACCGTGCCAACCTGGCCTAAGGAGCCGATTCCTCCGGGCGGTGAAGGCGAAATCAAAGTGGAGTTCAACTCCAAAGGCAAACCAGGCCCACAAAGCAAGCGTGTGACGGTAACAGCTAACACCATGCCTACTGAAACTTTCATCGAGATCAAAGGTGAAGTTCGCGGCAAAGAACAGCCAGCCGTAAAAGGTCAATAATTTTTTACCTAACATGCTCTAAGAAGCGTCTGGTGGCAATACCTGCTATCAGACGCTTTTTTTGCGTCTTTCCCTTATGCCTACCATTCCAATGCCCCTTCGATGGGCTGATTTTGATGCCAATTTTCACCTCCGGCATTCAGTTTACTACGATTTCGCAGCCACTGCCCGTTTGGAACTCATGGGAAAAGCTGGCCTGAGCTACGAAGCCATGCAACAACAGCACTTCGGCCCCATCCTGTTTCGCGAAGAATGCATCTTTAAAAGAGAAGTCAGACCAGGCGATCAGGTGTTTATCAACCTGGTTGTTACCAAACTTCGGCGCGATTATTCCCGCTTTTCTTTTCGCCATGAAATTACAAAGGCTGATGGTACCGTATGCGCCATACTGAATATCGACGGAGCCTGGATTGATACAGACCGCCGTAAACTGACTGTTCCACCGGCATTTGTAACACAAATGTTCCAGGAACTGCCCATGTCCGATGATTTTCAGTGGGAAGACCCCCGGCCTGCCTGATTGGTTCAGGCGCCGTTCCACTCCACTACATTAACCTCCGGATCGTATAGCCACCTGGCCTGTTGCAATTGCTGCAACCTGATCTTGCCTATCCAATAGCGCGCATTGTTGGAACTGTAGCGTTCTTCAATGGATATGAAATCCGATTCGTCAACCTGCCCTTCAAAGGCATGGCGGACATACACTTTTAACTCAGTATCTGTAATGTCGAAAAAAGTGCCGTTCTGACTGAATTTCCGGTATTCATACTTGTATTGGTACCTCAATGCCGAAATATCAGACAATACTGCGCAACCAGTGGCCTTGTCGCCGGCGCCTTTCCCTACAAAAGTTTGATGTTCTGAAAATGCACTCTCAAGCGTTACTGCATTGTATTCATTCCGAACATTGGCATAACGGTGTTTTCGGTGTACAAAACGAGGAAGACAATAGCCACCCACTTTGTCGGATTCACGGTAACAGCGGGCAATGAGCTTAATTACCTGCCCTCTGCTTTGAGCAAACTGGATATCAAAATCATTAATCCTGCCAACGCCCAGATTCAGCACCTTCTCCGGCGATACGAATACCCCAAAAGCATGCAGCAGCAGAATACACAATTTGAACTTTGGATCAAATGCATCTACGTCCAGACTAGGGTCACTTTCTGCAAAGCCGTTAGCCTGAGCATAGGCAAGCGCCTCTTTGAAACTGATGTTTTCATCAAAAATTTTGCTCAGGATGACGTTTGTGGTACCGTTGAAAATGCCTTCCACTGAGGTAAGCAGGTCATTGTCGTAGTATTCTTCCAGATTCCGGATAATGGGAATACTTGCGCAACAAGCGCCTTCATATAAAAAAGGAGCACCTGTTTTCTGCTGCAGGGAATACAGCTCTGGCAATCTGTGCGCAATCATTTTTTTATTGGCCGACACCACCGCCTTGCCCCTTTCAAGCGCACCAGATACAATGGCAAAGGCCGCCTCCGCATCGTCTATCAATTCTACCACAATATCCACTTCCGGGTCGTCCAGAATGTCCAGCGGATTGGTGGTAAAAAAATGCCCCGGCACCGGACGTTGCTTGTCCGGATGTTTAATACAAATACGTTTGATGTCAGCCCTGATGCCTTTGGTTTCGTGCAATACTTTCCAAAGTCCTTGTCCAACACAACCAAAGCCGAAAAGTCCCAGTTTCATGAGTGAGTGAGTGAGTGAGTGAGTGAGTGAGTGAGTGAGTGAGTGAGTGAGTGAGTGAGTGAGTGAATTATTGGGAGAGGAGGGTGTTGGAAGGTTGTTGTATGGCCTGGAGGCTGCGCAGGATATCTTCTGTGAGGTCTTCTGCTGCTTCAATGCCGCAGGAGAGTCGGATGAGGGAATCCTTTACTCCAGCCTGCAAACGCCTGTCTCTGGGTATGCTTTTGTGGGTCATAGTGGCGGGGTGGGCCGCCAGACTTTTTACGCCCCCAAGGCTTTCGGCAAGGCGGAAATAACGGGTTTGTTGCAAAAAAGCTTTGGCAGCCTCTTCTGTATCTTCTTTCAACGTAAACGTCACGATGCCTCCGAAGCCTTTTTGTTGTAAGGCTGCCACTTCATGGCTTGGGTGCTGTGGCAGGCCCGGATAATAAACTGTGTCTACCAGGGGGTGAGCAGCCAGGGTTTGGGCCACTGCCAGGGCGTTACGACAATGGGCCTCCATGCGCAATGGCAGGGTTTCTATTCCTCTGATGGTCAACCAGCTGTCCCATGGACCAAGGATGTTTCCGCAGGCATTTTGCAAAAACTTCAGTTGCTGCCCCAGCGCTTCATCCCGTACGGCCAGTAGTCCCCCAATTACGTCGGAGTGTCCGGCCAGGTATTTGGTAGCAGAGTGCAGCACAATATCAGCGCCCAGTTGCAGAGGTTTTTGAAGTGCCGGGCTGGCAAAAGTATTGTCAACCACAACCCAGGCATCAGCGGCATGGGCATAACGGGCTATAGCAGCGATATCGGCAATTTTCAGTGTCGGGTTGGTGGGGGTTTCAAGCCATACCAGTTTGGTTTGCGGCGAAAGAGCGTTTAGAATATTAACTGGGTCGCTGGCGTCAACATAGTGGACTTTAATGCCAAACTTCTCATACACGTGGGTAAACATACGAAAAGACCCGCCATAAATATCATCCACAGCAATAATCTCATCGCCGGATTTGAGCAACTTCAACACACAATCGATGGCAGCCAGGCCTGAAGCAAAAGCCAGGCCTTTGGTACCGTCTTCCAGTTGTGCGATCAGGTTTTCCAGCACTAACCTGGTAGGGTTGTTGGAACGTGCATAGTCAAATCCTTTATGGACTCCGGGCGCTTCCTGCACGAAAGTGGCTGTTTGATAAATAGGTACAGAAACTGATCCGGTGAGTGGATCAATGGGTAATTGTTGAATGATTTGTGTGATTTCCTGCATTTTTTCAGTTTTTTTAATGGTAAACCATCAAAACTTACCGAAAAAGCTGGTGCCGGGTGTTGTGTACTGCTTGCCGGGGAGGGGAAAATAAAAGTCCCCTCCGGCAAGCCGGAAGGGACTATTTCTTGCGCAGAGAAACAGGAATTGCCTTCCGACTTATCTATTCTGATTTTTCAATCAGAACGGAATTGGCACCTTAATCGCATTTGCGCTAAATGCGGTCAGGTTGCCAAGGCTTCAACGGGCCGGTCCCTCTGCCTTTCTGGATAAGTCACCCCTGTTTTACCAGGGTGTTTTGAAATGAACTGGCGCAAAGTTGAGACGCTTGAAGGGAATTTTAAAAGCCTTTAATCAAATTTTATGGAAATATTAACGATTGCTGCTGCGCATAAACCACATCAAGACCACGTTTCCCAACCCGGTACGCCGTATTTTTGCACTTTCCAATGATAATCTGCTCATGAAAAAAACGCTCCTTATAGCCGGTTTTTTGCTCCTTTCCCTCAAGTTGTTTGCCCAAAACAGCCAAACACTTTCCTTTAACCTGGAGGATCACATCTCGCTGGTTTCCATGTTTTTCGATGCCGACTCTGTAACGACAAACGGCGAAGCGCTCTGGGAACCCATCACTTTTGCTGACGAATTATCGGCTGATATTTCAGACGATGGCTGGATGCATACTCACCTCGATACCATCTTGTATTACGAGGCCTACGGAATTGAAAAGGCAGTGGCCGTTTTTGAAACCCTGCACTATGAAAAAGGGGAGGTTAGCGATTGCCATAGTTGTGGAGCAGTGCTCAGTTTTGCCTTTTTTGAAAAAAATCCATTTGGCGACTGGGGCATTGAACGGTTTGCCAAGCACTTTACTTCCCTGGGTTCCTTTGGCCAAAGTGGAGAAGTGGGGCTGGCAAAATTCGGCGAAAACCAGGTTTGCCTGAGCCTGGAAATGAGCTGGTCAGGGCAGGGAATTTATGCCGAGTACCTGACTTTTCTCAACCTGGAAAGTCTGGAACGGGTATTTAACCTGACCATTCATGAAGATAACCAGGGCGCCTGGGAGGAGGAGTCTGACCGGGCTTACTCCTATGACAGAGCCATTCAGCTATTGCCTACCATAGAAACCACTACAGGATGGTGGGAGTTTGATCTGGTAACCCAGGGAACACAACCTGACGATGATGTGGAGCGCGCGGTGCCTGCAAATCTTGTGGAAAGATATGCCTACAACTTCGAAACCGGCACATACATGAAAGTGTGCCCTTGAACAAGTGCCTGAAAATCAGTAGTTAATGATGGTTTCGGTGGTTGCCATGCTGGTGGCCGCCCCCATGGTGCTGGTGCCCGCCTCCACCGTGATGATGGCCACCGCCATGGTGATGCCCCTGGTGTTGATGGTGACCTCCGCCTCCATGTCCTTTCTCCTTTTCCTTCTCTTTTTCTTTGATTTCAACAAAGCCAAATCCAAGGTGTGGGTATTCGCCATATCCTGCGAAATAGCAAAATTCCATCAAGGGTTGCGACATGGCTACCTCAAAATCGTACACAAATCCCCGGAGCTGTTGAATGCCGTCTGTGTTGGGTTTCAGGTGAATTAGCCTTGATTTGGATTGGCCAAACAACCTGAAATTCATGGCAAATGAAGGGTCAAGAAGCTTTAGGGCTGCCAGTGATTTGTACAGGTTAGCAGCTTTGAAACGCCGAACTGCATGTGTGAAAAAACTTACATCGTACTCCGGGTGATCCGGCATCAGATAAGGATTGGCCATGGGCTTCTCCTCATCCACATTCGTTACGGAAATGGGAGAACTGGCTTTAAACTGCATCACCTCCTTGAAATTGGGATGCGGCATTACCTGCCAGTGTTTGACCTCAAATTTGGCAGGTTGGTTTTCAAAAACGCCCAGGCTTAGGGGCATTTGTCGAAACAAATGAATGATTTGCTGCTCGAAAGATGGGTCGAGATAAGCGGAAAAGGTGAGTTTAACCTGGTTACCCTGAAGTTTGAACTCTTGCTTAACCTGATCCATTTCGTATGGATAAATGGCAAGCGGGCTGAAAGTAAACAGTTTGAATGTGCGGGAGCCAAAGTCATAACCGCGTTTTTGGGCCCAGGCTGACATTTCGGGGCCGGCTTTGGCAAGGACACTAAATACCCAATTGGAAATTTCCGATTGATAGTTGATGGGAATTATGGTCCCCTTCTGGCAAGAGAGGGTAAATTGGATGCGCATAAGTCGCAGTGATTAAAAGAAGATTAAAGTTTCCCCTAGTGTAGTTTGTAATATTCGTTTTCCGGGCGCAAAGTACACAACCCTCTGATTTTTTCAAGAAAAATTTAAATTTTAGCGGAATTCCGGCTCAATGATCAAGTATGTTTATCCTTTCATTATCCAAAGGCCTGTGAGTGCCACCAGAAAATAAGGAACCAGAGAAGCTGCTCCGGCATAATCTTTTGCCAGGCGCTGCCCCAAAAAAAGACTCAAAAGGGATAGTCCGGCCAGCGCTGGACTGTACAAAGCAAATGCACAGAATCCTTTTAGCAGGAGCAAAACAAAGGACGCTGCAGAAACAAGTCCGGTTAATACTTCCAGCAAAGTAATAACGGGCATCAGTATACCTACCGTGCCTGCCAGGGGGCTGTTTTGAAAATGGGATTGGAAATAGGTGTAATTGCCCTTGTAATCCAGGACTTTATCCAGTCCGGATTGCAGGAATAGTATGGCGAAAAAGGCCGTTACGAACAGAGAAGGGAGGTTTTGCAGCAAATGATCCATAAGGCTCGGCATTGTTTGGCCGGCCGAAAGGTACGCCGCGAAGAATCAGTTTCCTGAGCTTGCCTCCGGTTTTTTATCCACCTTGCCAACCAGAGCCAGTGGAATGCTTTGCATGGAGTCGAAATTAGTAATCACAGAAACGATGCGGTAAAAATCACCATCTTTTTGCGCGTCGTAGCTGATCTTGATTACACCGGTTTTGCCAGGCTCAACCGGATTTCTATCCCATTCTGCAACCGTACAATGGCAGCTGCTTTTTACCTGAAGGATTAACAGGTTTTCAGAACTGATATTTTTGAAACGAAATTCCCTTGTTACTGGTGTGCCAAACGGAACGTTGCCGGTGGTAATCTGCCGGTCCAGCCATTCTACCTTGCCGGCATTTTGGGAATTATCTACAGCTTTTAAAGTCTGAGCATTTACACCGGAATTGGCCCAAAAACTCAGAAAAACAATGGAAAGTGTGATGAGGTGTTTCATAATTGAACCTGAAGGTCAGTGCGTGGATAAACGAAAAACTCAATGTTATAGTGTTGGATTCAAAAACCAGGCCGAAAAATAATAGACCTCTACCACTTATCAGCAAATTTTACATTTTTTCTATGGATAATCACTTCTAAACCAATGGCTCGGGAAGCCATCTGCTCAGGCATCTAAATACCGCCCCACCCAACACAATACCCAGTAAAGCGCCCATACTTACATCTCCAGGGTAATGCACGCCTACATACACCTGCGAAACTGCAATAGAAGCTGCCCAGCTCAGCGCAAGGGGCTTTATCCATTTTCTGAATCGCCCAAACACACCGATCATAAAAACTGCCGCCGCAAAGTGATTGGCGGCATGACTAGAGGTAAAACTGTAACCGCTGCCACACGGCACTCGGAGTATGATTTGATCTACCCGCTGCGGGTCGTTACAAGGCCTGAGCCTTTGAACGTTTTTCTTGATCAGCGTACTGCTCGTAAAATCTGCCACTCCGGCTGCGATTACCAGACCTAAAATGATGATCCAACCCTTTTTTCCGTAATTTATCAAGGAGAAAGCGGCTATAAACCAGTACACAGGTACCCAAAACCATTTTTCCCGGCACCAGGGAAGCAAGGCGTCAAAAACCGGATTGGCCAGCCCGGAGTTAATCCATTGGAACAACCGGACATCCAGTTGCTGAAGCATTTCTAGCATATTTCAATTTGAATGCCCAAAATTACCGTAGAAGTTCTCATTTTTGGCGTTGACATGGCATTACTTTTTTGATTTTTAATGCATACATCTATGAGTGATTTAACTATTAATGTCGCATTGTTGCTACTTGGCGGAGCATTTGGTTTCGTTTTGCAATGGGTTTTGGCTGAAAGAAGGGAGCATTATGAACTTAGGCGCTCTATAGCTCCATTCAGAATAGATGCATATAGGGCCTTATGGGTCTTATGCGATAAGTCAGATATTGAAATAACCCTTAATGAAAGGGCAGTTGCTCTGAAAAAATGGTATCATGATGGTGGAGGATTATTTCTTTCGCTTGCTGCCTCCAAAAGATTTTTTAATGTCTTGGCTTTGCTACAAAAATCCGATTTGAATCAATCTGATTTGGAACAGTTGAAGGAAAATCTCACCTGGTTGAGAACTGAAATGAAATATCATGTTGGCTCATACACAAAAAAAGAGGCACATACCCAAATCCCCTCTGCCAGGTAAGCCGTTCAAATAATCCTCTGTGAAATGAAAATACTACTTCTCTCAGCTACGCCTTTTGAAGTCGCGCCATTGCGCACCTGGCTGGAAGCTCGATTTATTAAAAAAACGGCTGACGTTTACGAGAACGGTTCTATAACGTTACAAATGGCAATTACCGGTGTTGGCATGACGGCTACCGCCTTTCAACTGGGCTGGTTATTGTCTCGCGAAAAGCCTGATTGGGTCATCAATGCAGGAATTGCCGGCGCTTATCCGCAGGATTTGCCTATAGGCACAGTAGTTCAGGTAACGGAAGAACGTTTTGGAGATTTAGGTGTAGAGGAGGCTGATGGCAGTTTTACGGATATTACTGAGATGGGACTCTGGCCGCACGGTGTTTTGCAAAATCCTCATCCGCCATTGCCTTCGTTGCCTGAGTGTAAAGGATTGACAGTCAATAAAGTGCACGGATCTGATCAGTCTATAACGCAAATCCTGCACAAATACCCGGATATTCAGGTTGAGTCGATGGAGGGCGCTGCCTTTTTTTACGCCTGTCTGGCCGCAGGCGTGCCTTTTGTGGAAATCAGAAGCATCTCCAATCAGGTGGAGCCCCGGAATCGGGAGGCCTGGAATTTACCACTGGCCATTCAACAACTCAATCAGCTGTTAATTGAATTGCTGGAAGCTATTCCGCAATGATTTTAACGCT
Organism: Saprospiraceae bacterium; assembly: GCA_035299505.1. Classification (GTDB taxonomy): domain Bacteria; phylum Bacteroidota; class Bacteroidia; order Chitinophagales; family Saprospiraceae; genus M3007. Next base: position 61,610 of record DATGWL010000087.1, on the reverse strand, counting down.
TTCCTGTTTGCTTCTGCCAGCCACCAGGTCTATAGTTTGTTCTCTAACTCCATCAAAAATCAATACCATGGCCGTGTTAGGTTCTGCTTTGCCAAAATCATCGGCAAACACGGTGAGGTAATGCTCTTTTCCTGCAGGTAATTCTATGTCGAATTCCTGAGGCTTCAGGGTGAGGTAAATCCGGTCAATCACCTTCCGGTCGTCGAGATAAATGGAAATAATATCGCCATCCTGTACCTGACTATCCCAGAGCCGGATCTTGATTTTTCGGTTTTTTACCTTTATTTCTTCGCCAACTTCCACTTTGCGGCCGCCAATTTGCTCCGGGGCGGGTTTGGAAACGATGGCGGGAGTTGGTTTGGGCTTTGGTTTAACGGGTTTTGGCGTAACAACAGCCACTGGTTTCTTTTTTTCACATGGCATGAGGGCTGTTCCGCCAAACTCAATATCAAAGCCAGGACCTCTGGTAGTCACGTTGCTCACCAGCAGGATATACTTTTCTCCTTTCAGCACATTCAGAGGCGCCAGCCAGGCATTGTCATCAGAGTCGTTGCAGCCTGCATCTTCGCTGGAGTCGGATTCACCGCTTCGCAAGCCGGTTTTCCCCAGGCATTTGCTGTGCGATGCCCAGTTTGATGGGTCTCCGGCGGCGTTACAACGCACAATTTTCATGTTTTTGCAGCTTCCGTCAATGGAACGGTAAACTACAAAATCAAGGTCATCTCCTTCTTTATGCGGGGTAATGGTGAAGCTCAGGGTACCACTTTCGGCAATGTCAAACCGGATCCAGGTGGAGTTTTCTTCTGCCTGCCCTTTGTTCTCACTGCTCATGAAACAGGCTATAAAATCCGCTTCAGAACGATTGGATCCTTCCCCTCCGGCACTGGAAATGGTAAGCCTTTTTTTCTCACAAATATCTACAGCTGAAATGCAATCGGCATTTGCCTGGCTGTAGGCAAGGGTACATGAGGTGAGTAAAATCAATAATAAACCACAGCAACGAGCCATGAAAGAAAAAGATGGGTTCATGATTTTTTGGTCTTTTGGTAAACCTTTAGAACATGTAACGCACAAACAGCTAAATTGATTTTACCATGGTTGAGCAGTTATTTACTGGCATGCAATAACGAATCTGCTTCGTACACTTTATTCACATTGCGTTGGTACAAAACATAGTTGAACCCTGTGTGAATGGCAAAGCCGCCATGCCGCCCTTTTTTATCAATGGCAATAAACCCTACCTGGGCTTCTTCGCTCTGTTTGGGGTACTTGTGTACGATGCGTTTTACGGCAGTTTCAACGGCTTTTTGCGGGTGTGCACCTCTGCGCATTTCTTCCACCACTAAAAAGCTTCCAAGGGTACGCAGAACCATTTCACCTAATCCGGTACTGGCAGCTCCGCCAACTTCATTATCTACAAACATGCCTGCACCAATAATTGGGCTATCGCCCACTCGGCCATGCATTTTAAAGGCAGCTCCACTGGTGGTACAGGCGCCTGCAATTCTGCATTGGGTGTCTATGGCCACCATACCGATGGTGTCGTGGCGTTCAACATTAATAATAGGCTTGTATTTGGATTCAATTTTCCAATCCTCCCAAGCTTTTTTGGCCACATCTGTCAGCAGGTTTTCTTTCTTGAATCCTTGTTCCAGCGCAAATTTTAGTGCGCCGTCGCCTACCAACATTACATGTGGTGTTTTTTCCATTACAAGCCTGGCTACACTGATGGGGTGCATAATGTGTTGGAGAAAAGAAACAGATCCGGCCATTCCTTTTTCGTCCATGATACAGGCATCAAGGGTAACATTGCCGTCACGATCAGGGAAACCACCATAACCAACACTGGTGTCCAGTGGATCAGCTTCAGGAATGCGTACGCCTGCTTCAACGGCATCAAGGGCATAGCCTCCTTTGGAAAGAACTTCCCAGGCTGCCGCATTGGCTTTCAGGTTCGGTCCCCAGGTAGCAATAACCACCGGCAACGCACCAGCCGGCGGTGTATCTGAGGCAGGCCACAAGGTGGACCAGAAATCTGCACTTGCTGCAGCTGCTCCTCCCAATATGGTGTTTTGAAGAAAAGAACGACGAGTACTCACAGGATGTTGATTTATTAAATAAGATGAATGGCAGAACTGCCTTAATTTGGCGCAAAATATCGCTAAGGAATGAAACGATGGATTCTTTTAGCCGGATTGGCGGTTTTTTTGTCCTGTAAGACAGAAAAACCGCCAGAGTCGCCGGATGCCTGGAAAAAAATTAAACTGGATTTCAAACAATTGGATCCAGAGGGACTCACCGGCTCGGGAAAGGGTAAGGTGGCCATGAACTACGAATTTTGTATTCCTGCCAATGCCAAAAACTGGAAACAAGTGCAAAAGCTCGACCCCACAGCTCAGAAAAACACCGGCAAAGGACGCGTTGGATGCTCACCAGACGAGTGGCTGGTAATAGGATCAACGCACCAAAAAAATTATCAACGCGTTTTGTTTCAGTTGGCCAATTTGCCTTTTGTAAAGGTTATTCAGCCCACCTTCTGGGAATAAAACACACTGGGTATTCTTCTTATGAACAAGGCTGCTTTGGCAAATATCAGGGTGCAAAAATGGGTGGTTTTTGCCTCTATCGCCCTCTTTATCTTAAAGGTGCTTGCCTATTTCCTGACCCATTCCGTGGCTATCCTGACAGACGCGCTGGAAAGTACCGTTAATGTGGTAACAGGGTTTACCGGGCTCTATAGTCTGCGCCTGGCAGCCAAGCCTCGGGACGATAATCATCCTTATGGGCATGGAAAAATTGAGTTGATTTCGGCTTCTTTCGAGGGTATACTCATTCTGGTAGCCGGGATGATTATTTTGTACGAATCGCTGTCAAATCTGGTACACACCCACGAGGTACAACAGCTGGATACAGGCATCATAATAGTAGCAGCTACAGCATTAGTGAATTATTTGTTAGGTTGGTGGTGTATAAATACTGGTCGCCAACATCACTCTCTGGCCCTTCAGGCAAGTGGCAAGCACCTGCAATCTGATACCTGGTCAACGGTAGGAATTATCATAGGGCTGTTTCTGTTGCGCATGACAGGTTGGAGTTGGATCGACAGTGGAGTGGCCATGATTTTTGCCCTGCTCATTATGATTGAAGGAGGTAAAATTATTCGTACCACTATAGCTGGGCTGACAGATGAGGCCGATGAGCTTTTGTTGCGGCAACTTATTACGCTTTTGAATGCTAAAAAACGGCCAAACTGGATTGATTTGCACAATCTGCGCATTATCAAATACGGTTCGGTTATGCATTTGGACTGCCACCTGACGGTGCCCTGGTATTTTAATGTCAATGAGGCGCATGTGGAAATAGAAGTGCTAGGACAAACAATTTCTGAGGCCTTTGATCAGGATTTGGAGAGTTTTGTTCACACCGATGGTTGCGTGCCGCCAAAGTCTTGTGCCGTTTGCCCTTTGGCTGAATGCCCGGTGAGGCAGGCGCCATTCGTAGCCCGTTTAGAGTGGACGCTGGATAATATTACCTCAAATCAAAAACACGGAATAACCTGAACATATCCAAGCAATAGGTTTTGTCGCACACCTTTGCAAAGCTAATTTTACACATGATCAAGAACCTGCAACGAATATTCCGAAATACAGCTCGCTTGTCCAGGGAACTGGAGGAGAGCAAGTTTCTGTCGGCGCGCCTCCTGGCTTTGGAGCATCAAAAAAATGCAACAAATATCCTGCAGGATGTACAAAAAGCTGAATTTCGCGTTTTTTCTCAATGGAATGACGATGGTATAATCCAGTTTTTGGTACAATACCTGGATATCATTCCGCATACCTTTGTAGAATTTGGTGTAGAAGATTACCGGGAAGCCAATACCAGGTTTTTGTTGATGAACAATAACTGGAGTGGCCTGGTGCTGGATGGATCAGAAAAAAATGTGCAAAAAATCCGGGAAGATCGCATTTACTGGCAGCACGAGCTCAATGCTCAGGCTGCATTTGTTACCGCAGAGAATATCAACGATTTGTTGCGCAGCAATGGCATGGCCGGTGAGCTGGGTTTGTTGCATATTGATATTGATGGCAACGACTACTGGGTTTGGAGAGCCATCGATGTGGTAAATCCAGTGCTGGTTATCATGGAGTATAACAGCGTTTTTGGACCTGATAATGCCTGGACTGTGCCTTATGCACCGGATTTTTACCGCACCAATTACCATTTTTCTAACCTATGTTGTGGTGCATCTCTAACCGCTTTGTGCGATTTAGCCAAAGAAAAAGGGTACTCATTCGTAGGCAGTAACAGTCATGGCAACAACGCCTACTTTGTGCGTAACGACAAAAAAAAGGATTTAAGGGTGTTGGAACCTTCTGAGGGTTTTGTGGTTTCTAAGTTTCGGGAAGGCCGTAACAGGGAAGGGCAATTAACCTACGCTACCGGTCCGCAGCGTCTGGAGGCCATCCGTGGCTGCAAAGTTTGGGATACCAGACTAAACAGGGAAGTTATTATTTGAGCGATAAACACATGGCAGAGCAAAAAGAGAAAAACACGGCTGATCAGGCATTTGTTAACCCGATTGACAAGGATAAGGTGACAGAAACACCTGGCCTGCTGCCTTATGCGCATACGTCCGGAAGTGCTGTGATCCGGCCTGAAGATAAAGGTCAGATACGCGGGAATGCCATGACTGCTATGTACGATCAAACCGATCGGCAGATGGAGCAGCTTCGGCAACAGATGGAGACCCTGATGGGGCAGGCCAAATCCCTGCAAAACCGAATGGCTGTGTCAGAAATCATTTATCAGGCGGATGTGCCTTTTCAGCCGGTGATACACCACATTTATCATCTTTATCAGCGAAAAACCGATGGCAGGCACCTGCTTTCCATGATTGCTCCGGAAGAGTGGGGGAGAAGGAACCCCTACGAACACCTGGCTTCAGTACGGCTCTTGGGCGACCATACCTGGGAGGTGCTCGCAGGGGGTGTGTAAAAAGGACTACAAACGCTCATTGGCAGCTTTTTGAATCAGCTGCTTGCCGCGTCCGGGCCAAATTGGATGCATTTTTTTCATGGCTTCGCCAGCCTGAATCATAGCCATTTCCTGTGGCGAAATATTCCGGCTACGAGACGCTTCCAACAAATGCACGGTATCTTCGTAAATCTTGACCACCTCTTCCTGTAAGGTTACTTCCAGCCAGCCATATTGCTCGTTAGCACAGTTGATGATGCCCATACGATTGATGAAAAAATCAGGCAGATACAGAATGCCTTTGGCGTGCAGCATGGCCGCATGGCGCTCCGGCCGTTCCAGCTGGTTGTTGGCGGCGCCTATAACATAGCGACACTTTAGCCATTCAATGGTTTGATCGTCAATAACTTTACCACCAGCGCATGGAGCAAAAATATCGCAGGGCTGACTGAGCAGAGCCTCTTTGCTGGACACAATTTCCACCACATCCGGCGCCCATGATTTAACCTGTTCCATACGTTCCGGCATCAAATCAGTGACGTATAACTTTGATACCCCGCTTCCGAGCACATAGCGGGCCAGGGCGCCACCCACATTACCCAATCCCTGAATAGACACACTCATGCCGCTCAAATCGGATTTGCCCTCCAGTACACGGGCAGTTGCCAGCATGGATTTGAATACGCCTTCAGCCGTAAACGGGCTTGGGTTACCACTTCCGCCGGCTGTTTTTGGAATGCAGGTAACAAATCGGTTTTGCGATAAAATCGTCTGCATGTCTTCCGGAGTGGTATTCATATCCTCCGCAGCTACATAAGCGCCATGCAAACTGGCTATGAACTTGCCGAAATTGGCAAAAATTACCTTTCTGCGTTCAGGCGTTGCTTCTTTAATACTGAAGCCAACTGGGCAAATAATGGATTTGCCACCGCCCCACCAAAGTCCGGCTACAGCACATTTTTCAGACATGGCTTTACTGAGCCGCAAACCATCACTCAATAAATCCTGCATGGTTTCATAGCTGAAAAAACGGGTGCCACCCTGCGCCTGGCCGCGATTGGTGTGGTGAATGAAGGCAAAGAACAGACAGCTGGATTCGGCATCTGCCCGAAAAAAAACACCTTCATGGTTGTCGTAATCCGGCATTTGCTCCATGCCAGCCAGCGGACCGTTCGCCGGGTTGCTGGTGGAAATAGTATTGCCGCAAAGGAAACTTTCCGGATGGGTAAATGCGTTTTGCTGAAAAAACTGGGATGGAGTCAGGGCTGCAAATGGTTGCATAACAATGGTGGTGGATGGAAATCTGGTTAAATTCTGGCCACAAAGGTAGTGTTCGAATATTTGTAATACCTTGAAAAATTTGCGCACCGACTCCGCCATTTTTGCCCTACTTTTGCCCTTCCCCTTCATCCCTCAAGCACATTGCTACGCTTATAACATATGGAATTGTCTGCTCGCTACACCCCATCCGACATTGAAGAAAAATGGTACTCCCACTGGGAAAAAAGTGGTTATTTCCGTTCCGTTCCCGACGAACGTGAACCGTTCAGCATTGTCATCCCACCGCCAAACGTCACAGGTATGTTGCACATGGGGCACATGCTCAACAATACCATCCAGGATATTCTGATCCGAAAAGCCCGACTTGACGGCAAAAATGCCTGTTGGGTTCCTGGTACCGATCATGCCAGTATTGCCACCGAAGCCAAGGTAGTGCGCTGGCTGCGTGATGAGAAAAAATTGCGCAAAGCCGATCTCACGCGGGATCAGTTCATGGAATACGCGTACCAGTGGAAAGAAAAATACGGTGGAATCATCTTGCACCAACTCCGCAAACTCGGCGCTTCCTGCGACTGGGAACGCACGGCCTTTACCATGGACAAAGGCTACTACGAGGATGTAATCAGGATGTTTGTAGACCTCTACAAAAAAGACAAACTCTACCGCGGCCTGCGTATGGTGAACTGGGACCCGGAAGCCAAAACTGTTTTGTCTAATGAAGAGGTTATTTACGGAGAAGAAAACGCACAGCTTTTCCATATTCATTACAAAAGTGAAAACGGCGCAGATGGTGTTACCATCGCCACCCAGCGTCCGGAAACCATTTTTGCCGACGTTGCCATTGCTGTAAATCCAAAGGACCCGCGGTACACGGCGTTGGTTGGCAAAAAAGTGCTGATTCCGCTCATTAACCGGGCAATTCCGGTTATTGCAGACGATTATGTAGACATTGAGTTTGGTACCGGCGCGTTGAAAATCACGCCTGCGCACGATCCCAACGACTATGAAGTTGGTCAGCGCCACCAGCTGGAAGTGATCGATACCATTGCCGATGATGGAAAAATCAACGATAAGTGCACCTTCGCGCCAATTGTTGGGCTGGACCGCTTTGAAGCAAGAAAGCAAATGAAGGGCTTCCTGGAAGAAAGCGGTAATCTGGTTAAAATAGAAGATTATCGCACCAATATTGGTCGCTCTGAACGCACCAATTCTGTGGTTGAGCCCAAACTTTCCCTGCAGTGGTTTGTAAAAATGAGCGATCTGGGAGCACCTGCATTGAAGGCGGTACTGGAAGAAGAAATCAAATTCTACCCGCCCAGTTTCCAGAACCTTTACCGCAACTGGATGGAAAACCTGCGCGACTGGTGCGTGTCCCGACAGTTATGGTGGGGGCAACGAATCCCGGCCTGGTACCTGAAATCTGAAGGATTGAGTCAGGAAACACATGTATTTGTGGCAGAATCTGCTGATGAAGCCCTTGCCCAAGCCCGTGCAGCCACCGGAAATCCTCAACTCAGCATGGACGATCTCCGTCAGGATGAAGACGTGCTAGATACCTGGGCAAGCTCCTGGCTCTGGCCCATTTCTGTTTTCGATGGCTTTAATAAGCCCGACGGCGAAATCAATTATTACTACCCAACCAGTGTGCTGGTAACGGGCTGGGATATCATTTTCTTCTGGGTTGCCAGAATGATCATGGCTGGTTATGAATATCGTCAGGAAAAACCTTTCCAGGCGGTGTACTTCACGGGTATGGTGCGCGATAAACTCCGTCGGAAAATGTCGAAATCACTGGGTAATTCTCCGGATGCCCTGAAATTGCTGGAAGATTACGGCGCAGACGGGGTGCGTTACGGACTTATGTCGAGCGCGGCAGCAGGCGGTGATATTTTATTCGACGACAAGTTGTGCGAAAACGGAAGGAACTTCTGCAACAAACTGTGGAATGCTTTGCGTTTGATTAAAGGCTGGGATGTTACAGAAACTGCTGAAAGTGAGGAAGTTGCACGTAAAAATGCACTGGCTGTGGAATGGCTGGATCAGAAGTTTCAGCAGGTTTTGGCACAAATGGATTCTGATTTTACCCAATTCCGCCTGAGTGAGGCGCTTTTGGGGCTCTACACCTTTATTTGGGATGATTTCTGTTCCTGGTATCTGGAAATGATTAAACCTGGGTATGAGCAGCCAATCGATAGAACAACCTATGAGGCAACCCTCGATATGTTCTCCCGCATAATGGTGGCTTTGCATCCGTTTATGCCATTCGTAACAGAAGAAATCTGGCATCAGCTGCGCGAACGTAAAACTGGCGATGACTGTTGTGCACAACGCTATCCAAAGGCCGGATCAGCCAACGAACAATTGATTGCCCGGGTGGAAGCGGCCAAAAACATCATTTCCGGTGTTCGCGATATCAGAAACCAGAACCAGATTAAACCACGCGACCCGCTTGCTGTCATCGTACAGGACAGTGCTACTGCACAAGCCCTGTTTGCACAGGCTGGTGTTCGGGAAATGATTACAAAAATGGCCGTTCTGGAGTCGCTTACTGTATCCATGGAAGAGCCAGCCAATGCCAAATCGTTCATTTCCGGAACCGACAAGTATTATGTTGCGCTGAATCAAACCATTGATGTAGAAGCCGAACGCAAGAAACTGACTGATGAACTGAGTTACCAGCGCGGATTCATCAAATCTATCGAAGCCAAGCTTTCAAATGAAAGGTTTGTGAGTGGAGCGCCGGCTCAGGTAGTGGACAATGAACGCAAAAAGTTGGCCGATGGACTAGCCCGTGTGCAAATTTTGGAAGACAGTTTGGCTAAATTGCCAGCCTGAAGTTGCTAAAATTGAACCAATTCAGCCCGCAAATAAACGCCGTAAAATGCCGCACAAACGCTTGATATTCACTATGCTAGGCTTACTGGTTGCAGGTTGCGCCAAAGAAGTGATTATTGACTTGCCGGAGGAATCTCCCAGGTTAGTGGTGGTGTGTCATTTTACGGAAGGACAAAATTTTAGGGCAAAAATTACCCTGAGTAAATCGGTAAACGATGGCGGTAAAACGGAAATAGTACGAAAAGATGTTGTTGCCACCTTATCTGAAAACGGACAATTTTGGGATAGGCTGATTCCAGACACGACGGTGACAGACAAGATTATGTACTGGGAAAGCAACAAAGACCAATTTGCAGAAAAAGGTACCAGATACTCCTTCAGTGTAAGGGTGCCGGGTTACCCGCCCATTCAGTCATCCAGTGAAATACCGCCTCATATCAAGCCCGAACCTGTTTCACTTAAGCCCATTGATGTGTACATTGTTCCTTCAATGGACGGACTCAGTGAGCTTAGGGTGCCTATTTCACTCAGTTTGCCGTATTTGCCAGTGACTGACCGGTATTTTGCGTTCAATTTGACGCATGAAACGGATGTGTACGAGTCTTTTGATCCGCCATTTATTGATTTTTCCGAGCAAGGTCAAACCAACTTTTTGGCGGATGGCCGTACATTTTCATTACTACACGATATTCCGGAGCCAGTGGTACTGATCAACGAAAACTTTTGGGCAGATGGACGAAAAACCCTCGATTTGGTAGCCCGAATTCCTTTTGATCCGGAAAATGAACGCCCCAGGAAGATCTTTGTGGAATGGCGCACCCTGTCTAAAGAATTTTATAAATATCACCTTTCCCTGTCACGGCAAAGTAATAATCTGCCACTGAGCGATCCCGATGCGGTTTTTAACAATATTGTGGGCGGTTATGGCAATTTTTCCGGTTATGCCGTTTCAGTAGATACGATTCAGATCCCCGGCTTTTGAGAAAAAGAGCGATATCTTGCGAAATGCCGCCAATTGTCAGCTTTTTTTACGCAGTTATGTCAAGAAAACCGCTTGCGGTCTCTATTTTTGCGGCGCATTTCCGCACAATTCTTTTACAACATCATTCTGTTGAACAGACAGAGTATAACAGCCTTAACGAATGAGCAAAATAACAGTAGTAGGCGCCGGTAATGTAGGCGCTACTTGCGCTAATGTTCTGGCGCACGCAGACATCGTGAATGAGGTGGTTCTCATTGACATTCAGGGAAATATGGCCAAAGGAAAGGCCCTGGATATGTGGCAGCAGGCTCCGGTAGACGGTTACTCCACCCGCGTTACCGGTGGTGACGATTATGCACTTACTGCAGGTTCTGATATCGTTATCATTACGGCAGGTATTCCACGCAAGCCTGGTATGAGCCGCGATGACCTGATCGCTACCAATGCCAAAATTGTGGTTTCTGTTACAGAAAACATTCTCAAATACACCAAAAACCCGATCATTATTGTGGTATCCAATCCACTCGATGTAATGACCTACGCTTGCTGGAAAGCTTCCGGCCTCTCCGATAAGCGCGTGATTGGTATGGCAGGCGTGCTGGATACTGCACGTTACCGCGCCTTCCTGGCAGAAGCTCTTGACGTATCTCCAAAAGATATTCAGGCAATGCTCATGGGCGGCCACGGTGATACTATGGTGCCACTGCCACGTTACACCACTGTTAGCGGTATCCCCGTGACAGAAATGATTAAAAAAGATAAGCTGGAAGCTATCATCGAACGCACCAAAGTAGGTGGTGGTGAGCTGGTAAATCTGATGGGGACTTCTGCCTGGTACGCACCGGGAGCTGCCGCTGCTCAAATGGCAATCTCTATCCTGAAAGACGAAAAGCGCATTTTCCCATGTTGTGTTCGCCTGAATGGCCAGTACAAACTCAAAGATATCTTCGTAGGCGCTCCGGTAAAACTGGGTAAAAAAGGCGTTCAGGAAATTGTTAAACTTCGTCTGAAAAAAGATGAAATGGAACTCCTCCACAAATCTGCTGCTGCGGTTAAAGAAGTGGCAGATGTGCTGGATGGTATGAAACTGATCTAAATTTCATTTGAATGGATGGCTTGTATCATTTGCTATGATGGCAAAAACTGCAGGCCATCCATTTCCTATTTCGTTCACAATTCATTACGCACATGCAGGCGCCCTCATTTTGGAGTGAAATGACCTCGGCCACCACGGGTGAGTCGTTGGCTGAAATGACTGAAAAGCAGCCTGTCATGCTGATTTTTTTGCGCTTTTTCGGCTGCTCTTTTTGCCGTGAGGCCATTAGTGATGTGGCGCAACGCCGTAAAATTTTTGAAGACAAGGGTATCAGGGTGGTCTTCGTGCATATGGCCCCCACGCTGTCAACTGCCGAAAAATTCTTCAAAAAATATAAACTTTTCCCAGTAGATCACATCTCTGATCCCGATAAGCGCTTTTACCAGTTATTTGGTTTGGCCAGGGGCACACCCCAACAATTGTTTGGCCTGATGAACTGGATACGTGGATTCCAGGCCAGTGTACTGGAAGGTCATGGCGCCGAATTGGAAACACCCGATCTAGGCGATGGCTTTCAGATGCCCGGGGTTTTTGTTCTGCACAAAGGCGAAACTATTCGCTCCTACATACATCGTTATGCGCATGACCGCCCGGATTATGAGGAAATCTGCCAGATTTAAACCAGGGCAGATTCCCGCATTATGTCTGGTGCTCCAGTTGCTGAGTTCAACTCTGTCTGCTCAAAGCCCTCTTCCTGCTCCTGATTCCCTGCCCGGGAAAACCTTACCAGAATTGTTGGTACTGAACCGCCAGCCGGAATTACGCGGTTATGCTACCTGGAGGCCGGATTCCATTCCACAACACATGGCCGTTTCCCTGGCCGACAGATTACTCTGGGAAAATGCCTTCGATGTGCGCAGTAATGGCCCTGGCGTATTATCCACACTTTCTATCCGTGGAGCCGGCCCAAACAGAACTCCTGTTTTTTGGAACGGAATTAACCTGTTAAGCCCCATGAATGGCGTCATGGATGCCTCTCTTGTGCCTGTCTGGCCTACAGATCATTTAGATGTTCAATTTGGCGGTCAAAGTGCCTTTCAAAGTAGCGGGGCCATGGGGGGAAGTGTAAAAGTCAATCAAGGTATCCCAGGCCCGGGACACGGCTGGGAAGGGAGTATACAATCTGCTGCTGGCAGCTTCGGCAGGTGGGAAGCTGGCGCTGAGTTGGGTTGGAGTGGAACGCGTCTCAGCAGTACAGCAAGGATGATGCAAGTATGGGCTGAAAACGATTTTACCTTTCCCAAGCAAGGGTTGGATGGCAGGTTTTATCCTGCTAAACAACCTAATAATGCGCTACAAAAGTTTGATCTTCAGCAATTTAATAGCTGGAAAATAAATCCCGTCCATACCTTGGGTACTTCTTACTGGCGCCAGCAGGCCTACAGGGAATTGCCGCCATCCAGCACCGAAGCTCCTAAAAATACCTGGCAGACAGATTGTTCCAACAGGTTTGTTCTGCATTGGGATGCCAAAACTGCCACCCGCGGCGCCCTGCACACCAAACTGGCCTACTTACAAGATAATCTGGCCTTTCACCTCAGTGGCGATACTGATACCAGTAAATCGCGTCAACTTATCTGGACCACTGAATATAACTGGAAACAAAAGTTTGTCTCCTGGAAAACCGGAGCCAATGCCATGCATCAGTGGGTGCAGGTTGATGGTTATTCCGACAGCACCAGGTGGTTCGGACAAACACGGTTGTCTGCCTATGGTATGGGCGCCTGGCGAATTGGGAAATTCAGTGGTGCGCTTTTGCTGAGGCAGGAATATGCCGAAGCTCAGGCTGCTCCATTCAGCGGATCTCTGGGAGCTGTTTATGGATTAGGTAAAGCTGGCGCTATCCAAATGCACATTGCCCGAAACTTTAACCTTCCCACCCTAAACGACCGTTATTGGCGCAATTTGGGCAATATCAACCTAAAACCGGAACAAGGCTGGTCTGCCGATCTGGGCTGGGAGTTGCCACACCAATCAGTTTCGGCAGGAATCAGAATGTACCATATGCTGGTAGACGATTGGATTCTCTGGCAGCCAGACGAAACAGGTTTGTTCAGGCCCGGAAACCTCCGAAAAGTGTGGGGTAGGGGACTGGAGGGTACATTCAGCTGGCAGGAGCAGTGGGATGAGGTATCCCTATCATTGTCAAGCAGATGGCAATGGTCGGCCACTACCCATGTGGCTGTTTATGGTGGTTCTGAAAATGTATTGGGCAAACAATTGCCGTACACTTCCCGGTTTTCTGGCGGAAACAACCTCAGTGTGAGGTACCAAAACTTCTCACTGACTTATCTGCAGCAGATCACTGGAAAAAGACCTGATGTGGTTGGAAAACCATTGCCAGGCTTTACCACAGGTACACTAATGGCTTCCAGCAGCTGGTTTAAACAACGATTGATTCTGGATATTCGCTGCGAAAACCTCTGGAACACACGATACGAAATTTTCAGGTATCGTCCTATGCCGGGCAGAAGCTGGAGATTTGGTCTGGCTTATCAGTTTGGTAAAAACAACTGATTGATCACTCCTGATCATCCCAGCGTCGGATGCCTTTAGGTCTTTTTTCAACGTAATTCAGGATGATACGAGGGGCATCCGGGTCATTGTACGTGCTTGTTAACACTTCCAGCAAGGCGGAAACGGTTTGGTCGCCCTGTTCTACATCCACAAATCCAAAGCCCATATATTTTCCGTTTTTTACCCCAACTATGGCCACTTCAGCGTCAGTGCGCCCTTTTTCGATAAAGAAAAAATTGCCACTCAGGCGTTTGGAAACCTGCCTGATAGCTATCTCCACTCGTTCGTTGTAGGTTTCAGCAGCTTCTTCACCTACGCAGGCGCCCAGGCATTTTTTAATTTTATAGTGAAAACAAGCCTGTTCAGAGGCATCCAGATGAGTCAACCGGTGGCAAAGCTCGTGCTGGTACACGAGCGCCTGCAGGTAATTGCGCGCATTGTCTGTTTTAGGGAACTCCGCTACAAGCTCCAGGTTTTTAGCGTTTTTGGCTGTGTTTTTTCCAAAAACCAGGTTTTTATAACCATTAAGATCTGTGTAAGCATAAATCGCACCGGCGTATTGGCGGGTTCGTTGCGCCCGATTTACCGGAGGCAACAAACGTTTGATTTCTGCGCTCTCATGCAACAGGGCAACCAGTTCGCTCCCGGTTACTTCCCAGCTCACATCAGCAACACCGGTTCTAAGTTTTTCTCCTTTCGGGGTTTGATCTGCAAAATGTTCGAACAATCTTTTGCGGATGTTTAAACTTTTGCCCACATAGATGACATTCCCGGCGGCATTGTGAAAATAATACACACCACACTGCTCTGGCACATCATGCAGCCGGTCGAGGGTTATTGCAGGCGGGAGTTTGGTTTCTTTTACAACGTGATTAACCAACTGTTTTACCTTGCCCTTGCCTTCCTGTTCTGCCAAAATCAGCTCAAAAAGTCGGGTGGTAGCCAGCGTGTCGTCCAGCGCCCGGTGACTTTTATCTGCGTGGATATTGAAGTGTCTTTTCAGGTTGCTCAAACTGTAGCTGGGCAAGCCTGGAAACACTTTTCTTGATAACCGTACCGTACAAAGCTGTTTGCGCTGAAAATCGTAGCCAAGGCGCATAAATTCTTCGCGAACGAAGGAGTAATCAAAGTTGACATTGTGTGCCACAAAGATTTTACCTTCTGTCAGTTCCACAATTCTTTTGGCAACCTCAAAGAATTTGGGCGCCTTGGCTACCATCTGATCTGTGATGCCTGTTAGTTGGGTGATTTGCCAGGGGATGCTGCGTTCCGGATTAAGCAGTGTGGCAAAAGTATCTACCACGCGCTCGCCATCGTGCACCACAATGGCTATTTCGGTAATGCGCTCGTAGCGGGCGGTTCCTCCGGTTGTTTCAACGTCTATGATTGCGTACATATCTCCCAAAAACAGGTACTCAACTGGTTACATTTGCCAGTCCAGGCGTAAGGTGTAATTGCGTGGTCCTTCCAGTAAAGCCGGCCGAACGGTGTATTCCTGGTTCAGCAGGTTTCCACACAAGGCGCTGATTTTCAAGTGTTTATTTAGTTTGTAGGACGCCCGAAGGTCTACCAGGGTAAATCCTTTGTTGTTGGCTGTCCGGAACTTGTTTACACCAGGCAAACCATATTCAAAAATGGCATCTATAGATTGCATATGGCTGTTGTATTGGGTGGAAACGCCCACAGACAAGTCCTCTACTGTGTACTCTGCATCAATTTTGAAGGTGTTGCGGAATCGATATTTAAGCACGTTGGTAGTGTCTGATGCCTTGTAAACATTGATCCGAAGTGAGTCGCTAAACTCTTTGTATCTAGGATCTGTATGGGTAAAACCGGCAAGAAGCGATAAAGTTCCAGGGCCAAGTTTACCCTGGCCAAGTACTGAAACTTCCCAGCCGGTGATACGGGTATCTCCTGTATTCTGCGATTGAAAAAGCGCGGATAATGCAGGAGGGCTGGCTGTGAAATCAAAAAAGATGGTATCCAGTACAAATTCCATCATTTTTTGATATTCCGACACAAATCCCGTTACATCAGCATAGCCTTGCCAGCTTCCAATGCGGAAACCCTGTTTCAAGCCCACCTCGGCTGTCCAGCCGGTTTCAGACACCAGATATGGGTTGGGAATAACGGAATTGCCCACACCGAAATCGGTGCTCACAAACTTCTCAGCAATAGTTGGATAACGGTAGCCCTGGCCCAGTGATGCCCTCAGGTAGGTAGCTTTTGCTGCCTGGAAGTTGGCGCCCAGGCGATACACTGGTTTGGCTTCCCTGGTTTCGCCATTCGGGATAACGCCCAGCAGACTATTGCGGAAAAACAGGCTGTCCGGGCTTTTTTGTACATTTTGCTCATAACGTACTCCGGCAGAAAGGTTTAATCGATCAAAAGCTTTATAATCCAGCTGGAGGTATCCGGCCAGGTTGCGGGCCGTGAAGGAAGCATTGCTGTAGATTTCTGCATCCACGGTATTGTACATACCTACAACTCCGGTAGTAAGCACAAGGCCAATGTTTTCCATTGGTCGCTGGAACTGATACTCCCCGTAGTATAAGCGGCTATCATTGCTCTGATTGCCGGAGTTGTTGTTGTGGATGTAGAAATACCGGCTTAAAATCTTGTGTCGGTTGCCAAAACGGTCGAAATATTGCAAGTTCGGGTCAATATTAAACCGCAGCCGGCCTTTGGTATACGACGCGGAACCTACGCCGGCCTGCATGGCCAGGGTATCCGCTCCGCCCCAAATGAAAAAGCTTCCGCTGCGACCGAAATTGATATTGGAATTTAGGCCCAGTGTCAGCCGGTCGTTTACCCGATACCGGAGATTTGGTGTGATTCGGCCGTAACGGCTGTAGGTATCCCGGTTGTAACTGTCGCGATAAAGTCCGTAAGCGCCGAGTACAAAATCCAGTTTATTGAATTTTTGCCTGTGGGCAAAGCTAAAGCCGGTTTCTATGGGTTGAAGAATACCGGAACTATCGGTTCCCCACCATTTTTTAACCGGATCTTTTGGGTCGCCCCACACTTTGGTAAAGAAGGCTGCATTGGTTTCAGGTTTGTCTTTGGCAAAACCGGTGCGAATATTGATGATACCGTTCATGGCAGATGAGCCATACAGGGCCGATGCGGCGCCTTTCAATACCTCCAGTTGAGAGATATTTTCCACCGGGAAATCGTCCCAGTTGGGTAAACCGGCATCCGGTTGAAGTGCCGGGATATCGTCTACCAGTATCAAAACCCTGGTGCCGGCGCCGTAGGAAAAGCCTGCGCCGCCCCGAATACTTGCCTGGCCGTCAATAATGGTTACGCCGGGCACTTTTACCAGAACCTCGTCTACCGAGGTTGTATTGGTATTTTCAATCAGTTTAGGTTTGATAACGTCCATGGAGACGGTAACCTCGCCGAGTGGTTTTTCAAATTTGCCGGCTGTAACAGTAGCTGTTTGCAACAGGTTATCGGCGTTATCCAGTTTAAAGTCCAGTTGTCGGGTTTCACCGGCTGCAACACGAACGGTAGTGGTTTTGGAGGTGTAGCCTATATAGCTGGCGGTAATTTCATAACTGCCAGCTGCCAGACTGATGGAAAAATTGCCATTCGCATCGGTAGCCGTTCCGGAGGTGCCGGATTTAACTGTTGCGCCCAAGAGTGCTTCACCAGTGAGCGCATCCGTTATAGCGCCTTTAATAGTGGCGTTTTGTCCGTAAATTTGAATGGAAAAGAGCAAAAAAGCAAAAAGGTTAGGAAGGGTAAAGCGATTCAGGCTCATTCTCATGGTTTTGTTTTTGGTAAAAATAGAAACAGAAAGGGCGGTAAAAATAGAGAAATTTGCAGCCCCGCTTAATTTTTCCGGTTACGAATGAATCGACTTTATTTCTTCACCCTGCTTCTGTGCTTTGGTTGTAGCCTTATGCCCAAATCTTCTGATACCCTGACTATACATGCAATCCGTCTGCTTCCTGGCCAGGATTTGAAACAGGAATTGGATAAATTCGCAAAAACACATCAATTGCAGGCCGGATTTATCATCACCTGTGTAGGAAGCTTACAAAAGGTATGTATCCGTCCGGCCAACCAGACAGTGCCTTTGCGATTGGAGCAGAAAATGGAAATTGTTTCTCTGGTCGGTACGCTTTCTCCGGATGGTATGCACCTGCATATCTCCCTGTCTGATTCGGATGGCAAAACCATTGGCGGCCATCTGTTGGATGGTAACGAAGTTTTTACCACCGCTGAAATCGTTTTAGGAGAGGCAAATCAACTGAAATTCAGGAGAGAAACAGATTCCCTGACTACCTACAAGGAATTGACCATTTATCCCAGAAATGAACCGCTTCCCTGATGGGAAAAAAAAGTATCAAAATCGTCCAAATGTGGATAAGTAAGCCATCATTTCCCAGCATCAAACGCGGATAATTCGTATCTTCGCGCGGCGAATCAGCCTTTTTACCCAAGCACTAAATCTACATCATCCGATGAAACTCGTTTACCCATTATCATTGCTCTTTGTGGGCATTGCCCTCACATTTTTTGGCGCACTTTTCAAACTTGAAAGTTGGGAAGGGGCCAGTGAAATGATCATTTTGGGAACCGTCAGTACAGTATCCAGTATTGGTTTGCTGATTTATCGCGCCATTCGATTAAATGATAAAGCCTGACTCATTCTGAGCGGACAGAAAATCTACTATTGCGTTTAAGCTCTGCACATGCAAGATTCGAGAATTATTTCCATCAACATTGAAGACGAACTAAAAACCGCGTACATCGACTATTCGATGTCGGTGATCGTCAGTCGTGCACTCCCTGATGTGCGCGATGGTTTAAAACCCGTTCACCGCCGTGTTTTGTACGGAATGCTGGATTTGGGATTGGCCTACAACAAACCATACAAGAAATCCGCACGTATCGTGGGTGAAGTATTGGGTAAGTACCACCCGCACGGCGACGCCTCCGTATATGATACCATGGTGCGTATGGCTCAGGAATGGAGCCTCCGCTATCCACTGGTGGACGGACAAGGCAATTTTGGTTCCATGGACGGCGACAGTCCTGCGGCCATGCGTTACACAGAAGCTCGCTTTCGCCGGGTAGCTGATGAAATTGTGGGTGATTTGGATAAGGATACCGTTGATTTTCAATTGAATTTCGACGATTCGTTAGAAGAACCCAGTGTAATGCCTACCAAATTCCCCAACCTGCTGGTGAATGGCGCCAGTGGTATTGCGGTGGGTATGGCTACCAATATGATGCCACACAACCTCACAGAGGTTTGCGATGCCATCATTGCCGCAGTAGATAATCCGGAGATTGATGTGGAAGAACTCATGCAGTTCGTGAAGGCGCCTGACTTCCCCACTGGAGGCATTATTTACGGCTTGACTGGCGTAAAAGAAGGCTTCCGAACCGGTCGCGGCCGGGTGGTGGTTCGCGCCAAAACAGAAATTGAAACTGATTCCAAAGGTCGGGAAAGTATCATCATCACAGAAATCCCTTACCAGATCAACAAGGCCATGCTCATTGCAAAAATTGCAGAGCTGGTGAATGAAAAACGTATTCTGGGTATTTCCGACGTCAGCGACCAGTCTAACCGCGAAGGTGTTCGGGTGGTTATTGAAATCAAACGCGATGCTGCGGCAAATGTTATTTTGAGCCAGTTGTTCAAACTGACTCCTTTGCAGACATCCTACGGAATCAATAACATCGCGCTGGTAAATGGTCGTCCGCGTACCCTGAACCTGAAAGATCAAATCGACGAGTTTGTAAAATTCCGAATCGATGTGATCGTTCGCCGCACCAAATATGAGCTGCGGAAAGCCGAAGAAAGGGCGCATATCCTGGAAGGTTTGCTCATCGCGCTGGATCATCTGGATGAGGTAATTGCCCTCATTCGCGGCTCAAAAGATGCCGATGAAGCGCGCGAAGGCTTAATGACCAAATTTGGTCTGACTGAAATCCAGGCCAAAGCCATCCTTGCTATGCGTTTGCAGCAGCTTACAGGATTGGAGCGCGACAAGATCAAGCTTGAGTACGAGGAGTTGATGAAACGTATCGCCGAATTGAAGGCCATTCTGGCAGACGAAGGACTGCAACGCGGTATCGTGAAAAGCGAAACCCAGGAAATAAAGGATCGTTATGGCGACGAACGCCGCACCTCCATAGAGATTGATGAGGCTGATATCAGCATCGAAGACCTCATTGAAGACGAGGAAGTGGTGATTACCATCAGCCACGCAGGTTATATCAAGCGCACACCTATTTCCGAGTACCGTGCCCAGGGGCGCGGCGGCAGGGGCGCGCAGGGCGTACGCACACGCGACGAAGATTTTGTGGAACACATGTTCACGGCAACCACCCACCAAACTTTGTTGCTTTTCACCGAAAGTGGCCGTTGCTTCTGGCTTAAGGTTTATGAAGTTCCGGAAGGCGCAAAAGCTACTGCCGGTCGGGTTATTCAAAACCTGTTGAATATCCCTAAAGAGGACAAGGTGCGCGCTTACATCATTGTGCGCAAACTGGACGATGAGGAATTCCTCAACAACCACTACATCACCTTCTGTACCCGCAGAGGCCAGATCAAGAAAACCTTGCTGGAGGCTTACTCCCGTCCACGCCAGGGTGGTATCAATGCCATCGAAATCAATGAAGGCGATGCCTTGATTGAAGCCAAGCTCACCAACGGCAAAAATGAAGTGATTATGGCTGTGCAAAGTGGTAAAGCCATTCGCTTCAACGAACAAGATGTACGCCCAATGGGTCGTACGGCTGCCGGTGTACGCGGTATCTGGGTAGATGATGAAGGCGGCGACGCTGTAGTAGGTATGGTTTGTATTGATCCGGAAGATACCACTACTTCCATCCTGGTTGTATCTGAACACGGTATGGGTAAACGTTCAGCACTGGAAGATTACCGCGTGCAAAGTCGTGGTGGCAAAGGGGTGAAAACTATCAATATCACACCAAAAACAGGTAATCTGGTAGCTATTAAAACCGTTACCGATAACGACGACCTGATGATTACCACTAGTTCCGGTATTACCATCCGCACCGCAGCCGATGAACTGCGCGTGATGGGGCGTGCCACACAGGGCGTTAAACTCATTCGTCTGGAAGACTCGGATTCTATTGCCGATGTAACGGTTGTGGCAGCCGCTGAAGAAGTACCTGGTATAGAAGACGGAGCAACGGAAGAACCAAACAACGCTGAATAATGGCGCCATCTCCGGAACCTGTCTGTGGGCAGTTTCCGGACTTTATTGGCATATTAACAAGATGTTGTAAATCCTTTCCCGGGTTTCTGCGTCTTACTATGGAATTCAATTCATTAAACTTTTGTCCAAGACAATGAAAAAAGTCCTTTTCGCCCTTGCCGGCATTCTTCTGACAATTGGAGTTGCCCAAGCTCAGGATGACGGCGCTAAACTTGCCAAATCTGCCGGTAAAGCACTGGCTGCATACAACCAGGATCCATCCGGCAATGGATCAAAACTGACGGAAGCCGTTACCAAAATTGAACAGGCCCTCCAAACGCCGGAAGCTCAGGCATTGGCCTCTGCATGGATCATCAAAGGCGACGTGTATAGCACACGTTTGACCAATGAAATGGCCATGAAGTCTATTAATCCCGCCACTAAATTGACGGGTGACAATGATGCGCTTGAAGCCATCAATGCCTATAAAATGGCCATTGAAATTCCTACCGCTAAAAAATACGAGAAAGAACAAGCCATTGACGGTATCACAGCCATGCAGCCGCAGGTAGTGAACATTGGTGTAGGAAAATACAATGCCAAAGAATTCGACAAAGCTTTCCTGGCTTTTAAAGCCTCCATCGATGCACACAATGTGTTGAAAGCCAACAAGAAAAAGAGCATCCTGGACGAACAAAAGGAATACAACGACCAGGTTTATTTCACTGGTTTGCTGGCTACCCTGGCCAAGCGTTACAACGACGCGCTGCCTTTCTACGAAGAACTGTACAACAAAGGCACCGACAGTGTAGCCGTTTACGAAGGTTTGTACAACTGCCGCACCGAACTGAAAGATGAGGCAGGCGCTTTGAAAGTACTGCAGGAAGGCCGCAAAAAATTCCCGGAAGAAGGTTCTCTGCTGTTTGCAGAAATCAACTACTACCTGGGTAAAGGTAAATTGAACGAACTGACCGGCTCCCTGGAACAGGCTATTCGCAAAGAACCCAACAACCCGGGTCTGTACCGAGTACTCGGCGATGTGTACAACAACCTGTTCACCACTGTGCTGGAAGATACCACCCAGGCTCGTGAGCAACGTGCACCAAAACTGAAGGAATACGGAGAATTGGCCAAGAAAAACTACAAAATGGCCATTGAGAAGGATCCAACCAATGTAGATTTCAATTACTCTCTTGGTGCTTTGTTGTATAACGAAACAAACATCATTGCTCAGGAAATGAATGCTACCAGCTTCTCCACCTCCGCAGGCCAGAAGCGTTATCAGGAACTGAAAGCGCAAATGCTGGTTGGTGTAGATGAAGCATTGAAGTATTTCCAAAAGGCTGAAAGCCTGGATCACAACGACCAAAACGTACTCGCAGCGCTGCTTCAGGCTTATGGCCGTAAAGAAGACGACACGCTCTACATGGAGTTCAAAAAGCGTTTGGATGTAGTGAAAAAGGGTGGCAAAAACCCGGCGCCATACTTCAAAAATTAATCCTGATTTTTGAATGCGCTAACAAAAAAAGCCATCCCGAGCAATCGGGATGGCTTTTTTTGTTAGCAATGTTTGGCTGAATCAGGCGCCAAGGTAGGTTTTCAGCAATTTACTGCGGCTGGTAGCGCGCAGTTTATTGATCGCTTTATCCTTGATCTGACGAACCCGTTCGCGGGTAAGCCCAAATTTATCGCCAATATCTTCCAAAGACAGCGGGTGTTCAACCCCGATGCCAAAGTACAATTTGATCACATCTGCCTGACGGTCTGTGAGTGTTCCCAGGGAACGTTCAATTTCACGACGCAGTGAGTCGGCATAATCCAGGTGAGAATCGGTGCCTGGCATAGTATTGTTCTCCAATACATCAAGCAGCGAGTTGTCTTCTCCTTCCACAAAAGGAGCGTCCATGGATACGTGACGAGCTGCCACACCAAGTGTAGTTTCAACCTCGTCTGTGGTAATTTCCAGCATTTCTGCCAGTTCCTCTGCGCTAGGTTCACGTTCGTATTGCTGTTCCAGTTCGCTGAAGGCTTTGTTGATTTTATTCAATGAACCAACTTTGTTGAGTGGCAAACGAACAATACGACTCTGCTCCGCCAGTGCCTGCAGAATGCTTTGACGGATCCACCATACAGCGTAAGAGATGAATTTGAAACCGCGGGTTTCATCGAATCTTTGCGCAGCTTTAATGAGGCCGAGGTTGCCTTCATTGATAAGGTCAGACAAGCTAAGGCCTTGATTCTGATACTGTTTTGCAACAGAAACCACGAAACGGAGGTTGGCCTTTGTAAGCTTTTCCAGCGCTATCTGGTCGCCTTGTTTGATGCGTTTGGCAAGATCAACTTCTTCTTCCGGAGTGAGGAGGTCCACTTTGCCAATCTCCTGCAAATACTTCTCGAGCGATTGGCTTTCCCGGTTGGTAATGGACTTCGTAATTTTTAACTGCCTCATGTATGATAGTGCTGCTGAGTTATTTTCGGCGCAAAGTTATATTTTTTAAGCCGTTTGTGACTTACTTTTTTTCAAATAAGACAAAAACGGATTTCTCTGGCCAAAAATTTTTAGGAAAGGGCAATTAAAACGGCTTTCGATAAATTTTGTTCAAGACACAACGGTAATGGGAAAACAAAAATAAATTTCCGGAAGTCTTACTGCTAAAGTGGTTTAACACCATAAAACCATACCATTTTCGCTATGTAAGCCTGTTTACCGCAATATTCTGGCGCACATCTGAACACAATAGGCATCCAGACGCTTGATTTGTGCTATCTCCAAATTCAGCAACTCCGGAAACTCCTGATACGCGAAGTCCAGAATTTGTTTTTTTAATGGACTGATTATAGCGCCTTCAAGCGTTTCGTTTTCCCGCAAAGGGATTTCCTGTCCCTTTTTTAAGGCCTCAATTTGCCGGAATAGCGTCTGGATTTCGGATTTGATGGCCTCGTAATGCGCTTGAACATCCCTGGAATACCCGGGCTGATGCTCGCCGAGGTAGGCCTGAATGGCGCGTGAGAGTTCATTGACTTTGCCTTGCTGGCTAATATATTTTCGATTGGCTTCCATCTCCTCATCCAATGAGCCGTAAGTTCCTCTTTCACCGGATCTTTTATCAATCCATGAGCCGCTTTCTTCGTAGCGTTCTTCCTGAATCCACTCTTTTTTTGCCTTTTTTCGGTTCGCCAGGCCCCAAACGAGCAACACCAACACAACAATGCCAAATAAAATCTCCATGGGCAATTAAGTTTATGATTTGCAAATATCTGTGCTTGTCAGACTAAGCAACAAACTAATTATCTTAACTTCGTCATTTTCAGGGTAAAACTTACAAATACAGGCAACCCAATCGTACTTTTTGGCACAAATACTGCGTTAATTTGCAGCGCAAATCCTTATATGTCATCCACCTCCAGAACACCCCAACAACCTGACCCGGCTCAGCCGCCAGTGCCCTACTGGCTGGCCTTGTTTCGCAAGGTTTTGCGGCGTATTGAAAACGTCCTTTTCGTTCTGGTACTGTTGTTGGTGGCGCTGTACTTCATTCTGCAATTACCTTTTGTCCAAAACTGGCTGGTTTACAAAACCACGGCTTTTCTATCCGATGCACTGGAAACCAGGGTTGAACTTAAGCGGGTTGATATTGAGTTTTTTGACAATGTGGTGCTGGATGGCCTGTATGTGGAAGACCTGAATGGCGATACTCTCCTGTATGCAGAAAAATTCACGGCTGGCCTGAGCGGCAATTTTTTCTCGGTTCTCTGGAACCGTCTGGAATTCAGCGAAGTGAGTTTGTCGCACGCAAGGGTATACCTCATTAAAAAAGCTGATCAGCGAAGAGGTAACCTCAATTCAATGCTAGCCAGACTGGAAGATATTTTTGGTTCCGGCGCACCTAAAAAGAAAAAGAAATCAGCGCCGTTTTACCTCAGAATTCAAAATCTGAACCTGCATGATGTGCTGTTTTCTGAAGATCGTTATTCCTTCAGAGATGGAGAGATACGTCGCAAGCTAATGAGTTATCAGGTGGCTGAAGGCAATATCAAGATCAACCAGCTTGATCTGGCCAATAACCTCATTGACATCCGGTCGGTTGTTTTTGACGGCTTTTACTTTGTTTTTGAAAAAGAACGCATGGCGCCACCGGAGGGTTTTGTGCCATACATTAAGCCAGTTGCGCTCAAAACAGACACCCTGAAACTGATGCCAACCCTGCAAATCATGGTTGGGCAACTTTCTTTGCAAAACAGCGGATTCAGGTTTGATAACTTCAGAAATTCTGCCGAAAAACAAACCCCGGCAGAGGTTATGGACTACGATCACCTGGACATTCACCACCTCAATGCCCAGGGGGAAAAGCTGGAAATATACGTGGGCGAAAAACCAGCTGTGGACGAAAAAGGATTGCCTACAACTGAAGATATCCTGGATATTTTTGGCACCATCAAGCACCTTTCGGCCGTGGAAAAATCAGGATTCACCCTGTCGCACGGTGAAGCACGTAAAATGATGCTGACCGATTCGCTGGCCGCTCTTTTTGATACCAAAATTGAAACAGCCGGAGGTTCCTCTATCGGCGATACGCTTATTTTCAGGTATGAAGATACCCGTGCCGATGACCAATGGCTAGACCAGCTGGCAGATTTCAATAATCAGGTAACCATGGACATACGCTTGTCTGAAGGTTCCAAAATAAGGTTGGGTGATGTTCGGCACTTTGAAGAAACCGTTTACAACAACGAGTTTTTTACGTCTAATAAAGACCTGATTGCCGATGTGGCTGGTTACGTGAGCGGCAAAGTAAATGGCAAACTAAAGCTGGATCAGTTTGATATCCGGGTAGGACAATCCACCCGACTGCGTGGAGATTTCGATGGTCGTGGACTGGGCGATAATGATGAGCCCATGGTGTTGAATTTTGATTTTGAAGAATTGCTCACCGATATGAATACCATTGCCAGAGTGGTACCCGGATTCAGACCGCCCAGACAGTTCTTTAAACTGAACCAGATTTCCTTCAAGGGCAGCTACCAGCTTTTCGATGGTTTTGACCACGTGTTGTACGGAAAATTCAACACCAGTTTGGGACCGGGCAGGGTGGATATGCAGTTGAATCTGAAGGATGGCACCGCCAATGCCATTTATCGCGGCGACCTGAAAATGAGCGGCTTCGATATGGCTACCTGGACCGACGATCGTAATTTTGGTCCAAGCACTTTTGAGGTCAATGTAGCCGATAAATCTACAGGGTTAACACTGCCCACGGTGAATGCCAGGGTAAGTGGCAAGATTGATACCTTCATGTATCGCGGTTATCCTTACAGAGATATCACCTTAAACGGCAAGTTTGAAAAGTATGTATTTGACGGTAAAGTAGAGAGTGATGACCCCAATGTGGATTTCGTTTTTGACGGTAACATTAACCTGAAAGACTCCATTCCGGTGTTTGATTTTTCTGCCAATGTCCGACGCCTGGATTTGGGTGTTTTGCAATTGGTTGATAAAGACTGGGTACTTTTTGGCGAGGTTAAACAACTACAATTGCGGGGCAGGAACGTAGACGAAATTGTAGGTATAGCCCATCTGGAGGAATTTAAGATTCTGGAGGATCGGGAAACCTGGTATAACCTTGATTATCTGAAGTTTAACTCTTATTTCAGACCGGATGGCAGTCGGTATTTCGGAATTGATTCTGATGTGGCATATGGTCAGATGACGGGCTCATTTAGTTTGGCCAGCGCACCGAAAAACCTGTTGAGACTACTGGGCCGCCATCATCCTGAATTTGTTCGCAAGCTCGGCCTGCCTGCCCGGGATTCTTTGCCACTAAATGATTATTACGACCTTAATTTCCAGATTAGAAACTCCCGAAACCTGGCGCAATTATTCGCACCTGATCTGGACACCTTGCGCAACGTGCGTGCCAACGGACATGTGGATGCGCGCAAAGGCACCTCGTATCTGGTAGTGGAGGCTCCGCTCGTTAAATATGGCGATGTATCACTCAGGGACCCAAGTCTTCGCTGGAATAGTGATGGCGATTCGGCCTGGTTGTACCTGAGATTGCCAGAAAATGTATCTGGCAAAAAGAAACTTCCCTCGATTACGTTGGGTGGGCCGCTGATTGGCGATGTGTTTCATCTGGTGCTGGAAGCGAAGGATGAAACACCCAATAGTATTGTAGAAAGCATATATCTCAATGGGGACCTATCAGTGGCAGACTCCCTTTGGCAACTAAGTTTCAATGCTTCTAAAATCAAACTTTTCAGTCAGGAATGGTTGATTGAAGAGGATAACTATATTCGTTTTGGATCCAATGCGTTGGAAACCAGGCAGTTAGAGCTATTTAACGGCATCAGGCGTATATCACTGGAAAGCTTCAACAACTTCCGGGGCTTGAAATTTGCCCTCACCAATTTTGACCTCAGTGAGGTGAACCGGTTCCTGGATCCGGAACAGATCCAAATCAGGGGAAAGGCCTACGATTTTGAAATTGCCATTGGCGATGTATTTAATATGCGGAATTTGCGGGCCGACCTGCTCTCAGAAATGTTGTACATCAATGAAAAACCATATGGTGAGGTGCTGTGCAACCTGGAACTGGAGGATCTATCCAAACCCGTTACCGGTAAAGTCTTCCTGTTGGAAAAGAAAACACAAAAGCAATTGCTTCGGGTGGCTGGCGGCGTTCAAATTCAGGGCAAAACAGAGGAAGAACTTGAAATGGATCAGGATTCGGTTAAGTCGTTCCGCACTGGCGAATTTTGGGCTGAAATCAGTGCTGACCAGTTTCCTTTTGAAGTGATTGAAACCATTGTGCCCGATATTTCCAATACAGCGGGTCGTTTTGGCGCCCAGTTGAAAGGGTATGGTACACTGGAGCATCCGTTTGTGGAGGGGAGCCTTAAAGTAGATGAGGGGCAGTTTATGATAGATTATTTGAAAACCCTGTATTTTATTAAAAATCAGACGGTTATCTTCACTAAAAACAAAATATCGGCAGACGGAGACACCATTTTTGATGGCACCAGGCAACATATTGCGTTGGTTCGCGGAGGCTTGGAACATGAACACTTCAGCAAGTGGCGTATCAATTGCCGGATAGAGTCAAAAGATCCGGGTTTCCTGGTACTCAATACCACGGTTACAGACAGCGATCTGTATTATGGCCGGGCAGAGGGCCGCTTTGCCATGGATGTTACAGGCTCCTTTAGCCGAACTAACATTAATATTGAGGCTACTACGGGCCCTGGAACTCGGCTGTACATTCCATTGTATACCACTTCAGATGCAACGGAAGCGAAATTCATCAATTTTGAGCGAAATAAGCCCAAAAATGAAACAAGGAAGAAGGATTTTGTGATCAGTGACTTGAAGGGGCTCAATTTTGAAATGGATTTAAGCATCACGGATCAGGCAGAGGTTCAGTTAATTTTTGACGAACAAACAGGCGATATCATCAAAGGAAGAGGGGAGGGTAATATCAAACTGGCCATTAACCGGGAAGGGGAATTCACCATGTATGGCGGTTATCAGATTGTGCGCGGCGAATACCTGTTCACTCTGTTAAATTTCGTCAATAAGCCCTTCGTGGTGACTAACGGCGGTACCATCAACTGGTATGGCGATCCTTACGGCGCACAAATCAATCTGGATGCAACCTACGAGGTTAATACTTCGGTGTACAATTTTGTGAAAGAAGAGCTGGAGTTGTTGCGTTCCGTACGACCACGCTTGCTGGATGAAGCAGCCAAGGCAACCAAAGTAATAGTAAGCATGCACCTTGCGGGCGATTTGATGAAGCCTAACATCACTTTTGGCCTGAATTTTCCCAATATTACCAGTGAGCTGAAATCTGTGACCGATACCAAGCTGCGTTTGCTGCGTCAGGATCAGGCAGAAATGTCGCGCCAGGTTTTTGGTCTCGTTGTGATAGGTTCTTTCCTCCCGCCGGCCAGCGCAGGGTTCATCCAAAGCTCGGATTATGTAGCTACGGCCTTCAATACGCTGACCCAAATGATCAGCAACCAGTTTGCCAACTACCTGGCAGGTCTGGCCTCAGAATGGTTTGGTGGAGCGGTGTCAAGTCTTGATTTTGATATTATTTACAGTGATTACCAAAACGATGTGCTATCAGACCCAAACCGGCTCGGCGGTCGGGAGGTTAATGTACGTCTGAGCTCAGGGTTCATCAACGACCGGGTAACTGTGCAATTGGGCTCACAGTTTGGCATTGGCGGCCCGGGCATCACCTCCACTGATGGATTCCTTGGTGAAGACGTTACGGTACAAATTGCCCTCACCGAAAATCGGCAGTGGCGCCTCAAAGTCTACCAGCGCACCGAACCCGACGTCTCCGGCCAAAGCAGCCTACGGTTTGGTTTAGGTATTAATTTTCAAAAGGATTACGATACGTTCGAAGATATGTGGCGCAGCTTCGGAAAAGCAATTTCAAAAAAACGCAGAAACCCCGGATAACCCACTCACTCACCCATTCACTCACTCACTCACATCCCGCATGTCATTCCTCCAGCAAGTCAACACCCCCTGGAAAATGCAGTTTTTCATGTTTTTGAAGCTTCCAGCAGCTTGGTTTATGGGGGTACGTGTGAAATCATGCACAGCAGAAGCTTCCGAAGTATCGTTGCCCTTTCGCTGGCGCTCTCAAAATCCATTCAGGTCTACCTATTTCGCTGCACAATGTGGAGCTGCAGAAATGTCTACCGGACTGTTGGCCATGGCCCATATTCAGGGTGAAAAGAAGGTATCTATGCTGGTTACCCATATTGAAGCAGAATTTTATAAAAAGGCAGACAAGACTCTGATATTCACTTGCAATGAAGGTGCATTAATGAAAGAAGCCGTTCAAAAAGCCATCGAAACTGGTGAAGGGCAAACATTTCGCGCTACTTCCACCGGAACCCTGCCCGATGGCCAGATAGCATCCAAAGTGTATGTGCTTTGGTCATTTAAAGTTAAAAATTAGCACAAATGGCTTCAGTTTTTGGACATATCGCGGCGTCTACGGCTATCGGGTATGCTTTTTTCCCAAAAGAGACCAGACCACTTACCCTGATAGTTGCGGGCTTTTGCTCTTTTGCACCGGATCTGGATGTGCTGGCCTTTCACTATGGTGTTGCGTATAGCAGTGAATGGGGGCATCGGGGCTGGACCCATTCCGTCACTTTTGCCTTTGTTTTAGGGTTGCTAGCCAGCTGGGTAGTTCAGCGTAGCTTTAAATGGAGTAAACTAACCTGGTGGTTCATTATCAGCACTTTATCCCACCCAATCCTGGATATGATGACCAATGGCGGACGCGGGTGCGCTCTGGGCTGGCCACTTTGGAAAGAACGTATCTTCCTGCCTTTCCGCCCTATTCAGGTTTCCCCTATTTCGGTATCAGATTTCTTCACACCCTGGGGCCTTTCCGTACTGGCCAGCGAAGTTATCTGGATAGGTATGCCTGGACTTCTTATGATTGGCCTGGCCAAATGGTATCGGGAGTACAAGCAATTGACCTAAAGCTCTATCTACCGCTGAACGACCAGTAGTTTGCTTACTGAGGCATTTTGGTTGGTAAAACGTACAAAATAGCCGGCTGGGGATAATTCGCTCAGGTCTATTTCTACCGGAACTTCCAGCCAATCGGCATCCACCGGTTTTTCCCAGACTTTCCTGCCCACCACATCAAACATTTCCAATAGTCCGGCGGCCTCCATTTGGCCAGAGAAGACTATATAAGCCTGATTATAGGCCGGGTTAGGAAAAAGCAATAGAGAAAGATCTTCCCCGTCCGCTGGTTGGCCAGTGCAGGATTGGCAGGCGCCTAAAAAATCTCCGTGTGCCAAATGCGCGTTTACTGCTTGAAGGCTTACACATATGCTAAGCCCCTTATGGCAGACCTTTATTTTGGATGAATTATCAGTGCAAAACCAGGAGGAGGGGATTTGGGTCGTGACAGGCATGGTTGCCACATCACATGGCCCCGAATCATCCCCTCCAGGGCATTGATCGCAGGGATCGCCAACGCCATCGCAGTCGGAGTCTACAGCGGCCGTAAACGGAGCTATATCGATTGAATCCGGGCATCCATCATTATCACTATCTGTATCGCAGGCATCTCCCAGGCCATCTCCATCTGTGTCAGATTGACCGGGATTGTATTGTTCCGGGCAATTGTCCTGATCTGCGCAGTAACCGTCTTGTTCGAGGTCATTATCCGGGTCGAAAGGACAAGGATCACAAATGTTTGGTATAGCGTCGCTGTCGGAATCGCCGGGAGAAAACTCCACAACGTATTTTCTGGGAAAGCCATCTGGCATATCGTTCCACTTGCCCACACTGTTTCGGTTGATTTCTACCCAGTTTTCGGTGCCTGCATTATTGGGCTCTCCGGCTCCCCAGCAGTAAAAAAGCACAGGCTCGTCATTTGTCCACCTGAAATTACCTTCCACTACAGCGTCGTTCAGGCCAATCCAGGCCAGCTCACCTATTGCTACTTGTGTGGCCACAAATGTATTCTCTTCCTGACTTGAAATTGCTGCCAGATAACCACCCAGGGCACGGGCTACAGAATCTGCTGCAGGCCAGTTAAGGGCTGATTTACTGTAAAAATAAGCGTGCCCCTGGAAGAAGCCTCTAAAATCGTGATCAGGTAAACATTGGCCTGAGGCATTTTCTGCCAGCAGCAATCCAACACACCAACTTAGTAGCAGGTAAATATACTTTTTCATAGGTGAATATATGATTCGATAAACCAATGGTTAAAATTACAGTTTAAACGAGAAGAAATAAAGAAAGGGTTGGGCTTCTCCATACGTTCTGGTAAACCAATCACTTTCACGGCAAGTCTACTATAATTCTGACTACCTTTGTCGTAGGAATTTAATTTTTGAATTTAATGCACAAACTATTGACCGGCAGTCTGTTAGCTGCCATTGCTTTGTTGGTATTTAACCGCTGTGTAAGTGCCGACACCGAGTTCAGCAAAGTTGCGCCTGGTATGTGGCGGGGAGTACTCGAACTGGAGCATTTTAGCATTCCGGTGAATAAAAAAGACACCGTGATGATTCTTTACGATCAGTTCAAACCTGGTGAATTGCCCTTTAATTTTGAAGTTAAGTATACAGATCAGGATAATTTTTATCTGGAAATCATCAACGGAAGCCAGCGCATCCGCCTGGATAGCGTCCAGTATGGTCGTGACCGTACCACCGCTCGTGATACCATGAATGTATGGTTTCCGGAATATGCAAGCTACCTGCATGCTGAAATCCGTGGTGGCGTAATGCAGGGTGAGTGGATCGTGACCACAAAAAACAACTACCGTATACCATTTTATGCGCATGCAGGGCGTGGATATCGGTTCACCAACCTGGCAGACACTCCGTTGAAGGATCTGAGTGGACAATGGCCGGCTATTTTCAGCGTTGAAAAAGAGGCCAAAGACCAAAGCAAAGCCATCGCCGAATTCCGGCAGCAAGGCAACCGCATCGAAGGAACCTTCAGGACAGAAACCGGCGATTACGGCTTTCTGGAAGGCACCGTTCAAGGCCGCAAATTCTGGCTTTCCGGGTTTGATGGCGCGCATGCCTTCCTGTTTTCCGGGAGTATGCAGGGCGACAGCCTGCAGGGAGAGTTCCGTTCTGGCCACCAATACCGCACACTTTGGACCGCCTGGAAAGACGATGCCTTTCAATTGGGCGCTGCAGATACACTTACCAGGGTAAAAACGGGTCAGAATATCCAATTCTCAGTGGTAACTCCGGAAGGCAAACAACTGACCTTCCCTTCGCCGGAATTTGACGGCAAAATCAAGGTGTTCACCGTAATGGGTACCTGGTGCCCGAATTGCCGGGATGAACAGGTGTTTTTGCGTGAATTCATCAAAGAGAATCCGGAATTATCCAGGAATATGGAGGTAGTAGCGTTCTCTTTTGAACGTCATAATGATGTGGCTAAAGCCAATGCGCATTTGCAGCAATACAAGCAAAAAATGCAATTGCCATTCCCTGTGGTATACGCAGGCAATGCCAGCAAAGACGATGCCGCCAAATTTTTCCCTGCACTGAACCACGTGATGGCCTTTCCAACCATGATGATTCTGGACCGAAACAATCAGGTTGTACAGGTACATACCGGTTTTGATGGCCCTGCAACCTCAAAATATGCAGCCTTTAAAGAAGAGTTTAAAACATTGGTGCAGCGTTTGCAATAATATAATACCCCGCTGGAAAAACCGTTAATCAAATACCGCCTTAACCACCTTCTTTCATGAATCGCATTATCCTGGCATATGCACCGGAAAATCAGTCTTTAGCTCTGTATCTGGACCAAAGACTCAGCCCAATTGGTATTCCGTTCGACCATGTTACCAGTCCGCTTACCACTGTTGCCGAAACCAGCGCCGATCCTGTAATGGTATTGGTTACGGATCAGTTCTTGACCAGAAAATCCAGCATGGAAGGTATTCTGAATGCCTTGCAAAACCTGCATCAACAAAAGCGGGTATGGATTATTCTGGCAGACGGCGCCAACCAGACAGGCGAAACAGTGCATCTGCAGATTGATAGAATGGCAAATGTGCTGCACTATATGAAGCACTGGCAGGACGAATGGATTGCCCTCAGCGATCGTCAGCAGCATGCGGATGCTTTAGAAAAAGCAGCCATGGATACTACCCTGGATCAAATCAGGCAAATAGCCAATCAGGTGGGCGACACCATTGGGTTGATGCGGGAAATTGGATACACCCGTTGGGAGCAACTGCTGGAAAACGACATGGAGGCCTTGTTTAAACGGTATGGAATTATGGAATGGCACGGACAATTCCGCCGCCAGCATACACAGGTTCCGGCAAATGATACAGCCGTCAAGCCCGGTTTTTTACCGGAAGTTCACATCACAGAAGGCTTTTTGGCGCCGGAACCCACCCCTGATGTTTTACCCCTCATGCCGGCTGAAATACTTGAGCAAAGACCTGATATAACACCGGAACCTGAACCAGAGCCGGAAATGCCTCAGGAGGAACCTGTTAAAACCTCTGTGCAACTTCTGCAACATTCT
This sequence comes from Saprospiraceae bacterium, assembly GCA_035299505.1. GTDB lineage: Bacteria > Bacteroidota > Bacteroidia > Chitinophagales > Saprospiraceae > M3007. The sequence goes on along the minus strand of DATGWL010000087.1, from coordinate 27,684 downwards.
GTAAAGGATGCCTGGTTATGGTTAGAAAAAGGCCATATGGAACGCGGTCTTGAACTGTTTCGCATAGCCCTGGAGCAAGCGCCGGACGATGCCTGGCTTAAAGAGGAATACCACAAGGCGCTCACGCAATACGCACCAGCTTCTGCCACTGCAGAACCGGGACCGGAAGCCAAACCTGAAAAAGAAAAAGGCAACGACAACGAAGCCAAATCATACGAATTGATGGGTGATCTGGCAGTAGAAAGGGGCGATTACCTGTTCGCCAAATACTGCTGGGATCGGGTGGTGGAACTTGACCCCGGTTATCCTAATATTTTCCGAAAACTCGGATTGATGACTGCCGAGCACCTGCGCGATTATCGCGAAACAGCGATCATTTATTTGCGCAAAGCACTGGAAATGAATCCCGAAGACAAGGAGGTGCAAACCTTCCTTCAATCAGAAACCCGCACAGAGCCGCTCAAGGCGCCTAACTCAAATCCTGTACAATCAGAGCCTCTGGTACAAAAAACACCAAACATGCAAAAGGCCAGCAAAGGATTGGTTTTAATTACCGGCGCTACTTCCGGCATAGGCAAGGCTACTGCCGAGATTTTTGCACAAAACGGATACCGTCTGATTCTGACGGGAAGAAGGGTAGATCGGCTGGTTGCCCTGAAAGACCATCTGGAGTCCAGCTACAACTCCGACATACTTCTCCTGCCTTTCGATGTGCGGGACCCTGGCGCTGTGGAGGCTGCGTTGACCAGTTTGCCCGAGACCTTTTCCGAGGTAGATATTTTGGTTAATAATGCGGGCCTGGCCAAAGGTTTGGCGCCAATCCATGAAGGTCAACTGGACCATTGGGAAACCATGATTGATACGAACATCAAGGGTTTACTGTATGTCACGCGATTGATTTCTCCCGGTATGGTACAACGGCGCAGAGGCCACATCATCAATGTTTGCAGCAGCGCCGGCCGCGAAGCATATCCGAATGGTAATGTTTACTGTGCCACTAAATTTGCGGTAGATGCCCTCACCAAGTCCATTCGTTTTGACTTACACCCTTACGATATCCGGGTGAGTCAGGTGAGTCCGGGCCACGTGGAGGAAACGGAATTTGCCCTGACTCGTTTTGATGGCGATGCAGACCGGGCCAAAATTTACCAGGATTTTCAGCCACTCAAATCCAGTGATGTTGCCGATGCTATTTTCTACCTGGCAACCAGGCCCCCGCATGTCAACATCGTTGATATTCAGATGTTTGCAACGCAGCAGGCCAGCAGTATGGTGATAAACCGCAACGGAAGGCGCTTTGGGTAATTATATTTCCTTCCTTTTGGATTTGGGAAAAAGTTCTGCCAATTCTGCAGGTAGGCTCAGGCGCTCCGGGAATAACACCGTGAGTTCCCGAATAATGTGAACGACCATTTCAGTTTCCCCTTTAAACAACAGATCCGACAAGCGCAGCCGGATGTGCTGGGCTGCAGGCGTACCAAAATGGTCTTTCAGGTAAATAGACAGCATGTGTACATACATTCGCTGAATAAACGCTTTTTGATCCTGAAGGTATAAATCCTCATATCGCTGCAACAGGTTTAAATCGCCGGATTCTTCCAGAAGCACGGAAAGCCGGTCTTTTTCCATCTCGGTTGCCAGCAAGGCGGCCATTTTGGCAACGTCTTTTTTGGCTTCGAGTTCCTGCAACAAAAGCTGTCTTTCTTCCGGCCAGTCATCACCTGCAGCAGCCTTAAGCTTGTCGAAAAGTTCCTGATGACCGGCAATCAGGAAGCGGTGTCTAAGCCAATGGACCTGTCTCTTTCGGTCGCCTTGTTGTTCGGCCATGAAAAGCAAAACATTCTCAATTTCGCGTATTTGACCAGCTGAAAAGGTCTGATTTTGCAGGAAATGTTCGCCAATCAGTGTAGCAGCGTCCCAATGTTTCAGGTAATACAACTGCAAAAAAGCCTCCTTAACCATATCGGGCCGGGAAATATAATCGGCCAGTACCCTGACAGTGGCTTCGGGTTGGTTCCGCACGGCCAGTGCAGTGAGGAACAATTGCAGGATAAAGTTGCTGGCAGGGTAGGGGGATTGGTCAAAGAGTTGGTTGAGTTGCTCAAACCGGGCATTGTCTTTGGCAGATTTACTCAGGAATTGGATAGCATCCCGACTTAATTCTGCCGGGAACTGTTCCTTGGCGCCCAGGTCAAAAAGGGTATTCCACAGGGTTTCTTTCAGTTCGGGAGAAGGGGCGCTTTCGTCTATTTTCACCCAAACCTGAAAGGCTTTTTGACAAAAATGCAGCAAAACAGCCCGTCTGTTACCATCTGTTTTGCCCAATAAAAACGGGATTTTGGCAAAAAACGCCGTGGAAATCAGGTACATATTCCGGTAGTCCAGATGTTCCAGGGCAAAGTCCTGTTGCTCCTCCAGGCCGTCCAGCGCTTTGCGCAGTCGGCGGAATTCAGGTTCTCTCAGATTGGAAAGCGTGCCGGGTTTGGGTATTACAGAATCCAGCACCAGTGCATAGGGATTTTCAGAAGCCGTTACCAGCGAGGCAAATCGGGTTTTGAGGGCCAGGGCAAAATCCTTGTCCTTGCGGGCATAATCCTTTACAAAAGCAATCAGAGCTTCGGGGCCAGCATTCTCCAATGCCGCCTGGACGGTAAACCGGGTGAGTTCTGAGGCTGGCTTTTGCTCTGCTTTCAGGCGTTTAATTTCAGCCCTTTGTTCTAAAAACTGACGCAAACGTATCAGCGTAGCGGCAATATGTGCACACATCAACTTTCTGCCTTCTCCAAAACACTCGCAGGCATAGGCCTTGATTTTATGTGGGGTAATCATCACCTCGGCCTCGTAATCTCCTTCATCCGTTTCTACCAGCGCAACCCAAAAATGCCGCTCAATCTCCCGCAGGTTTTTGACTTTGCCGGCTTGTACCAATTCATCAGCAGTCTCCCAGGTAGCCGGGTTAATGCTGTGTTCAAAGTCACTCAGAGAAAGTTTTTGCATGATTTGGGTAAAACAGAACCTCAAAAGTAATCAATCTTGGCAATATCCTGGAAAAAACCAGCGCGGGTAGTAAGGGCATAAAAAAGGCCGCCTCCCCCTTTTTAGTGGATGAGACGGCCCTTTATGCACGATTGCGCGCGATCTTTAATTGATGCCCAGTTTGGCTTTTACCAGCGCGGTAACATCATCTGTTTCGTTGGCAAACAGCATGGCGCCGGTGCTCGTGTCGAAAATCATCAGGTAGCCGTTTTCTTTGGCTACTGCTCGGATGGCTTCATCTACACGGGTGAGGATTGGCTTGAGCAGATCTTCACGTTTGGTGGTAACCATTTGGTTGGCTTCCTGCTCAAACTTTTGCAGAAATTCCTGCTGTTTTTGAAGCTCAGCCTGGCGTTGTTGCGCCTGAACCGGGGTGAGGTTGCCAGCATCGTATTCTTTTTGAAGTAATTCTGCAGCAGATTGCAATGCCCTGGCCAAAGAGTCGTCCTGAGCACCAAGTTTGTCTGCAAAAACTTTTAGTTCATCGTTGGCTTTTTTGGTATCGGGAAGCATTTCCAGCAAATTTCCCAAGTTCATGTGGCCATATTTTGGTGCGTTTTGGGCGCTGAGTGTTGCGCCGATGCACAGCGCAAAGAATAAAAAGGATGCTTTTTTGAACATTGAAAGTATGTTTTTATACACTGAAACGGAAAAACGTGGCAAAGGTAATGGTTTGATCTTGTTAAAAATCGGTTAACTGCTACTAAACCCTCAGAACGAATCGCCCGATATTTTCGTTCTTACACTGTATCTTTGACTCACGACATGAAAAAACTATTCTTTTGGGGGCTCTGCCTGCTCTTTATTGGCCAACTCAAGGCCCAAAACGATACCGAACTTATCCAGTTTTCAGGCCTGGTACTGACAGAAGCTGATGGCCGGCTGGTTCCTGTGCCCTACGCAACCATTTCTATTCCGCTGAAACACCGCGGAACGTATTCCGACTATCGCGGTTTTTTTACCCTGGTAGTTGAAAAGGGGGATAAAGTCAGGTTTAATTGCATCGGTCTGGAAACCGTCACCATTACCATACCAGATACCCTCACACAGGATCGGTATGCTATTGTCCAGTTGATGTCGCAAGACACTATTTTGTTGCCTGAAGCGGTAATTTTTCCCTGGCCATCCAAAGAGCATTTCAAAATTGAGTTTCTGAAAATGGACGTAACTCCGGAATTACAGCGCAGGGCTACAGAAAACCTGGCCAATGAATACCTCGCAGAAGCACGCAAAAACCCGGATATTGTGCCTTATGGCGGTCGCGAAAGCGCTAATTTCTACCTGCGCCAACAAGCCCGTGAATATTATTATTTCGGACAAACACCTCCTATGAACATCTTCAGTCCTTTGGCTTGGGGACAGTTTTTCAAAGCCTGGAAAGATGGCAAATTCAAAAAACAGAAAAAAGACTGAGGCATGAGAATTTGGTTATTGGTAAGCCTTTCACTGTTGGGGCTTGCCGCCTGTGAGAACCCCGCACCTGCTGAGCCACGTGCTGATAAACTGGCAAAATCCTTGTGTCAATGCACCAGCGAACTGCTGATCCTCAATAAAAAGGCAGAATCAACGCAGGATAGTCTGGTATTTCAGCAAATTGCCCAATCTTTTGAAAAGTCCAAAGCCTGCGCACAGGCACTGGGTATCAAACCGGAAGATCAGCCCGCCCTGGAAACGGCCCTTAAAGCTTTTTGCCCTGAATTGATTGTTTACCCGGAAATGTTGCAAGAACTACTGGCTCAATAAGCTTAAGCATGACTATTTTCCCCATATCATTCGGTACGCCGGAATACGATGAATCCGTTGCGCTGCGCTATGAGGTGCTGCGCAAACCCCTCGGATTGGAATTCACCCCGGAACAGCTGTCCCAGGAGTGGTCGGATATACACCTGGCCGGATTCAACCCTGCCGGAATAATGGTGGCCATATTGATCCTCACTCCTGCCGACGAACATACCGTCAAAATGCGCCAGGTGGCTATTGCACCGGCATTGCAAGGGCAGGGATTGGGCGCCAAATTGGTACAAGCATCCGAGATGTTGGCCCGTTCGCAAAACTTCCGCCGTATGGTGTTGCATGCCAGGGAAACAGCCGTTCCTTTCTACCTGAAATTGGGGTATCAGATAGTGGGAGAACCTTTTGAAGAGGTTACCATCCCGCATGCCAAAATGGAGAAAGCGCTTTAGGCATGTTTAGGATTTACTTGCCGGGCTAAAAATCAGTACCCAGTGCGATATGCAGTACCGGCTTCTGTATCTGCCTGGATTCTATACCCCAGGCATAGTCAGCCCTTAAATACATGCCAAAAAGTACTGTTCTTATACCTGCCCCATAACCCATCACAATTGGGTCCCGGAAGTAATTCACCTTCATGACGGAGATAACCGGGCCCTCGGTTGGACGAACCAGGGTGGTAGTATTGATCGGATTGTCGAAGGAGTAAGGACTGCGTCCTTGCCATGCAGTACCGGCATCAAAAAATCCTACAAGCTGGAAGTTCCGCCAGAAATTGCCAATTACAGGCTTCCTTATCAGGTATTTGAACACCGGAACGCGGAGTTCGGCATTCATGAGTGCAAAAGTATTTCCATTGCGGATGTTTTGCTGAAACCCTCTCAGGTTAACTGCAGGCGCCTGATATGCAAATACATCCTCTGAGGGAAGAGATATATTGGAGTTGAATTTTGGAAAAATCCAGTTGTCTACGCCGCCCATGATGTACAACATTTTTTCAGAGCCAAAGGAGGTTGCACCGGCCACCCGAATGGCCAGTTGGGAACGTTTGTCGAGCATTTGATAATGTCTGGCATCAATGCCCACAACCGTCATAAATCCATTGTTGAGTTTCAGGCTCCAGTTGGGTTCTGTATTAAATGCAAACCCTTTAATCACATCTGTATAGATCTTGGCACGAGTGCCTTTTTTGAGGTTCAAATCCATATCCAGGGTGTTGTCGTATACTGCCGCAAGTCGTACAGATGCGCGTTGTTCTGCCCGGTCGGGGGTATTGAGGGTTACGATATCCGAGCTGAGCGCCCGCACTTTGTCTTCCCGCAAGCCAAACGTGGCACGCAAACTGGTGAACACATCAATTGGATATCGCAATTCATATTGCGCCAGCAGGGTATTGGTGCGCTCCTGAAAATCCGGCGGCAAACTGGGCAAACTCGGAGATTCTCTTAACCTGTTGGATACAATAGTGCGCCGGTACAAAACATACCGCTTATCCAGGCGCTTTTTCTTGTCGTCCATCCAAAGGTAGTACTCAGCTCCGTTAAAAGTGGTTGGCAGCCTGAAGCCGGCCTCAATCACGTAGTTTTCCAGCAGGTCCTTGAAATTTGCCCGAAGCAATACTCCCGGTGGTGGCTGTTGTAGTCTGCTTTCCGGCCCTTCATACAGTTGCAAACCTTCGAACAATTGATTGTTGTCCATTGTGGTAGAAATGTAATCTGTACGGAACCGGGTACGGTAAGGAATGATCTTGAATGAGTACATCCTAACTATTTCACCGGGCTTGCCGAATTGTACCAAAGAACGTTTCAGAGGTCTTCTGGGTGGGGTTGGTACCATGGTGTCGGCCGTCATGGTTACCTCTTCAGAAGCAGGTCTTGCTGCCGACTCTTTGGGTTCTTCGCTCGACTTGGGGCCTGGTACTGCCAGGTAATCCGGAATCTGAATCAGCCACCCGGGTTCAATAAACGGAAGGGTATCCTGAGCAGGGGTTTCGGGTGCATCGTTCTGATGATCAGGCTGTTTTGGGGAGCTATTCCCTGGAGATACTTCTACTGTTGGTTGAGGAGGTATGGGTATACCGGCCGCACGGAGAGTTTGCACACGCCAACGGGTGGTTTTAGCCAACGCAGGTTGATCAGCCTGAATGTTCTTTTGCACAAACACAGCTTTCTTTTCCCGCACGATGCGGAATACCATTTTGCCGGCCCTGGGTGCAGCGTGCTGGCTCTGGATATTCCGGTCATAATTACTTATATTCCACACTCTGGGTTTTTTCTTGTAAACCGGAACACTTCTAATGCTGTCAATCAGTGTGGAGTCTATGTTTTTCAATACGGTATCCAATGGCGCCAGAAAGGTTAAAATCCTGCTCAGCGGCCATTCTGTGGGCTGTGTCATATCCAGCGCTTTGACTTCTGCGCCATCCCTGAGGTAAATGGTAGCCTGGTGGTAAGCCACAAAAGGCTCCAGTTTGCCTGCCTGCTGATTGACAATCCCGCTTTCGTCGCTCAGGTAGGCGAAGTGACTGGTATCCAGACCAATTGGGTTGCGTTCGTTAAACAAGGGTGTATTGGTGATGCGTACCAGTTCGTCGCTTCTGGCCTCCAGATCGTAGAGGAAAATATCGAAATTGGTAATGGGTAGTATGCTGTCCAGCCGTTGGAAAGACAGCGTGTCTGTAACCCTGTTGCTGGCAAAAAGCAGGTATTTTTTGCCATCCAGTGTGGTAACATGCGCATCAAGATCGTCCCAGAAGTCGTTGGTTAAACGCTCCATCTGCCGGGTTATCGTTCGGTACACAAACAGATCCGAAAAACCCTTAACAGCTGCTGAAAAGGCAAGCTCCGTAGGAGTTACGTATTCCATGCTGAATACCCTTTGAAACTCCGGTGACAGGTCGCTGATGTCGGTTTTTTTAGCCTGTAGGTCAATAATAGCCAGTCTGGCTACGTCGCGACGTTCATACAACACTGCAATGCGTTGATTGTCGGGGTTCCAGGCCAGTTGGGGGTAATTATAGTCGGTGGCCTGAAGTGCATTGCGGGCGCCTCCTTTAAGGATACACTTGCGTTTTCCGGTTTCCAGGTCCTGGGTCCAAACTTTCCACTTTCCGATATCGTTGCTCACCCAGGCAATTTTTTTGCCGTCGGGGCTGAGTTTGAGTTGGGATAATGGGAGTTTGTTTTTGTTTTTTATGGTTATTTTACCTGTTTCCTCCGGTGTTTTCAGGCTTTTAGATTCCTCCAGGTAGAGTTTTTTGTAATGCTCCAACATAGCATCGGTGGTGCGCCGGTAGCCACTTCCCAGAATGTAGAAAAAGCCGTTATCTACACTGCGGTTGATGCGGGTTAGGTACAATAAATTGCTCACAGTACCCTGCCCGAAATGGGTGCTGATGTAGTGCCAAAAGGCCTGACCAGCAAACCTTGGGTATTCTTTGGCTAGCTTGTCAAAGTTCTTGTATTTGCCGGTTTGCAGCAGGTTTCTCAGTTTGTCATCCTGCTCCGGGCCCCATTCTTCACCACAATAAGCCGTTAATCCATTGGTGTACCAGGGCGGAAGATTGAGCAAAACTGCGTTGGAAACAATTTCCTGAAGATTGGCTCCATACAGCATGGAATTAATCAGCACCCCGGCGATTCCTTCCCGGATTTGCGCGCGCAGATGCTGGTGATTGCCATCGAAGTACACAAAAACCTTGTTGCCCACCACCTTGGTTTCCCCGCTGCTCAGCATGAACACATCGTCTTCGCCAATATTGCTTTGCTTCAGGTCTGTCAGGTCGCTAAATACCAGCAATTCTACCTTATCGGTCAGTTGATGTTCCAGTAATTGTTGTACTACCGGGAAATCATATTCAGCCATTTGCAGGGCAGCATGCGCCACACTCCGGGCATCACCATACCAGTATGTAGTCAGGTTTGGCGTTTCATACAAACTCCATTCTTCAAATTGATGGTGGTATTGAACCCTGTTCTTTCCAAAGGATGTTTGGGCTGTTGTTTGGCCCATAACAATGTCCGGACAAACCATCATCCAGATGGCTGCCACCCAAAGTGCCGGCGCTGGTAAACCTTTTGACCAAACCTTGATGGTATTTCCCATGAAATCAGTTTTTGTGTTAGAACGCTCAAATATGGGGTAAATTTTTAAAAAAAGAGACCCTGTAAGTAAGAAACCTACAGGGTCTGCCATATAGTGGCTAAAAACAACTGAAGTGCGCAACTGTTGCCTGCACTTTTATTTTTTACCGAATTATTTCCACTTGCTCATCAGGGCATCCGGAGCTGGCAGGTGTCGGTGGTGATACATATCCAGCACCTTGCCATCTTTCCAGATGACTAATCCAGGGTTTGCCCGAATGATGGTTTTCAGCAGCTTGTCGTCGGCACGGTAGAAATCATATTTAGCGCCTACTTTTTTGGCAAAATCAGCAGCTACTTCAGAATCGCCAAAGGTGGTAATACAGTAAACTTTCCAGCCGGCTTTTTTGGCTGCTTCAGCTACCGGATTGACTTTTTCCTGGAACATTGCAGCGTACTCAGGCGTTGGCACAAACACCATTCTTTCTATCTGGCGTGGAGCAACGGAAACCACCCTGCGTTGCAGGTTGAAAGAATCGGCTGTAACGGCCAGCGTATCAACAGCCCAGGTGGTATCCTGTACCGTATAGGTTTCTTTTTGTTTTTCGCCTTCGAGGTGGTAAGCCACAATCATCAGACTATAGTTTTTCTCGTTGAGGATATCTTCGGTAACCTCCCCATTGTCCGGGCTTTCTACGGCAAATTCGCTGATTTTTGTCTTGGTAATTGGAACTTTTACGCTGTCCTTAAGGATGTAAAAGTCTGTTTTGATCTGTTCGCGTACTTTCCAGCCCTGTGCAGCCGGATACTGTTTGTAATAGGTAATCTTTCCGGGCTCAGGCTCCATGAACTTGAGTTTTACGTGGTTGATGGTATCTTCCAGCACCCACCCCAGGATGTCAATCTTGGCGCTGGATTCCAGTTCTTTTTGGGCGCGTACGTCGGTGCCAATTTTGAACGGACGGAAATCAACCATAGGCAAATCCCAGTAGGTGTTTCGCACACACATCCACAGGGAAAGTACAGCGGAGGCGCCAACAATAATGTTGCGGATGGTGGGCGTCCAGAGCTGGTGCATATTGCGGGAACGCCACATGAACAGTAGCGCAGGAACCATCAGGCCCAAATCTTTGAAGAAAGAAATCTTTGGATCGAGCTTGATAAAATCCCCGAAGCAACCGCAGTCAGTCACGCGCATGTGTTCTTTTACATAAGGCCCCCAGGATGCAAAATCAAAGAAATTGGCATCTGTTGGCACATATCCGGTCAGATAGGTGAAGCCGGTGAGGATGGTAAAGAAGAATACAATGAGGAAAAACAGCCAAGCTGTCCATTTGCGGGTGTAACCAACCATCAACATAACCCCGATGGCAATTTCCAGCACAATCATCACAATGGAAAAGGTTTCGGCAGACTTAGACAGCCAGGGGAACAGGGGGGCGAGCCCTTTCATAAAATTGTCGAGCCCGGCGAAGGTTACCTCAAAAGCCGCAAAATAGTCTATCATTTTGTAAGCCGTACCAATGGGGTCTACTGCTTTTACCAAACCAGAAAAAACAAACCAAACGCCGCAAAAATGCTGTAAAAAGGTCCAGAAAGTAGAGTTGGTTTTTTTCAGCCAGACCGTCAGGGCAGTCAGGATCATGCCAACAACGGCAAACGTAATGAGCAGGGTAGGTAGTGATGTCATGATATGAAGAGGGAAAGGAGAAGTTATGAATTGGGATTGTTTTCCAGGGTGAGTCGGATCAGGGCAAATACGGAATAGTTAATGATGTCCCGGTAATTTGCTTCCAGTCCTTCTGACACCTGGGTTTGTCCCTGGTTATCTTCTATTTGTTTGATTCTCAATAATTTTTGCAAAATAAGATCGGTCATGCTGCTTACGCGCATCAGTCGCCAGGCTTCACCATAATCGTGGTTCTTTGCCTGCAATAAACGGATGTTTTCCTGAATATGCTCATCGTATAGCCGAGCCACTTCAGCGGGGGGCAAATCCAGTGTGGTTCCCTCTGGAATAGCCAATTGAATCAGGGCAAGCACACTGTAGTTCACCAGACCAATGAACTCACCTTCTACCGGATCATCCACTTTTTGAGCGCCTTTTTCTTCAATACTCCTGATACGAAGGGCTTTGATGTATAGCTGGTCGGTGATGCTGGATGGCCTCAAAATGCGCCATGCAGTACCATAATCGGCTGTTTTTTTCAGAAACAAATCGCGGCAACGATTCACGACATGTTGAAATTGGTCGAGCGTTTTTTTCATAAAAACCGTTCATTTGTGCATCCGGAAATCCATCCCCGAATCGTGTCTGAGGCGGACAAAAGTAGAACACCCAATCCCGAACGCCCAAATGCGTTTAGTTTTTTTAAATATCATTCACTACTGAAATGCCGCCCCGATGGGGCTTTTGAGGCCTGCGGCCTCACTCACTCACTCACTCATTCACTCACTCATTCACTCACTCGCTATGGGCGTTATTGGTCTCGGAGGCATATTCCTCAAATGTCGCGATGTAGAAGGCACCAAAGCCTGGTATGCCAAACACCTGGGAATTTCCATGGAAAGCTGGGGCGCCATGTTTCCGTTCAGGGATGACCCCCACCCGGAAGCCTACGCTAATCTGAGTTTCTTTAAGGAGGAAACCAGATATATGGCGCCTTCTGAATCCAGGTTCATGATCAATTTCAGGGTAGACGACCTGGATGCCCTGGTTGATGCACTCAAAGCCTCTGGCATTCCCCTCATTGGGGAGCCTGAAAACATTGAATTTGGCAAATTTGCCTGGATCCTGGATCCGGAAGGCAATAAGATTGAACTTTGGGAACAGCCCAAATAGCCAGTGCTTACTGAGCCAGGATATGTGCCATGCGCAGCATTTCCTTATTCAGCGGTTTGCTCTTGGAAATGGCCTCCTGAAATGGCGTGTAATGAACATTGTTGTTCCTGATGCCCACCATGACGCCTGATTTTCCGGCCAATAACGCCTCAACGGCAGAGAAGCCCAGGATAGAGGCCAGAACCCGGTCAAACGCGCTCGGAGATCCTCCGCGCTGCAGGTGACCAATGACAGTTACCTTGATATCATCGTAGAAATCAATTTTCTCTTCTACCTTTTTGGCAATATCGTATACAGTGCCCATATGATTGCCTTCGGCAACAATGACGATACTGAACAATTTAGCCCTTTTAGCGCCTCTTTTCAGCAATTTCACCAGGTCCTCAATGGAACTTTCTTCCTCGGGTATAAGTACCCCTCCCGCACCGCCGGCAATAGCAGTATGTAAAGCTATAAAGCCGCTATGACGCCCCATTACTTCCACGAAGAACAGACGGTTATGCGAATCGGCGGTATCCCGGATTTTATCCACCGCCTGAACCGCCGTATTCAAGGCAGTATCGAAGCCAATGGTAAAATCGGTGCCATACAAGTCATTGTCTATCGTACCTGGCAATCCGATGATTGGTATGTCGGGAAATTCCTGAGTGAACTTGGTTGCGCCGGTAAATGTACCATTACCTCCAATCGCAATCAGGGCATCAATATCGTTGTCAACCAGGTTTTCGTAGGCCTGTTTCCTGCCTTCAGCGGTCATAAACCGTTGGCTGCGGGCTGTTTTTAGCACAGTTCCGCCACGATGTATGATGTTCCCCACATCGGTTGTTTCCAGGCGTTTGATATTACCGTCTATCATGCCTTCATATCCACGCATAATGCCGTAAATATGCAGATCGTTGTTAAACGCATTCCTTACAATGGCACGAACGGCTGCATTCATACCCGGGGCATCACCACCTGAGGTAAATACGGCAATCCGCTTTATGTCTTTCAATTCTTTAGCCATAATGTCAAATTCAGTAATGACCCGGAAGCCGGGTTGGCAGCAAGCCCAAATCGTTGAAATCGGGAATTAATCTGTCATTCCCGTATGGAATTCAGCCAGTGGATAGATCGGTTTACGAACCACTCGGCCTAAATGTAGTTTTCGGTCGTCCATAGCCTTCACCAGCACTTCCTGGAAATGGTGGGCGATAGACCCTACAAAGTGTACCGGGACGTGCTGGTGTCCCTGATATTTACAAACATGGCGATCGAGGAATTCGCCCAGACATTCAGCAACAAGCTTTTTGATAAAAGGGTGCTGAATATTGTCGCCTAAAAAGCGTGTAAACGTTGCCAAGTAGGCATTGGCGCCTTTTTCATAGGCTCTGTCTTTGATGATATCAGCGCCTTCCGGGTGTGCTACGCGGAACGCAGCATCCAGGTCAGTTGGGAGCTCGCGGTAGAACCATGCCCGTAGCAGAGCTTTGCCTAGATGGGTTCCGCTACCTTCATCTCCCAGTAACCAACCCAGAGAAGGTACATTATCCAGGATCTTGGAGCCATCATAATAGCAACTGTTAGAACCAGTGCCCAGGATGCAGGCAATACCTGCGTCGTGGCCACAAACTGCCCTGGCAGCTCCAAGCAAGTCGTGCTCTACCTCAATTTTAGCTTTGGTGAAGAAAGAACGCAGGGCAGCAGCAATGATCTCTGCTCGGTGTTCATCATGGACGCCAGTGCCATAAAAATAAATCTCTGTAACCAGATCTGGTTGAAGCTTAGGCAAAAGCTGGTCTTCGATGATGTCCCTGATTTCAGCAGTGGAATGGAAAAAAGGACTGAACCCAACGGTGTTTTCCAGTTGCTGGTCGCGACCGCCATGGGATAATAACCAGTCACATTTTGTAGAACCGCAATCGGCAATGATGACCATGATACAGCAGGATGATGTTTTAAGCGTCTAAAATTTGCAGCCCGGTTTTAGCGGGAAAAAGCAAACTCCGGATGGTCCGGGACTTTTTGTAAAAAATACACTTTCGCCGCAAAAGTAGTTTTTTCTCAAAAATGGCAACGTTTTGAACAACAAAAAAGCGTCGGCGCTTTTGTGGCGCCGACGCTTTTGAAGCGTTTATGCTATGAAAGTACTATTTCAGGTTGAAGTTGCCGGTACCAACCAGGTAACCTTTGTTGAAAATTTCTACCTGGTATTTGCCTTTTACGAAGTTTTGGCCTGGCTGCCATGCACCGCAAACCTGTGTTTCGTTGTTGCTGTAGCTGCAGGTTGCAGTGGTGGTGTAGCGGAATTCGCTTTCATCACGTTTGTTCTGACCTACACCTGAACCGAGGCTTTCGATGGCCAAAGGAGCGCCGGTTGGGTCAACGATACGGATGTAGAACGTTTCTTCACCGGAAGGAGCTACTTCATTGGCTTCGGTCATGAAGCAGATGCTGAGCTTGTCTACTTTTTTAGCTTTAGTTTTGGTGCGCTCTTTACCGTTGCCACGAACATCTTTAGCTTTTACTTCAATGTTTTTGACACGGATAGCAGAAGCCACGTCTACTTTTTTGCTCAGTTGGTTGCGCTCAGATTCGAGTGCCGTTTTTTCTGAAATCAGGGCAGCTTTTGCGGTGCCTTCTTCCTGCAAACGGGTTTGCGTTTCGTTCAGGGTAGAAGTCAGTTGCTGGTTCTGAGAAGTCAGCTGGGTATTGTTTTCTGTCAGAATACCAACTTGCTTTTTCAGGTCGTCAATTTCAGCCAGGAACTGGTCTTTCTGACGCTGCAGGCTGGCCATACCGCTTTTGTAGTCTTTGTTGCTGCGGATCAAACCGGCGATCTGGTTTTTGCTGGCTTCGAGTTCAGCGAGTTGCTGATTGATTTTAGCATCCAGTTCGGCGTTGATGCCTTTTTGCTGTTCCAGTTGTGTAACAGCCTCGTTGTATTTGGCATCCAGTTCGGTGAACGCTTCTTTTTGTTGCGTCAGTTCGAGGGTGGTTGCATCCAGTTGTTTACCGGTATTGAGTTTGCTCACCAACAGGAATACGCAGAGACCAAGCAGAACGGCGATGGCCACGCCCATGATGGTAGTTACACGTTTTTGGTTGTTGCCACCGTCTGGTGCGCCATAGTTCGGGGTTGCGGGCTGATTGAAATTGGTGGGTGTGCTCATAATGAGAAAAAAGTGAAAGGTTTACGAAATGAGAGGGTGAAGTTGAACTCAGTACATAGGCACCTTTCGCAGTGAAGAATGTTGGTTAATTATTTACCGCAGTTGTAGCGGTTGTTTGTGTGAATTCTTTGCCTATTAAACCGATTCCTTCAGCCCTTTATTGCCCGGCGATTTATTACTTTTTTAGGTAATTTTTTTTGAAAAAGTCTTATGTTGTTGATTATCAAGATGTTAAATTTATTAAAGTGTTAAAAAATAATTGCATCAAGCCGCCTGGCCACTTCAAAATTCGGGGGAAACCCTACCTTTGAGCCACCGGGTTTCCCGGAGCCAAATTTGATAAGCTATGTCAGCCTTTGATGCCTTTGATTTGTACAATACCCTGTTTCTGGACATAGAAACAGCTCCCTGTGTTCAGGAATATGAAGAACTAAGCGAAGAATTGCAGGAATTGTGGGCACTTAAATGCAGCACTTTGCTCAAACGCCCCATGGAAGAGATCGAACACGATGAGTTGGAAGAACTTTTCAAGAGTCGTGCAGGCATCTACTCCGAATTTGGCAAGATCATTTGTATCTCGGTTGGTTTCCTCGCCAAAAATCCGGATACCAACGAACCTTTGCTTCGCCTCAAATCATTTGCCAACCATACCGAGGCGAATGTGATTGATGATTTCGGCGGATTATTGAACAAGCACTTCAACAACCCCGATAAATTTGCCATCTGCGGACACAATATCAAAGAATTTGATGTGCCATATATCTGCCGCAGATCACTGATCAATCAGCTTCCTTTGCCGAAAATGCTGGATATCGCCGGGAAAAAGCCCTGGGAAACCAAACACCTGCTGGATACCCTGGAAATGTGGAAATTTGGCGATATCAAAAATTTTACCTCCCTGCGTCTCCTCTGCGCGGTATTCGACATCCCTTCTCCTAAAGACGATATCAGCGGGGCTGATGTAGGTCAGGTGTATTGGGAAGAACGAGACCTGGACCGGATCGCCACGTATTGCGAAAAGGACGTCCTGGCCACCGTGCAATTATTCCTTCGACTCAAAAGGCTACCTTTGCTGCGACCGAACCAGGTGGTGTCTGTACGATAGCCTGAACATACTATGAAAAAACATCTCATTGCTCCCTCCGTGCTGGCAGCCGATTTTTCCCGCCTGTCAGAAGAAATTAACATGGTAAACGGCTCTGAAGCCGATTGGTTTCACCTCGATGTGATGGACGGCCGGTTTGTGCCCAACATCACATTCGGTATGTTCATCGTTGAGGCCATTGGCCGTTTGGCTAAAAAGCCACTGGATGTACACCTGATGATTGTAGAGCCGGAAAAATACATTGAATCATTTCGCAAGGCTGGCGCTGAAGTAATTACGGTACATGCAGAAGCCTGCACCCATTTACATCGTACGGTACATCAGATTAAAGAAACTGGCGCCAAAGCCGGGGTGGCACTCAACCCGCATACCCCTGTTTCTGTGCTGGAAGATTTGATTGAGGATATAGATCTGGTTTGCCTCATGTCGGTAAACCCGGGCTTTGGAGGACAAAAATTTATTTACCAAAGCCTGCCCAAGACACGCAAACTTAAAGAACTCATCATACACAGCAACGCTCAGACCTTGATTGAAATTGACGGCGGAGTGGGTTTGCACAACGCCGAAAGTTTGCTCCAGGCTGGTGCAGATGTATTGGTGGCCGGCAACAGTGTGTTTGCCGCCAAAGATCCTGTGGCAACTATTGCGCAGTTAAAAGCGTTTGAAGCCAGATTCGATTTTTAATATGGGCGTTTAAGCGCAGCTTTGGGCATGAAAAAAATTGATAAACTACTACTAACCAGTTCTGTCGGACCGTTTGCGGTAGCCTTTTTCATTGCCGTTTTCGTACTGGTAATCCAGATCATGTGGCTGTATATCGATGAAATAGCCGGTAAAGGGGTGAGTTTTTTCATTATGCTGGAACTGGTAGGTTATATGTCGGTTACTGTTTTCCCTATGGCTTTGCCAATTGCAGTGCTAATAGCCTCGGTGATGGTGATGGGTGGTTTGGCAGAGCGGTATGAATTGTCGAGTATGAAAAGTGCGGGGGTGCCACTGATACGGGTGATGCGCACCCTGATTATTATGTCGGCCGGAATTGCTATGTTCAGCTATGTCTGTTCGGATTATCTCATCCCAATTGCCAACCTTAAGTTTCGGACCCGACTTTTCGATATCCGAAAGGCAAAGCCAGCCCTTACAATGGAAAAGGGCGTGTTCAACGAAGATTTCAGACAATTTGTGATTCGCCTTGGCGATAAACTACCTGACGGAGAAACCATTCGGGATGTGATGATTGAAGACCAGAGCAATCTGGGGCAGGTGAAATTCAACCAAATTCTGGCCGACAGCGGTCAGATGTACACCACGGCCGACAAGCGGTTCTTTGTCATGAACCTGTACGACGGCATGCAATATCAGGAACCCGGCAACCAGGGACCCAACAGCAATCAACGCAAATTCCCCTTTATACGAACCCAGTTTAAATCCTGGTCTAAAGTGTGGGATATGCGGGAGTTCGAGTTGGTGCGCACCGATGAAGACCGGCTCAGCAAGCAACGCACCTTTCTAAGTATGAGTGAGTTGAGGGCAAATATGGACTCTTTGGCGCTCAAAATAAAGGATGCCGGTCAGTTGGCGGTAAGCGATATGCTGATTAATGTAAAACGCAAGCCAACCCCTCCAACGCCACAGGTAGATACCAGCAAAAGAGTAGATGCCCGCACACGGGAAGGACTCCGCGTTTCCGAAGAACTGAAGCGAGCCAGTCAGGCCGCTCATTCCGGTCCGAATTTGCCGGTTCAGGAGCTCAATAAACCGCTAACGCAGTATAGTTCTTTGCTGGAAACCTTTCGGGACAGAGACAAAAGTACCCTGATGAAAGAGGCCAAAACGCGGCATGGCCTTGCCCGGAATATTGTAGAAACCAGAAAGAATCAGGTCATTGCACGCCGTCTGGAATGGGTAAAAACCGGATACGAGTTGTACAACAAGTACAGTTTCGCGCTGGTTTGTTTCATCTTTTTGTTTGTTGGTGCGCCAATGGGAGCAATTATCCGCAAAGGCGGTTTTGGCTATCCCATTTTGGTGTCTATCATCTTTTTTGTCACATTCGTATTTCTGGCCATTCTCTGCCGCAAACTGGCAGAGGCCTATATTATGTCGCCATTTTGGGCGGCCATGACTCCCTGTGGCATACTTGCCCTGATCGGCATTTATGTTACCAGAAAAGCCATGAACGACTCCCAACTCTTTAGTCTGGAACCATTGGAGCGTTTGATCAATCGAATCAGGAAATGGACAAGTCCCAAAAAGCTGGAAGCAGCATAAGCTACCTGTGGGAGAACAAGTGGTTTTTTGTACCCATGCTTGTTTTCTTCATGGCAGGAGGATTGCTGGCCTGGTTGGTGCCATATGGTCAGGAAATTTTGTGGCTCAACAGCGCCCGTGTGGAACCATGGAATACCTTGTTTCATGCCATCACTTTTGGCGGCGAAGCCTGGGCATATTTGTTTTTTGGATTGCCTTTACTGTGGATTAAACCTAGATTTGCCCTCATTCTTGCATTTACCGGCTTTTTATCCATGCCTCTGATGTACAGTCTGAAAGATGCTATAGGTGTGGATCGTCCGGTGACCTATTTTGAAAAAAAATCGGCCCTGCATGAAGTAGTGTTGGTGCCAGAGGTAGAAATGAATCGTGGACAAACCAGCTTCCCTTCCGGGCACAGCATGGCGGGTTTTGCGTTGTTTGGTATGCTCACCCTGATGCTTCCCCGCAAAAACCAGAAATGGGGCGCTGCGTTTGCAGGCCTGGCAATGCTGGTGGGAATATCCCGGATTTTTCTGGTGCAACACTTTCTGGTGGATGTGCTGGCGGGGGGCTGGCTCGGCCTGGTTATGTGTAGTCTGGTGTGGCTGGCGGCCAGGAGAGTGAGTGAATGAGTGATTGAGTTGACATGTACTATTTACGCAGAATACTTTATGGACTTTTGGTAATGGTTCTGGTGGTGTGTATCATCACTGGCATTATCTTTTTAGCTCCGGTTGATCCGGCTCAGTTAACTTTTGGGCAGCGTAGTGATGTGAGTACAGTAAAGGCTAAAACCGCAGAACTGGGACTTGATCAACCATTATATGTACAGCTGGGGCGGTACCTGGCTGATATCTCTCCGGTTTCTGTACTGGAATCAAACGCTGAAAATGCCCACAAATACCGCTATTCGGTGATTTGGCAATGGGCAGATGGGAAGGCCCTGGTGTGTAAATTCCCGTATCTGCGCGAGTCGTTCCAATCCGGCCGGCCGGTTTCCGAGATACTGGCTGATGCGATACCAACCACTGCATTGCTGGCTACGGCGGCTATGTTGCTTGCGGTGTTATTAGGGGTGCTTTTTGGCATTTTTTCAGCCTTGAAGCCAAATAGCTGGATAGATCACCTCATTTCTGTAGTATCGGTATTTGGCTATTCTTTGCCATCGTATGTGGCTGCCATGCTTTTTGCACTGGTATTCGGGTATGCATTCAGTCATTGGACTGGCCTGGAAATTCAAGGAAGTTTGCGGGTAATTGATGATTATGGCGAATGGCAATGGCGTTGGCAGAATCTGATATTACCTGCGCTGGCCTTGGGTTTACGCCCCGTGGCTTTAATTACGCAACTCACCAGAAGTGCTATGCTGGAGGTTTTATCCCAGGATTTTGTGCGCACTGCCAGGGCAAAAGGACTGGCGGAACGCATGGTTTTGGGCAAGCACGCCTTGCGCAATGCCCTGAACCCGCTTATTTCAGCTGTTTCCGGCTGGTTTGCAGCATTGCTTACCGGGGCGTTTTTTGTAGAAAGCGTATTCAATTTCAAGGGCCTGGGAGATGTTACTGTTCAGGCGCTGCTAAATTTCGATATTCCGGTTGTGCTGGGAAGCGTATTGTTTACCTCTGCGGTGTTCATTGCCATCAATATCCTTTCAGATCTGCTCTATGCCTGGGCCGACCCCAGGGTTAAGATGCCGTAAGCCCCATTGCAGGGCAAAAAAAGAGCCGCCCAGGATCATCCGGAGCGGCTCGAAAAATCTTTTTTCAGCTCAGAATTACTTCTCGGAGCGGGCGTTTTTGGTGTCCAATACGTCTTTACGGAGATCAGTAGCCAGGCCTTTCAATTCCTGCATTGCCTTGCGCACGCGGGCGCCAGCAGCGTTGTTGCCGGAATAAAACTTGTTTACGTCAGCTTCGATTTCAGCTACCTTTTGTTTGATGTCGTTGAAGATCTTACTCATGATTTTGATTGGTAAAATGTTAGCAATTACGGCCGTAAAAGTATGATTTTATGCTAACTTCCAAGCGCTTTGGTCTTTTTTGATCGATTTTAAGGCAAATTTTTCAGATAAACTCAATAGAAGCACAAAATCAGTCTGATTTTCAAGTGGTTACGCATATCATGTTGAAGGGTACATGAATGGGTTTAAAATAGTGAAAGAAATGTTGGCTATCTCCTTACCCCATTCATGTACCCTTCCGTGTGTTTAATGTCTTCTGCCGCGGGTTTTGGTTGTGGTCGTTTTTTTAACGCCTACATTGCCGTTCCGGCCTTTTTTACCCACAGTTGTGGTTTTGGTTTCTTTCACCCGACCGTTCCGGGTTTTGGTGGTAGTTGTGGTGCGTTTAGCGGCCACCTTGCCACCATGCGGGCCACGCGCTTTAACCACCGTAGTGGTGCGGGTATGTACCACCGTAGAATGGCGACGGTGTGGTGCATAAACAGCATGCGCGCGGTGAACACGGTGCACGTGTACCACATGACAGTGTGCGCGGTAAGGACGTACGCGCACACGATAGACGCCCCATGGGTGTGGACGCCATGGACGCCACCAGGTAGGATACAGACCCCAACGCCAGGGAGATACCCACACCCGATAGGCGGGTGCGTACATGAACCTTACCGGACGCCAAACCCATACATTGACCACAATACGTACAGGTGCGCGCTGCGCCTGAGGGCCTTTGTTTCGTCCGTTGCCGGCCGCTTCCTCTTCAAATGGCTCGGCATAGGTTTGTTCTCCATAGAGGTCTTCGTCGCCTACTATTTGAAGTATGGCGGTTTCCTCGCCGGTTTTTTCAATTTCAATGACGGCTACATCCTGTACCTCGTTTTCGCTCATCACGGCCTGAAGCACCAGAGCATGAACATCGCCGCTGGTGCGGTCTTCTACCCGGATGTAATCAATTTTGCCGTCTTCGTTCAGGTCCAGGTTGTTAACGTCGCTGTTTTCTGAGTTGAGTCGCTTTTCAAAGTCTTCCGGCGATTCAGATTTTTTAAACAGCTCAATGGCCGCTTCCAGGCTGAAATGATCGCCTGGCAGACCGGTGCTGTCCATTTCCATCTCTTCTGCTTCTTCCTGGGCAGCAAGGGGAAAGGCAAACAGCGCTAGCAAAAACGCAGCTGCAATGGGGAGAAATTTTAGTGTTTTCATGATCAGTGGTAAAATTTGATTGTGAACAAAGCCGACTTACGAAGTTAAAAACTGGGCGCTGGCCGGCAACAGTTAGTTTGGACAGGGTAGGGGGGCAGAGGTTTAACGCCGTCAGTATATTTTTATGGATGCCCTTTTTTACCTGAGGCGCATTGGCTGGTTCTGTGCATCTTTGCCCCACTATGGTGAACATGCCGTTGCTGCAATTGAACGATGATTTCCGGTATGCCCTGGATATGCTGGAAAAAACGGAGTCCAACCTGTTTATTACAGGTAAAGCGGGCACGGGTAAGAGTACCCTTCTGCAGTTGTTTCGCAACACTTCGCGCAAAAAAATAGCCGTATTGGCTCCAACTGGCGTGGCTGCGTTGAATGTTCAGGGGCAAACTATTCACTCCTTTTTTGGGTTTCCGCCCCGGATTATCACTCCGGCTGAAGCATCCAGAAAGGTTACCAGAAAAGACCTTCTGCGTGTGTACAAAAACCTGCAGGTGTTGATTATAGATGAAATATCCATGGTTCGGGCGGATATGTTGGACGGTATGGACAAGTTTTTGCGCATCAACCGGGAAAATTTCCAGCCCTTTGGCGGGGTGCAGGTGGTGTTTTTCGGTGATCTGTTCCAGTTGCCGCCGGTGGTTACCCGCGATCCGGTGGAATCCTCCTATTTCAGTGATTACTACGAATCGCCGTATTTTTTCTCTGCCAAGATATTCCAGGATCCGGATTTTAGTTTGGAAACCCTGGAGTTGCGTAAGGTGTACCGACAGGAATCCCGGCATTTTTTACGCCTGCTGGAGGCAGTGCGTGTAAATCAGCTGGATTATGATGATCTGGAAGACCTGAATGAACGGCACGATCCAAAGTTTGCCGTAACGGAAGGTTTTATCACCCTTTGTGCCCGCAATGCGACTGCTGACCGCATTAACCAAAAAGAATTGTCGCTCCTGGATAGTCCGGAATATGAGTTTACAGCCGAAGTAAAAGGGCAGTTTGACCCGGCCTTATACCCTACAGAATTTTCTCTGCGTCTGCGCAAGGGCGCGCAGGTGATGTTTGTGCGCAACGATATAGAAGAAAGGCAGTTTGTAAATGGAACGATTGGCAAAATAACCCAGTTAAAGCAAGATACCATTGTGGTGGAAACAGAAGATCCAGCCACCGGGAAAAAACGGAAAATTGAGGTGTACAAATCAGAATGGGACGTTATACGCTACAAGGGCGGCGCCACCGGAGGGATTGAAACTGAGACGGTAGGCTCCTTTACACAGTATCCTTTAAAATTGGCCTGGGCCATAACCATTCATAAAAGCCAGGGAAAAACTTTTGATAAGGTACTCATTGATTTGGGGGGCGGGGCTTTTGAACATGGCCAATTGTATGTAGCTTTGAGTCGCTGCCGGACCTTGGAAGGCGTTGTGCTGCGTCAGCCCATTCGTATGCAGGATGTAATAACCGACGAGCGTGTGGTGGTGTTTTATGAAACTAAATTTGACCGCTAATGGCAAAAAAACAACTTTAATGCGCCAACCTTTTACCACAAAACGACTTTCTTTGAGGCAACCATATAAGCCCGAATAGCTTCATTTCATGCGTATATTATCTACACTTCATCCAAACATGAAAAAAACTACCTGCTTTCTCCTGTTTTTATGGCTTGCCGGAGGCATCCTTCAAGCTCAAACTCTTGCTCCCGAGCGCCGCTCCGGGGAGCTGATTGTGCAAATCCAGCCTGGTAAACAGGTTGAAACGGTGCTGGCCGACCTGAACCGAAGCACAGGCATTCCTTTTACTGTTAAACAAACCCTCGCTGCCGATTGGCATATGTACCTGCTCCAGTATCCGGAACGGCAGGATCAGGCTGCGGATGTACTGCAGAAAGTACGTCAGGTGCGGGATATTGTGCTGGCGCAATACAACAGCAAGGTCCAGGAGCGCAGCCTGGAACCTAACGACACGGAATGGTGGCGTCAGGGCGACATGACCTTTATCAAAGCCCCGGAAATGTGGGCGGCAACAACAGGCGGACTCACACCGGCTGGCGATACTATTGTGATCGCTGTGTTGGAAAAAGGCGCGCTGATGACGCACCCGGATCTGGCGCCAAACCGTTTCTGGAACTGGCACGACATTCCAGACAATGACGTAGATGACGATGGCAATGGTTACACAGATGACTTTGGCGGCTGGAACCCTCAAACCTTTGCCGACGATTTGGGCACCAAAGGCTATCACGGCACTGCTGTGAACGGTATCATTGGCGCCAGAGGCAACAACCAGCAAGGCATCAGCGGACTGAACTGGACGGTTAAACTGCTGAATGTAGCCGGTATGGATTATGAAAGCGAGATTATCCAGGGCTATCAGTATGTGGGCAAAATGCGCCAGCAATACAATCAGACCAATGGCGCCAAGGGAGCCTTTGTGGTAGCCACCAATGCATCCTTTGGTTTTGACGAAGAGTTTGCGGAGGATCACCCGGTTTGGTGCGCCTTGTATGATTCATTGGGCAAGCTGGGGGTACTCAGTGTTGGCGCTACAGCTAATGTTAATATTAATGTGGATGAAAAAGGGGACATGCCGACCTCCTGCACCAGCGAGTATCTCATCACTGTGACCAATATCACCAAAGCCGGCGCCAAAGTGTTTCAGGCGGGTTATGGCAGTAACAGCATTGATTTAGGTGCGCCGGGCAGCGACACCTATTCCACCTTTAACAGCGGAGGACAGAACAACGACATACCTTCATATGGTGTTATCGGTGGCTGTTCGGCGGCGGCTCCCCACGTAACAGGAACTATTGGATTGCTATACAGCCTGGATTGCGAGCCCTTTACCAGCGATGCTATTTCCAATCCAACTGTTTGTGCTCGCAGGGTTAGGGATGCTATTTTGCTTAGTGTGGAGCCAAATGAGACCCTGAATGGTATTACCACCACCGGGGGGCACCTGAATCTGAGCAATGCTTTGGCGAGTGTAAGAGAACTTTGCAAGGGCGCCAAGGTTGGTCCGCTGGAAATTCTGGAGGTCCAAACATCAGCAGAAGGCAACAAGTTTCGGGTGTTTTACCAGACGCCCTTGTTTCAGACATACAACTTCCGGGTATTTAATATGCTGGGCCAGCTGATGTATGAGCAGGAGATAAATCCCCAGCAATTTTCGGAAAATTACATTGATTTTGAAACTTATTACTGGCCTGCAGGCGTTTATGTGATGTCGATTGGCCGGGGAGATGTGGTAAAATCAAGAAAATTTCCAAAAATTTAAAATCAGGTTTGGATTTTAGATTGTAGTGGTTTTACCTTTGCGACCCGAAATCAAAAAGGATTGGCTCCGTAGCTTAATGGATAGAGCATCTGACTACGGATCAGAAGGTTAGAGGTTCGAGTCCTCTCGGAGTCACCAACTACTGTTAAGTGTTTGAGTGTGTGGGATTTTTCTCGCACACTCATTTTTTGAAGGCAGTATTCTCAACTAGAACACTTAAATTTTATCTAATGTCCAGAATTTGTGACCTGACGGGCAAAAAGCCGGTTTCAGGAAACTATGTTTCCCACTCCAACCGCAAGACGCGTCGCCGCTTTTACCCGAACCTTCAGACCAAGAAGTTTTTCATTCCGGAGACGAATGAATGGGTAACGCTCAAAGTGAGCACTTCCGCTATCCGAACCATTTCCAAACTCGGAATTTACCAGTACATCAAGAAATTGGAGAAAAAAGGTGAGATCACCTACTATCCAACCAACGAGTACGGCTGCTAATTCCCCATTCTCTCAACATTTTCCTTTCACCGGTTTTTCCGGAATAGAAAAATAAATCGTTTTGCATCATGGCAAAGAAAAGTAAAGGCAACCGTATCCAGGTGGTTCTGGAATGTACGGAGCACAAAACAAGCGGTCTTCCCGGCACTTCCCGTTACATTACGGAGAAAAACCGCAAAAACACGCCGGATCGTATGGAGTTGAAAAAATACAACGCCATCATGCGTAAGTACACTGTACACCGCGAAATCAAGTAATTTTTTCACCGCTCAATATTGAGACACCATGGCAAAGAAAGTTTCTAAAAACGCCCGTGTAGCACAACGTGCCGCCAACGCAGGCTCCGGTAAAGACCATGTTAAAGTGGTGAAAGCCGTGAAGGACCCTGTTACGGGCAAATACACGTACAAGCAAATGATCGTACACAAAGACAAGGTTAAAGATTTCTTCGCCGACGCGAAGTAAGTTCTGCCCACCCCGTCAAGTATATATCATGCATCAGGGTGTACCGCTTTTGTGGTACACCCTGATTGTTTTTTTACCAGACTTGTTGTGAAGTGCGTCAATGACGTATACTTTACATTTTTTATGGATTAGTACGAACTTCCTATTCTGTTGCCCTTGTGTACACCCATATCTTTGTAGCATAATCCTTCACCTGATCAGACACGCCCCAATATTTAGGCATGACACCACTGCGCTTGGTTATATTCGAGGACAACAACGATTTTCGGGAGAGTCTTCTACATCTTTTTCGTTTCACGCCAGACGTAGAAGTGGTGGCTGCATACCCGGATTGTTCCGGTGTGCGCAATGCTGTGGCCCAATGGAAGCCGGAAGTAGTACTTATGGACATTGATATGCCGGGTACGAATGGTATTGAAGCTACTGCTGCGGTGAAAGAAGTTTCACCCACTACACAGGTGGTGATGTTGACAGTGAGTGAAGAAGAAGACCGGATTTTTCAGGCGCTTCGCAATGGCGCTACCGGTTATCTGTTGAAAAAATCAGGTCCGGACGAACTTGTTGAGAGCGTCCGTCTGGTACATAAGGGTGGTTCGCCGATGAGCCCGGCGATAGCCCGAAAGGTGCTGCAGTTCTTTCACTTGAACCTGCCTGCGCCACAAGCTGCTGCTGTGACCCATAAAGCCTTGGAAACTGATGATGATGATGCACTCGCCACCGGACTAACGCCTCGTGAACAGGAAATTCTCGAGGCGTTGGTGGACGGGTTGTCGTACAAGATGATTGCAGCCAAACATTTTATCAGTACAGACACGGTGAAGAACCACATTCAGGGTATTTACCGCAAGTTGCATGTTAATTCGAAAGGAGAAGCCATCAGCTATGCACTGAAAAAAGGATTGGCTGGAAACAGGTGAGAACCACTGTGTGACCGGGACAAACGGATCACAGACACTATACCATTTTTATTCCCTGCCCTAATCTGAATATGAGGATGTTTGGACAAACAGGGCAAACACTATGACTCACGGCGAGCAAGCCGCACCGGAACGGGCGTTGTGTGGAGCATGACACCATAACACCCAATGAACCCTCCACTCAGCCGAATATTTCGCATCGGCCCGTTCCGATTTTTTGCAGCCCCGATTGGCATTTGATGCCGGTCGGGGTTGTTGCATCATAGAAACCTTTTACCTTCGCCGCTGTTTTCATTCTCTCAACATCATTATGTTTACGATCAATATCTACTTGCGTTTTGCCCTGATTGTGGGCGGTATACTGGGGGGCATCGCACTCTGGGTGGCTTACGGTTTCTGGTACGGTTTCCCATTTTTGCTGACTGGCGTGGTTTTGCTGGCCGGCTATCTTATGCTGGGAACCATCCTTTCTACCAATCAATTGCTTTCACAACAACGACTGGCAGAGGCTGAAGCCCGGTTGAAATTGACTTTTTTCCCGCAAATTCTGCTCATGGGCTATAAAGGCGTGTACTACATGACCCACGGCGCCCTGGCCATGCAAAAACGCGATTTCAATACAGCCGAAACCTGGATCAAAAAATCCCTGGCTTCCGGCTTACCAACCGATAACGAACGCGGCGCGGCTTTGCTGCAATTGGTGATGATTGCTGCTGGCAAAAACAACCTCAAAGGCGCCCAAAACCACTTCGCAGAGTTGAAAAAGCTCAATATCACGGAAGGCATGCTCAAAGAGCAGGTTAAAGAAGTGGAAAAACAACTCAAACAGGCCTCTGGCCAAACCATGAACCCTGCCATGATGGCTATGATGGGCGGCAAAGGATTCCGTCCGGGTGGAAAACGCCGGCAACCACCGATGCGCTAGGGAATATCCAATGTCCAATAACCAATGTCCAATGTCCAAGTGGGGCGGGTGCCTGGCGTAAGCACATTTGATTGGCATTTATACGGGTGACTGGCTAAAGAGTTCAACTCTTTTAGGTCTTTCTTGGTTCTCCTCAAACACCCGCTCAATGTCATGCAAATGTGCTGAGGAATATCCAATGTCCAATATCCAATGTCCAATGTCCAATGTCCAATGTCCAAGTGGGGCGGGTGTCTGGCGTAAAAACATTTGATTGGCATT
>DATGWL010000086.1:0-21393 GCA_035299505.1 Saprospiraceae bacterium | reverse complement strand
GCTACATCACGGCAACACCAAAAAACGGCGTAGCCGTGACATTCCAGTAGCCCAAAGGGCGATATGATATGATTATTGCGGCAGAACGGCGTAGCCGTGACATTGTTTTTTCTTTGATGACGTCCAAGCCAAAGCCCACAGAGTAAGCCTTTGATTGGCCAGAATTTTGCCTAAAATCCAGCTCCGTTCTGGCAATGTTTCCTTTCCCATGTTCCTTGAAGAACCAACGATGCCTTGTCACCCTGAGCGTAGCGAAGGGTCTGGTATGATCTCAGTGCACAAATCTCATAGTTTTAACTCAGTCCAAGTGATCATGCTACGTTGTTGTCTCGCAGGTGAGGCTTCGCCAGACCCTTCGCTGCGCTCAGGGTGACAAGGCATCATTGGTGGATATGCTTATGCCAGGGACACCGACTAGGAAACGAATATAATCTAATGCCGGTGCGCTGCACCTCCGTTCCTTAAATCCACTTTATGACTACAAATATTTCCGGGGCGCTGCCCCTTAAAGCAACTTGTGTACATACCGTAGGTTTCCAAAAACCTTGTAGGTCTGAAAATGTCCAGCGTATGGGGTTTAGTACCCTTTTTACCTGAAAAATTCTGGTCCTGATAGCCAAACCTTATTTTTTCAGCACGATACATTCTACCCGGCGGTTAGCCTGGCGACCTTCTTCGGTGGTATTATCGGCTACGGGGCGGGTTTCGCCGAAGCCGCGGGAGCGGAGGTGATCGGCGCGTATGCCTTTGATTTCCAGATAGTTTTGTACAGATTGGGCGCGGCGCTCGGAGAGGTCCTGGTTGTATTCATCGGTGCCAATATCGTCGGTATGGCCACTGATGCCGAGTACCACGTCCGGGTATTTGAGCAGGAAATTGACCAGAGAATCGAGTTCTGCGCCGGCTTCGGGTCGCAGATCAGCTTTACCGGAGTCGAAAAGTACGCCTGCGCTGAAGGTGTACTTTTTGTCAGTGAGCAGGGCTTTTTCCAGGGATTGGGGTGGGGTAGGCGGGGTTTCCGGGGTGAGCGAGAGGTCGTCTACACACAGATAGGTTACGCGTTTGATCTTATCTACGGCTGATCCTTGTTTGGCGTTTTTCTGGTTGACGAGCAGGTGTGCATCCTGTGGCAGCGAATTTGGGGTGGTTTTATCGGAGAAAAAATTGCCCACGGTGAAATATTGGAAAGGCTGATCAGGCACGAGTGAAGCGGATAGCTTGACCCATTGTCCGCGGGATTCCAGGATATTGTTGAAATTAATTTGCGGTCGGAGCCCACTTGCCGCAACCGAGGCGGAAGAAATATCGTGTACGTTAAAGGGGGCCACGGTAAAGCAAAATCCGAGATTGCCGGCTTCCACGGGGATGACTGGCGTTTTAGGCGTGTACACCTTGGCCAGGTGGATTTTGGCGATGTTGGAATCTATTTTTACCCAGCATTCGAATTTGTATTTGCGTCCGGGTTTGAGCGGAGCGTTGAGTTGTCCTTGCACAAATTCGTGAAAATCGTTTCGCTGGCCAACGTCTTCAGCGGGCAGGTAAGTGATGATGCCCAGGCATTGTTCGCCGGTGTGTACAGTCTGTAGCCAGTCGCAGTTTTCGGCAGCGCGAAGCAAGTCGGGGGTGCCGCCGGTAAATCCTGACCAGGATTGTGCGCGGCGGGGAAAATCGTAGGAGAACTGGGTGAATTCGCAGGGTACTACGACGGCGTCCGGCAGGATTTGTTCAAAGGAGGGGTTTACGATGAGGTTTTGTGCCTGGAGGTTTAGGGCTGTGCAGAGGCAGATGACAGGAAGTAGTATTCGCATATTGGGTGACAAAAAGTATGGATTTGGATGAAAACGATTGTTTGGGGATTTAGGTATGGTGGACTATTGGACGTTGGACTCGCGCCCGGGGTAATCATGCATATCAACCTCATCGGGCGCAAGTTCAACGTCCCGCAATCCAGTAGTCCAACGTCCACAAATAAGTTTTAGTTATGTTTTGAAAAAATCTGGCTTAAATTTTGTTGTTTTGCTGCCAGATTTCAAGAGCGCCGGTTACCACAAGGTACACATTAAAAAATTTATTGTTACCTTTGTGCGCGTGCACAGCACGTTTTTCTTCTTTAATCCGCAACTTCTCGTTAATCTTCTGCAGGGTTTTCTCCGTTAATTGCCTTCTAGACGGGACCTGATTTGGCACTCACCGGCGCTGAATCCTTGATTTCCTTGCAACTTGATTGTAAACATCTGGACCTTCTTTGCGCAAGTGAAGAGGTTTGAGAAGTCACGCTTATGCAAGATCTCAAGGAAATTATTCTGCTGTTAATTCAGCACGGCATTCATCCTTTGAAAGGGGCAGATGCCAAATCAAAACTTCTGGCATTTTGGGATGGCATTGCCAAAGGGCGGTTTTCTACCGACGAAGCGGCAGCCAAAGCCTTGTACGACGAAAGCGTAGAGGGCTCCAAGTACCGTAAACTCAAATCCGACCTGCGCGAGCGTTTGCTGGAGGCGGTTTTGGAAATTGACGGCAACCAGAAGAACTATTCCGATTACCAAAAGGCTTATTACGAATGCCACAAGCAGTGGACGGTGGTGCGCATTCTTACCGGGCAAAACGCCAATGCGGCGGCTTTGTCGGTAGCCACTAAATTGTTGCGGCAGGCCGAAAAGTATGATTTTACGCTGCTGGCCATGGATATTGCGTCGTACCTGCGCACCCAATACGGGTTGCGCGAGAGCAACGACCGCAAGTTCAGGGATGCTCATGATATTTTTGAAAAGCACCGCAAAACCTACGATGCGGAGAACCAGGCGGAGGCTTTATACACCACGCTGATAGTGCGGTACGTGAACAACCGTTCGGCACAAACAGATGTGAGTAAGCTGGCCGGCGAGTATTGGGAGCAAATCCATCCGCTGATGGAGCAGCACGAAACGTACAAGTTGCAGATGTATGGATATATGATCGGGTTGATGCGGCATACGGCTGCGAATGATCATGCCCAGGCGCTATTGGCCTGTAATGAAGCGATTGATTTTTTCAAAAACCGGATGTATGAGCCGCGGGTGCCCTTGCAGATTTTTTATTACCAGCGACTGATTTGCAACATTCAGTTGCGTCAGTTTGAGGAAGGGCAGGAATCAGCAGATTACTGTTTGAAGGTAATGCAGGAAGGTACCTTTAACTGGTTCAAATACAGGGAATTGTATTTACAACTCTCCTTGCATACGGGCGAATTTGCCCAGGCTGCCAAGGTGCTTGACGAGACGCTGGCGCATGCTCGATTTGAGTTTTTGCCGGAGAATGTGAAAGAGATCTGGCGTATTTATGAGGCCTTTGTGCATTATTTAATTTTGGCAGGAAAGGCGCCGGCCCGGTCGAGCAGCGGGAAGTTCAAGTTGGCCAAGTTTATCAACGATACGCCTATTTTCTCCCGCGATAAGAGTGGTATCAACATAGCCATCATAGTGGTGAAGTTGTTGTTGTTGTTGCAGGAGCGCAAGTACTCGCAGTTGCTGGATGAGGTAGAAGCGGTTGAGCAGTATTGTTACCGGCATTTGCGCGGGGATAATGCGCAGCGGAGTTATTATTTCCTGAAGATGTTGCTGCACATCCCGACGAGTGGATTTGATCCGGTACAGAGTGCCCAGCGGGCGGAAAAGTTCCTGCAAAAATTGCGTGAGACGCCGTTGCAGGTAGCTAACCAAACGCACGAAATTGAGGTAATTCCGTACGAGATGTTGTGGGAAATCATGATGGAATCTTTGCAGGCGGCAAAAAAAGTGGCCGTTCGCGCGTAACATTATGTTGAAAATCTGATTGTGATAGTTGTTGATAATCAGTGTTTTGTGCTTGGTTTGAGTAAATGATAAGGTAATATCCGCGTAACAATTTTTGCGCTAATGTTGCCTTAATTAGGGTGTATGAAAGTCACCTTTGCCACGTCATTCTTTTTTTAATTCATTCATAATCGTTTGAAACTGCCTATGGACTCCCGTATGAAAAGTGTTTGCCCCGGCGCGAGCTCGGTGACAGGCACAGGTATCGTCGACACCACACAGGTGTGATCCATCGAACAGCGCTGTTAATCCTTTATTTAATCTCCGCCTTTTTCAGAGCCGCTTCCCGATGATTCGGGAGGCGGCTCTGATTATTTACGTTAGACCTCTTCGAGGTCCGTAGGGTGTCCTGCTTGTTTGGTGTGTTGTCAAGAGAAGTGCACAGGACCTTGTAAGAGGTCTGACCAAGCTGCGGCAGTGGGTGCGCACATGTTTACGAAACTTCAAAAGTTTCGTAAACACGGCTCTTCACAAGGTGTTTCCGGGATAATTTTTTTTCATTTTTCAGGTTGATTTCAGGTGTTTTTTGGCGGGTAAAAAGTAACAGATTTGAAATTTTTGAAGGGTTGTAAATAATTGATATTCAATATATTATGTAGCATTTGTAAAATGAATAGGCTATACTTAAGGTGTAACGTGAGGTAACAAAGCGTTTGTGTACAAGCGCGTGAGCAGGCGGACTTTTGAGCTATCAATTTCTCATAATCAATCTGCCTTCACTCATGAAAAGTTTATACGAATCCTTCACGCTGTTGCTTTCTATCCATGACGGGATCATTGTAGATACTACTATGGTCTAAATTATACGCTTCACAGCCTTAATTAATCCTGTCATGCTCAATTATCAAACACTAGCGTCTCCCAATTTACCGATTTCAATAATGCCGCCACTGGAAGTGAGGATGGAAGTGGTGTTTGGCACTCCGAGTCAGAACTGTATAGGTTCCGGTGTGTGTATGGTGATGCATCATCTGCCACAGCGGTATCCGTTGTATTGCCCTCATGCTCCGGCATTGATTTCGTATCAGGGAGGACAATTAATGTTCCGTTTCCTGAAGACAGAGATGCAAAGAGCAGACGCCTGCCACAGGTTTGAAGGCCCCTGGTTTGCGGTGGAAGAAGAGTTTCGGATGCCTAAGAGCACTGCACGCCGGCTGGGTATGCCAACGGAGTGGATTCGGCCGGGGATGTATGTTATTGAAGAAACAGCCAAAGAATGGCAAATCCGCTTCAGGGTTTTCGACCAGCATGCATTGGGCCGGTCCAGGCAATAGCCCATTCAACATTGTATAAAAAATTAGGTGTAGTCCTAGATCCATATATCTGTCTGGCCTATTCGGAGAAAAAGTTTTCCGGAAGGCCAGACAGCAAACGGCTTCAAAATCCGCCACGGAGCAAATCTTACAGTAAAACATGTTCTTCATTGGCCGCAAACACACATTCAACCATGTGCTCTCCCCCGGAGGGCTATCTGCGTTTTGGCAGGTATGGATGGTGTTGCAGGTGCTTGGAGATGCCACGATACACAGAACAAACGCTTCGGGTGTTCAAGTTGGAAAGACCTTCGGCTTGAATTCCTTCCTTTGTTATCTTCCTACCGTTTACGGAGGAAATTCCAGCGACGGGCACAAAGCCGCGGCTTTTCTTCAGGAAAAGTTGCGGCTACGTGCTTTCAGTTTACAATGGCCATACGTGCGGGGCATGCCGCGCGAGCCTGGCTGATGTTTTCGAAACACTTCCTGACAATACATTCATAATCAAGGGATTAGGTGCGTATACATGAATTGTCCGTCTTCGGACCGCCCCTTCCCATTCCTGAAAAGAAAAATCTTCCATTTTAATATTCCTCTCATGAAAAGTACACTTTACAGCTTCCAGAAAATGGGGTTGGTTTGTGCGTTGGTACTGTTCGGGGCGCTTGCAGCCACCGCACAGTCTGGTACAGCCTTCCGCGATTTCAATGGCGACGGTACGCAAACCGGAGCTGAGCCTGGCGTAGAGGGTATTACTGTAAAAATTTACGGTGATGCCGCCCTTCCTGCCAAGGATCAGTTCATTGGTGAAACGAGAACCGACGCCAATGGTAATTTTAACTTCACCACGCTTGTGCTTAGCGGCCGTGCGGCGCTTCCCGGCGAAAAAGTACGTATCGAGTTCTCGATACCTACTTCTTACGGTTGCGACTTGGCCGAGGGTGTGGACTATACGGCGCTTGGCGGTCTGGTTTATGGCTCCA
The DNA here is from genome assembly GCA_035299505.1 of Saprospiraceae bacterium. Taxonomy (GTDB): domain Bacteria; phylum Bacteroidota; class Bacteroidia; order Chitinophagales; family Saprospiraceae; genus M3007. Next base: position 15,327 of record DATGWL010000086.1, on the reverse strand, counting down.
GCGTGCAGTTTATCACTGGCTTGCAGAGTGGCGTTAAATTCGCCATCAACTATCCGGGCCAATGGGTAGAAGACCCAGACCCGCTGATCATGTTGCCCTGCTACTCATTCGGTGATCCGAATGCGGGTGGCGACGCTGGCAGCAAACCAGCTTTTGTTTCTTACGATTTCTCTGAAAATGGTATTCCACAAGCCTACTCCGGCGGCTATCCTGGCGTACCAATGCCTAATATGCTGGCCACTATTGGTCAGGTAGGTTCTTTGTATGGTGTAGCGTTCTCTCGCTCCGCCCAAAAAGTGTTTACGTCTGCAGTAATGCGCCGTCACGCGGCGTTCGGTCCATTGGGGCCTGGTGGTATTTACCTCATTGACCCCATCAATGGCGGGGTAACCAACTGGCTCGATCTGGATGCTGTGGGCATCTGGACCTGGGACCACAACCTCAATGCATATCCGCCAAACCCGGGCAATAACACCAGCCCGGTAACCGGCTTTATTGGTACCTCTGCTCAACGTGGTTTGGCAGCCAATTCAAATCAGCCCAGCACCGACTATGCAGCAGGTGACCAGGTGGGTAAAGTGTCTATTGGTGACATTGACATTTCCGACGACGGTCGTTACCTGTACGTAATGAACCTTTGGACGCGTAAAATATACGAAATTGACCTGGTGGACCCTGCCAACCCGCAGGCGCCTACACTTGGTAATGTAGGTTCCCGCGTTCGCAGCTGGGATGCTCCAGACCCTGGTACCATCAACCCACAAGGCGAACACCGCCCTTGGGGTTTGAAGTACTATCGCGGTAAATTGTACGTGGGTACAGTACTTTCTGGTCAGAACCTGGCCGGTAATGTTGTGAGCCCTGTAATTACTGTTGGCGGGCAATACATTGGTACTGAGTTGAGAGGTTATGTACATGAATTTGACCCGGTGGCTGAAACCTTCACAGTAAAAATCAACTTCGACTTTAACTATGGTCGCGAAGCAGACTGGATTCCTTGGGGTTATAGTATCAATAGCCCATTGAGCCGCTACTTCTCTGGCCCGGAACGTGAAATTGCCGAGCCTATTCTGGCTGATATTGAATTTGACGATACCGGCAATATGCTCATTGGCGTACTTGACCGTAAAGGCCACCAGTATGCCATCAATAACAACGATTACAATGGTAATCTGATTTTCTACGAATATTCTACGGCAGGCGAGCTTCTTCGTGCCGATGCCAACAATAACTGCGTTTACTCCATCGTCTCAAAGCCTGGTACGGCTGATTACTACGACGACAATATCATTCACCCGGAATCTTTGCAAGGCCCTCTGGCCGTATTGCCGGGTCAGAATGAAGCAGTTGCAGTAGTACTTGACCCTATTGCGATCCGTTCAGGCGGTACCATTCGTTTTAAAAATACAACCGGCGCTAAAGTAGCCAATTCTGCTTACGAGGTGTTCGATGACCGGGAGACCCTGGGCAACCAGAATGCAACGCCAAGTAAAGCGAACGGTTTGGGCGACGTGGAGCTGACCGGCGACCCTGCTCCGATTGAGGTGGGTAACCGCGTATGGATGGATATGGACCGCGACGGTATTCAGGACAGCGGCGAACCTGGCATTCCAGGTGTTGAAGTGGTACTGAAATGGTCGAACGGTAACATATTGGCTACCACTACCACTAATGGTACGGGTAACTACGTCTTCAATGAAGCGAATGTACCTGACGGCGACCCTAATACGCCAGGAAATCAGGAAGGGTTGTTGTACTCTACCAACTATAAAATCTGCATTCCAAGTGCAGAGTTTGGTAATGGTCAACCGTTGAATAATTTCAAAGTAACCACTTCCAACCAGTCTGGTACCGGTTTGGTGGATTACAGCGATAATGACGGTATCCAGCAGCCAAACGGTGATGTGGAGATCGCTTTCACTTCCGGTGTTTCCGGTGAGACCAACCACACCCTTGACTTTGGTTTGATTGGTACAGACTACGGTGATGCACCTAATACCTACGGTACCACCGAAGGTAGCAATGGCGCATGGCACTGGATTCGCACCGACCTCAAGCTGGGTGCTTGCGTAGACGGCGAGACCGACGGTCAGCCAGAACCAATGGCCGGTTTGATGGCAGGCGGCGACGACAACAACGCCGGTCTGGGTGGCGTGGAAAACTGCGGTGGCAATGGCGATGACGAAAACGGCATCGTGTTCAACACCCCAATGATTCCGGGTTCTCAGGCATGTATTACCATCAATGCCATGAACATGACTGGAAGCAACGCACACCTCCAGGCTTGGGTTGACTTTAACGGTAACGGTATTTTTGAAATTTCAGAAACCCTGACTAATGGTGGTTTCGCAGGTGGTAGCGTCGTTGTGCCAAATGGCGGTCTGACCAACCATGTGGCTTGCTTCGATGTTCCTGCTACAGCTACTTTCCAGGGCGGCGCAGCTTTCGTGCGTTTCCGTTTAAGCCCTTCAGGCGGACTTACGCCAACTGGTGGTAATGTAGATGGTGAGGTAGAAGACTATAAAGTACCACTGGCCAAAATTGGTACATTGGTATGGAACGACTACAATAACAATGGCGTACAGGATGAAGCTGCCAATGCAGGTATCAATGGTGTAACTATGAACCTGACCTGGTTGGGCCCTGATGGCGCTGTAGGTGGTGGCGACGATAAAGTGTACACCGCTACTACTGCTCTGATGGGTGGCACCGACGGTACTTACATGTTCCTCGGTTTGACTTCCGGTATGTATAAAATTGCTCCTGCTGCTCCGGCCGGCTATGTAGAAGGTCGTGAGGATCTGGGTGGCAACGATAACAAAGACGGTGATGATCATGCCGGCGTAATGGTGGTGATCAACAACCCGATCAACCTGCTGACCGGTGAAAACGGCACAGGTGATGTTCCGGGTGGCACCAATGGTTTCCCCGACAATCAGGACAACCTGAGCTTCGACTTCAACTACGTTGCTGTAGATTATGGTGATGCTCCGAATACCTATGGCACAACCCTGGGCAGCAATGGCCCATGCCATATTGCAAACCCGAACCTCAAACTCGGTAACAATGTTGACGGCGATCCTGATGGTCAGCCAGACAGCATGGCCGGTTTGATGACTGGTGGCGACGACAACGACGCTGATGGCGACGACGAAGACGGTATTACCGTTTCTGGTCCGATGATTCCTGGCCAGCAGGCTTGCTTCATCGTGAATGCTATGAACATGACTGGTTCTGCAGCTAAACTGCAGGCATGGGTTGACTTCAATGGCGACGGCCAGTTCCAGCCAACAGAAGAATTGAACTCCGGCGACTTTGCTGGCGGCGCCAACGTGCCAAACGGCGGCCTGACCAATGCCAAGCTTTGCTTCAACGTACCAGCCGCCGCTACCTTCCAGGGCGGTCAGGCAATGATGCGTTTCCGCCTCAGCCAGGCTGGCGGACTGAATGCAACTGGTATTCCTCCAAGTGGCATTATTCCTGCCGGTGAGGTGGAAGATTACAAAGTGACCCTCGCTAAAGTGGGTACTTATGTTTGGAATGATTACAACAACAACGGTATCCAGGACGAGGCTGCCTCAGCTGGTTTGAACGGTATTACCGTAAACCTGACCTGGCTGGGCCCGAATGGCGTTGTTGGCGGTGGCGACGATGTGGTGTACACTACCACTACTTCCACTATGGGTGGCAATGAAGGTCAGTACATGATCCTTGGCCTGACTTCCGGTATGTACAAACTTAGCATTCCAAGTGTACCGGCTTCTTTCCAGCCAACACTGCTGAATGTTGGTTCTGATGTAACCGACGCAGATGATCCAACCGGTGTGATGGTTTCCATCCCGAACCCGATTGTACTGCCTACCGGCGAAAACGGAACCGGCGATACTCCGGGTGGAACCAACGGTTTCCCGGATGCACAAGACGATCTGACTTACGACTTTGGTTATATCCAGCGCGATTATGGCGATTTGCCTGATACATACGGCACTACAAGCGGCAGTGGCGGTCCTTCTTCCATTGTAGACCCGAACCTCAAACTCGGAGCTTGCGTAGATGCAGAAAACAACGGCAATCCTGAGCCTATGGCCGGCGCAATGAGCGGCGGCGATGACAACAGCACAGGCGCCAATGTAGATGGCGGCACTTCCAACTGCGGCGATGATGAAGATGGTATCCAGTTTATCACGCCACTGATTCCTGGCTATACCTCCTGCGTGAAAGTAACTGCTATGAACACTACAGGCGCTGCAGCAAAACTGCAAGCCTGGATGGACTTCAACGGCAACGGCACTTTTGAAGCAAGTGAACAACTGTCTACCGGCGATTTTGCTCCAAGTGGCGCTAATGTGCCAGTAGGTGGCCTGACCGGCGCTACACTTTGCTTCGATGTGCCACAGAATGCTACCTTCCAGGGTGGTAAGGCCATGGTGCGCTTCCGCCTTTCTCCAAATGGTGGCCTGACGCCTGGCGGCAATGGCCCGAATGGTGAAGTGGAAGACTACAAAGTAGCTTTGGCTAAAATTGGTAACCTCGTTTGGACCGACTACAACAACGACGGTCAGCAAAACGAGCCACTCTCTTCCGGTATCAATGGCGCCGGTGTGGTATTGGAATACGCAGGTGCTGATGGCGATATCAGCACAGTAGCCGACAATATTACCTATACCACTACTACCGCAACTATGAGCGGTACCCCTGGTATCTACATGTTCCTTGGTTTGATTTCCGGCGTGTACGAAGTAAGCGTACCAGTAGCGCCAAACGGTGCTATTCCAACCGTGCTCAACCAGGGCAGTGACGTAACAGACAGCGATGACCCTGCTGGTATCATCGTAAGCGTTCCAAACCCAATTGGTTTGCCGCTCAACGAAAACGGTATGGGCGACAACCCTGGCGGAACAAACGGTTTCGTTGATGCTCAGGATAACCTGACTATTGACTTCGGTTATGTAGGATTCGACTATGGTGACTTGCCAAATACATACGGCACCAGCACCAGCACCGACGGTCCTAAGCACGTAGTAACGCCAGACCTCTATCTCGGCGCCTGCGTAGATTCTGAAGAAGAGGCATTCCCTGATCCGATGGCCGGCCTGATGGGCGGCGGCGACGACGGCAACCCGGGCACAGGCACGCAGGGCGTTTGCGCGGTTCCTGGCGACGACGAAAACGGTATCGTTTTCGAAACGCCGATGATTCCTGGCGTACAGGCCTGCATCCGCGTAACGGCACACAACAACACCGACGTAACGGCTAAACTGCAAGGCTGGATTGACTTCAACGGCAACGGAACCTTCGATGCCGGTGAAGAACTGACTACCGGCGATTTCGCGGGTGGCGGCGCCAACATCCCAGATGGTGGTGTAAACAATGCCAAATTCTGCTTCAATGTACCTGCCGGCGCTACCTTCCAGGGTGGTCAGGCAATGGTGCGCTTCCGTTTGTCTAAAAACGGCGGCCTCGGCTCCGGCAACCCGGCCAACTCCATCCCAACACTCGGTGAGGTGGAAGACTACAAAGTGCCGCTCGCCAAGATCGGTAACCTCGTATGGTGGGATTACGACAACGATGGTGTACAGGAAGCCGGCGAACCTGGCATCAATGGCACCGACGTTCGTCTGACCTTCTTCGGCCCGAACGGTGTAGCCGGTGGTGGCGATGATGTAGTGTACAACACCACTACCTCAGCCATGAATGGTGAAAAAGGTGTGTACATGTTCCTGGGTCTTGTTCCAGGTGCGTACAAACTGGATGTGGTGAATACCCCAAGCGGCTTTATCCCAACCCTGCTCAACATCGGTAGCGATGTGAAAGACTCCGACGATCCTGCCGGCGTAATGGTGATGATCCCTAACCCGATCAACCTGCCAACCGGTGAAAACGGAAATGCCGACAATCCAGGCGGCACCAACGGTTTTGCCGACAATCAGGACGACCTGACGTATGACTTTGGTTACATTGCCGTAGATTACGGTGATGCGCCAAATACCTATACAACCGACAATCCAAGCAATGGTCCGAAACACCTGGTGAACCCGAACCTGTACCTCGGTACCTGCGTAGACGGTGAAAACAACGGTCAACCGGAAGCTATGGCTGGTTTGATGACTGGCGGTGACGACAACAACAGTACAGTAGCGCTCCTGGGCACTTGCGCAGGTGGCGACGACGAAAACGGCGTAGTGTTGTTTGAAACGCCCATGATCCCAGGCTATGTAGCCTGCATCCGTGTAACGGCAGTGAACACCACTGGCGCCAACGCGATCCTGCAAGGCTGGATTGACTTCAACGGTAACGGCACTTTCGAGGCAAACGAACAACTCAACACAGGCGGCTTTGCTCCTGCCGGCGCTTCCATTCCTAATGGCGGTGTGGTGAACATGCAATACTGCTTCGACGTTCCGGCCAACGCAACGTTCGCTGGCGGTCAGGCATTCAGCCGTTTCCGCCTGAGCCCAACCGGCGGTCTTACGCCAAGCGGCCCGGCAGCCGGTCCGTTCCCGATTGGTGAGGTGGAAGACTATAAAACGCCGTTGGCAAAAATCGGTAACCTCGTTTGGAACGATTACGACAACAACGGTCAGCAAAACGAACCAGGCTCTGCCGGTTTGAACAACATTGAAGTAAACCTGATCTGGGCCGGCTCCGACCTTGCGTTCAATACGCCAGACGACCGTACCTACGAAACTGTTACTTCAAACATGGGTGTAAACGGTCAGTACATGTTCTGGGGTCTGATCCCTGGTCCGTATAAAGTGGTATTGCCAACCCTCCCGGCTAACTTCATCGCTACCCAATTGAACCTGGGTTCTGATGTGTCTGACTCAGACAACCCTGCCGGTGAAATGGTCATGATCCCGGATCCGATTGCCCTGCCGCTGGGTGAAAACAGCACAGGCGACGTTCCAAACGATGTGTTCCCTGACCCTGCCAACAATATCACGATTGACTTCGGTTTGATCACCCGCGACTTTGGTGACTTGCCGGATACATATGGTACAACAGACGGCTCTCCATCCGATGGTTCCGTACACGTAGTAAACCCGAACCTGCGTTTGGGTACTTGCGAAGACGGTGAAATGGACGGTCAGCCAGACAGCATGGCTGGTTTGATGACCGGCGGCGACGACAACAATGGCGGCGCTGCGGTTGACGGAACAGCGTCTACTTGTGGCGATGACGAAGATGGTGTAGTGTTTGAATCTCCAATGGTTCCAGGCACTCAGGCTTGCATCCGCGTTTCTGCGCTCAACACCCTGCCTTCTGCTGCAGTACTGCAAATGTGGGTTGACTTCAACGGCGACGGCGATGTAGCTGATGCTGGCGAAGCAGTAACCTCTGGCAGCTTCAACGGTCCTGGCGGTGGCGCTGTGGTACCTGTAGGCGGCCTGGCCAACGCACAACTTTGCTTTGACGTGCCTGCTGCTGCAACGTTTGCAGGCGGTTCTGCCCGCGTACGCTTCCGTATCAGCCCGAGCGGCAACCTTTCTGCCAATGGTCCGGAAAACATGCCGTTCCCGGTTGGTGAAACGGAAGATTACAAATTGCCGGTGGCTAAAATCGGCAACTACGTGTGGAACGACAACAACAACGACGGTATCCAGAACGAACCAGGCACCAATGGCCTGAACAATATTCTGGTACAACTGGTATGGGCTGGTCCTGACGCTAACTTCAACACTGCCGGTGACAACCGCACCTACACTACCCTGACATCACCGATGAACGGTGTGAACGGTCAATACATGTTCTGGGGTCTGCCTTCAGGCTCTTATAAAGTGAGCGTACCAACCAACCCGAACGGATTTATCCCAACCCAGCTCAACATCGGCAACGATGTGCTGGATGCTGATGATCCAACCGGTGTAATGGTAATGATTCCGAACCCGATCAACCTGCCTGTGAACGAAAACGGCACGGGCGACCTGCCGGGTGGTTTCAACGGATACCCTGACAATCAGGACGATCTGACCCTCGATTTCGGTTATGTAAGTGTGGACTACGGCGACTTGCCGAACTCCTACAACACAGATATCCCAACCAACGGTCCGAAAGCCATCGTTAACCCGAACCTGAAGCTCGGCGCTTCTGTAGACGGTGAACTGAATGGTCAGCCAGAAGCTATGGCTGGTATGACAACCGGTGGTGACGACAACAATGCAGGTGGCTACAACGAAGGTGGCGCCGGCGATGACGAGAATGGTGTAACCTTCCTCACGCCGATGATCCCTGGCTTCCAGGCTTGCGTACGTGTGAATACCATGAACACCCTGGGCGGCAACGCTGTACTCCAGGCGTGGATTGACTTCAACGGCGACGGCGACGTGAACGATGCAGACGAACAACTGAACACCGGTTCATTTGCTGCAGCGGCTCCAGGCGCTATCGTTCCTGCGGGTGCTTCTGTGAACTCCGACTTCTGCTTCGATGTACCGGCTACAGCTACGTTCTTCGGCGGTCAGGCGTTTGTACGCTTCCGTCTGAGCCCAACCGGCGGCCTGTCTTCCAATGGTCCGGCAGTAATGCCTTACCCGATTGGTGAGGTAGAGGATTACAAAGTACAGCTGGCTAAAGCCGGTAACCTCGTTTGGATTGATGCCAACGTAGACGGCCTGCAAACCCAGCCACTTGAAGTACCTCTGGGTATCAACGACGTTACCGTTCAACTGCAATGGGCAGGTCCTGACGGCAACTTTGCAACAGTGATAGACAACCGCACGTATACCGATATTACCACCACCGAAAACGGTGTGAAAGGTAAATACGCATTCTGCGGTTTGATTCCTGGTAACTACCGCATGGTGGTGCCTCCGTTCGGCTACGTGCCAACGTTGATCATCGACGCCAACGGTAACACCCAGGATGTGATTGACTCCGACAACCCGACCGGTGTGAACTTCACCGTTCCAAACCCACCAACCACACTGCCAACGAACGAAAACGGTATTGGCGACAATCCGCTGGTAATCAATGGATTCCCGGATAATCAGGCCAACTTCACGTTCGACTTCGGTTACCTCGGCTTTGACTTTGGTGACTTGCCGGAAACCTATGGTACTACACAGGGCGCCAACAACCCTGGTCCTGACGGCGCGGTGCACACCGTAACGCCAGATCTGTACCTCGGTCCTTGCGTAGATATTGATATTGACGGACAGCCAGAAGCCATGGCCGGCTTTATGACCGGTGGCGACGACGGCAATGCTGGCCCGGGCGCACTGGGTACCTGCACGCCACTGGCCGACGACGAGAACGGTATTTCGTTCCCAACACCATTGATCCCGGGCAATCAGGCTTGTGTGAAAGTAACCGCACGCAACAACACCGGCGGTGCTGCCTTCCTGCAGGCTTGGATTGACTTCAACGGTAACGGTACTTTTGAAGCCAACGAACAACTGACTACGGGCAATTTTGCTCCTGCGGGTGCTTCTATCCCGAACGGTGGCGTAACCAACCAGAACTTCTGCTTTGATGTGCCAACTACGGCTACCTTCAACGGCGGTAACCTGTTTGCTCGCTTCCGTCTGTCTAAAAACGGCGGTGTAACGGCTACCGGTCCGGCTATCCCGGGCAACGGCCAGTTCCCGAACGGTGAGGTAGAAGACTACAAACTGCCGCTGGCTTTGATCGGCAACTATGTTTGGATGGATAATCCGGACATCCAGGGCGATCAGGACGCAACAGAAATGCCTTTGGCTAATGTAAAATTGAACCTGACCTGGGCTGGTGAAGACGGCGTATTCCAAACGGCTGCCAACAGCAGTACTCCTGCCGGCGACGACCGTGTGTACATGACCACCACCAACGCCAACGGTTACTATGAGTTCCGTGGTATGATCCCGAGCAGCAACTACCGCATCCTGGCCGATAAGTACACGGCTCCAAACGGTATTGCAGGCGATCCGATCAACCCGGTTAACAAGATCCTGACGATCCCGAACCTGCCTGGCAACGACAATATTGACAGCGACGGTACTCCGTTCATTGCTGTAACTATTCCGAACCTGACTACGGTATTCCTGCCAACAGGTGAGAACAGCTTGCAGGATGCAACCAACACCGGATTCCCTGACAATCAGGCCAATGTATCGCTTGACCTCGGCTTCATCGACGAGCCACAGATCAATGCAGCGATGGCTATTACAGGCTTCGACCCAACGGTTTGTGGTGAGTTTGCAGCCTTCATGGATATCTGCATCGAGAACACCTCTACGGCTCCTTTGGCCAATCTGCAGGTAATGCTGGATCTGGCAGGCGCCAACGCCTTCGGTGCAGCCTTCAAGGGTATGATCGGTTCTCCGATTGTCATTGAAAGCACGGCTCAACAAAACCCTGTGTTCAACAACGGTTATTCCGGCGCTTCTGCAGCTCCTGGTAAGAACCTGTTCGACGGCAACAGTGGTTTGCTGTGGCCTGGTGAGAAATTCTGCTTCCGCATCAAGTTTGGCGTGGATCCGGACGCTCCGGGCGCACCAGCCAACCCGAAAGCTCAGGCTATGGTGAGCGGTAAAGCGCAGAACTTCCAGGGTGTTCCAATTCCTGACTACTGGAATGGTGGCGCACAGTACATGGCTATGGACCTCTCCGACGTAGGTACGGATCCACGATCCACCAACCCGGGCTTTGTAGGTGATACCGGCGGTTCTGACGACCCAACCGTATTGGGCAACTGCTGGCAGACCAGCCAGGTGTATGTGTGCAACGATCTGGTGTACATCTCTATGGACGCTGATTGCAACGCACTCGTAACACCATCCATGGTGCTGGAAGGCGAAGATCCTGACTGCGACGAAGACAACTACCCACTGGGCGGCTTCTTCGATATCACGATCACCACGCTTACCGGTCAGCCGGTGCCAAACCCGATCCCACCGTCTTACTTCGGTCAGACGTTGAAGTACAGCGCCAAACACATCATGACTTGTAACTCCTGCTGGGGCAACCTGAAGCTGGAAGACAAGCTGGCGCCTGAAATTGAGTGCTCTGACATTCACCTGAACTGCGCTATCACGAACTACACGCCAGATTACCTGGAAAACGTGTTGGGTCTGGATAATGCAAGACCAGAAGTGTTTGACTGCGCTACGTATACATTGACCAATGTGGATACATGGCACGATGTTACCTGCAACCAGTCTGTGAACGGCAACGACGATGTGTCTGCTTACGTTGAGCGCGTTTGGACGGCAAAAGATGCCTGGAACAACGTTTCAACCTGCACGCAGTATATCTACTTCGACCGTATCCATGTGTTTGATATTCAGTTCCCTGCCGACTCTGAGGTGTCTTGCACCAACGGCAATGCTGATCCATCCGTAACAGGCGTACCATACTACGAAGCATTTGGTATCCAATGGCCGCTGTGGCCAGATGCCGGCTTCTGTGAGTTTGCTACTTCTTACACAGATGATCCGATTGTAGAATGTGACGGCACAACGAAGATCCTGCGTACCTGGAAAGCGATTGACTGGTGTTTGCCAACCTCTCCGCTGCCTCCGCTGTTCAACCCGATGTACTACATCCAGGTAGTGAAAGTGGTTGACCACGAAGGTCCGGACATGGCTTGCCCAGCCAACCTGACGGTATCAACCGATCCGTTTACCTGCTGCGCAACAACCAACCTGCCTGATATTACTATCGAGGATAACTGTTCCCGCATCAACAATATCGAGGCTAAGGTGAAGACGTTTGAATACTACACAGGCGCACCAACCGGTACGCATGTGGTAGGCGGCACGCTGGAAGATTTCGCCGGCAACAACTGGTGGGATCTGGACACCCTGGGTAACTTCGGCTGGACACCATGTCTGCCACTGGGTACCCACACGGTGATCTACACAGCACAGGACGACTGCGGCAACACCGCCACCTGCGAATTCCAGTTGACGGTAGCCGACTACATTCCTCCGGTAGCTTCCTGCGATGAAACCACCACAGTGGCCATCGGCGGCGATGATGTGGCAGACTGCTACACACCGGCTGACGGATGCGACTTTGCGGGTGTAACATGGGTGAAAGCCTCTACGTTCAACGATGGTTCGCACGACAACTGTAATGATGTGCGCTTTACCGTACGCCGCATGAACCCGTACACAGATTGCATCAACAATCTGAACCACGATCCATGCTACCCTGGCGGTCAGAGCGAATTCGATATTGCAACGGCTGAACTGGATTCCATCAAGTTCTACTGCTGCGAAGTAGGCACTACCCAAACAATCATCCTGGCGGTTTACCAGGTGGATGTAAACGGTAACCTGATCAACGGCCCAGACGGCACTCCGGTGAAAAACGAGTGCATGATCCAGGTAGAAGTACAGGATAAACTGAAACCATTCTGCCAGTCGCCAGCCAATGTATCAGTGAACTGTGAAAACTTCGATCCAAGTCTGTGGGCATATGGTAAGGCAACTGTAGCCGACAACTGCTGCCTCGACCTGACGAAGGAATACCAGGGCCAGTGCGGTTTGACGCACTCTGTGAACTACGCACTGTTTGATACGGTTTGTAACAAGGGTACGATTACCCGCACATTCCGCGCCTTCGATTGCCACGGCCAAAGCAGCCAGTGCACCCAGCGCGTGTTTGTGAGCTACGAACAGGATTACTTTGTGAAGTTCCCGAACGACGTAATCGTAACGGTATGCGATGGTACGGGCAACTATGGTGAGCCACTGTTCTTCGGTGAAGACTGCGAACTGTTGGGCGTATCGTACGAAGATGAAATCTTCACGGTAGTACCAGATGCCTGCTTCAAGATTGAGCGTAACTGGCAGATCATCAACTGGTGTACCTACGATCCGAACCTGCCATGTATCAACGTACCTAACCCGAACCCGAACCCAATCAGCAATGCAGCGGCCAACCTTCCAGGTCCAACCGTATCTGCATGCGGCACGATTGCGCCATGGGCTCCAACGAGCGTACGTATCAATCCAACGGATCCGCAGCCAACCAACTTCTGCCAGTTCTGGGAGAAGAATGCGAACTGCTACCGCTACAAACAGATCATCAAGGTAGTAGACGGTCAGGCGCCAACGGGCACCTACACCGTACCTGCCTGCGATAACCAGAACTGGGTAACACCAAACCGCAGCGACCTGTGGAATGAGACCTACTGGTGGGAAAATGGTTTGCAAACACACGACCTGTGTGAAGAACCAACCGATCTGAGCATTACAGGCACAGATGCCTGCTCCGGTTCTAACATCAACATCGAATACCTCCTGTTCCTTGACCTGGACGGCGACAATGTGATGGAAACGGTAGTAAACTCTGTGAACACAGGCCTGGCTGGTTTGGGTTGGAACAACGTGTTGTACAACAACCTGAACACACCAAACTTCCAGGGTGGTATCTCCCGCCAGTTCGATGAGCGCGCGGTACCTGCCAACCAGAAGTACGGCTTTGCGATTCAAGAGACTGTAACAGGCAACAACAAAACGGCAAGCGTACGCTGGAATACCCAGCAGCAGCAGAACAACTACGTGGTACCAGAGCTGCCGCACGGCACGCACAAGATCAAGTGGTTTGTAACAGACGGCTGCGGCAACAACAGTGAGTACGAGTACACCTTCACGGTGAAGGATTGCAAAGCGCCAACAGTGGTTTGTCTGAACGGCCTGAGCACGAACATCATGCCTACGGGTATGATCACGCTGTGGGCAAGCGACTTCCTGCAATACACGGAAGACAACTGCACCCCGGCTGGCCTGATCAAGATTGGTATCCGCAAGTGCGGTACCGGCACCGGCTTCCCGGTTGATGCACAAGGCAATCCGATCACGCAGGTAACGTTCAACTGCACAGAACTGGGCACTCAGTGCGTAGAACTGTGGGCGATTGACGCGGCCGGCAATGCCGACTACTGCGAGACCTACGTAATTGTACAGGACAACAACGGCAACTGCGGCACAGGCAACACGGTTAACGTAGCCGGTGTGCTGAAAACCGAAATGACCGATGGTGTAGAAGAAGCCACCGTGAATGTAAACGGCACCAGCACGTTTGCACCACCGTACAGCTACTTCGATATCACGAACCAGGAAGGAACGTTCGAGTTGATGAACAATGTGCCTATCGACGCAACGTTCACGATTGCTCCGGAGAAAGACGACAACCCGCTCAACGGTGTAACCACCTACGACCTGGTGTTGATCTCCAAGCACATCCTGGGTCTGGAGCCGTTCAACAGTCCGTACAAGATGATTGCCGCGGATGCGAACAAATCTGGTTCTATCACAACGTTCGACGTGGTAGAGTTGCGTAAACTGGTACTGGGTATTTACACCGAGCTTCCGAACAACACCAGCTGGCGTTTTGTAGACAAAGGCTTTGTGTTCCCGAATGCCAACAATCCGTTCCAGACGGTATTCCCTGAAACGATTTCTGTGGCTAACGCCATGTCGCACCAATTGGGTGAAGACTTCGTAGGGGTTAAGATTGGCGACGTGAACAACTCAGTGGTGGCCAACGCTACCATGCAGGCGGAAGACCGTACGAGCGGAACAGCGATCCTGGATATCGAGGACCGTGCAGTGGCTGCGGGTGAAGTGTTCGATGTAACCTTCACAGCTGCCGAGCAGTTGAAAGGCTTCCAGTTCACAATGCTGCAGAAAGGCCTGAAAACGGTAGGTGTTAAAGAAGAAGACGGCATCACCGCCGGCAACTTCGGTACCATCTTTGAAGGCGCCACAACAGTATCTGTGGATGGACCGCAGGCGTTCACGCTGCAAATGCGCGCTGAGAAATCCGGCAAACTGAGCGAAATGCTTGGCGTGTCAGGTGAGATTACCCGCGCAGAAGCATACAGTGAGGCAGGACGATTGAACGTAGCGTTCCGCTTCGACGGCAAAACGGTGGCAGGTGTAGGGTTCGAACTCTACCAAAACCAACCGAACCCGTTTGTGAACAAAACGACAATCGGATTCTTCCTTCCGGAGGCATCTGAAGCTACGCTGTCGATCTTCGACGAGGCTGGCCGTATGGTATACCAGCAGAAAGGACAGTTCCTGAAAGGTGAGAACGCCGTGGTGCTTGACCGCGCGTTGTTGAACACCACCGGCGTACTGTACTACCAGCTGGAAACCGCAACGGATCGCGCCACGAAGAAGATGATACAGGCGAAGTAACGTACAGGCGGGTTTAGCCGCCGTGTATCCCGGAATGTTATTCCGGGAAAATGTTTGAGGGGTTTGAGAGGTTTGAGGGGTTTGATGTGTAGGTCGCTGAGCTTGGTTTAAGCTTGGTACCTAAATGGAAAAGCGGTGAATATCATTTTGATGATACGCTTTCACATGGGCGGAAAGATCCGCCGGCACATCAAAC
>DATGWL010000085.1:0-82308 GCA_035299505.1 Saprospiraceae bacterium | reverse complement strand
CCCCTGAGCGCTCAGGTCTTTGACAAACAAGGCATTACCGCTCGTGCTTTCCCAGCCAGAAACCGTCAGGAAACGTTCGTCATCGGTAGTGCCTGCACCAAAGGAACGGTCAGGATGCGCTTTATCTGAATAAACCAGCTGGTCCTCAGCTTGCGGTTTGCCAAGGGTGTGGTAGTACACCGCGCCAAACTTGTTGGCAGCTTTCAGTTCATCTCCTTTTTTAGGCTCGGGGAAACGGGTGTAATAAAATCCATTTCCCTGCCAGGCAATGCCGCTGAATTTTACCCATTCAATTTTATCTTCCAGCATTTGACCCGTTTGCAGGTCTTTCACCACTATGGTGCGCCAGTCTGATCCACCCACAGAGGTAGAATAGGCCAGGTAACGACCGTCTTTGGAAAAGTCCAGTTCGCCCAGGGAAGTCGTGCCGTCGTCGCTGAATTTATTGGGATCCAGCACGATTTCAGCCTGACTGTTCAGGTTTTCCTGTACGTAAAGCACGCTTTGGTTTTGCAGGCCATCGTTTTTGAAGTAATAGTATTTACCTCCTTCCTTGAATGGCGGGGCAAATTTTTCAAAATTGAAAATCTGTTCCAGGCGACTTTTCACCTTATCGCGGAAGGGAATCTGGCTGAGGTAGCCATTTGTGACAATGTTTTGGCGCGAAACCCAGTCTTTGGTTTCAGCACTTTGGTCGTCTTCCAGCCAACGATACGGATCAGCGATGGCGGTGCCATGATATTGATCGGTTACTGAGGTGTCTTTCCGGGTAGCCGGATAGGTTACGGGAATTTGTTTGAAGTCCATGATGGCATTGGATGGGGCATTATCTCCTCCCTTGCAAGCTGCAAAAATGAGGGTTACAAGGAGGATGGCAGGTGTTAAATACTTCATAACTTAGGTAGAGTTGAAAAATCTGAAGGCGAAAAACCGCAAAGCCCGCTTACTTTTGCCCAAAAATAGACTAAATGCGTTTCCGAATAAGAATAAGCCTGTTTTTCGGCCTGTTGCTGGGATTATTTCAAACACCGGTAGCGACTGCGCAAAACCGGCCTGTAGATTTGCCGCCGCTAGACAGCTTGAGCCTGAGCGATATGCAATCAACTTTTTCCGGCTTGCTGATCACCGCTACAACGCTGGACAGCATCCTGCGTATCAAAAGTTCGGAAACCGACAGCCTGCAAGCCCTGGCTTCGCAGCAATGGATGGCCGTAAAAGGCGACTCCACCGTGGCCAAATCGGTGCAGGACTCTTTGGGCAAAATAGCCCGACAGGCTAAAGAGGCATCAAAAAAAGCCAACGGGCAGCAATCCAAAGCTTCCAAATTGCTACAAATGCTGGCTTCAGTCCCCATGGACGACAGCCTAAGCCTTCGCAAAAACCTGCCCAAAGCCTGGAAACAAACCAGGCAGCTTTACGACGATCTGTACCCTCCCCCACCCCTTGCGCCGCCTGCCGATGTTGCTCCGGATACTCTGTCGAACATTAAAGCGGAAAATACGGTAAAAGCAGACAAGGCGCCCGCGCCTGCCAGTACACCATTGGTCAGACAAACTGCGCGGTACAACCCGGCGAACGATGTAATGCTGCATCCGCCCGTTCCGCCCTGTGTTGTGGCTTCAACCGTCAGGGATGAATTTTCCGGAGAAATAACCCGGGAAATGAGTCGAAGTGAATGGTTCCGGTATACCAACCCGGCTTTGCGCAACTATCTGCAGGGCAAAACACACGTAATCTGTGAGGCCGCACTGAGGTCGAGCGGCCCCAATATGGCGCTATTGCTCACTTTTACCATTCAGGATCCCAATGCCCGAAAAGCCTTTGGCCGATTGGAGCAGAACAGCATTGCTCAGCTCAAATTTTTGGATGGCAGCATGTTTGTGTTGCAAAACGCTGTGCCAGATGACGGTATTTACAATCCGGAAACAGAAATCATGACTTACCGTGCAGAATATCCGTTGAATGCGGAAGTGGTAAAAAAACTGCGGAATGAAGAATCCGACAAGATCAGGATTGCCTGGAGCAAGGGTTACGAGGATTACGACATTCAGCAGGTAGATTTACTCATGCGTCAGGCGGCCTGTGTTTTTGGGAAATAGCCTTTTAACCTTTTACCATGACCATTCAACACGATATTTCGCTTCGGCCCTACAATACCTTTGGGTTGGAAGCCCGGGCTTCTCATTTTGCTGCATTTGACAGCGTGGCGGCCTTGCGTCAGTGCATCCGCACGGGCATAAAGCCGGTTTTGTTGTTGGGCGGCGGCAGCAACATGCTGTTGACCCAGGATCAGCAGGCGCTGGTTTTGAAAAATAATATAAAAGGCATACAGGTTATCCGAACTTTTGCCCAAAAGGTTTGGGTGGAAGTTGGTGGTGGAGAAAACTGGCACCAGTTTGTGCTCTGGGCCGTGCAACAAGGTTTTGGCGGCATAGAAAACATGAGCCTGATTCCCGGAACAGTTGGCGCTGCCCCGATTCAGAACATCGGCGCATATGGGGTGGAGCTTAAGGATGTGATGCTTAAGTTGACAGCCGTATCACTGGAAACCGGCCAAACTAAAACCTTCAGCCGAAAAGCATGTCAGTTCGGGTATCGCGACAGCCTGTTTAAGCAAACAGAAAAGGGAAAATGGTGCATTACTTCGGTGGTTTTTTCCCTGACTAAAACACAACACAAGCTGAACACCTCTTACGGTGATATCCAGAAAACGCTGGAAGCCAATGGCGTAACTCAGCCCACTATTGCCGACATCAGTAATGCTGTCATTCAAATTCGCTCCTCTAAATTGCCAGACCCGGCTAATCTGGGCAATTGCGGCTCATTCTTTAAAAATCCGGAAACCACTACGGCTGTGCTGCAACAGATCCAGCAAACCCATCCTCAGGCGCCATTTTATCCTCTAGCAGATGGAAGGGTGAAAATTCCGGCGGGATGGCTGATTGAGCAGTGTGGCTGGAAAGGAAAAAGGGTGGGTAATACAGGATGTTATGAAAAGCAGGCACTTGTGCTGGTAAATTACGGCGGGGCTACTGGCCAGGAGGTGAAGCAACTGGCATATGCCATTATTGATTCTGTGAAGGAAAAGTTTGGCATTGCTCTGGAGCCGGAAGTGAACCTGTTGTAAGATTCTTTCAAATGGGCATAAAAAAAGCCTCAAAGTCTTTTCGACTTTGAGGCTCACAACATAACCATGAAAACAATTAACCAATCAAATGTTAGCCCTTTCTGATTATGTTATTTTCGAAAACCGTGCCAAAAAATTCAGATAAAGAAAAATTTTAACCTGAAATATGTTAAATTTTTTCGGACGAACCTGAGTGCCGGCACGCGCCCGGTACATGGCACTAAAAAAGGGTTATTTTTTGATGATTTTGCTCACCACAGCGCTGTTTCCAACCCGCACTTTCACGAAATAAATTCCGGCAGGCTGTTTATCCAAAATGGCCATACCTTTCAATTCGTTATCCCAGCGTACCAAGCGCAGTTGCTGTACAAGTTTGCCTTTGGCATCCAGGATGTCGGCAGTGAGGGCTTGTTCGCCTTCCAGAGCCGGCATCTCAATCTGGGCCATGCCTCCGGTTGGGTTTGGATAAACCGTCATTTTGCGCTGAGCGCCTGGCTCAGAGGTAGATACTGAACACAGATCAACCTGGGTTTGGAATAAGCAACCATTGGCATCCAGGCCCAGGAGGTTATAAAAACCTGCTGACAGATTAGAGAATACCGGATCGGTTTGGAGGTTTCCACCATTCAGACTGAATTGGAATGGAGGCGTGCCTCCTGAGGCAATGGCCGTAATGGAGGCATTGGAAGGAGACGGACAATCTGTAGAGTAATTAACTACAAATGTGCCGCAAAGATCCTGCGTACAGAAGCTTCCAACTGTTTCAGCACCAAAGTTGCCCCCGAAATACGACCAGAAAGACCCTCCAAGTGGAGAGAAAAGATCAACAATGCCGCCGTCCATTCCATCGCCGCCTGAATCATACAGGTGGAAGGTATAGCACTTATCCTTCTCCAGGCAAAACTCCTGACTAAAAGAGCTGAATGCTGTAGGATACGGTCCGCCGGAAGCTATCACATTGTTTTGGTCATCTTTGAGTTCCCAGGTATTCTGCTCCGGATTGGCATTGGTACTGAAAAACATCAGTACAGGGAACCCATCCGGTGTAATGTTCAGGGTGATAGAACCATCGTCGTTGCCCGGGAATTCGTCTTCACCCTGGCCCTGTACATTGGTAATGTTCACCTCAACAGTATTTTGGCCAATCTGTAATCCGGTAACAAAGACGGCATATTCTGTTTCAGCATCGGGAGGCAGTGTCAGAATAACCGGCAGGGTTGGTTGCGAAACGCCGTTGACCACTAATTCCAGATCGAACAGCTGTTCAACTCCCAGACCATTGTTGCGGATATTTACCCCGATCAGGGCAAAATCAGGATCGTTGCAAGCCTGAATGGATCTAACACTCACTACCTCAAGTTCTCTGTTGGCTCTGTTTTTAACAATAGCAAAAATGGTGTCGTTAATGGGCCTCAAATCACCCGAAACTGTGGCTTTCAGCTCGAAATGATAATTAGCGCCTACCGTACTCAAATCCTCCGTGGTAGAGAAGGTATACTCAACAGTTGCACCGGCTGATAACACATCGGGGTAAGTTTCTGTTTTCCAGGCGCCTCCATTTACCCGATACGACAATTCTATACCAGATTGTGCTGTAAGGCCGAAGTTCCTACATTCTACAGTAATGGATTCATTTGCGGACAGCCCAGGGCCGGATATCGGAGATTTCAGACTGAAGGCTCCCACGTCAACACTTACCCGTGTTGGCGTACATATGTTGAACAACTGAGGGTCCTGTGTTGCATTAAAGGCCTCCACCAGCACATTCCCGAAAATATCGGTCATGGTAAAGTAGCCCTGCCAGCTGAAGGTTGAAGATTTCAGGTACACCTTGTAGCAGGTATTGTCTTCACCGCAGATTTGTGTAAAATTTTGGCCAGCGCTCATTTCACCGGTCGCCAGCAAAACATCAGTGAGCGAACGTAATTCCCAGGTGAGTACGCCGGTGCTTGTAGTTGCTTCGGCTGTGATGTAGGTACCATCCAGGTTGCCAATGAACTTGATGGCCGACAAGGTGTCGTTTGAAGTACGTTCATCCTGTACACCGTTGGGCTCAGTGGTGAAGATTTTCAGACCATTCAACCCTTCTTTAATGCCTGTAGCATGCAGGTAAATGGTATCCCGAGCACCAGCGGGCAGATTGCCTGTCCAGTTGTAGATACTGATAGGCTGGTTATTGATATTCCAGTGGATTTTAGCGCTGGTAAGCGGCAAGCCGGAAGCATTTTTGAAAATGATACCAAAATCTGTTTCAGAGCCGCAAACAATACCCGGGAGGTTGTATCGACCAACCGCCGCAATATCATTGGAAGTCAGTTTTTGCACCGTAGCACGCAGCGTATCGTTGCGTGTAAACTGGTCGAGTGCATAATTGGTTACTACTGTTACCTTATAGTCCTGCCCTACTACAGGCATATCTACAGTAGCATTGAATGTGAAATCATATAATTGTCCGGCCGGGATTGGGTCAGGAATGTTCTCCGTAGCCACCAGGTTGCCATCAACCCAGACAGATATTGAGCAGTTTTGGGCAGTCACCAAACCTCCATTCAGGACCTGCACTTTAATTGGCTCGTCAGTACTAAGCAATGCTGAGGATTGTGGCGCCAACAGGGCAACCGGTTTAATATCAAAAGTATCGACCTGCAATTTGAACGCACCGATTTTGGTACCCCAGTTGGCATTTCCTGGCTGATATTCGCCGGTAAACCAGAACGTACGACCATCTTCCGGATCAATGCTCATGTTGCTGTAATCCCCCCAACGGTTAGATTGGGTGTGGTTCTGAGCGCCAGGCGCCAGTGGAAACTCCTCTACCGGCATTTCTCCGTCAGGATCCGTTGCGCGCCGTCCGGTGAGGTACAGGCCCGGGAATTTTGAAGGGCTTACACCGGAGTAACCCAGAGCAATATTACCGGCTTCGTCCATGCAAATTGTGCCCATAAACCGGTTGGTTATCAGATCTGGAGCATAGGTACCCTGCTGGTGAATTTGCCAGTTACCTGCGCCGATCTTGCGCAATTCGTACCAGCGCACAGCAGCATCACCGCCATCGCCCAGCTGCCCGGACACATCGGAAACGTGGTTCAACACTACCGATTCATGGGTACCGAAGTTTCTGTACGGCGCGCGGTACATGATGATATTTTCCAAAGCTGTCAGTCGCGGGGCGTTCACATCAGGTTGTTCGATACAATCAAACAAACCGCCACCAAAGCACACCCTGGTTTCGAACGGAGCAGGGAAGACTTTATCTGGCCCGGTCAGTGAGCTGAGGTTTGGATCATCCCAGTTCACATCCACTTCCCAGATTTGCAGGTGGTCCTGGCCTCCGTCCCAACCATCGTCGTACACCCGGAAGATATATCCCGGACTACCTGCAGGTGGTGGTGTAGTACCTTCCCAATCAGCGCCTGTAGCAGGCTGGTAAGCAATAGCCTGGTAGTTGGGCATTACGAAGCGATAGAGATCGAAGAAAGCTTCTCCATTCAGGATTGCTTCGCGCTCCAGAGCATATCCTGAACATTCATTACCATTTGTGATTTCATTTACCGTAATAAAATAGGCATCAGGCCAAACATACAACTTGGGGTAATCGCCAAAACCTTGTGTCTGGAACCGGTACGCTTTCCAGGAGCCCATCGGATCGCTGTCGTCTGAAATAGCCAGCAACAATTCATTGGTAAAAATGCCTTGTAATTCCATAATCAGCCAGCGCTCTGCAGCCTGGTCGTACTGAACAATGGGGTCGCCGATGCTACCACTGCCTACCTGACTCCAGATGGTGGAACTAAGCGCAGGGCCCCAAACAGATTGTCCGGTTTGTTTGTCCCACACCTGCATCCAGGACCCGCCATTGGCATTGGTCATTTGCAGGTAATGGTTTTTACCAATATCTCCTGTGGGGTCTGGCGGAGTAATCCCTCCGGGATCTCGCAGACCTTCGATATTCTGCAACAGGGTAATTTCCGGTCCGCCTTCGCGGTTACCAGCCTTTGGCACAGCCAGCGGGTCGCCATTTCTGGGTTCGGAATTTGGGTTGTTGATTTTGTTGGCAAAGAAATAGTTGCGCTTTTGCGCCAGTTTGCCGGGCACCTCAGCAGGCACTTCTGTTTGAGGCTTCAGGGTTCTCAGGGCAGGTATGGCGCCCAGATATTCGCCCCTAGAAACTGAAGGCTGGTAAGACTGTGGGGGGTCGTCCAGGCGGATGGTCTTTTGAGCCGAAATTTGGGTCAGAAAAGACCAACACAGAAAGAACGTAAGGATTTGTTTCATGAAATGGTGAAAATGATTTGAGTACGCAAGGGCATTTGAAATTCGCCCCGCCAATGTAGCAGGATTTTTGTTGCTGTTTTTTTATTGACAACAGGATTGGTCGTCCTGTATCCAAATTTTTAATGCGGCATACTCTGAATCGGTGTTTGCACATACCCCAAATGCGGTAGGGGTTTCCGGAAATAACTTTCGGTTTGCCGACATATCCATACTTTACCCCCTGCTAAAACCAAAGGTTTTAATACGTTTGTCGAACCGCAGCAGACAACCTTAAACTTCTTACATTTTTATGCTTCAATCATCCGCCCGCATTGCCCTGACGCTGGCCCTTCTGTTACATAAACTGTTGGTATTCAGCCAGAATCCAGATTGCCCGGCGCCAACCTTTTTTAAAACCTTTGGCCAACCCGACAGGAGCGAATTCGCTACTGCCATTACCAACAGCCCGGATGGCCAGTTGTATGTTGCCGGGAGAAATAACAACCGCACTTTTATTCAGAAAATCAGTCTTTCCGGACAGGTGATCTGGATGCGGGATTTTCAGATTAGCCCGTTTGAACCTATCACCCCTGCTGAAATCATCGTGGATTCAGAGGGTATGATTGTAGGCTGCGGCACACAGGCGCAGTTTGCCGGCGCACGTCGTGGTTTTGTTTTCCGGTATAACCCGGCTACCAATACGGTGCTCTGGGCCCACCCTATTTCCAGCAATAATCCTGTTGCCGGAGGTATTGTGGAAAATGGCGCCGGTGGGCATTATGTGTATTTCCAAAATCCTATTCTCAACAACGGAGAATCTGACATTGAAATCCTGAACCTGGATCGCGCTACCGGTAATGTGATTCCGGCATTTGCCCGCAGGTATGAATTTGTTTCTTCCGATCGCCTTTCTAAAATGATCCACGTTAACGGATCTCTGTTCGGATTGGGCTGGAGTGAGGTGGATTCCAATACCACAGATTTCAGGCGGGTGTTGCTGGCACGATTTGATCCGGTAAACGGCGAGCCAATCTGGGCGCGTTTAGGCCACCTGGATTTCACCCAGCAAGCCGACCTTTATGGCCGGGATCTGATTGCTGATGGCGACGCCCTGATTTCTTCCTACATCGGAAACACGGTGGGTTCTCCTGACTCTTACCGGCTGTATTTGCAAAAAACAAGCCTGGATGGTATCATTGAATGGGTACGCAGCTACAATGTGTACTCCAGTGCCACCAGATTGCTCAGTGTGCCAGATGGTTATATGATCTATGGAAACCGATTGGGCAATGAACATATCGTATTGAAAACCAATAAAGAAGGGGAAGTGCTGTGGAGCAAAATCATTGATTTTGGCCCGATTGGACAAACGGATGATGGTAACCTTCCTCCCAACATGGGCGCATTGGCTGCCGATTCTTTGTATTTCGCCGGCATTTCACCATCCGGAGTGAGCGACATTTCCCTTTGGAAAATACTGACCGATGGCACGATGGTTGACTCCTGCGATTATGTCAATCCTGTGCTCGCGCAGTCAACCTTTATCATCAATCCGGGAAATATTCCGGTGACTCTGCAAACGTCCATCAGTACGGCCAATTTCACCAATGCCAGCCCGGTGCTTACGGATAATACCCTTCCGGAAACCCTGGTTTGTCCGGATTGCACAGAGCCCGATCCTTGTCCTGAAAACAATGATTTTGGAACCATTTTCACCGGACTCGACTGCGTAAACGGGAAAATCCAGCTGGGTATCAGTTTCTGCGATTTTGATGGCGGTTTGTTGCCAGACAACCTATCGTTAAGTATTTACAATGGCAATCCGTTTATCGAACCTGCCGACCGTTTGTACACCTTCGCGCACGACTCAGCTTCTTTTACCCTGGTACAAAACTGCGCCAATGAGGTGCTAGTAGATTTAACCTCTCTGCTGGGCGCTGCCAATGTGGAAGATGGCGACAGGTTGTTTATTGTAGTGAACGATCCGGGTGGCGCCAATACGCCCTATTCAGTGGGAGATTTCCCATTGTCGGACCTGGCAGAATGCGATTATACCAACAATATGGATAGCATGATTGTCAATCTGCCTACTGCGCCTACGCTTAGTCTGGGTGTAGATCAGGTTATTTGTGCCAACCAAACGGCTACACTCGACGCTGGTCCGGGATTCTATCGTTACCAGTGGTCTAACGGTGCTACCACGCAAACTACAAGCGTAAATTTTGGTGGCAACTACCGTGTTACGGTTACCGACGCCTGTGGATTCCGACAATTTGATACCATTTCTGTTCAGGTAAATCAGTTGGCGCTTGTTCAGGAAAGCGGTTCTTTCTGCCCTGGAAAATCTGTAACCGTTCGTGGTTTCACTTTTAATCAATCCGGCACTTACCAAAGAACTATTCCCGGATTGAATGGCGAATGCGACACGGTGGCTACCTTCAATATTACCCAGCTGCCTTATCAGGAAAAAATCATCAATATCAATTTCTGTCCGTTTACCACGGTAACCATCAACGGGCAAACCTACGAAGACAGCGGCTTGGTACGGGATACCGTTCCTTCAGCAGATGCCTGCGACACCATTGTGTTTTACTTCCTGAATCAGCTCCCGTTGCCTTTCCGTATCCTTAATTTTGAGATATGTCCGGGTGATTCTGTCAAATTCAACGGCAATGTGTATTACCAGCCTATTTCTTTCACTGACACCCTTTACAGCACCGGATTTGGCTGCGATACAGCTGTAACTGTAATCATTAGTTTGTTGCAAAATATACAGATATCTGACACCCTTCGTTTCTGCCCCGGAAGTTCAGTAGTCATTGGCGGTCAAAGTTATACCCAACCTGGCATAGTTCAGGCCACTTTACCAGCTGCCACAGGCTGCGACACCCTGGCGACCTACCATCTGGAATGGCTCCCTGCGCCTACCCGCTCTGAAACCGTTACATTCTGCCCGGGATCCTCGGTCACCATCAATGGGCAAAGTTATACGCAACCCGGTACGGTGCTGGTTACCATACCCGGAAGCGGTGGCGGTTGTGATACGGTCATAACCTACAACCTGTCTTACATAGATTTGCCGCCGTCTAATCTAAGCATTAGTTGTCCAAACACCATTAATGTGGCTACCACGCCTGGTACGGGTCCGGTGGCTGTGAATTTTGCGGCTGCAACCGCCAACAGCGACTGCGCCTGCGATGATATGGACATCAGTCAAACGAACGGCCCGGCTTCCGGCGCTTTGTTCCAGGTAGGTAACACCCAGGTTTGTTTTAAGGCTGAAGATGCCTGCGGTTCAGAAAAAACCTGCTGTTTTACCGTAACCGTGCGCGAAGAGGCGCCTTGCGATACCAAAACCAGCGGTTGCCTGGTGTATGAGTTGTTGAGTATCACGGCAAATGCTGATCAGGAACGAACCTACAACATTCGTGTTACGAACAATTGTAACAACAAGCTGACTTACACGGCCATTGAGTTGCCTTCAGGTGTAACAGCTGTGACGCCAGCCAACCTGAGCACTTACAATTCGCCGGATGGCAATGATTATTCGGTGCGCAACCCGAATTTCTCGCCATTTTATTCCATCCGCTTCAAGAGTATTGGCGATGGTATTTCCAATGGAGAATCGGATGTGTTCAGCTATACCCTGCCGGCACAATCCCAACCAACGTTCATCAACATCATCAGCAGGCTGGAGCCACAGATTTTCCTCTCGGCACACCTGAATACGTTCAACTGTCCGATTGGAACCAGCAACCGCGATGCCGCTCAGCAACTTAGCCAGGGCGCTGCACAGGGGCTGGTGCTGTTCCCCAACCCTACGGATGGTATGCTGTTTGCCGATCTGAGCAACTGGCAGAATCAGCCCCTGGATCTTCGGGTGCTGGATGCCCGTGGCGCTGTGCTGCAACAGTGGTCGGCACAAGGTGGCAGTGATGCGCAGGCCATTCCGCTGGCGGATCAGCTAAGTGCCGGCTTGTACTTCCTGGAAGTACGGGATCAGGCAGGCAGGCGTGAAGTGGCGAGGTTTGTGTTACAATAAAAAACACCAAAAAAAACGGCCCGACATGTTTACCATGCCGGGCCGTTTTTGTTTGCAAATTTGAATACGCGGATTAAAAGGCTGTTGGCATTTGCCTCATTAAGGCCACCCTATAACCTAAACCTGTATCACCCCAACATTGAATTTTTCTACTGGAGCATTGTTGGCCGCTTCAATACCCATAGATATCCACCTGCGTGTATCCCTGGGGTCAATGATGGCATCTACCCAGAGCCTTCCAGCTGCATAATAAGGGGTAGTTTGGCTGTCGTAACGGGCCTTTATTTTGGCAAATAACTCCTGCTCTCCGGTAGGATCAGGGGCTGAGCCTTTGTCTTTGAGCGATTGTACCTGAATCTGGGTGAGCACCTTGGCGGCCTGCTCGCCACCCATCACCGCAATTTTGGCGGTTGGCCAGGCGGCTATCAGGCGTGGATCGTAGGCTTTACCACACATGGCATAATTGCCCGCACCGTATGAATTGCCAATGATAATGCTGAACTTAGGCACGGTAGAATTGGCCACTGCATTCACCATTTTAGCGCCATCTTTGATGATACCGCCATGCTCCGAGCGGGTTCCCACCATAAAGCCTGTTACATCGTGCAAAAACACCAGAGGAATCTTTTTCTGGTTACAATTCAGGATAAAACGGGTGGCCTTATCCGCTGAATCGGAATAAATCACACCGCCAAACTGAATTTCTCCCTTGGCGTTTTTCACTACCTGACGGTTATTGACCACAATACCCACCGCCCAGCCATCTATCCGGGCATAAGCCGTGATGATGGTCTTGCCGTAATGCTCCTTGTATTGGGTGAGTTTGCCGCCGTCTACCAATCGTTTGAGCAATTCCAGGGTATTGTAGGGTTTGGCGCCATTTTCCGGATAAATTTCCAGCAGATCATCTGGCGTTCCAGCCGCCGGTTCGGGCTCCACCCGGTCGAATCCGGCTTTATCAAACCTGCCGAACTTGTCTACCAACTCCTTAATGGTATCCAGGCAGGTCTTGTCGTCGGGCATTTTGTAATCCGTCACCCCGGAAATTTCCGAGTGCGTAGCGGCGCCGCCCAGCACTTCTTTGTCTGCATCTTCACCAATGGCCGCTTTAACCAGATATGGCCCGGCCAAAAACACCGAGCCGGTCTTTTCTACGATCAAAGCCTCGTCCGACATGATTGGCAGATAAGCGCCCCCGGCTACGCAGGCGCCCATGATGGCCGCTATTTGCGGTATTCCGGCCGACGACATTTTGGCATTATTGCGGAAAATGCGTCCGAAGTGCTCTTTATCGGGGAAAATCTCGTCCTGCATGGGCAGGTACACCCCGGCAGAATCCACCAGATAAATGATGGGCAAACGATTTTCCATCGATATTTCCTGTGCGCGCAGGTTTTTTTTGCCTGTAATGGGAAACCAGGCGCCGGCTTTCACCGTGGCGTCGTTGGCCACCACGATACACTGCCGGCCACGGATGTAGCCAATCATCACCACCACACCACCGGCCGGGCATCCGCCGTGTTCCTGGTACATATCGAATCCGGCGAAAGCGCCCACTTCAATACGGGGCGAGCCGGGGTCCAGCAGGTAATCAATGCGCTCGCGGGCGCTCATTTTACCTTCTTTATGGAGCTTTTCGATGCGTTTCTGGCCACCTCCCTCCTGGATTTTTTCCAGGTGGCGATTGAGGGAAGAAATGGCTAATTTGAGTGCGTCAGCGTTTTTAGCAGTTTCTAAATTTGTTGTGGTGGACATTGATTAGGTAAAATTTTGGGCCCAAGGTACACCTAAAACCCTGTTTTTTTGTTGTAATAAACAGTCTTCAACAGCGAATTGCCAAATGTATTCCCTTCAACAACATTACCAGGAAAAGGCTTACAAAAGGGCTGGAATTTTATCAGAAAATTGGCGCCCGGAACACGGATTCAAAGCCAACGAAGCTATCCTGGAGCAGGTTTACCTGTATTATCAGGCTGTGTATCAGGCCAACCCGAACGTTTTTTTGTGGGCGGGTCTGGCCCGGCTTACGGGTGGACAGGTACTTTTCGGAATGCGTAATGCGGTAAAAATAGCCCGCGACCCATGCGCGCTTACCTGCGGCATTGTAGCTGTGGCCAAAGATATTTTTGAAAGCCTGGCCTGGCAACACGAACTTTTCCTGGAATCGCCGGGCACTCTCATAGCCTATTGGGGCCAAACAAAAATGGAGTCTACCGGATATACTTATGCGGAAGCCTGGCAGTATATTGCCTCCGGAAATCCGGCAGCTATTGCCCTGGGTAATCAAATGTTGCTAAAAAATGAACAGCAAAGCACCATTCAGCCGCATTATGAACAAATACGGGAGGATGCCTATGCCAATCGTTTTTTTCGGTTCACACGGTTCGTGATGCGCAACATCCATCCTTACCACAGGCGTTTCATCCTGGAATTTCCGCTGAATGATGTAACCCGTTTTGAAGACCGATGGAAATGGATTACTCACCCTGCCGGTATGTGGCCCCGATGGGTACAGTTGCCGCAGCTGGAACGAGACCGGCTGGTAGCCTTGTCAAATCAGCAGGTGGTTAGTCACCAATGGTAAAATCCTGAAAACACCTATCTATATGATCCAGTGTAAAAATTGTGAAACTGAATTTCAGGGCAAATTCTGCCCAAAATGTGGTCAGAAAGCAAAAACAGGTCGCATCAGCTTCGTCCAGGTATTGAAAGACCTGCAAAACCAGGTCATTCATATTGAGGAAGGGTTCTTATACACCATCAGAGCGTTGTTTTTTCAACCTGGCCAAATGGTGAAGGGATATCTGGCAGGCAGACGGGTGCAACATGTAAAACCGGTCAAATTCCTGGTTTGGACCACGGTTATCAGCTTTTTGGTTATCCATGTAATGGGGTTTCAGGATAGGGTGCTCAATCAAATCAAACAGCAGCAAAACCTGCAAGACAACTCAGCCTCCTTGCATCTTGCTCAAAAGATCAACGATTGGATCAATGCTCATCCCAGCGTTTTGATGCTGTTTACCGTTCCGTTGATCGCCTTTGCCTCCTGGCTGCTTTTTCGTAAACGAGGGTACAATTATGCCGAACATTTTACCGGATCGGCTTACCTGATGGGAATGCTCAATTTTTTCAATGTGTTTTTCACCCTTTTTATGGTGTGTTTCTCGCATTTGCCCCTGAGCACACTCATGATGATTGGCAGCCTGCAATGGATTTTCTACATGGTTTACTTCGGTTGGGCTTACCGGCAGTGGTTTCCGGAAGGCAACAGAGGGTGGGTATCCATCAAGGCAGCTTTGGTAGTGATTCTGGGCTATGCTCTCCTGATTATTGGTATTGCGCTTATCTCGTCTACCATACTCACGTTTTTTAAACCGCAGGTAGATGCCTGGCTATCACAGTAAGGCATGAAACCTGGCACCCAACCTGTTATCATCAGTCCGGAAGCTGCCTTCCCCGACTACCTGCGCGTGCGCACACACGAAAACCGCATTTTGACTGATGAAGCAGTAGCCGTTCTGCCGCAAGTAGCGCCGGGGCATCCGCATGCCAAAGAATGGGCCTTAAGGGCCGGAACACTACGCCGTTTCCAGGCATATCTGGACAAAAAATTCGGCAACAAACCGCTCAAATTACTCGATCTGGGCTGTGGCAACGGTTGGATGGCCCATCACCTGGCGCTGCACCCTGCCCGACAAGTGCGGGCCGCAGATGTCAACGGGCCGGAGCTGCAACAAGGCGCCCGACTCTTTGGACGGGAGAATCTGATTTTCTGGCAGGTGGATATTTTGAAAGGCAAACTGCCGGAAAACGATTTTGATCTGATCGTACTGGCAGCTTCCGTGCAGTATTTTCCGGACTTAAAGGCATTGATTCATGTCCTGAAAACCTGTCTCAAACCAGGCGGGGAAATACACCTGCTCGACAGTCCTTTTTATGCCGACGAAGCTGCCCGGATTGCCGCCCGGGAAAGATCGAGGCAATATTACGAAGGGGTGGGTATCCCGGAGATGGCCCAGCATTATTACCACCATACCTGGCCGGAACTGAGGGTATTTGGGGCGAAAAACCTGAATAACTCGCTGATAAACAAACTTTTCCGCCGGTTTAGATTTCCCTGGGTGCGGATCAGGGTTGAGTGATGGAGCTTTTCCGCACAAACTCCCAAGCCACAATACCAGCTGCCACTGCCACGTTCAGCGAATGTTTGGTGCCAAACTGCGGTATCTCCAGCGCGCCATCGCAAAGTGGTAAAACGGTTTCAGACACGCCTTCCACTTCATTACCCATGATGAAAGCATAACGCTGATCCGGCAAGGGCTGAAATTCCTGCAACCATAACTTTTGGGTGGTTTGTTCAACGGCCAGCACCAGATAGCCTTCCTGTTTCAGCCATTGTACCGCCTGCACGGTTTCCTCAAAATATCGCCACGATACAGATTCAGTACTGCCCAATGCCGTTTTCAGGATTTCCCGATGCGGCGGTTGTGCAGTGATACCGCATAAAATGACCTGTTCCAGCGCAAAAGCATCTGCCGTACGAAAGATGGAGCCTACATTCAATCCAGAACGCACCTCGTCCAATACCAGTGTAAGCGGGTATTTTTCCCGGGATTTAAAGTCGGGAACCGACAATCTGCCCAAGTTTTCCATGGTACTTTTTTCCATGACGCAAAAATGAGGAACTTCGCGCTTGTATTCCCCAAAAGGCCGCGACGATCCTCGCGATGATTCAAAATAATCTTTTCAGGCTGACCCTGATTCTGTTGACCGGATTCAGCAGTATTTCTCCGCTCTTTAGTCAATCCATTGCCCTGGCCCGTTTGCAACCAATTGGCAGTACCATCACCGTGAGGGGACTGGTAACCAGCGGCGCTGAACTTGGTAAAATCCGATATTTACAGGATGCCAGTGCAGGCATTGCTGCATTCCCGGGATCGGGTTCTGTACCAGGTTTTGAAGCAGCCGTTCAGGCTGGCGACAGCATTGAGGTTACCGGAACCCTGGTAGATTACTTTGGCTTGCTGGAAATCACCCCCATCACGTCATTCACAGTTATTTCCAGTGGCAACCCGCTTCCATCGCCCAAACAGATCAAATTATCGGAACTGGATGAAAGCCTGGAAAGCATGTTGGTGGAGTTCAATTGTGTGTCTATGAACAGTCCTGGAGGCGTTTTTAATGCCGGAACCTATCAGATTCACGACCAGGAAGGGGAGAGTTCTGAGCTCTATTTCCGGAGCAGCCACCCGTTGCTCGGTACACCAAGGCCGGAATTGTCGTTTCGTTTGCGGGCCATTGTTTCTGATTATCTGGGTTATCAGCTTTTGCCCCGCTACACCAGCGATCTGGACGAAGCCGGTTGTTTTTACTTTGTGCAGCAACCCCGGCAAAGCAACCTTCAAACCAATGGTTTTCAACTCAACTGGCAAACCAGCCTGCCGGCCAGCTGCACCGTACATTTCGGCGCCTCTCCTGCTCCCAATCAGATGATTCAGGTGCCGGGCGCAAACCTTGCGCATCAACAAATACTCAGTACGCTCAATCCGGGCTCCATTTACTGGATACAGGTAACGGCTCAAAACAACGGACTCACCATCTATTCCCCCATTGTTCCCATGGTGACAGCCGCTACTTCAAGCGGTCAGATTAAAACATATTTCAACAACGACATTGATCCCGCCTACGCCAACGGCAATGTGCCCGATGGCCAGACCGACGATGAAGTGGTGGCGGAAATCATCAACCGCATCAATCAGGCGCAACAAACCCTGGATATTGCCATGTACAACAACAACCGCGCAGACCTCACCAACGCGGTTAAAGCAGCGCACACGCGCGGCGTGCGGGTGCGTTACGTGGCCGCCTTCGACGGGAGCAACAACGCGCTGGATCCACCACCCAATTTCCCGGTGGTGTATGGCAACGACCTGGCCATCATGCACCATAAATTCATGGTCATTGATGCCGATTTACCCAACCAATGCTGGGTCATGAGCGGCGCCATGAACTGGACAAACCAGAATATTCAATCTGATTTCAACAACATCTTATTCATTCAGGATCAATCGCTTGCGCGCACTTATGAACTGGAATTTGAAGAAATGTGGGGAAGTGAAGGCCCAACGCCTGATGTACTGAAAAGTCGCTTTGGCGCAGCCAAAACCAACAACACTCCCCACCTTTTCCTGATAGGCGGTCGGGAAGTGGAGTCCTATTTTTCACCTTCTGATCAAACTACCACACAGATTGAACGGGTGTTGCGCAGCGCGCAAAGCGAGGCGCTTTTTGCCACGTTTTCCTTTACCAGAAATGAATTAGGGCAAGCCCTGGTTGATGTGCACCAAAACGGTGTGCCGGTGCGTGGCATCATGGAAAACATTTCGGATGCCGGCGCTGAATACGATTTTCTGCTGGACAATGGGGTGGCGGTTAAACACCACAATCTGCCGGGTGAATTTCACCATAAATACGCCGTTATTGATGCTTACGACCTGAATTCAGATCCCGTGGTGCTTACAGGCTCACACAATTGGTCGACTGCGGCAGAAACCGTGAACGATGAAAACACCCTGATCATTCACGACCCGGCCATTGCAGCTTTGTTCAAAGCCGAGTTTGAGAAACGCTGGGGCAGTTTTCCGGTGGCGGTACATCAGGGATTTGCGCCAGCGCCCAGGGTTTATCCAAATCCCGCCAGTCAGAAAATCCGTATTGAAGGTTTGGACAGTCAGGAATTTTCCTGGATAGTGAGCAATACCCTCGGGCAGCAGGTCATGCAGGGCAGCTGGACCTCCACGGATATCACGGAGCTGAACCTGGGCACATTGTTGCCCGGACAATATTGGATCACGGTTATTTCATCATATGGCGTTACCAGCATTCCAATTCAAAAAATTTGAGGTTGCCCAACAAGGCGCCGCTCACCCGGTTGGTACCGACGCTGTTTTACTCGGCGCCTGGGCCGATGTTGCCGGTGTGAGCCGTTTTTTGGATATAGGTACCGGTACCGGCTTGGTGGCATTGATGGCCGCTCAACGACTGGCGGCAAACACTGCCCACTGGGAAGGGTATGGGGTAGATATTCATCCTGCATCCATAGCACTTGCCCGGCAAAATTTCCGGAAGAGTCCCTGGGCAGCCCACTTGAAGGGTGTGGAAAGTCCGGTGCAGCAACTGAAAGGTCCGTTGCCGGCATCGTTTGATTTGATTTTGAGTAATCCGCCTTTCTTTTCTGAAACCACCACTTCTCCGGATAAAACCAGGAGTTTGGGCAGGCACACTGCGAGTCTGACGCCGCAGGAATTGCTCCAGGCAGCCCTAACCTGGCTACACCCCAAAGGCAGGTTTTGTGTGGTTTTACCGGT
This sequence comes from Saprospiraceae bacterium, assembly GCA_035299505.1. Classification (GTDB taxonomy): domain Bacteria; phylum Bacteroidota; class Bacteroidia; order Chitinophagales; family Saprospiraceae; genus M3007. The sequence continues at coordinate 63,518 of DATGWL010000085.1, read as the reverse complement.
TCAGGAAGGATATCGTTTGTGCGAATTGGCGGTGCCCATGGGATTGTACTGGACCAAAATAGTGGAAGTACACAGCAAGCCGGAAAAGCCCCTGGAACGTTTGCTGATCCAGCTGGAACGCACGCCCTACCCTATCAGTCGGGAACGTGTTTGCCTGCAGGAAGGTGCGCAACGCTCTGAATGGTTCAGGAACCTGACGGCAGATTTCTATCTGGCCGGATAATATCTCCAACCCGGATTACGGCAGGCTCATTGCCCAGCCAAATGACGTTTTGCCCGAAGAGTACCTTGTTGCCGTTTTTGCGGTAAGCAGACAGGGTTTTTAAGGGTTCCTGCGCTTTATCGGCAGATTCTTGATTAATCGTTATCATGACACATCGTCCGCAAGGTTTTACCCCTCTAAACGGAATATCGCCTACGGTAAAATCAGACCAGTTGTCTTCCTCATAAGGCTCACCACCGCTGAATACCAGATTGGGCCTGAAACGGTTCATGGGAACAGGCATTTCCAGTTTGCTGTTCAAATCGGCCAATGTAGCCTCTCCAATGATCAGGTAAGGAAATCCGTCGGCAAAGCTCACTACCTGACCGTAGGGCGCATAACGCCCGTCGGCGCGGCGGTTGGTGGTATCTGGCATGTACACCAGTCGCACCGACTGTTTCAACACCCTGGAAAACCATTGGTGAATGGCCTCATCCAGCAGTCTGGCGGCGCATCGATCACTCCAAACTTCCACCATGATTTTTGGATAAGCGGCAGCCTGAATAGTCAATGGAATCCGGACAACATCAGAAGCATCATCCTTGTGGTAAACTTCCAAAAAAGGCGGCGCAATGGCGGTTCGGAGCAATGCCATTTCCGGTATTTCCCGCTGCGACACAAAGCGCCCGGTTTCATCCACCAGCATCCAGCGTCGGTCATATTGCAATCCCCGCCGCTCTACTACTGCCTCCTGCAGCGAAATGCCGCCAAGCGATTTTATCGGAAAAAGGTTGATTTGTGTGAGTTGCATGAGAATCAAGGTAGCGGCGGGTTTAGCCGCCGAAGATGGTTTTAATGTAGCGGCGGGTTTAGCCGCCGAAGACGGGTTTGATGTATCCCGGAATGGTATTCCGGGAAAGGTTTGAAGGGAAAGACCTGGCCATACTACCAACTAAACATCAGAAGCACACCATTTAAATCTGTGTGGAATCTGCGCGAAACCAGCTAAAGACTTCATTATCACATCCTTCGCTACGCTCTCCCCTTTGCCCCTTACCCCTTCACACCAACCACCCGAAATTTCACGCCATCGTAGCGGTTTTCTGGCTTTTCAGCGTCGCGGAAAACCTGAAGCAGGGCTTCTTTCTTTTCCTTTTTTTCTTTGGATAACAGCTCCCGGGCATTCCGGATGAGCAGTACGATGTCTGTATTACCCAACACTTCCAGGGAACAGAGGCAATCGTTGAGGGCATCGAGATTGTTCCCGAAATAATCCGGAAAGAGCAGCACCTTGGCAATACGCGGGTAAAAACTCCGGAATGTTCTGGCTTTGGCGCCATCTATTTCAACCACCAGCACATGGGGTGGAAACGAGGGTATGGAATCAGACAGGTCCATGGTGTGAGGTCAGTCGATTTTTAGGAATGATTTGTAGTGATCTTTGGTGTAATAGGCGCTGTGATCAGAGCCGGTAACCAATCTTTCCGGTCCGCGGTTTTGTCCCTGTTTTTTGGGATGTACGTCCCACTCGGAATACCTGATTTTTTTACCCCCGCTATCCTTCGCCGGCAATCTTTTTTCCCGATTCTGAAACTCTTTTCCGCCCACATAGCCATCCGGTGCTTCTCCGTTTTTGCGCACATACTGCAATACTTTCAGCACATACTCAGGCGCTTTGGCATTGGTGGTCTGCCCATTGCCCTGTTCTGTTGTAGGGGGATTAGAAGGGGGCGGCTGAACTAGTTTCTGTTGCTGCCGATGCCAGAAAAACCACACCAATAATCCCAGAACAGCCAGGATAATCAATCGTGCGATTAATCGCTTTTGTGGAGAGGGTTGTTTCATGACGAGGTTACAAAAGTATTGAAAAGCTGGTAACCAGCCATTCCGGCTATAGGCTCAAAAAACAGAGGGTGTCTCATGGGCCATTTCAGGTTAAAGAAAGGCATTTATCAACGCGATAAATGGTACTTCCAAAACTCCCAATGACTGATGAGACACCCCAACTCAAAAACTCAAATACTCAAAAACCCAAAAACTCTTTTAAAGTACTTTCAACAATTCCTCTTCCAGGTTATTGCGTGGGTTAACGGCCACAATTTTGCCGTCTTTACCAATCAGGAAGGTTTTAGGGATAGAACGCACGCCATAAAGAGCTGCCGGAGCAGAATCCCAGAATTGCAGATCGCTCACGTGGTTTGGCCAAACCAATCCGTCTTGTTTGATCGCGTCAATCCATTTTTGTTTGCCGTCTTGTTTATCCAGCGATACGCTGAACACATCAAAACCTTTGTCTTTGTACTTGTTGTACACTTCTACCACGTGTGGATTGGCTTTGCGACAAGGGCCGCACCAGGATGCCCAGAAATCGAGCAATACCACTTTACCTTTAAGGGAAGACAAAGTCCGAACCTTTCCGGTTGGATCCGGCAGGCTGATATCCGGCGCTGGTTGACCAACCTGAATAGACTCCTCGGCAGCCATCTGGTTTTGCTGTGCTTCCAGACGAGTTACCATGGTAGCAAAGTCTGTGGCATATTTTGAACCAGGCATGGAGCTGGACAGCGATGCGCTTTGTGCTTTAAAATCTGCCATGTACGGGCCCGCACTCTGACCCAAAAGCTGGGTGGTCAAAAATGCTTTGGTGAGTGGCGTGCAGCCGCGATCAATATAAGCTTTGGCATCGCTCGGGCTTTTCAGCTGCGATTTGATCAAATCGCGGATGATGCCTGCATAGCAGTTCATGGTTTCAGAACCGGTAATTTCCATTTCCATCCGGTCAATGCTGCTCAGGTCGCCTTTAATGTCAACCACAGACTCTTTACCGTCCAGGATAAAATACACCTGTTTTGCGCCAATTTTCAAACGGTACAACCCTTCTTCCCAGGGTTTTTCCGACTTGATTTCGAAAGCGCCGTTGGCATCGCAGGTGGCCCTGCCCAATCCAACCGTAGAACGATCGAAATGCGCCATGTCCAGGTTCACCTGAAGGTTAGATGCGCCGGAAACCGTGCCTTTGATCGCATGGCCGTTGGCCTGGCCATCGCAGGCAAAAAACATGGCCACCAGCGGGAGCATTAACAGAAACAAGGATTTAAACTTATTCATTTTCAAGAATTTATGAAATAATTCAGCAAGTTAAATGCAGGTATTGCAAAGGATTACTGCTCGGCTGTCATGATATCGGTCAACACCGTTTCGTAAGTGCGTTTCCATTCAGAAACCTCACCCCAGTGCTCACCGTCAATCACCACCGCATTTCCTTTCACCACACCCAATTTTTCACTTGCTACGTTTTGCGCTTGCAAAAGTCGCTCAAATTCCTCAATCTGGGTTGTCCGCACGCTGACAACTACCCGGCTTTGTGCCTCGCCAAAAAGCCAGGCATCTTTACGGATTCCATCGCGTGACTGAACCTCAAAGCCCAAACCGCGTGGCATGGCACTTTCGATGAGATTGGCCAAAACGCCGCCATCGCTTACGTCATGTGCAGATTGCACCAAATTCCGACTAATCAACGCTTTAACGGCCTGTTGGATGGCAAACTCCTCCTCCAGATCGAAATGTGGACACGGGCTGAACTCAACGCCTAATACACCGCGCAGGTATTCGCTGCTGCCCAGGTCGTTCCTGCTGGTACCAATCAGGTAAATGGCATCCCCTTCCGATTTGAAATCGAGGGTCATGATGCGATTGTAATCATCCAGCAAACCGAGCATACCAATGGTTGGCGTTGGATACACCGGAATAGTCTGGCCTGCTTTGGTATATTGGTTGTAGAAACTCACGTTACCGCCCGTTACCGGGGTTTCAAACTTGCGACAGGCATCGCCCATGCCGCGGATGGCTTCTGCAAACTGGTAGTACACCTCCGGGTTGTACGGATTACCAAAGTTCAGGCAGTTGGTGATGGCCACCGGCTCACCACCGGCGCAAACGATATTACGCGCAGCTTCAGAAACTGCAATCATGCCACCCTTGTGCGGATCGGCAAAAACGTAGGAAGAGTTGCAATCGGTGGTCAACGCCAGGGCTTTTTCAGTTCCTTTCACGTACACCACAGCGGCATCGGAGGGCCTGTTGGTGGTCATGGTACCTGTTCGTACCATGGAATCGTACTGACGGGTGATCCAGTTTTTGGAAGCCAGGTTTGGAGAATGCCACAATTTACGGGCAGCGGCCTTCAAATCTGTTGCCACCGGTATTTGATCCAGGTTAAATTTAGCAATTTCATTGAGGTAATCCGGACGCTTTTGCTCGCGCACATACACAGGCGCGCCTCCGCCCAGCACGAGCGGGTAGGCAGGTACTTCTGCAGCCAGTTTACCTTCATAATGATATTGCAGGATGTCGCCTTCAATGGTTTCACCAATTTCCGCACAAGGGAGGTCCCATTTTTCGTAAATGGACAAAATTTCACCTTCGCGACCAGGTTTTACCACTATCAGCATGCGCTCCTGACTTTCGGAGAGCAGAATTTCCCAATCTTTCATGTTAGCCTGGCGGGTAGGCACCTTGCTCAGATCAATACGCATGCCGCAACCGGCTTTGGCGCTCATTTCGGAAGTAGAGCAGGTGATACCGGCAGCACCCATATCCTGCATGCCTACTACAGCGCCGGTTTTGATGGCTTCCAGCGTTGCTTCCAGCAGCAATTTCTCCTGGAAGGGATCGCCCACCTGAACTGCCGGCAAATCTTCGTGGGAATCTTCGCTCAAATCTGCGGAGGCAAATGTTGCGCCGTGGATACCGTCTTTGCCAGTGGCAGACCCCACAATAAACACCTTGTTGCCCGGGCCGCCAGCGGTTGCGCTCACCGTTTCACCGGCTTTTACAATACCGGCCGACATGGCATTTACCAAAATATCGTGGTTGTAACAAGGCATGAAATACACCTCGCCTCCCACGGTTGGCACGCCGAAACAGTTGCCATAATCACCAATGCCTTTTACCACACCACGCACCAGGTTTTTCATCCGTGGGTTGTCGGGCGTACCAAAACGCAGGGAATTCAGTGATGCGATGGGACGGGCGCCCATGGTAAAGATGTCGCGGTGGATGCCCCCAACCCCTGTAGCTGCCCCCTGATAGGGTTCGATGGCAGAAGGGTGGTTGTGGCTCTCAATTTTGAACACGCATCCGAGACCGCCGCCGATATCCACCAGACCTGCGTTTTCTTCACCGGCTGCTACCAGCAGGCGTTTGCCGCTGCGCGGGAGGGTTTTGAGTTGCAGAATGGAATTTTTGTACGAGCAGTGTTCACTCCACATCACCGAAAAAATGCTGAGCTCGGTGAAGTTGGGCATACGGCCCAGAATTTGCTGGATTTTGTCAAATTCTTCGGCAGTAAGGCCGAGGCTTTTGGCTGTTTCGACGGATACGTCCATGAAATAATTGAGCGATTGGCCGGATGCTTCAGAAACTCCGGACCGAGTTAGTGTAAGAAGCCGCAAAATTAGTACGAATCAGCCGAAGGCAGCCAAGAACGGGCCTATGATTTTGCCAAAACTTGGAATTTTATTTAATGACTATCCGGATACTGTACCCCAAATCGGTCAGAAGTAGAAAAAACTTCCCTTGTTGGCGTCCTCGCCAACAAGAAGCGGTGGAATGAGTGCATTGATCTAAGATTTCACTCCGCCGTTGATGTTGGCGGGGACGCCAACATCGGCAGAAGAAAGTTGCGGAACTGGGGTACAATATCCGGATAGTCATTTTTTATTTTTTAAGCCGTTGGAAATAAAAAATGGCCTCGTGCGAAGGGTTACACGAGGCCCGGGGATAAGCGTACAAAAGGTTTTATCTACTGAAGGCGGTTTGAAACGTCAGTCACCATGATGCGCTTTGCCAAAGAAATGTGAACTTTGCCCCAATAAATTTTTCCGTCAACCGTCATGATCATTGTTCAGGATAAACTAGTCAGCGATGATGTTGTAGAACAACAATTCATCTGCAACCTCTCTGCCTGCAAAGGCGCATGCTGCTGGGAAGGCGATTTTGGCGCACCCCTGGAAAAAGCGGAACTGGCTATAATGGAGTCTATTCTGGAAAAAGTAAAACCTTACCTGAGCCCGGCCGGCATTGCTGCCATTGAAGCTCAGGGCGCCTACCAATGGTTTGAAGGCATGGGCGAACATGGCACTACCCTGATAGACGGCGGCCCCTGCGCGTACATGACATACGACCCGCTGGGCATTGCGCAATGTGGCATTGAAATGGCATGGAAAGCCGGTGACATTGATTTCCAGAAGCCCATTTCCTGTCACCTATACCCAATTCGGGTTTCCAAATACGAACATTTTGACTCCGAGGCCCTGAATTACGACCGCTGGGATATCTGTTCAGCGGCCTGCAGCCTGGGGGAAAAGGAAAAAGTGCCGGTTTACCGTTTTGTCAAAGATGCCCTGATCAGAAAATACGGTCAGGCGTTTTACGATGAACTGGACGGAGCCGCAGCGTTCCTGAAAGAGCAGGGCTAGGAATGAACCTTTTATTCCCTCGGGACGTTTATTTTTGCCTCATCAAATAATTCCTGCCTTGCCCGATACCCAATCCGTTTCCCAGCTTAAACTAGTGGAGTGCCCGCGTGATGCCATGCAGGGGCTGCATAATTTTATTCCTACCGATGTTAAGGTGACTTATATCAACCAATTGCTTCGGGTAGGTTTTGATACGCTTGATTTCGGGTCGTTTGTAAGTCCAAAGGCCATCCCGCAAATGCGTGATACCGCTGAGGTGTTGTCTAAACTTGACTTAGGCGGGGTGCAGACCAAATTACTGGCCATTGTGGCCAATGAACGCGGCGCCGAAGACGCCTGCCAGCATCCGGAGATCCAATACCTGGGATATCCCTTCAGCATCAGCGAAACCTTCCAGCAACGCAATACCAATGCCAGTATTGCCGAAAGTGTGGAACGCACCAAATACATCCAGGAACTCTGCCAAAAACACGGCAAATCGCTGGTTTTATACATATCCATGGGTTTTGGCAATCCTTATGGCGACCCCTGGAACGTGGAAATCGTACAACAATGGGTCAACACCCTGGTCCCTCTGGGTATACGGATTTTTTCTTTGTCGGACACCATTGGTTGTTCCAACCCGCAAAACATCTCTTATTTATTCAGCAACCTGATTCCCGCCTACCCGGATGTGGAATTCGGAGCCCATTTGCACACCCAACCACACAACTGGCGGGAAAAAATTGAATCGGCCTGGCTCAGCGGGTGCCGGCGTTTTGATGGCGCGCTGCGTGGTTTTGGCGGCTGCCCTATGGCCAAAGACGAACTGACCGGCAACATGGCCATGGAAAACCTCGTGTTTTTCCTGGATGAACAAGGTGTGGAACCCGGACTCGACCGTTCTGCCTTCGGCAAAAGTCTGCGTATGGCCGACGAAGTATTTCAATAGTCCAGCCCAACTAACACTATGTCTGCACCTCGTAAAAAAATAGTGATGCTGAGTCCTGCGCACCCTTTGCGCGGCGGCATTGCCGCTTCTTCGGAGCGATTGGCCCAGGCGCTTCAGGAAGCCGGGCACGAGGTGATAATTTACTCTTTTTCCCTGCAGTATCCGGCTTTTTTGTTTCCGGGCAAAACGCAGTACACGGATGATCCTGCGCCGGAAAACCTGTTAATTAAAACCAGGTTGAATGCCATAAACCCGTTCAACTGGATCAAAACAGGCTGGCAAATTGCCCGCGAACAACCAGATCAGATCATTGTCCGGTTCTGGCTGCCGTTTATGGGTCCGAGCCAGGGAACGGTTCTCCGCATTGCACGCTGGTTTTCAGCTAAAAAATGCAGGATAACAGCATTGGTAGACAATATTATACCACATGAAAAACGCCCCGGCGACCGCCTCTTTGCCAAGTGGTTTGTTGGCGCCTGCAATGATTTTGTGGTGATGTCTAAATCCGTTGGCGAAGAAATCCGGCAATTTACCCAAAAGCCGGTGCGTTTTTCACCGCATCCGGTGTACGACACCTACGGTGTTCCGGTGAGCGCCCCGGAAGCACGAAAAGAACTACAATTGCCGGAAAACGCACCAATGGTGCTGTTTTTTGGATTTATCCGTAAGTATAAGGGATTGGATCTGCTTCTGGAGGCCCTTCAACATACGCCTGGCCATATCCATGCCATCGTAGCGGGAGAATGTTATGAAGACTGGGCCTTTTACCAGGAAATCATAGACCGCCATGGTCTGAAAGACCGGGTGCATGTGTTCCAGGATTTTATCCCGGCCGATTTGGTGAAATGGTATTTTTCTGCGGCAGACCTGGTGGTACAACCCTACAGAACGGCCACGCAGAGCGGCATCTCTCAGATTGCCTATCATTTTGAAACCCCTATGGTGGTAACCAATGTTGGCGGGCTGCCGGAAATTGTTGCAGATGGGGTGTCTGGGTATGTAGTAGCGCCGGAACCGGAGGCTATTGCCTTGGCTATTGCTGATTTTTTTGCCCAAAACCGGAAAGAAGCCTTCATAGAAGGTGTAAAAAAGGAAAAGCGCCGGTTCAGTTGGGAAGCGCTGGTGGAGAAATTATTGGCCCCGGACAACCATTAGAACGTTCTGCGGCATCAGGAGTAGGGAATACAGAAACCAACTAATACACACAAATATGAAACCACTCCTGTTGCTCCTGGCATGCCTGCCAGCCCTCACTGCTTTCAGCCAAACCAGCTCCGATCAATCCTCACCTGATCAATCCTCACCTGATCAATCTAAGTTTAACCTCGGATTGATAGGCGGCGGCACACTTACGAATATGCCTTTTAAGGAAAATTATTTCGTGGACGACGAAGCCACCAATACCAACACAGAGTTTGGGTACTTTGTGGGTCTGGCGGGCCGAAAATCCTTCAACAACCGGTTTTCCGCATTGCTGGAAGCCCAATATACCGTAAAAGGTTTCCGGTTTGCCACCTCTCCCCTGGAGAACCGCTGGCATTTTCATTATCTGGATATCATTCCACAGCTGGAATACCGCGCCTACCAACGCTTATTCGCTTCTTTGGGTTGTTATTGGGGCCGCAGGCTTGAGGAACGATTTAAGGAAGGTGATGGCGACTGGAACACTTTGGATAACAGTGCTTTTCAATATGCACAGGACAATGATTTTGGTGCTGTGGCCGGCATTTCATTCCGGCACAAACGTTTTTCTGCGTTGCTACGCTATCAACATGGCATAAACCTGGCAACAAGTGGCGTGCAGTACACCAATTCGGGAGGAAATGTAGTGAATACCAGCCAACGAAACCGCACCCTTACCCTGGGTATTGGCTTCAATATCCTGTAAGGCCAACAAACGCGAAGGGCGCCTGAGCATAACTCAGAGCGCCCTCCAAACGTTTCCGTGATCCCGACAGGGGTCGAACCTGTAGCCTACAGATTAGAAATCTGTTGCACTATCCATTGTGCTACGGGACCATTTCCGGTGCAAAAGTAAAAACTCGTTCGGAAAGTTCCACTTACCTTTCGGGCAAAACAATTTTTATGTCCACATCGGTTTCCAATGTGCAAATAGAAGAAGGCTGGAAACAAGCACTGGCGCCGGAATTTCAGCAGCCGTACTTTGCTGAAATCAAGGCTTTTTTGCTTGCAGAAAAACAGGCCGGAAGAACCATTTATCCTCCCGGACCATTGATTTTCAATGCTTTTAACAAAACTCCTTTCGACAAAGTAAAGGTAGTTATACTCGGACAAGACCCTTACCACAACCCGGGAGAAGCCATGGGGTTGTGTTTTTCCGTACCGCGCGGTATCAAGACGCCACCCTCGTTAATAAATATTTACAAAGAAATAAAAAACAGCCTGGGCATTGATCCACCGGCCCACGGCGACCTGAGTTCCTGGACTGAACAAGGGGTTCTGCTACTCAACGCCATGTTAACCGTAGAAGCCCGCAAACCGGCAAGCCATCAGAAAATTGGCTGGCAAACTTTTACCGATGCGGTCATCCGAACTGTTTCCGAGCAGAAAAACGGGGTAGTATTCATGCTTTGGGGCAATTTTGCCCGTTCCAAAAAAGTGTTGATCGACGAAAGCCGGCACTATGTGTTGGAGGCGGCACACCCTTCGCCCCTGGCCGGCAATGCCTTTCAGGGATGCGGACATTTTACCCGGGCCAACGACATGCTGGTAAAAGATGGCAAAACGCCCATAAACTGGGCTTTGCCGACCTGATTACCATTTTGGAATCAGCCAAAAGCGTTTCAAATCCACCCAACGCCATTTCGATTTGCCAAAACGTTTGCTGAGGGGAGGCCAGATATCAGAGGGCGGCGCTTCGCCAAAGGTTTCCTGATAGCGTTGCAGGGTATCGCTGTAGTATTGCGCAAACTTTCCCTGCTCCATTTTACCGCCTTCCGTTGGCGTATGATGAACCGGTTGCTGCAATACTGCACCGCAAAAGTCATCCCAGTATAACTTGCTGTAGATCAGATGCAAATGCCACACCTGATCTACCGCTTCGGAGGGTGTAACTGGTGTAGTACCCGAGCAAATCAGGTACATAAAACGTTTGTATTCCTCAATAGTCCGCAGGGCAAAACGCCGGTTCCAGCCGTTCTCTCGGGCCAATCGCTGTGAAAAGCTCAGCTCCACCCCAGGTTTGTCCGGGTGATATACATGAATACGTTGCCACAGAGGATCTGAAGTGTACATCAGGTATAGGTTTAACGCTTGTATTAGTCACCGCCACCACAACCACCGCAGCCACTGCAACCGCCATCTCCTCCTCCGTCGCCGCCATCGCCGCTGTCGCCACCGCCGGCATCTGATCCAATGCCTGAATCGCCGGTATCAGCATCAATGCCATCCAGAAAATCAGCATCGTTTTGCCAATCGCTGCCATTATCCATACTGCCCTCGGCATCGTGGTCATCCCGGGTGTCGTCTGAAGTAGAACCGCCACTATCAGAACCGCCATCAGTACCTTGTCCGAGGCGCTGTTTTTCCTGTTCCAACAGATCTGAATCCAGGTAGCCTGTATGTTGGAACAGTTGTCCGAAATAGCCTTCAATACCCGGAATCAACAACACCAGGCCGCTCAATTGGGCTGCCATAGCTGCTGCCGAAGGTGAGCCCTCCCGCAACAAAGCTGGTAATTCCTGGCCTTTTTCGATGGCTGTTTTGGCTTTGTACAGGACTGCATCGCCAGCGGCCGTGCGTTTGGGTTGCTGATTGGCATCCATTTCAACAAGTCCTTTACTCATCAGGCCTGCCAGCAAAAATTCCTTATGGAAGCTCGCATTATTGGGGTAGTACAGGGCCAGGTGTTTGCGCCATTCCTGACTGGTGCAGTGGTCCATGTCATTTGGGCGGGCATTGGCCACGGTTTTAAGCATCTGAACCAGAGCCGGAGTTTCTTTGCCGGTTTGGTTTAGCTTTTGTTCGCCCTCGGCACTGACAAACAGCAATGTTTGGTCTTTTTTGGCTTCCCAGGCGTAAATGGCCAGGAAAATCGCCAGTATTATGCCAATAAAGAAATAGATACACAGTATGATGATCGTAAAGAGCACGAACCAGCCAAAAGCCGAGTGAAGCGGGCGTTTACCTCTTTTGGTGTTAACCCAGCCAAGTAGAATCAGTTCTTTCAGAAAAAGCGAAAGAGCCTGCCTCACTTGTTCCGTTTGAGGCTCCTCCAGGGTTTTGATTTCTGCTGCCGACAGCTGAGGTGTGGTATTCATGGTTGAAAAGTTGGACTGGGTTTGTACAAAAATAGGCACAGCTTCATAAACCACGGTAAGTGCATGGACAAATGGCTTTGTTTTTGCGATATATGAATGGACCTGGTTTACTGCCGGAGCCAATAGAACCCTTTCCTTTGTCGTTATCTGCCCGTCGGGGAAAAAAAATTGTTTTTTTTTGCAACCCGGGCAACCGAAATCTCACAAACCACACCAAACATTTTGTTCAAACCAACATGCATCAATTCAGCGATCAGGAACTAGTCAGCGGAATCCTAAAAGGGAGTTCGGCACATCAATCGGCTCTATATCATCAGTATAGTGTACCGATGTTCCGGATACTATTACGGTATGCCAAAGACCGAGCAGAGGCGGAAGATATGTTGCAGGACGGATTTGTGCGTGTTTACCGCGATATGGCACAATTTCGGGGCGATGGTGCGCTGGGCGGCTGGATTCGCCGGATTATGGTGAATACGGCGCTGAGTCACTTGCGCAAGCAAAGAGATTTTGTGAAGGACGTGCCAGATTTCAACGTATTTGAAAGCAAATTCCACACAGAGGAGGATTTTGCTTCTAATCTCGACGCAGAAACACTGATGTCTTATCTGCAAAAACTGCCGCCCGGATACAGAACAGTATTCAACTTTTACGCCATTGAAGGATTCAGCCACGAGGAAATCGCGGAACAACTGGGCATCAGCATTGGCACCAGTAAAAGTCAACTTTATAAAGCCCGGGAGTTTCTGAAGAAAATCCTGGACAAATCTTTCAAAATCAACCATACCACCCATGACTGAGCAACAGCAACCAAATCCGATTGACGATCTGTTCCGCAAAACTTTTGAGCAGATGCCGGACACACCGGCGTCTTCCGGATGGGACAAGCCTTCTGATCGTGTTTGGCAAAACATACAGCACAACATACAGGCGGCTCCGAAACAAGGATGGAGCTTAAGTTCAATCGTACTGCTGGCCTCTATGGCGGTTCTGATTGTGGCCGGAGTGTACTGGTTTTCCTCAAGGCCGACTCCAACTGAGCCGCAAAATGTTCAGCCAACCGGTACTGAGCAACCTGTAACTGCGCCAGTAAATACTGTCAATACCACTGGTGAAGCAGCGGATACTGCGCCTAAAGTATCTACTGAAACAAAAGCCAGGACCAACACGGCCAAACCGGCCGCCAAGCCAGAAAATAACGCCGCTCCCGCAAGCAAGTCATCAGATAACGCTGCGCAACCGCTTCCGGGAAGTAAAACAACCCTGCCTCCTAACACTACAGAGGCCAATAAACACAAGCAGCAATAAGGCCCAAAAGAAACATTTTTAGCAGTAAGGATGAAGCCCGGCGGATACAGATCCGCCGGGCTCGTTTTTTTAATATCCAATATCCAATGTCCAATATCCAATATCCAATATCCAATATCCAAGTGGTGCGGGTGCTTGGCGTCAGCACATTCGTATGGTTGTTTTCGCCTGAATGGCGAAAGGGAATCATGAAGTCTCACCATTCAGGCGAGTAATGCCCAGCAGTTGTGCTGACGCCAAGCACCCGCACCACTTGGTCCCGAGTACTCGGGATGGACATTGGATATTGGATATTGGATATTGGATATTGGATATTTGTTGTGCCTGCATTTGTTTGACGTATCAACCATCTACATAATTACTTTCCAGTCATATGCTTTCTCAAAAATGAGGAAAGTACTGGCTCCTGGTGCAAAATACTATCAAAATGCTCCTTATGCTGGAAAAAAGAAGATGGATCATCAAATGAGAAGGTACCTGATTTTACAGCACGAATTTCGCCCTGTGGATTGTATTCCAACGTATTTATAATATCTGTTTCTCCTTGTAGCAGACAGGTATCCGGAACAAGAACGCAAATGAAAACATACTTTTCCATTTGTTTTACCCTGATATCAGTGCTCAAAAACGATCTTTTACCAGTACATGTATCCTTCAGTTGAATGTCCCGATTTACAAAATAAAAATCCAAATACACCTGAACAGTATCAAGGCTATGAGTTTCCTCCTTATAGGCGGGTAATTTTCCAGAATTACCACTGCAAGCAGTCAACAATATCAGGAAAACTAAATTTAAGTAATTCATAGTAAAAAGGTCCAATGTCTATCTGAGTACTCGAGACCAAGTGGTGCGGGTGCTTGGCGTCAGCACAACTGTATGGTTGTTTTCGCCTGAATGGCGAAAGGGAATCATGAAGTCTCACCATTCAGGCGAGTAATGCCCAGCAGTTGTGCTGACGCCAAGCACCCGCACCACTTGGTCCCGAGTACTCGGGATGGACATTGGATATTGGACATTGGATATTATTCCATGTTTTTTATCCAGTTTTTAATCAGCGCAATGCCTTCGGCATGTGGTAGTTGCCTGCCTAATTCCGGCATACGAATTCCCGGATCATCACTTTCCATCCGAAACAGCAGGATGCTTTCCTGAGGTTTTCCCGGCACAATACCGTATTTGCGACTACCGCTACCCCGCCCTGCCGCTACCGGGGGCTTGCCAATACCTATGCGCTCGGGTTCTGTCTGGTTATACTCCAAAAACATACCGCTGGTGCTGGCCGGGCCATGCGGGTTGTGACAATGGGCACAGTTGCCATCCAGGTAGCCCCTGGCGGCGGCGTTGAGTTCGGTTTCGGGCAGGCGGTAATCGGCCAGCCTGGGAGCTTTTTCCGGCATAAAGCCATCGGGCAATTGCAGGCGTCCCTCCCGCTGCCAGCGAAGCAACTGATTTTCACCCTGTTCTATCCGGTTTAACTGACGGGCAGTAACCCCAATGGGTACAAATGCGCCATCGTAGGAATGGCATCCTTTGCATTGGTTCAGGTTGGGGGCGATATACGTGATCTCTTGTTTTTTACCTCTGGCGTCTACCCATTGATGCGGAAAACTGGCGCCCGCCACCTCCAGCACAGCCTCTGTCTGACTGTCGTCCCACAAGTATTCAAGCGCTTTCCAGGCGCCATTTTCTTTGAGTAACAGTCTGGTTTCCAATATTTTACGACCCATTCCGGGCTGCCTGACATCCTTCCAGTAATAGAAGTTTTTGATAATAACCGCACCATCCGGAAAATCGAACGAACCATCCGGATGATAGCCGAGCCGGGCGCCTTCCGGCAGATAAATGAACCGGGCCTTTTCCGCATAATCGCTGAAAAGCGGGGCATTTACTTCATAAGGAAAAACTCCATTAGCCGGCTTCAAATCAGCCAGAGGCCCCTGGAAAAATCCATAGGAAGATAGCTGCATTTTAGGCGCAGGTACAGAATCGGGCAAAAATGCCTGACATATCAGGAATCCACAGATCAGCAGGACTAAGCCGGTTTTATAACTTGCAATCATAAGGTTTGCGGTCTTTGCTGATTTTTCCTTTAAACAATCCCAGCTTGTCGGCGCGGATATTGGCGAAAGTGCCGTTTTCATTGTTTTGAATGCAAATTTCATATCCCTGCTTCAACTCGCCATCCGCATCCACCCAATCCGGGTTTTGAATGCCATCGTACAGGATATGAGGCACCCTTTTGCCAAATTTCCACCAAAAGATGAATCCCAGTTTACTCTTCCAGGTAGGCATTCTTTTGCCCATGGAATACAGGTTGTCGTGAATATAAATCTGGGATGGATAAGGGTTGTAATCCTTGTCTTTAATGGGTGTTTCTGCAATGAAGTAGCTCACAATTGCTGTGGATGCGGTTTTGTTTTCCCAGATTTTGTTGTTGTATACCTCCACGTCATTGGTGGCCAGGATCATAACGCCGGTGCCAGGTGGCACCTTACCCACAATGTTTCCGGGAGGGGCAAAATTGCGGAAGTTGTTTCGGGTCACGAGGTTGTCGTAAACCTTAACATGCCCGCCGCGCTTTTTGGGCAGGTCTGGCAAATCAAACACCAGAATGCCTCCGGTATTATCAAAAGCCTTGTTTTTCCAAACCCAGGCATTAGTGGTGTTTTCAATTTCGATACCTGCCACGTTCCATTTGGCCACACAATCGGTTACCCAGACGGAATCCGATTGTCCTACATAAATGCCGGCATCTGAGGCGCCAATGGCGGTGCAGCGTTCAATACGCACCTGGCTGCATTGCACCGGGTAAAGTGCGTAGGAGCCGTTACTGGGCTTGGGTTTGCCGGTCCATTGAGCGGTTACATCGCGAAGCACCAATCCCTTTACCTGCTGGGTTTTGATGAGGTCGCCTTTGGCATCTTCAACAGTAAGTTGTTCAATTACAATGTTTTGTGCATTGGTGACCTTGATGCCTTCAGCCCCCTGTTTTTGATTAATAAAAGACAGGATGGTTTTGCCCTGGCCTGCGCCGCGCAGTGAGATGTTCTTTTTACCATCCAGCCACAGGGTATTGGACAAGTAAAATTTACCTTCCGGAAACTGCACAGAGGAGCCGTCTTCGGCCATGATGAGCTGGGTTTGGAAGAGTTTTTCCAGTTCGGGTTGGGCGCTGAGCGAATTAGATAAACAGATCAGATACACGCTCAAAATCAGTCGTTGCATATTTAGTTTACTTTTGGCCAAAAATAGGGTAAGCATAATAAATCAGAAATCAAATTAACTACCTACAAATGGCAACGTCCAAAGTACTGGAAATCGCAGGGAAGTTTACCCCGGAAGAAAGATCTTCTTTCAGGCTTTTTATAAAAAGTCCATTCTTCGTTCCGGAAACAAATGCTACACTTTTATCACGGTATTTTGACTTCCTAATGGAAACCACTGGAAAATCGGGGCAGACCAATCAAACCCTGGAAAAGGCCAAATTGCATGCATACCTGTTTCCGGAAAAACCATTTTCTGCTTCGCGTTTGGAGAAAATCACCATAAAATTAAGGGAAACATTAGAGCATTTCTTGGCAACCCGTTATTATAACAGGGAGGATAATAGCTTACAACGAGACCTGGATTTTATCAGCATGTTAAGAGCTAAAAGTTTGGATGGGTTATATGAGCGCCAGATGCAAAAACTTAAGGCTGAAATACAAATCCAATCACTCGAGTCAACAGAACGATACCATTTTCAATATCTGGTATACAGAGAAGAACATGAATGGAAAAGCATGGTTAATACCTGGAAAAACGATTTGTCTATACCAGATACCATTCAACAGCTTGATTTTTTTTATTTCACAGAGCGCGTTGAACTCCTGAATAGATTGCTGTTGCAGGGAGAGGTTATGCATGAAACTAAAATCAATATTTCTGCATTGGGCCTTGATTTCCCAACCTATTTTGATGTTTATGAAGCCCAAAGTCCATTGCTAGCCATTCGCAGAAAGATCCAGGTCTTGTTTTTACACAATAACCCAACCAAACAGGATTTCGAGTATTTTCTGCAGTTTCTAAAAGCCCGGGAACAATTTTTAACCAATGAAACCATACGTGAACTCCACACATACCTGCGAAACATTTGCACTTTACGAGCCAATCTTGCAGAAAACGAGGATGAGAAACTTACTCTTTATGAGGCACTACACCATATCCATAAAGAAAACCTGGAAAAAGGATATTTATATCATAACGGTTTTATACATCCATATGCAATGCTGAATATTATAAAAATTGCACTCAAAATAAATAAAAAAGAGTGGACGAAAGCCTTTATTGATAAGCATAAGGATCTTATCCTAACAACAGATTCCGCTATTGATCACTATCATTATTGTCTGGCTATGTATTTCTTTGCTGATAAACAATACGAAACCTCCATGGCTTATTTGCCATTTCATACTACTGCTCCATTTCTTATGCTGATAACCCGCAGATTGGAGTTGATGAACCTGTATGAACTCCAATCAGACCTGCTTTTATATAAAATTGACGCTTTCAGAAAGTATCTAGAACGAACGGTGACTAAATCCATGTCAAATTTAGAAAAGGAGTCCAACCTGAAATTTACCAAGATATTGCGACAACTAGCACTTTCAAAGCCGGATGATAAGCACAGATCGATCCAACTTGAAAATCGGATCAAGACCCAGAATAGGATCGTTGATAGTTTATGGCTTCTGGAAAAAGTGCGAAACATGAAAAAGTAGGTCGTTCACAGGTCTGTTTTAGTAAAAATCAGATACTTCTTTGCCCATTATCCGGAGGGACATAGCCTATTAGTCCAATAATTCAGGTAATTATACTTATCAGGAACTCTATTTTTAGACTTCTTTGAATATCTCAGCTCCGTTCGCGCCGGTGGAATGCTAAAAAATTGTCCTTTTCTCGAATCTTCTAACTGATACACATTTGCTAATCATTTCAAAAATTAGCACATATGAAGATCTCAACTTTCATTTTCGTTTTTTTCCTGGTTTCGTCGAATCTTATTGCGCAGCCAACGATAGAATGGCAACATCTTTTAGGAGGAGTTAACATTGACGGTGCATATGAAGTTAAGCCAACCTTAGATGGTGGATATATGGTTACCGGCAGTAGCCTGGGAATGGAGCTGCCGGGAAGCCACGGCGACTTTGATTGGGTAGTAACTAAATTAGCTGAAAACGGTACCATTCAAAAACAACGTTTGATCGGAGGATCTAACAATGAAAATCAACCCAAAATTGGGCTAAAAACTGGAGGTGGGTATTTTATGCTGGGTACAACCTATTCCTCAGACGGCGATGTAGCAGGGCATCATGGGTCTACTGATGGATGGGTTGTTACTTTGGACGACACCCTTGGTATAGACTGGCAGCGTTGTATTGGAGGCTCGTATTATGACAATATGAATAACTTCATGCAAACAACCGATGGAAGTTATGTAATTTCGGGAGGAGTTCAATCAACTGACGGTGATATTTTGGTTAACTATGGCAACAGCGATTTCTTTATTATAAAATTAAAACCTGACGGGGATACTCAATGGAAAAGAACTTTTGGTGGATCCGATTATGATCAAGCCAATTACACTATCCAAACTTCAGACGGCGGATATATTTTAGCAGGAGTTTCCAAATCAACGGATGGCCAGGTTGGTGAAAACCATGGTGAAGATGATATATGGATTCTGAAGTTATCAAGTTTTGGTATCATTCAATGGAAAAAAGTGCTTGGTGGAAGTCAGGATGAGTCGGTTAATCAAGTAATTCAGGTGAGCGATGGAGGTTTCGTGATTGCGGGTAGTACCAGATCAAATGATCTGGATGTTTCCGGGCACCATGGTTTAAAAGATATCTGGATGGTAAAACTCTCTTCAGATGGTCAATTAGAATGGGAAAAAGCAATTGGAGGAACCCAACAAGACAACCCGGGTTCCTTGGATCAAACTGAAGACGGTGGATTGCTTCTCACAGGACACACCACATCAAATGATGGGGATATAACAGGAAATCATGGATACCAGGATGTTTGGATAGTAAAATTTGATATTCAAGGAAATATTTTGTGGGGAAAAACAATTGGTGGGAGTTCGGAGGACTTTTTAGATGTCTACAAGCCAACCCCCGATGGAGGCCTGGTATTTGGAGGATTCTCATCCTCCGCAAATGGCGATATTACCCAAAACAAAGGGGATAGGGATGGATGGCTCCTAAAATTGGATGAAAATTATGACATCCAATGGTCCATTACATTTGGAGGTAGTAATAAAGACGTCATTCAAGATATACTTGTAACAGATGATGGCGGTTACTTATTTGTTGGGTATACACGGTCAAATAATGGCGATGTTAGCGGATTACTACACGGGGAGGATGATAT
The DNA here is from genome assembly GCA_035299505.1 of Saprospiraceae bacterium. Lineage (GTDB taxonomy): Bacteria > Bacteroidota > Bacteroidia > Chitinophagales > Saprospiraceae > M3007. The sequence goes on along the minus strand of DATGWL010000085.1, from coordinate 43,903 downwards.
TTGGATTGTTAAACTGACATCCGAGTCTGTTGGAACAAAATTCAGCAACTCATCCGTCTCACAAAATGGACTGTCCATTTATCCAAACCCGGCAGTTCATCAGGTTCAGTTAACACTTCCGGTGGCGTCGCCTCTACTTGATGTTCAAATTTATCCTATTTGGGGCGGCATTAGTGCAATGGCAACCATTTCAAATGGTGGAAGCCTTGATATTAGCCATTTACCTGCCGGTATTTTTATTGCCAGAGTACAGGATGAGTCCGGAAGCATTTACATGCAAAAGTTTGAGATTCAACACTAAAGACTTGTCTTTTTCTAAAACCAATAACATTATCTGTCCTATTCAGATATAAAAAACTCCGGACGGTTTAACCGCCGGAGTCTCTGAATCTTATGTCGAAATGTTACAACAGCTTAAGCCAGTTGTACATTGACTGCATTCAAACCTTTCTTGCCCATCTTGGTCTCGAAGGTTACAGTATCGCCTTCGCGAATTTTGTCGACCAGGCCGGTAACGTGAACGAATACCTCCTCGCCGGTGGCAGCGTCAACAACAAAACCAAATCCTTTGGTCTCGTTAAAGAACTTGACAGTTCCTGTTTGCATACTAAAAAAATTGAAAAATGAAAAGTAATCATCCCGAAGGACAGGGCAAAGGTAATGGATTTTATTAAAATGGCCAGTCCTGCCCGTAAACCTGGCTAAATGTGTACCACAATCGGCCTTTCATCAAGACCCTGGAAGCCAGAAAACCAGGAAAATCCACCTCAAAACCACCTTTTTACCGTCGCAAAGTCGCGGTAACCTTGGGCAAATATGTTCTACAATTCCGGTTTTGAACGCTCCAATCTTTGTGTCATCAAAAAGAAGCAACACAAAAAATACAAAACTGATTGTAACATGAAATTCCTGTCAACTTTCCTTCTGTTCTGCGCTTTGGCATTTCAATTTCCTGCTTGGGGCCAATCTGGCATCCTGGACTCCACTTTTGCCGGAACGGGTATGATTCAACTGCGCCACGAGGGCAATTCTACCTTCACTACCAAAATAGGACTGCAAATAGCCCTGTCCGTTTTCCCCAATCCTGTTACATCGGGCAACATCCAGATTTCTTACTCCCTGGAGCAGGACACCAAGGTTACCCTCACGCTTTTGCCATCTGGGGGTATACCCGCCAAGCGGCTCATGCAAACAGCGCACAGGCAGGCAGGGAACCAACTGGAAAGCCTGGAATTACCCAATGATTTGCCGGCTGGCCAATACTTCCTGTTACTGGAAACCTCGCTGGGAAGTCAGTTGATTCCGGTAATCAAAATATAAGCGAAGGTAAAGCCGCCCCATAAAATGTCAGGCCTATAAGGTTTTTGGAAACCTTATAGGCCTGAAACCAAAATGTCGAGTAGTGTGCTTATGTTTACATTTGTGCAAATACCCGCATATGATCAAAACATCTGTCTTACCTGTTTGCCTGTTATTTTTGATTCAATGCACTTCTCCCATGGACGATCAACTTGCGATTCAACAACTTCTGGAAAAAGAGTCTGCCAGCTGGCGCAGCGCCGATTTCAAAACGCATTCGGATTGCTGGCACATTCAGCCATACAGCCGCATTTTGGTTTCAACCTCCACGGGCGAAACCTACGATGTACCACCGGCGCTCATGAAAGATCCCAACGCCAAAATGGGCGATGGCGGAAGCTCCGAGAACAGTAATTACCAAATGTGTATTAAAGGAGATTTTGCCTGGGTCAACCACGATGAGGTGTCTGTTGCCAGGGATGGCCGGAAGACCTATTCACATGAAATCAGAATATTGGAAAAAATTGACGGCTCCTGGAAGCTGGTTGGCCAATCTGTTCATATGTATAAAGTGTCGGAATGACCGACCGTCTGTACAGGTATTCCAAGTGTAGTTTTCACCGCAGAGCTGCGGAGACGCAGAGATTAAAAAGTTGATTATCAACACCTCTGCACCTCCGTTACCCTGCGGCAAAAACTACTTATTGGTGAACCAATTTAGTACCCTTCGTTTTGCTGGAGGTTTTTATTCACCTCAATCTCCCGGGCCGGGATAGGAAACACAAATTCGGGCGCATCAAAACTGATACCATCAATGGTGCCACCCAGGCGCTTGATGTCGTGGATTTTGTGTCCTTCGAAGGCAAGCTCACGTCTGCGCTCCTGGATTACATCCTCTACAAAAGCCTGATTGAGAGGCGCCAAACCTGCACGCTCACGAACCGGATTCAATTGTAAAGCGCCGTTACCATTCAGGCGGGCATCACATTCCGCTGCAATCAGGTGCATTTCAGCCAGACGAATAATGGGAATATTCTTGTACTGGTTTTTCCATTTTCCGGTGCGCATAGCTCCATTCCCATCATAGAACAAGGCCAAACGGGTGTCGGCTGGATCATACAGTGCCAGGTGACTGTTTTGGATTTCAATATCACCATCGCGACCGCCAAATTCCGGAATAGAGAAGAAGGTTACCAGCTCGTTTACACCATCCTGAGGGGAAACCTGAATGGAAAACAAAGCTTCATCGGTATCATCATCCTGGTTCCAGAGGTCCTCATAATTCGGCAACAGACTGTATTGGGTGCTACCAATAACGGCAGTAGCCATATCCCGTGCTTCCTGGAGTTTACCCATGCTGAGGTACATCCGGGCAGCCATACCCATGGCCGCGTACTTGCTGGCCAAAACGCCGTTATCTTCCGGCAATATAGCCGCTGCACGAAGCAAATCGGAAAGAGCCTGTTCGTAGCCCTCATTAACGGTATTGCGGCTAACATAGGAGGCTTCCGTTACTCCGCGGGTAGCTGTGGTGATAACCGGTACGCCCAATTGGCTGTTCGACCCACCTGCTACGTATGGTTTGCCAAAGAGGCGGGTTAGCTCGAAGTAGCATACGCCACGAATAAATTTCGCCTCTCCTTCCACACGGTCGCGGTCGTCGGCATTCACAATATCCAGTGCGCTCAGCACATTGTTGCAGGAGTTGATGGTTTGATAAGCAATAGACCAGGTATTCTCCACATCTGTGTTGCCCGCATCCATTTCGTGGTTGAAAATGTCGCGTGGATCGCTGAAGGTACCCACCCAGCGTACCTCGCCATCTGAACCCAGCAATTCCGCATCTCGAAACAGGTTTCCACCGTACATGCCGTCTTTGCTGAGGTTATCATACGCCCCCTGAAGCACAAGTTTTACGTTGGCATCAGAATCCAGGGCAACAGTTTCACTGACACTTTGCAGTGGCTCGATATCGAGCTTTTTGTCGCAGGCGCCTGCCATCAGCAACAAGCCTGAGAGTAGAATATATTGTAGCTTTTTCATTGTTAAAATCGTTTTGAGTGAAGGCTTAGAAACCAATCCGGATTCCGCCAATTATGGTTTTAGGCTGTGGCGCAGAATAGAAATCTATGCCGTAAACCGTGTTGCCCGCCAGGAAGTCGGTGGTAACCTCCGGATCCCAGCCCTCGTATTTGGTGAAGGTGAGCAGATTGGTAGCAGTAGCGTACACGCGCAGGCTGCGCACGCCGCGCATCCACTTCGTAGGCACATCGTAAGCCAGCGTGATGTTTTTCAAACGCAGGTAAGAGCCATCAGAAATATAGCGGCTGCTCCGGCCAATATCACCGTTGGAATAGCCCAGACGAGCCTCAGGCACATTGGTCACATCGCCTGGATTTTGCCAGCGATCCAGCTGATCGCGGGTCTGGTTATCAAACCAACAGGCATTGCAAGACATAAATACATCGCCGGAACGGTGGATTTCGTTGCCATACTGACCCTGGAAACGAATATCCAGCGATACACCCTTCCAGGAGAAGGAGTTGCTGATACCGCCAATCAGATCAGGCAGTGGCGAACCCAGCACTACATAATTGGCTTCGCTGAAATCGTTGGTAGTTGCGCGTGGATCGCTGCCATCAGTGGCATTGGTGTACCAGATGGCATCGCCATTGGCTGGGTCTACGCCTGCATATTCGGCGCCATAGAACACACCAATAGGTTCGCCTACTTTTACCACGTTGGCATAGCGGGTGCCGCCATCGTCTATGATATCCTGACCATCAGCTAATGCCACCACTTTGTTCTTGTTCAAAGCAAGGTTGAGCGAGGTGGTCCATTTGAACTCGCCCACCAGATTGTTGGAGTTCACCGTAAACTCCCAGCCCCGGTTTTCCAATTCGCCAATGTTTCTCCACTGTGTTTTGTAACCGGTGGTAGCCGGAATAGGAACCTGTTGCAGAAGATCGTTGGTATTCTTGATGTAGTAATCAATTTCACCATTGATGCGGTTGTCGAACAAACCCCAGTCCAAACCAAAATCAACTTCTGTGCTCTTTTCCCAGGTGAGGTCAGGGTTGGCAATTTGTTCCGGCAAATAGTTGCTTTGACCGTTGTAACTGCCTGGCGCATACAGGCCCAAAGCGCGGAAGTTGCCGATGTCGGCATTACCACTTTGTCCCCAGGAGGCGCGCAGTTTCAGGAAAGAAATCGTTGGGTTATCCTGCAATACGGCTTCTTCGCTCAATACCCAACCAGCAGAAAACGCCGGGAAGAACGCATACCGTTTGTTGTCGCCAAAACGGGATGATCCGTCTACACGGGCAGAGGCATTCAACAGGTATTTCCGATCAAAATTGTATCTGGCGCGCCCGAAGTAAGACAGGAAGCTGTATTGCTCCTCTGTGCTGGTACCACCGGTAATGATGGCTGCACTGGCCAGGGTTTTCAGCTCGTCTGTTGGGAATTGCTCACCAAATACAGCCGTGCGGTTGTTGGTGCTTTCAAAATACTCCGTACCCAGATCGAAGCCCAGGTCGTTTTTATCAAAAGCTTTGTTCCAGCGCAATACCGCGTTGGTGTTGTAATCTGTTGCTCCGGCAAAAACAGATTCTCCAAAACCGTTGGAAGCATTGCCGGCATCCGTACGTACCCCGAAACGCGCTTCGTCGCGTACATTGTACAGGTTTGCCGCGCCTTCTACCCGAAGCGCAAGGCTTTGGGTAAAGCTGTAATCGCCGTAAACATTCACCAGGGTACGGTTGCTGAATACCTTGCGGGTGGCGTCTTCCACGTCAATCAAACCGTTGTAATAAGTGGTTACAGGCCGGTCGTACAGTTCGCCCTTCTCGTCGCGCTTAGGCGTAATAGGGGCAAGCGCCACCAGCTGCATTGGCGTGGAGAACGCGTTATCGTCGGAAACGGTGCGGGTATTGGTGCGGGAAACCGACAGGTTGACGCCCATTTTGAGCTTGTCGGTGGCGCTGAAATCGAGGTTCAGGCGGGCGCCGTCTTTTGTGAGGTGGTTGGCTACCAGAATACCCTCATTCAGGCCGTGGTTGGCGCTGAAGTAATACCGCATTTTATCGGAACCTCCGGAAAAGGAGAGGTTGGCGTTGTACAGGGAAGCATCCTGGAATGCTTCATCCTGCCAGTTGGTTTTGTCAATTTTGCTCATCCAATCGTCGTTGCGACCGGAATAGCGGAAGAAACGGCCCTGCACAAAGGTGGTCCAGGAATCCGGATCATCGTACGCGTACCCGTCAATATCATCAGAATTGTTGGCGGCTTCTGTGAAGAGTTCCACGAATTCGGCAGCATTCAAAAACTCGCGTTTGCGGGTTGGCTGACTGAATCCGTATTGCAGGTCGAGCTCGATTTGACTTTTACCGGATTTGCCGGATTTGGTGGTAATGAGTACCACGCCATTGGAGCCCCGGGAACCGTAAATAGCCTTGGCAGAGGCGTCTTTCAGCACCTCGATTGACTCAATATCGTTGAAATTGATGTCGGCCAGAGGGTTGAGGCCTGCGCCATAAGTATTGCGGGAATCTTTGGAGAGCGGGATACCATCCACTACAAAAAGCGGCTCGGTTCCGGCATTGATGGAGCCAACACCGCGCACGCGTACGCGGGCAGCGGCGCCCACTTTACCATTTACGGTTTCAATGTTTACACCGGCAGCTTGTCCTTGCATGGCCTGTTCCACAGAGACCACCGGCATGCCTTTGATGTTTTCATTGTTGACTTTGGCGATGTTGCCCGTGAGGGTGCTACGGATCTGTTTTCCGTAGCCAATGACCACCACTTCGTCCATCACATTGGCATTTTCCACCAGGGTAACATCTACCACGGAGCCTGCGCCAACGGCAATTTCCTGGGTGGCATACCCGGTGTAAGAGAACATCAGAATGGCATCTGATTTGGCCACCTGAATGGTATAGCGGCCATCTACATCAGTTACGGCGCCAACGCTGGTGTTTTTGACGGCAACGGTTGCGCCGATCAGCGCCTCACCGGATTGATCGGTGACGGTGCCTGAAATAGTACGCTGCGCATAGGCGCCAGCCACCACCATCAGGCATAGCAAGATGGTTGTACATAGTTGCTTCATACAAAAGTTTGAGTTGGTTAAAGTATCGAAGATTAAACGTGGCAAAAATGGACAATGCGAATGAAATAATGCAAAGGAAATGGAAATTTATTGCCACAATATTTTTCTACCACAATACATTGACAGGCAACATATTGCAAATTACAGCCAACTGCAAAATTTTATTTGATCTAAATAGCCAATATTGTAAGTATTTAGAAGGACGCATAATTGGTCATGCATAGTAAAACGTGAGTTGTCATCCCGGGAACCGGGACCTACACAAGCCAAATTGCGTGTTTATCACATGGAATAATATCCGGATAGTCATTTTTCCTTTTTATCAATCCACTTCCAGTAATACATTTCTCAATACTTGGTAATTTTTCCAGGGGATCTGATGATCGGCGCCTACCAAAGTATCAACCTTGATAAATGAGGCATTTTTCAGGTTTTGAATACCAAACGCTACATTCTCAAAGGGCACCCAGGTATCCTTGGTGCCATGGACAAAATGTACCCCACAGGTTATTTTTTCGAATTCCTGCTGCAAAGGAATCAGGTCCTTTTTAAGATACAATAACTCGGTATTACTTGGTCCAAATGCCCCGGGCAGCAGCCAATAAAGTGGTTTAACCTGCATGATTTTTCGCCAAATTTCTGGCTTTTCCTGGCGCGCATCCAGAGCACCTGCAACTACAACAATGGTTTGAAATGTTTCCGGCGACATAGCGGCCAGTTGTACGACCACCGGACCGCCCATGCTGTGGCCACACAAAAAAAGCGGCCGATCCGTCTTGAGAGCGGTAACCACTGGCAGCAAAAGTTCTGCTTGCGCCTTTAGCCCCATAGCCTTGCCAAAATTGCTGTGCCCAAATCCGGGTCGATCAATAGCCACCAGCCGATATTTGCTTCCTAACAGGGAGTCTGCAAGGTATTGGTGATAATGCATCCAACTTCCTGGACTTCCGTGGATAAATACCAGGGTAGGAAGTGTGTCCGGACCACTCAGGGCATAATGTATGTGCCGGTTTGAAATCAAAGTATCCCGAATTGACAAAGGAATGCCTTTCTTATGAAATACCTTTTGGGCTTTTGCATCGCTCCAGCGCATTTTCATGACCATACATCCGGAGGTCATGAGAACCAAACCTGAAAACAGGATTATGAAAACAAATCGCATGTTAAACAAGGATAGATAACCTCAATCCGGGATGGCCGAATTGTTTACATCCCCAATTTTGATCCCTCTGAACTCATAAAAGGTGTAAGGGGGCCAGCTGGTGTTAGGGGAAATGAGCTTGTCTGGCACAGGACTCGCAAAAGGATTGGCCGGATTAGGGAACACAAATGATTTGGGCATAAAACGCCAGGCTTTCCCATGCGGCAGATTGGGAATGAGTCCAAGAATCAACTTTCGCAGCAATAATACATCAAAAGTGGTGATGTTCCCATCCTGGTTTATATCGGCAGCCAGCATTTTATAGGGCGAGTTCAGGGGTTCGAGCCCGAGTATGTGTTTGTTGATCAGGGAAAGATCGTAGGTGGTTACACCGTTCAGGGGGTTGTCGTTTCGGAACGGGACTATTTCAATCGTATATCCGGCGCCAATTGGCAGGTACCACCATTGGAATCCCAATATTCCATCTATGTAATAACTCCAAAAATTAGGGTTAGTACCTGGTCCATACGGTCCGGTCATACGCACCGTATCCCCCTGGCAGTTATAAGCAAGAATTCGCGCCTGGATATTTATGATGCCAAAATCCTCATGATCCTGGCATTGTATTGCCCAGCCGGAAGGATCACAGCCGCCATAACCACCGTTCAGCACTACTTTGGAGGTGCAGGAACTGTAATTTCCTGCGCTGTCGCGCGCCCAGATTTCCACTGTTTTGATACCTACATCATCGGAAGTAAACACAGCTGTAGTATCCAGCGGAAAGCCTGAACCCATGCAGGGGCGTCGTAAACCAAGCTGAAGAGCGCCTGAATTATCCGAGGCATCCAGTACCAATTGATGCAGAGAAGCCCTGGACATACATTCCAGGTTATCAAAGATAATATCAATGGTAAAGGTATCCCGGCAAACCAGTACTGGCGGCATGGTATCCGTTTGAGCGAGTATGCTGGCGCTGTTGAGTAGTAAGGAGATACAAAGAGGTATATATTTTTTCATCTTATTAAAACAGACATCAAACATAGTGCTATATCTGCCGGGTTCAGGGGTAAAAAGCGTTTTTTGCCCCGAATCTGACAGAAATGGGTGGGTTAACTGGTAGAATACCTGGCAAAAAGTGTTATATTTTTTCCCTGGCGCCCGGGTCTACATTTGCAGTATCACTTTATCAAATTCGCTTTTATGAACAGATTATTCCTGCTTTTTGCTGCTTTTTGCGTTTTCCAAATTAGCTCCATTGCCCAAACAGTGAAAATGGACTCCTCCTTTTCCGGTGATGGTTTCGTTCGTCCGGTATCCGTTCCGGGATCCATGTATTGTCATCCGCTGGATGTTCACCCCAATGGTGATATTTGGTTAGGAGGCTTTGGCGTTAACCCTTTCGGTTTGAAAGTAACGGTATTTTCCCCCGGCGGCGACTCTATAAACGCAGTTCGATATCATTTTTTAAGTAATGTTGGTAATGGCGCCCCGGCACTCAAAGTGGATAAAGAGGGGCGCATAGTGTTCAACAATGGAAGTTCTCAACTTTGGCGATGTTTAGCGGATGGCTCACGAGATACAACATTTGGGGAGAGCGGCATTGCACCAATGCCAATGGTCCTGATACGGGAACTGGATTTCAATACGGAAGGAAAAATTTATGCTGCAGGAGATTACCTAAACAGTGATAAAGTGGCTGTTTTGGCTTTTACTCCTGATGGGGAACCTGATTCCACTTTTTCAGAAGACGGTGTGTATGATTTCCAGTTTGAATTGAATGGGACCTATCTGTTTTACTGCATGAAGGTTCAGGCAGACGGTAAAATTCTGGTGAGCGGTTTTTCCTATTTCGGGGGAAACGACCGGCCGGCCATTCTGATTCGGTTGAATCCGGATGGCACGCTGGATCAGACCTTTGCAGATGAGGGAATTTTGCTGGAATATCTGACTGGAATCAGCGAGGGATATTCATTGGCTGTGCAACCAGATCAGAAGATTTTAATGGGAGGCTACACCTTGCCCGACTATATGGGTACCGTTACCCGGTACTTACCTACCGGTCAGCGGGATCCTTCCTTTGGAGAATCCGGTGTTGTATACCTGCCGCAAACCTATGAGATACTGGATGTTATAGTTCAGCCTGATGGAAAATTGCTATTGTATGCATGGGTTCCAATTTCCGGCAATGTGGATGGCACAGCCCTGGTGCAACTACTGCCGAATGGCAGTCTGGATCCAAATTTCGGTACAAACGGCATCTTCGTTAGTCCCAATACCGACGTAGAACCTCCTATGGATATTTCTATGATTGGAAACAACAAAGTGGTAGCCATGACCTCTAAATCGTTTTTTACCCCCAATTCAGTTACCCATTTAATGGCGCTCCAGCAGTTCATCCTCGACTTCAATGTGGGCGTTTTACAGCCCAATACCTCTCTGGATGAAGCCCAGGTGCTGCTTTATCCCAATCCGGTTAGCCAGAATATTCAATTGCAATTTGAGCTGCAAACACCTGAAACGCTGGATATCCAACTCCTGGATTTGAGTGGAAAAACACTTCAAACCGTGCATCAACACCAGCTTTTTGAGGCCGGCAAACAGGAGGTTTCCATACCAGTCAGCGATGCCTTGCCTGCGGGCACGTATTTGTTGAACATATCCGGACAGGGTAAGGTAATGCGGAGTGTAAGGTGGGTGAAGGGGTGAGTCAGATGGATGATATTGGCTGAATAGGCAGATTGAATGCGATGGTCTACCTATTCAGCCATCAGCAAAAAAGCGGCCCCGGCGCCTCCACCGAAAACCGCTTTTACCTTTTTTGAGCGGAAAACGAGACTCGAACTCGCGACCCCCAGCTTGGGAAGCTAGTGCTCTACCAACTGAGCTATTTCCGCATGATGGAGGCAAATTTAAGCATTTAAATCTATACTTAAACTCCCTCCTGCCTAAAAATGCAGATTAATGCAAGGGGTACAATACCCCTACATTCATTCCTCCCCGCACACTTTTCAGGGTGTTATTGATGGATTCTGAACTGGATTCCGGGTCCAGGTCGTTCAGACCCAGCATGAATCTGCCGTCCAGAAAAAGATTTACCGGACCGGCTTTTACCTGAATACCAGCGCCCAGGTGCAGATTGACATTGAAGCGCTCTACCGCAAAATCATTGTCTTTCAACTCACTGTTATCGTATCCTTCGCTCAAAAATGCCAATTGCTGGGTAGACTCAAAGGTTTCAGCAAAAATTACGGTACCGAAAAAATCCTTGATCGACACGAATGTTTTGGTGTACAACTTGCCGCCCAGCCCCATTCCTACCGACGGACCCGCAAAGGCCGACAAACGCACATTGCCGGAACCAATGGTAAATTTGGCCAAAACCGGCACTTCAAGCGAGCTCATGTAAAAACTGCGGTAAAAACTCGTGGTCGTCAGTTGGTCGCTGGTTTCCTGGTCCTGAAAAGCGCCATGTGTGGCAAAAAGCAGTTCGGGTTGTACGGCAAACCACTTATTAAGCCGGATCTCAACCGGCACGCCCAGCTGTATGCCCGGCCGTATCTGTGGCGTAGGTTCGTTGTTCTCCAGCGGTTCCCTCACCACATTGTTGGCTGAAAATCCAAACCGAAAACCAATGCTGGTTTGCGCCCCAAGCTGCTGGAGTGCAAACAGCCCAAACAGGCCCAAAACCAGGCCTAAATGCTTGAAAATCTTCATTATAGCAGAGTGTTTATCAATTAAGGCCGAAAAGATAGCCCGAAGCGCTGATTCTGCACAATTATTTATGTGCCCAAAGCAGCCCGGAACACAAAAAGGCCGGTAATTTCGCCGCCACTATGACGTTCGATGTCACCATCCCGGTTCTCAACGAAGAAGCTACCCTGGACCGCCAGGTGCGCACCCTTCACCATTTTTTATCCGAACATTTCCCGGATCAACACCAATGGCGCATCATCATTGCCGACAATGGAAGCGTGGATAACACCCGCCATATTGCTGCGGCCCTGACGGATGAATTCCCGGAAATTAAACTGGTAGCAGTACCGGAAAAAGGGGTCGGATTGGCGCTGAAAACCTCCTGGACACAAAGTAAGGCAGATATTGTAGGCTATATGGACCTGGATCTGGCCACCGACCTGCGCCACTTTCCGCAGGCATACCATGCCCTGGCTACCGAAGGTTTTGATCTGGTATATGGCACCCGACTGCACCCCAAGGCTCGGGTGATTGGTCGCACCCTGAAACGCGAAATCACCTCCCGCATTTTCAACCTGATGCTGCGCCTTTACCTGGGCACCCGTTTTTCGGATGGCATGTGTGGCTTCAAATGGCTGAAACGCGAACATCTTCCGGCCCTCATGGAAGGCGGAGCAGTATCCAACGGCTGGTTTTTTTCCACTGAATTATTGGCCATTGCCGAATGGAAAGGCCTGAAAATGTGCGAATTGCCCGTTATCTGGACAGATGACACCAGCAGTAGCAGGGTAAATATTGGCAGATTGGCCAGACAGTATATGGCAGCGATGAAGGTGTTGAAGCGGAGAAAAAATAGGCTTTAGAGCTTGGCTTCGTCAAAACAATTGTGGAAAACACGGAATTCCTTATTACTAAGTGGGTTTTCATTCGTAAAATACATAACCCAACGTGGGTTGTCATCCCCTGCGGGGATGACAACCCACGTTTTAGTAAATACTCAAAATTTCTACGCACAGAAACCTCGTTAAACCATATACTTATACCTCGGACCAATAGGGAAAAAGCCTTCGCGCTCATAAAACCGGAGCGTTTTTTGGTATTCTTCGCCGGGTGTGGTAACCTCCAATCGCGCCCAACCACGTTCATCAGCCAGATTTTTGGCAGCATCCAGCAGCATTTTTCCCACTCCTTCTGAACGGTATTCCGGTACCACATACAATTCATTGATAACCCCGATGCGTCCGCCGGCATAAAAACCCAGCGATTCAGCCAGGGTTATCACCCCTACCGCATCGCCATCGTCGTCAAGCGCCAACAGGGTGGAATGATGGTCGTCCGGATCAAACTGCAAAAATAATCCTGCAATTTCTTCAGCAGTAAGGGTGTGCCCAACCTCTTCGAACAAAGCTGCAAGCAGTTGGGAAACTACGTGGGTATCTTCTTCGTCGGCAATTTTAAAATGGATCATGACGGTAGACGGTAGACGGTAGACGGTGGACGGTGGACGGTGGACGGTGGACGGTGGTCCCGAGTACTCGGGATGGACGGTGGACGGTGTGCTTAAGCTCAAAATTACGCAATGATTCGGAAAGCCGGGAACAAATCAGACATTTGCGGCTGCTTATGAGTATCAATGGTAAAAAACTAATGCTTGGCACGGCCCAATGGGGCTGGAGCGTATCGGCGGTGGAGGCCTATCGTTTGCTGGACAACTGGCTGAAGGCTGGCTTCCAGCAGGTAGACTGTGCTACCAATTATCCCATCAACCGAAATCCGGCGAATTTCAGGGCGGCGGAAAAAATACTGAAGGAATACACAGATGCACATGGTTTGCAGGATCTGGAATTAACCATGAAGATCGGGAGCCTCGATAACCTGCGTTCTCCGGAGGTCAACCTTTCGCCATCTTTTATCCAAATGGCCGGCGAAGAGTATCACCGGTTATTCGGAAAAAATCTCTCGGTATTGATGTTCCATTGGGACAACCGTGAAGCTGCTGCCGATGTTCTGGCCTCCCTGGAATCCCTGCACAGACTTTGTGGCGACCTTAACCTGAGGCCAGGGCTATCCGGCATTGCGCACCCGGAGGCGTATGCGCAGGCGAACGCTTCCTTAGGACTGAATTTTGATATTCAGTTGAAGCACAACGTTTTTCACTCTAATTTGGATCGGTATGCTCCGCTGCAACGACATATAATGGCAGGCGGGCCGCACCGGTATTTTGCCTATGGGATTAATGCCGGCGGCGTAAAACTGCACGGAGACTACGGCGCCAATAGCACCTTTCTGGCAAGAGGCGGACAACAGGAAAAAGTAGCGCAGCAACTGTCCAAAATTCAGTCGCTGCTACCCGACTGGGCCACCGCTTTTGTGCGCCCGCCGGTAAAAACCATGAACCACCTTGGATTGATTTATGCCGGCTTGCATCCGGGCATTAATGGCTTGGTGTTGGGTGTTTCCAGCACAGCTCAATTGCAGGAATCTCTGGATTTTTGGCGAAATCTGGAAACCTTTGATTATTCCGACATCTTTTCAGCCCTGAAAAAAATACATTTGCCCACCTAAACGGCACCTCACTGCATGGCAACGAAAAATACCGCTTCGAAGAAGACTGCGCCCAAGACAACGGCCCCTTTATCCCCTACTCATTTTTTTCAAACCGGATTCTGGCTGGAAAACCTGTATGCCTGCCTGGTGCTCACGGGTGTTGTTTTTCTGCTGTATGGCTTAACCATCAGTTTTGGCTATCTGCAGGACGATCAGATTTATATCTGGGACAATGCGTTTGTGCAAAAGGGATTTGCCGGTTTGGCGGAGATATTTGGAAACGACAGCCTGCTGGGGTTTTACAAAGACCCGAAAATCATGCTGGAAGGTGGTCGTTACCGCCCCTTACCATTGGCCACTTTTGCCATGGAAATTGGGCTATTTGGCAAAGAAAGTGCCTGGGCGGGCCATTTCATGAATGTTTTGTGGTATGTATTGTGTACCCTGCTGTTGTTCCGCATTCTGCTGGCGCTATTTCCCCGGCAGGAAGGTGCATCCTGGTATCAGGGCATAGCGTTTTGGGCAACAGTGCTTTTCATGCTGCATCCACTACACGTAGAAGTTGTTTCCAATATCAAAAGCCGTGATGAAATCATGGCCATGGTGGGCAGCCTGGGCGCACTTTGGGCCGTGATGAAATATTTTGACACACAGACAGATCGGTATCGCTGGATGGCGGCCGGCTTTTTCCTGCTGGGATTGTTGTCAAAAGAAAACACTGTTACTTTTCTGGCGGTGATTCCGCTTACTATTTGGGTGTTTTCGCATGTATCGCTGGGAAGAGCCGTGAACGCCGTGTTGCCCCTGTTAGGCTCTTTGGGTTTGTTCCTGCTGATGCGCATGGTGGCATTACAAAAACTGGGCACACACCCGGATGAATTGGTGTTAAACCCGTTTTTTGGCATGAATGGAATGGAAAGACTGGCCACCATCTTCCTGGCTTTGGGCTGGAATCTGAAACTGCTGTTCGTGCCACACCCGCTTACCATTGATTACTATCCCTACCATGTGCCAAAGGTGACCTGGGCAGACTGGCGTCCGTTGGTTTCGCTGGCTATCTATGCCGGGCTGGGCTGGTGGGCTTTTAAAACCTTGAGAAAGGAGAAATCAGGTCAACAAGGTAATTGGTCGGTACCGGCCTATTCGGTGTTGTATTTCCTGTTTACCATCAGCATTGTTTCCAACCTTTTTGTGCGCACCAGCACCTTCATGAACGAACGTTATTTGTACCTGCCTTCAGTGGCTTTTTGTTTGGCGGCGGCATGGTTTGGTGTAAAAAAACTGCCGGAACTGTTGGGCAATCGCCAGGTTTGGCCAGGGTATGCTGTGTTAGGTATCGTGGCTGCGTTGTTTGCCGTGCGCACCTGGACCAGAATCCCGGATTGGGGCGGAGACGGTTCCCGCCTGGTGGAATCTGCCATTCAGGTATCCGGCAACAGCTATCGGGCGAACTATTATTACGCCAATTTACTTTATGAGAAACAATATAAGCCCCTGGAAAAAGCCACCGATCAGGCATCGGTAGCTCAGCGCACGGCCATCTTGACTGAGATAGAGCCTTATTTGAATAAATCTCTCCAGATTAATCCGGGATACCGCCTGGCAGCGCCTATGAAGGTGCAACTGGCCGTTATTCGGTATAATCAGGACAAAAACCTGGAAAAACTGCTGCGTGATCTGGAACAACTAATCCAGAATCAACCCGCCAATGGCGATATGCTGGTGATGGTGCTGGATGTGTTGAAATCACTGAAAGGCGCCGATCCGAATATTTACAACTTCTTCTGTCACCGTGTGGGGTACAACTTCTATTTTGTCAAAATGCAGGATCCTAATGGGGCTATTGAGTTTCTGAATCTTGCCTTGGCCAATTATGCACAAGATCGGAATACCATTCAGGATTTGATTCAGGTGTACACCGCGATGGGGGATCAGGCCAAGGTGCAGGAACTGCAGCAACGTTTACGGATGTAATAAAAAAAGCGGCCCGGTGTCCCACACACCGAGGCCGCTGAACTTAGCAGAAATATACTCTTTGGCAGGCTCCCCCGCGGGAAACAGGCCGGTGCCGGTCCCACTCCATTCCCAACTTGCCCCTCAGGGTTGTAAGTCTGCCTGCTTGATTAATCTACGTTGTCGTGCAGGAATGAATTCCCGCCCATCTTGATTTCGCCTTCTTCCTCCAGAGAAATCGTCCAGTTAGACATCTCTGGTTTGTCGGAATCAGGCACATCATCGAGGTTTACACTGCGACGCAGGTATGCCGGCTGACTTTCCAGGTCAATGATGGTTTGAGGAGAAGACAACTTCACCACATTGATCGGACGGTTCAGAGCTTCCTGGCGACGGCGCTGGGCATCTTCAATACGCCTGCGACGTTCTTCCGGAGAAATTTCCTCTTCAGCATCGCGCAGGTAGGGGTCATTGCTGACCGGTGTTGTGCGACGGATTTTGTCAACTGTCTCCCGGATATTGTCGAACTCAAACTCGAGTGCGGTGGCTGCCTTCTCGTCTACCGGGGCGTACGGTTCATCTGACGTAATCGTAAAGAGAGAAGGCTGGATCTTTTTTCCAGTTTGCAGGTCTTCATCCAGGTGTACCACCTGACGTTCGTTGGTATTGGTCTGGCGGTTGCCGGCCACACCGGTTTTGCCGCGTTCGGCAGATTCGAAGCCGGTAGCGATGATGGTTACTGCCAGCTTTTCGCCCAGGCGCTCGTCGAAGCAGTTACCCCAGATGAGGTTGGCATTTTCGCCGGCTTTTTCCTGTACAAACTGGGTGATTTCGAAGATCTCGTCCATGGTTGCCTCTTTAACACCGGAGGTGATGTTCACCAGGATGTTTTTAGCGCCATAGATATCGTTGTCTTCGAGCAATGGAGAGCGCAGCGCTTCATCGGCAGCACGGAAGGCGCGGTTTTCGCCTTCTACAGCAGCAGTACCCATGATGGCTACGCCAGATCCGCGCATGGTGGTGTTTACGTCTTCAAAGTCCACGTTTACGTAACCTGGCACCGTGATGATTTCAGCGATGCCTTTGGCAGCGGTGCAGAGAATGTTATCTGCCTGGCTGAATGCCTGAGAGATGCTGAGGTTGCCGTAGATGTCGCGGAGTTTATCGTTGCTGATAATCACGAGGCAATCCACGTTTTTGCGCAAGTCTTCCAGACCTTCCATACCGTTGCCCACACGGGTTTTACCTTCAAAAGTGAAGGGTAGGGTTACGATCCCCACGGTAAGAATACCCAGTTCCTGAGCGGCCTTGGCAATGATAGGAGCGGCGCCTGTGCCGGTACCACCACCCATACCGGCAGTGATGAAGGCCATTTTGGTGCCGTCTTCCAGAAAACGTTTGATTTCCTCGAGACTTTCAATGCATGCCTGTTTGCCCACGCTGGGCCTTGAGCCTGCACCACGACCCTCTGTGAGGATCTGGCCGAGAGAAATTTTATTAGGCACAGGGCTGAGTTGCATGGCCTGCGCGTCGGTATTGCAGATGGCGTAGTCTACGCCGACGATGCCTTGTTTGTACATGTGGGTTACGGCATTGCTACCGCCACCACCAACGCCGATGATTTTGATGATGCTTGGCTCATCTTTTGGCAAATCAAATAGCATGATATGTTTCTTTTTAGCGTTATCAAATGAATGGATCACTTCTTGTTAAAGTCCATGTCAGGTTCTGCTTCGAACCATTCTTTGGTCTTTTTAAAGACGTTATCGAACCAGGAGGCGCCTTTTTCTTCCGATACATTGGAAGGTTCTTTTGGCTCCTCTACTACGTTAGCTACAGGTTCTTCAGCTTCCAGTTTGGCTGGATCCAGATCTTGCAAGCCACGCAGCATCAAACCGATGCCTGTGCTGAAAATCGGGCTGCTGACAGATTCATGATAGCCGTGTGCCAGGTGTTCAACCGGGATACCTACGCGGCAGGACATTCCGGTGTGGAGTTCTGCCAGCTTGTCGGTATTGGCCAGTAAGGAGCCACCACCGGTCAGTACGATGCCGCCAATGAGTTTGCGCTCGTATCCGCTCCGGCGAATCTCCCACAGGACGTAATCCAGCACTTCTTCCATGCGCGCCTGAATAATGCGCGCGAGGTTTTTCTCGCTGATTTCCTTGTGTTCCCGGCCTTTTAGTCCCGGAATGGTGATGATGCGATTGTCGTACACTTCACTGGCCAAAGCTGAGCCGAATTTCACTTTCAGCTTTTCTGCCTGTGGTTGCATCACAGTGCATCCTTCCTTGATATCCGCTGTAATCACATTACCACCGAATGGAATTACTGCTGTATGGCGAATAATGCCTTCGTGGAAAATGGTGATATCTGTAGTACCGCCGCCAATATCTACCAGAGCTACGCCTGCCTGTTTTTCTTCTTCGGAAAGGGTGGCATCGGCGCTGGCAATGGGTTCCAGCGTCAGGTCGGCCACTTTCAGGCCGGCCTTTTCGATACAACGATATATGTTGTTGACGGCCGTGATTTGTCCCGTAATGATGTGGAAGTTGGCTTCCAGGCGTACGCCGCACATGCCCACCGGATCGGTAATGCCTTGCTCGGAGTCTACTGTAAACTCCTGCGGAAATACGTGGATAATCTTGTCGCCCGGTGGCAGCACCAGTTTGAACATATCATTCACCAGCCGATCAATGTCGCGATGGGAAATCTCTGCAAAGTCTGAATCGCGGGTGAGAATGCCGCGGTGTTGCAGACTTTTGATGTGCTGCCCGGCAATGCCTACGTGTACCGAGCGGAATTTCATGCGGGCATTGCGCTCGCAGATTTCCACGGCTTCGCGGATAGCGCCAACTGTTTTTTCGATGTTGGATACCACGCCGCGCAAAACGCCGGCACTTTCAACCTTGCCGATACCGATGATTTCGAGTTTGCCATGCGTGTTTTTCCGACCCGCAAGGCAGCAAACTTTTGTCGTGCCTATATCCAGGGCTACGACCACATCGTGGGGTTGTGGGATAAACTCCGTCATAATGTGTTGATTTTAAATGTTTTGAGTTTCGGTGTTATTGGTTCGCAATACCCAATCGGCGGTCGAAACTCTTTCCCGCGTCAAAGGTATTTATTTTTAAATTTTTTGTGTCAAATTTTTTGTTTTATTTGTTTGTTTTTCGGGGGTCATCTTTTGCAAACCACCTGTCCGCTGTATTTGAGGTTGATGGTTCCATATTTTTGCCAGCCTTCGTAAGGCATGCCTTCCTTGTAGAAGATTTTTAATCGTTTCAATTTGTCTTCCAGTTTTCTGGCAGAGCCCAAAATGATTTTTTGGTCCCCTATCAGTGGCACCAGAATGAATTCTCCGGTGTTGGTGACATGTATTTGCTGGATAAAGGATTTCAGAAAATCATCCGCCTGCAGGGTTTGGGTGATGTTATACAAATCCTTCAGGCTGTTTTTCCGTTTCTCTCTGAATTCCGGGGTATAAGGGGCAATGTTTCCGGTTGCCACAATAACCCTTGCCGCGAAATTTTTGGAAGGCGGCATCTTTTTGCCGTTTTTATCCAGATAGTAGTTGTTTCCCTGATTGTCAAGCACCCGGATGAGCGGCTCACGCTGTTCAATCACAATGTGCATCTGGTTATTCTGGTCGATGTAGGCATCAGCATTCTCCACAAAAGGATCCGTTTCCAGCACTCGTTCCATCCGGTCTACATCCAGACTCGACAGATCCGAATTTTCCAGATCGCTGCCAAAAGCTTTCAACAATGCCTGCCGCACATCACTTTCACTGATCAGTTTGTTTCCATCTGCCAATTCTGACACTTTAACCTGCAACCCTTCAGCAAAAGAACCAGCCTTTCGATTCCGCGCGATCAGCCAGATCATTCCTACAATAAAGAGGAATAATATCCAGGCTAATTTTGTGTAGTTGATGCGCGGAAAGAGCATGGGTTGACTCACTGTATCGGCGGGGTTAGCCGCCGGGGGTTAGTTGTTGTTTGAAGGGTTTGAAGGGTTTGAAGGGTTTGATGTATCCCGGAATGTTATTCCGGGAAAAGTTTGCCGGGTTTTGAAAAAAACCAAGCCTCGCTAGAGGCGAAATTCCAGTAGCTGTTTGATGGGTTCAATGAATGTATCTATATCCCCTGCGCCCATGGTAAGCAACAGTTCGGGTTGGTGTTGTTTTAGGGTTTCGAGGATTTCGTCTTTCTGAATGATTCGTTTGTTTTTAAGGGTCATTTTATTCAGAAGCATTTCTGATGTAACACCCGGTATGGGTAATTCACGCGCAGGGTAAATGGGCAGCAACAGACATTCATCCAGTTTATCCAGTGCAGCCGCAAATCCTTCAGCGAAATCGCGGGTACGGGTAAAAAGGTGCGGCTGAAAAATGCCGGTCAGCTTTTTGTCCGGGTACATGGAACGCGCCGCCTGAATGGTGGCCTCCAATTCTGCCGGGTGGTGCGCATAATCGTCCACATATACCACCTGATCTGTTTTCAGAATGGTATCGAACCGGCGTTTCACTCCTTTAAATGCCAGCAAAGCCTCCGGAATTCCGGTAGAAAAACCACCGGCGCCAAGGGTAGCAGCAATGGCTGCAGTGGCGTTGAGTACATTATGCATGCCCGGATAATTCATCCGCAATGCCGGCCAGTCCACGATGGTAGAGGTTAATCCGAACACCGTCTGCCCATTGTCTACATGCACATTCACTGCCTCATAGTAGCCATTTTCTATCCCAAACGTGAATACTTTCCGACCACTGGCTTCCAGTTCTGCTGCTACATCTTCCAATGGCAAACCATGTTTGTATATCAACATGCCGCCAGGCTTGATTTGGCGTACAAACTGCTTGTACGATTCCACCACAGCTTCCGGGGTACCATATATATCCAGGTGATCCGGATCCAGCGAATTCAGTACGGCTACATCGGGATGCAGGTGCAAAAAACTGCGGTCGTATTCATCTGCTTCCACCACCACCCAGTCGCTCTTTCCTTCTACAAAATTGGAACCCAGGTTGCCTGAAATACCTCCAACAAAGGCGGTTGCATCCACCCCGCAGGCCCGCAAAAGGTGGGCCGTCATGGTTGAAGTTGTGGTTTTTCCATGGGTACCGGCAATGGCCACGCATTTTTTTGCCCTGCTAATGATACCCAGAACTTCTGCGCGTTTTTTGAGCTGAAATCCACGGTCCAGGAACCAGTTCAATTCCTTGAGGTCCCGGGGAACTGCAGGGGTCCACACTACCAGGTCAATGCCTTCCGGAATAAGGGATACATCGTCGGTGTAGTGTACGTGCATACCTTCGGCCGCCAGGGCGCGGGTAAGCTCGGTTTCTGTGCGGTCATAGCCATGTACTTCTGCCCCATGCAGTTTGAAATACCGGGCCAGTGCCGACATTCCAATGCCGCCAATTCCGATGAAGTATACCTTTTTAATGGTGTTAAATTCCATGTGCTTATCCTGCTTGTACTGACTTATTTCTTTGCCAGTTTCAGTATTTCCTTTTGCCCGCCCCGATTCATTTCAAATTCTACGGCATTTCCGTTGAGGGTCAGTAATTTGACCATGATCTCTTTTTTCCCTGTTTCGGTGGTGTACAGTTTGTCATTATCTGTGCGCCAAACGCCACTTTGGTTTTGATTGCCGAAGCTGGCTGCGTAAGTGCCATCTTCTTTAAACTCAAACTTTACCTGCGATGCGTCTATATCGCTTGGTTTGTCCATGATCAACCATTCCGTTCCTTGCCACTGCCCGAGCAAAACCGGGTTTTTGTCGTTGGTTTTTTGACAAGCTGCCAGAGCCAGAAAACCGAGGAGGATCAGTGCGTATTTCATGTTTGTGCCTTTTAGTTTATTAGTTTAAGTGCTTCTCTTGCAATGGCTTCCGCTGCATTGGGGCGTCCCATTTGGCGGATGCTTTCACCCAGACTGAAGGCCAAAGCCTCGCTTTCCAAAATGAGGTTTACTTCCTGCAACAGTTTCTCTCCGGCATCTGCATCCCGCACGAGTCGGGCTGCGCCTTTTTCCACCAGCGCCAGGGCATTTTTGGTTTGATGGTCTTCTGCCACGTTGGGAGAAGGTACCAGGATTACCGGCTTGCCAACCAAACACAACTCGCTGATACTCAGTGCTCCGGCCCTTGAAACAATCACATCGGCCGTTGCATACAGCAGGTCCATGCGGTCAATGAATGCCAGGCATTGTACATTGGGCAATTTGGCTGTTTCCATGGCGGTGTATTCATACTCATAGAATTTCCCGCATTGCCAGATGACCTGTATATCAGGGTTTTGCTCAAAGAACTCTACATTGTCGCGCATGGCATTGTTCAGGGTTCTTGCGCCCAGACTGCCGCCAATAACGACCAATGTTTTTTTATCAGGATCCAGGTTATAGTGCCTGATTCCCTCTTCGCGTTTTCCTTCCAGTTGCAGAATATCTGACCGCACCGGATTTCCGGTAAACACAATCCTGTCGGCCGGAAAAAACTGCTCCATATGGTCGTAGGCCACACAAATTTTCCGGGCTCTTCTGCCCAGGATTTTATTGGTTACCCCGGCATAGGAATTTTGTTCCTGAATGACCGTAGGGATACCGGACCTTTGTGCAGCCCTCATGATCGGGCCACTGGCATATCCGCCGGTTCCGATGACCACGTCTGGCTGGAATCGTTTGACGATACTTCTGGCCCGCCACAAACTTTTCAACAGTTTGAAGGGGAACGACAGGTTTTTCAGGCTCATACTGCGCTGAAAACCAGCCACCGGAAGTCCTTCAATGTCATATCCCGCTTTTGGGACACGCTCCATTTCCATTTTCCCGGTGGCGCCTACAAAGAGGAAGGTAGCCTCGGGGTGCAACTTTTTGATCGCGTCAGCAATGGCAATAGCGGGGAAAATATGGCCGCCGGTGCCACCTCCTGTGATCATTATTTTCAAAGTTTCTTTGCTCATGTTGTAGTCACCAAGGTTAGGAAAGGTGATTATTCGAGGCTTTCAATGTATTTGCTCACACTCAGGATCATACCCAGGGAGATGCAAGTGAACAGTACACTGGTTCCACCCATAGATACCAGCGGGAGGGTCAAACCCGTTGCCGGCACCAAATTCAGGTTTACAGCCATATTAGCCAGGGCCTGCACCGTAAGCATCAAACTGAGTCCTATGGCTAGAAATGCCCCAAAGGCCTTCGGACTTTGGGTAACCAATCGCACATTTCGCAGGAACAGCAATACGTACAGTGCCAAAACAATAACCCCTCCTATCAGACCATATTCCTCACAAATGATGGCATAAATGAAGTCGGCATTGCAATACGGCAAATAGTGCCTCATCATGGAATTTCCCGGTCCATTACCAAAAATTCCGCCTTTGGCGATGGCAATTTTGGCCTGTTGAACCTGATAGCCACCGTCTTCATCGTGTAAAAAAGTCTCTACCCGCTTTTCCCAGGTATTTACCCGCACCAAATCCAGTTCAGGATAGACTTTTCCTATACCAACCAAAACGGCAAACACCAGCAGCCCCAGGAACATCATCATAATGATGTATTGTGCGCTTACACGCCCCATAAACATCAGCAGGATGCAGGTGGTGAACAGGATCATGGCCGTACTCAAATTGGACGGCGCGATCAATCCGCACACCAGTACCACCGGAATGATGATCGGGAAAAATGCCTGACGCAAACTGGTGATATATTCCTGCTTGATGGTCAATGCCCGGGCCACATAAATGATCAGGGCAATTTTAGCCATTTCTGAAGGTTGAAAACTGATGCCTGCTACACTGATCCACCGATTGGCATCATTGATATTTTTACCAAAAAACAAGGTAAACAACAACAAAGGCACCGTAATCCATAGCATTGGACGGGCAAATTGCTGATATCTTCGATAATGCACCAAGTGACCCAAATACACCAGAAACAAACCAAAAGCCAGTTTCACCATGTGTCCCACCAACATCCCTGTGGTGTTTCCGCCACGCGAACGCCAGGCTTCCCACCCGGAGGAGGAAAACACAGCCAACAGGCTGAACAGGCTCAACACCGCTACGATCATCCAGATCGTACGGTCTCCCCTGAGTTCTGCTGCGATGCGATTACCGAGTGACATTTTTGATGTGTTTGAGTTTGCTAGTGTTTGAGTGTTTGAGTTTGCCAGTGTTTGAGTGTCTTCGTGCCTTAACGCCTTTGCGCCTTCGTGTCTTAGTGCCTTTGTGCTATCACGCTTTGTGCCTTAAGAACCACTTAGTGCCTTGTAAAAGCTCAGGTATTGAGCAGCAGCGGCTTTCCAGCTGAATTGTGCTGCTCTGTTTCGTAAACGGGTGGGTTTTTCGGGGTCTTTTCTATAATCATTCAATCCTTTTTCAAATACTTCGCAGAGGGCCGCGGGCTCAAAATCAGTGAAATAATAAGCCTCTTCTCCTCCGATTTCCGGCAAACTGCACTTGTTGGACAGGAAAACCGGCTTTCCCATGGCCATGGCTTCTACTACCGGCAATCCGAATCCTTCAGACAGGCTTGGAAACAAAAGCGCCTCACATTGCTGGTAATACGCCCATTTTTCTGCTTCACTGATCGAACCAACAAACTGTACCCGCTCCTCAACGCCCCATTTCTTCGCCTCATTTCGGATGGTATCCTGATACCCTCTGCTGTCTGGCCCGGCTATCACCCAATCAAAACCAGGCTGTTGGGCCAATAAGGGCATCAGCACATGGTAGTTTTTCTTGGGATGAATACCGATGGAGAACAAAAACGGTCTTTCCCGTTCTATCGCCACCGATCCAATTTCCGGCGCCTCATCCAGGCACCCGCCACCGTTGTAAATCACTGCTTCCTTTACAACTGCGGGCACTTTTAACTGCGCATGTACCTGCTCCCGAGCAAATTCAGAGATGTACACCAGTCCGGCTGCGCGGTCTATTTTTTGCTGAACTTTCTTCAGCTTTCGTTGCTTTTTACTGGCTGAATAATCCGGACGTTCCAAAAAATTCAGGTCGTGTATGGTGTACAACACCGCTGTTTTTCTACTCCTTGGAAGCAATTCCGAATCCTGGTGCATGCAGTGCCACACATTGGCAGGCAAGGAAACTCCCAACCATTTATGCCAGGATTGAACAGCCTTGTATTGCATCGTCAATCCAAACTTTCCTACCCAATTACGCGGAACAAGCGCCGTAATACCCAGTTCGCTGGCAGCAGGATTTGCTGCAAACGCCTGACCTAATTGAAGACAATACTGCCCCAGGCCAGAGTAAGGGTTTCTTAAGCGTTCCATGTCAAGCGCAACGGTTAGCATCTATTATCTTTTAGTTGTGCTACCAATTGGTTTTAAGGTGTTTCCACTGGTAACACCATAGTTAAGATGAGCAAGTTCTTCACCTCAATCAGATTTCATTTTCAGAACGGCAGCCCTGAATTGCGCGCCCCGATCTTCATAATTTTTGAACAGGTCGAAACTCGCACAAGCAGGACTTAATAGCACGGCATCTCCGGCTTCCGCCAGTTTTGCCGCCTGCGCTACGGCTTCCTGAGCGCTTGATGTTTCCACCAATGGTTTTTTCATGGACTTGAATGCCTTGATAATTTTGGTGTTATCTACGCCCATGCAAACGATGGCCTTCACCTTTTTTTTCACCCATTTCAAGAGCGGCTCGTAGTCGTTCCCCTTGTCCTGGCCACCAACGATCCACACCGTTGGCGCATCCATCGCTTGCAGGGCATAGAACACGGAGTCAACATTCGTGGCTTTGGAGTCATTTATCCAGGTAACTCCCTTGATCACCGCCACTTTCTCCAATCGGTGCGGTGGCGTTTCAAAAGAGTTCAGTCCTTGTTGAATTTTGGCCGGATCAGCGCCCAAAAGCAGCGCTGCCCGAATGGCACAAACCGCATTGAACATGTTGTGCGGCCCTTTCAGCGCCGACTGGGTCATGCCAAACCGAAAACTGCCCACACGTATCTCCCCGTTTTTGTAAAAGCCTTTCCGGATAGCCACCTTTTTGGCGCCGGTTTCTTTCCAGTTCTCCCGTATAACCGGATCATATCCGTTGTAAATGAACTTATCGCCTCTGCGCTGATTCATGCTTATCCTGAACTTGGCCGCCGCGTAGTTTTCCAACTTATACTCATAGCGGTCCAGGTGATCCGGCGTAATGTTCAGCAGCATAGAGACATAGGGCCTAAACTGCTGAATATCATCCAATTGGAAGCTGGATACTTCCAGTACAAACACCCTTTCCTTACTTTTGATATTGCCACTCACCAGGTCGTCCAGCACCATCCTGGCAAAGGAATTTCCCACATTGCCCCCTTTTCGTACGGGCAATCCGGCCTCGTGCATCAGGTGCCAGGTAAGTTCCGTGGTGGTGGTTTTACCATTGGAACCGGTTATGGCTACTATCCTGCATTTTCCGGCATATCTGTAGCCAAATTCGATTTCTCCGATCACGTTAATGCCCTTCTCCCGCACCGCCTTCATCACATCGCTTTTTTCAGGGATGCCCGGACTTTTGATGATCTCGGAAGCATTCAGGATTTGTGCCAGGGTATGCTGGTTTTCTTCCCAGGGAATCCCATTGGCATCCAGTTCCTGTTTGAACACATCCTTGATCGGACCTTTGTCGCTGACGAACACGTCGAAGCCCAGGAACCTGGCCAATCTGGCCGCTCCTGTACCGGATTCCCCGGAGCCTAGTATGACGATTCGCTTTTTCATGTCTGCTGTTTATCGAATCTTCAATGTAATAATGGTGGCTACCGCCAACAGTATTTGCACAATCCAGAAGCGCACAGAAATGGTCACTTCATGATATCCTTTTTTCTGATAGTGGTGATGAAGCGGCGCCATCAGGAACACCCTTCTACCCTCACCGTATTTCTTTTTGGTATATTTGAAATACCATACCTGAATGATTACCGACAGGTTTTCAATCAGAAACACACCACACAAAACCGGGATCAGGAGTTCTTTTCGGGTAATTATGGCCAGGGAGGCGATGATGCCGCCCAGGGTCAAACTACCTGTATCGCCCATAAATACCCGTGCCGGAAATACGTTGTACCACAAAAAGCCAATACAACCACCCAGTAAACAAGCCGAAAACACCACCAACTCACTACTGTACGGGATGTAAAAAATCTTCAAAAAGTCTGCTGCCAGGGAGTTGCCGCTCAAATAGGCCAACATGCCCAAAGCAAAAATCACGATCGCCGAAACACCCGCTGCCTGCCCGTCCAGTCCATCCGTCAGATTTGCACCGTTACTCACCGCCGTTATGACTATTATGACCATAATGACGAAGAAAATAGAGCTCAAATCCCTCGCGTTATCGCCCAAAAACCACAGAAAACGGGAGTAGTCCAGTTCGTTGTTTTTGAAGAATGGCACATTGGTGATGGGCGCTTTTACATACACCATCTCCTTATAGGTATTGGCCGCAGTAGGGTCTTTGACGAAAAGTGTTTCCATCACGGTGTACCCTTTTTGCGCTGCCGTTTCCGGATCCATCCGCACTACTACTTCATCGTTGACCAACATGGTAATGCCTACTATCAAACCCAAACCAACCTGTCCCATGATCTTAAACCGTCCTTTCAATCCCTCTTTATCCTTTTTGAACACCTTTATATAATCGTCAATAAACCCGATGGTAAACATCCAGACAGTGCTGAAAAGCATCAGCAGGATATATACGTTGTCCAAACGGGCCATGAGCAGGCAAGGGATCAACGTGGCTGCCACGATGATAATACCACCCATAGTTGGGGTACCTGCTTTGGAGGTTTGGCCCGCCAGTCCCAAATCGCGTACTGTTTCACCAATCTGCGCCCTTCTCAGCCAGTCTATGATCCGTTTGCCGATAACCAGAGAAATCAGCAGGGATAACAACATGGCAATACCTGCCCTGAACGAGATGAACTTGAACAAGCCCGCTCCCGGCAGGTCGTAATGTTCTTTTAGGTATTCAAATAGATGGGTCAGCATGGTGTTACTAATATTGCGCCCCTACGGGGCTACTGAAGTTACGCCCCTATGGGGCTTTATTGGGGGCTTCGCCCCCCTCTTACCGCATGTACTCATGTACTCTTCAATCATGTACTTAAATTTGGCTGTGGGGCGATGTTTCATCGCCCCGCAACCGGCTCAAAATCAAAATAGTAGTCCCTCCACTATTTTATCTTTACCCGCATGTGCGGGGGTGTTTTCTTCTGTTACTCAAAATATTTCAACAACATCGCTTTGTCGTCGAACGGATGCTTTACACCCTGAATATCCTGATACTTTTCGTGTCCTTTACCGGCAACCAAAATCACATCGCCCGGTCCGGCGAGCCTGACGGCCGTTTTGATGGCCTGCTCACGATCCTGAATGACCAGCGTTTTTTGCAATCCTTTTTCATCCAATCCAGCCTCCATGTCTTTGAGGATAGCCGCCGGATCTTCGGTCCTGGGGTTGTCTGAGGTCAGGATAAGCTGATCACTGAGTTGGGCGCAAACCTGGGCCATTACCGGCCGTTTTGCCTTATCCCGGTCGCCACCAGCTCCGGTTACCGCTATTACCCTGGATGTTTTCTTTTTCAGTTTGGCAATGGTTTCCAGTACTTTTTCCAATGCATCAGGGGTATGCGCATAATCCACTATGCCTATACAGCCCTGTTTCACCGGATGTACCACGTATTCAAAACGGCCTTCAGCGCCTGGCAGATTACTCAGGGCTGTGAGTAATTGATCCGTGTCCACCTGCCGGCTTGCCTCACTCAACAGAGCGCCTACCGCATAAGCTGCCGTGAGGTTGTAGGCATTAAACTCGCCAATCAACCGTACAAACAACTCCATTCCGTTCAGCTCCAGATGAAGCCCTGTCAGGCTGTTTTCAATGATTTTGGTTTTGAAATCAGCCGGCTTTTTCAAACCGTAACTGTATTTGCGCGCCTGGGTATTTTGCAACATGACCATGCCATTTTTATCATCTACATTGGTCAGGGCAAAGGCGCCTTTGGGTAAATCGTCAAAGAACTTCTTTTTGGCATCCCGGTAATTCGCGAAAGTGCCATGGTAATCCAGGTGGTCGTGTGTCAGGTTGGTGAAAACGCCGCCTGCAAATCTTGCACCGGCTATCCGGCGCTGATGAACGGCATGACTGCTCACCTCCATAAACACATGGCTACAGCCGGCATCAGCCATTTCCCGGAACAAGGCATGCAACCGAACCGCGTCCGGGGTGGTATGGGTGCTGGGAATGATGGCCTCTCCAATTCTGTTTTCCACAGTGCCAATCAGACCACATTTATACCCCAATGCCGTAAATAATTGCCAAAGCAGGGTGGTCGTTGTGGTTTTACCATTCGTGCCGGTTATCCCAATCAGCGTAAAAGCGTCTGAAGGATTGCCGTAAAAACGGGAGGCCAATACCCCCAGCATTTCCGCACTGTCTTTCACCCGAATGACGGTTGCTTCTGAAACACCGGTCCAGGCTTCACAAACAATCACCTTTGCCCCTTTCTCAAGCGCCACAGGTATAAACTGATGCCCATCCGCCGCAACACCGCGTACCGCCACAAAAACATCTCCGTGCGTAACCATGCGACTATCGAACCGGACTTGTCCGATGTCGATCCGGGTTTCTCCCTGGATGTCAAGCCCTTGCAGGCCTTGTATGAGTTCAATTAGTTGCACTTCTAGTTCATTTAGTTTAAGTACAATACACAGGTTTGTCCACTCGCCTTGGTACCTGGCGCCAAACTCTGACTTCGCACCTTCCCTACCCCATCGGCCCGTACCTTGCACCCACGGTTCTCCAGCAGGTAAATGGCGTCTTTCAACCCCATGCCTACCACCGAAGGCACTGTTTTATCGTTCACTGAACGGTTTTGCAGGTTAAGCCCGACGCTGTCTTTGGCCACCAGCACGCCCCATTCTTCCACATCTTCGCCCATATTGAAATCCAGTCCAAGCCATTCCATACTTTCCTTCAGGTCTTCTTTTCTGCCGGCATCAAATCCAGGCAATTGATTTTTGCGCAATGGCGTTGGTTTAGCGGCATTGATGGGAGTATGCAACGCTGCTTTCATGGCAAAACACTTATCAGCTATCTGCCGAAAAACAGGCGCTGCCACTTCTGCCCCGTGATATCCGCCGCGTTCCGGCTCACTGATCACTACGATGCAGGAATACACCGGATTATCTGCCGGGAAAAACCCGCAAAAGCCGGCCTGGTGCCGAATACCCTTGGAGGCCCGGAATTTGTGGTAGTTCAATTGCGCAGTGCCGGTTTTACCGGCGATATCGAAATAGGCCGGTTGGATGTTTTTTGCAGTACCGGTTTTCACTACTTCTTTCAATAGTTCTTTCGCTTTGCGGATGGTATTTTGGGATGCTATGCTTCTTTTTACGGTATATGGCCTGAATTCCTTCACCATTTCGCCATAATGCTCGGTGCGTTGCACCAGATACGGCCGCATCAAACGTCCATCGTTGGCTACTGCATTAAAGAAGGTGAGCATTTGCAAGGGTGTGAGCAACAACTCATATCCAATACTCATCCAGGGCAGCGTAGTACCGCTCCATTCGCTTTTGGGGTCGTCCGGGTTTTTCAGGATCGGGTTTTCTTCTCCACCGATTTCTATACCTGTAGGTTGATCCAGGTTGAATTCGCGCAGTTGCTGCACGAAAGCCGCCGATTTGTTTTTGAAATACTTCTGTGTCAGGGTAGCTGTGCCTACGTTGGAAGACAGCGCAAAAATTTGTTTGATGCTCATGGAGTCCATGCCATGCGGATGCGCATCCACCAATTCTTCATCGTATATCTGCACTTTACCCTTGTAAACAGGCACTTTTTCTTCAAAATCGTCGATAGCACCAGTCTCCATGAGCGCCATGAATGTGGCCAGTTTAAACATAGAGCCTGGCTCTACGCGCTCACCTACGGCGTAGTTGTAGGTTTCCCAATATCCGGTTTTGCCTTCAGACTGGGTTCTGCCAATATTGGCCATGGCCCGGATTTTTCCGGTTTTCACCTCCATAACAATGGCGCAACCGTGATCGGCATTGTGTGTTTGACAGGCATTCAGCAGAGCTGTTTCAGCTGCATCCTGAATATTAATGTCAAGAGTAGTTACCACATCGTCTCCGGCAGCCGGCTCTATTTCAGCCAGATCATCTACCGGGATGTACACATCGCCCGGCACGCGAAGCATGAGTTGCTTGGGGTAATCTTCCCGTTTACCGTCTAAAATAGTATTGAAACTGCCTTCAATACCCACAGGCAGAGCTCCTTCCCGCTGCGCGTAACCAATGGTACGCTGTGCCAGGATTTTAAATGGCCTTTCCCGTTTGCTAACCTGCTCGGCAATGAAACCACCGGCATGCCGTCCCTCCCTGAAAATCGGGAACGACTTGATTAGCAGGTACTTGGAATATGGCAGGTTCTTGGCAATGGGCACATACCGGATCCCGCGGGTGCGTGGATCGGCATGGCGTAAAGTGTCCAGCCATTCCCGGTAAGCACCTGGCGTATACTGCGGGTCTATGTACGTGGAAAGCAACCAGGCCAGACTGTCCACAGCCTGATCATTGAATATTTCCTCTGTCAGCCCTTCGGCTTTGGCGTCAAAATGTATGTCAAAGAACGGAAGTGAGGTAGCCAGCAGCGATCCATCATCGGCCAGCACATTACCTCTCTGGCTGGGCACATCTACAAGTTTCACATACAGGCTATCGGCTTTGGCTTCCCAGATATGGGCGTCCGTAACCGTCAGCTGAACCAGACGCATCAAGATCACAACAGCCACCACCAGTACTACGGCTGCCACCGAGTACACACGGATGAGGACTTCGTTTTTGATGTTGAGCACGAGGGTTAATGCGGTTTATGTATCCCGAAATGGCATTCCGGGAAGGTTTACATGTTTATTTTAAGATGATGACTTTGGGGCCTTTATTTTCCAGATCGAGTCCTACGGGTTCCAGGTCTTCATCAATTTGACTTTGCATGCTTTTATACATGGTCTCGCTTTTGATGGAAGTGTATTCCCATTTGAGCTCTTTTATTTCTTTTTGCAACAACTGTATCCGTCGCACCCCTTTCTCTGCATAATGCGCATTGGCGATATACAAAATGCCCAATCCGCCCAGAAAGAGCAAAAACTGAAAGTTGCCAAAAACCAGATCGGTGGTGTGGCGACTAACGTTGAGGGCATTGAGGAGCTTGTTGGCCAATGTGAGTGAGTGAGTGAGTGAGTGAGTGAGTGAGTGATTAAATTTTTGAGGCTACTCTGAGTTTTGAACTTCTGGCCCGGGTGTTCTGGGCGATTTCTTTTTGTCCGGGTTCAATTGGTTTTTTGGTAATGAGGGTCCAGGGCCTGCTGATGTTTCCGTAGAAATCCTGGTTTATTTCTCCGTTTACATTGCCTGATTTAAGGAAGTTCTTTACCATTCTATCTTCCAGGCTGTGGAAGGTGATAACCGCCAGTCGGCCTTCAGGGGCCAGCATTTCCAGGGAGTCTTTAAGGAAATCCTCCAGTGCTCCCAGTTCATCGTTCACTTCCATCCGCAGGGCTTGAAACACTTGCGACAGGTATCGCATGCGTTCGCCCATGAGGTTTTTGCTGCACAGTTCCACCAGGTCTCCAGTGGTTCTGAACGGGATTTTTTCGCGCTCACGCACCACTGCATGCGCAAGCGTTTTGGCATTCCGCACCTCGCCCAGTTCGCTGAAAATCCGCTGGAGCTCTTCTGCATTCCGGGTATTAAGCAAATCGGCAGCGGTTTCGCCATCCTGCCGGTTCATGCGCATATCGAGCGCGGCATCAAAACGATAGGAAAAGCCCCGCTCGGCAGTATCGAGCTGATAACTGCTCACGCCCAAATCGGCCAGGATGCCTTGTACGGTGCCCGGCCGTACGCCTTCCGCCCGCAACTGACGTTTCAAATGCCTGAAATTTGATGGAACGAAAACGAATCCCTGATTGCCTGAAAACTCTGGCTGCTCGGTGTTTCGTTTGGCGTCTTCATCCTGATCAAAAGCAAACAAGCGGCCTTTTCCGCCCATTTTTTCCAGGATCAAACGGGAGTGCCCGCCTCCGCCAAACGTTGCATCAACATAGGTTCCACCAGGCGTAACGCCCAGTAAATCAATGCTTTCGTACAAGAGGACAGTTTCGTGGTACACCATAGTTCAACCTGAAGGATGAACTTCCAACGGTTACCATCAGTATTCAGCAAAGAGCCTTTTCCTGATAGTTCGCTTAAAGCTCAATCTCGTCATCACCACCCATCACCGTGTTGGCCAAATCGGCAAACTCATTCGGATCAAAGGCGGCGGTGGAAGTGTATTGCTCTGGCGACCAGATTTCGATCTTGCCCCCCATGGCAAGCAATACGGCTTCTTTGGCTATACCCGCATAGTCCAACAAAGGCTTCTGCAACAGGATTCTGTCCGCGCTATCCGTAGTTAATGGATATGCTCCGTAATGAAAGGAGCGGATAAATGCGCGGTTCCGGTCATTGAAACTATTGAGACGGCTCAACTTGGCAGCTATGCCGTCCCAGACCGGTTTGGGGTAAAGTGTGAGACACTTCTCAAACCCCCGGTTTACTACGAACTCATAGGATGCACCCTCGCCGTTGGACCCTGCTGCATGAGCGGGCAACTGACGGAGCAGCGCAGTTGGCAAGCGCAGACGACCCTTTTCATCAAGGGCCACCGGATATTCGCCTATAAGTTGCATGGTAGTGGTGTGGGACCGTACTTCTGCTAAGCGTGAGCCGGGGCGTATGTGGGATAAGCCACCATTTCACAGGGACAAAAGTATCTACAATTTCCATATTTTCCCACAAATCCCCACTTTTTATCTCTCTTTTGTCAAAATAAATTTATCTTATCATTTAAAACATTGATTATCAATAATATTACAAAAAGAACTTTCTTATATTATCTCATCATAAATGAACCCCAAAGGTATAAAAATGTACCATCTCCTTCTCGTTTGCAGCTAAAATAGCCACATACAAGCGCTTAATATCAGCATTTAAGCACAAAACAAGTTACAATAGTATAAGCAGTGGTAAAATGTGGAGATCCCTAACAACCACAAGCACTCGGGTGGTAAAAAGTGGAAACCCGGATCAACTTTTTCCGAGTAAACCCGACATATTCCGATTGCATATATGCCAAAATGGGTAATTTGTGCCCAAACCGATGACATACCGGCTTTTCATACGATATGCCAGGCCTTTTACATCCTATGAGAAACACGATTTCATGCTTGTTGCTGGCACTGCTGTGTCAGCCCGCAGGCAGCCAAACGCCGTCGCCCTGGGAATTTGGGCTGGGCGCCGGCACAGCTATTTATCTGGGCGAAACCAACGAGATGAGACTCGGGCAAAAAACGTTTGGGGCTAATCCTGGATTAGGCTTACATGCCAGAAAAAACCTGAACAACAACCTCTGCCTGCGCGCCAACCTAACTCTGGCCCGTATTTCTGGCAACGACAGCCACTACGCTATCCCGGAATGGCGCTCCAAACGAGGACTTTCTTTTACGGGCTCACTTTACGACATTGCCCTGCTGGCCGAATTTTACCCGACAGGCTTATATGGCGTCAAAAAGGGCAAATCCAAAACACTTCGCAAAAAACGGCAGCTTTTCAGCCCGTTTCTGGCCCTGGGTGCCGGGGTCTATTTTGCCAACCCTAAAGTTTACTGGAACGACCAGCAACCAAACGATTACCTGGACCCCGTGCTGGTAGCTGTGGATAAAAGCCACAATACCAAACCAGACATCAGCATTCCGATTGGTTTGGGCGGCCGTTTCAGGGCAGGATCTCACTTTACCCTGGGCCTGGAAGCCATACTAACCCCTACCCTGGGCGACTACATGGATGGCATTAGCGTGGCCGGCGCCCCTTCAGACAACGACTGGTATTTCTACGCCGGCATAATCGGCAGTTATGCTTTTGGAAAAGATAAAAATGCCAAAACCAACCAGCATGAGCCCCGCCCGGACATCGTTGCCAAACCCGTAGAACCCGACAGGGACGGAGATGGCATACCCGATATTTACGACCAGTGCCCTGACGGTCCAGGCAACCTGCAGCTTTTTGGCTGCCCGGATGCTGATGGAGATGGTGTTGCAGATCGCGACGACCATTGCCCGGAGGTACCCGGACATGCCAGCCTGAAAGGCTGTCCGGATATGGATGAAGACGGCATTGCAGACAAGGATGACAACTGCCCTGACACCAAAGGCACCCTGGAATATCGTGGCTGTCCGCCTGTTGACCGGGATAAAGACGGCGTGGCTGATGCTGAAGACCTTTGTCCGGACATGCGCGGCCAGCTTCGCTGGAAAGGATGCCCCGATTCTGATGAAGACGGGCTACCTGACAACAAAGACGCTTGTCCGGGTATTGCCGGGCCCGAGCGCCTGAAAGGCTGCCCCGACTCCGATAGCGATGGCATTGCCGACAAGGAGGACGAATGCCCTACCCTGGCCGGACTGCCGGAAAAAAAGGGTTGCCCGGAAGCCATGCCGCCTGCGCCTGGCGTGCCATTCAAGGCAGTCTATTTTGGTTCCACACTGGAAGACTGGTATGGCACCTCTTTGGTAACGCTTGATGAAGTAGTCAGTATCTTACAGGCTGATCCCAGGCTGGAAGCCCGACTGGAAGGACATACTGATAATACGGGGCAGGAGCCGGCTAATGGTTTGCTATCAGAAAAACGCGCCAAAAGATGTCGCGATTACCTGATAACCAAAGGAATTGATGCCAAGCGCCTGAGTTACATCGGTCATGGCTCCAATAAGCCATTTGTGCCCAACGACAGTCGCATCAACCGCCAGCTGAACAGACGGGTAGAAATCCATTTCCTGGTTAGATAAGCTGCGTTCAACATCAGTACAAGTGTATGGATTTTGGAAAATTACCCAATGTTGATCAGGTAGATTTCAGTTTACCAGCCGAGCCGGAAAGCAATCAGCGTCTTTTATCCGACCTTTCCACCCATGGGCAAATGCCTGAAATTTATGTTGGACCTACCGGGTATAATATGAAGCCCTGGGTGGGCAAATGGTATCCGTTTGGGGCCAAAGACCGTGATTTTTTGCGGCATTACGGGACACAGTTCAACACCATAGAGTTCAATACCACCCATTACAGAATGCCCGACACCGCCTCAGTGGAGCGCTGGATTGCCGAAACGCCGGAGGATTTCAGGTTTTGCCCAAAACTTCCACAAAGCATCAGTCATGCCCGGGACTTAGGTTTGTCTACCCATGAGCCCCGTATTTTTTGTGAAACAATCATCGGGTTAGGCGTACGACTGGGGTATTGTTTCATGCAATTGCCGCCTCATTTTGGCCCGAGGGAATTACCTATACTTGACCGTTTTTTGGCTACGGTGGCCCCATTAATTCCCCTTTCGGTGGAGGTTCGGCACCCTATGTTTTTTCAGAACGGTCCGGAATCGCGGTATTTATTTGATCTTTTGAGAGATTATCATACAGCGGCCGTTATCACGGATGTAGCCGGCAGACGGGACGTTTGCCATATGCAGCTGACAGCAGCGGCCACCCTGATCCGGTTTGTTGGCAACGACCTTCATACTTCCGACTTTCAAAGAATACAGGAATGGTCGGGGAGATTGAAGCAGTGGACAGATCAGGGCTTGCAGCAGGTTTATTTTTTTGCCCATGAGCCCGATAATTTGCTGGCCCCGGAATTAAGCAGGTATTGTGTGGATACCTTTTCGGAAGTGATGCCCGGAGTTCGTATGAGAGGCCCCAAGGAGGTTCCGGGGCAGCAGGGAAGTCTGTTTTGACGCTTGTTCAGGATTTTTCAGACCTTTGTCCTTTCAATCCATTGGACTTATGACAAAGCATTTGATTTTAGGCTTGATGTTATGTAGCCTGTTTTCCTGTAAGGAAACACCGCCAACACCTGGCGATCCCAACAACCCACCTGTTTATACCAAGGAAGATTTGAAAAAACTGCGCTGGGTGGAGGGCAACTGGAAGAGCGAGGTTGCCGGGCCTGGTTTTTATCAAACCTATGCCTTTACTTCAGACACCACATTAGACATTCTGTCGTATCAATTTGACGGGAAAGACACCTCTGGCTCCAATACCACTAAACTCTACTGGAGCAACAACCATATTTATATGGGCGTTAATAAAGAGTGGGTGGCCACCTTATTGACAGATAAGCAGCTTTTTTTAAGCCCTGTCAGATCCGGCTGGCATACCATTAGCTGGATCTATGATGCCAAAAAAGGAGAGTGGACAGCAGAACACAAACGCCCTGATTTCATTCGAACCATTAAAATGAAAGCACAGGCGCCGCTGAAGGAACTATTGAAGAAATAATGCAGTCTGGGAATAAAAAAAGCGCCGGGGCACATGATGTCCCGGCGCTTTTTTTATGCTCAAAAGATGGCTTAAGCGCGTGGCTCTTTACCAGCTTTTTTGATTTTCTTACCCATACCGGCATCGCGCCAAACGGATTTTTTCACTTTGGCAGCCGGCTTGGTTTTTTCAGCCAGGGCAACCGCGTTGGTTGCGCTTACCGTACCACCGCTTACGCAAAGCTCAGAAAACTTCACTTTTTCTGTAGTACCTGGCTTGATCACTTCGCCATCCTGCTTTACTACAGAAGTCTCCATGATGTGTTTCACTTGTACAGCAGAAAGTTCAGGATAGTAAGAGCGGATCAGTGCAGCTACACCAGCAGCAGCTGGGCTGGCCATGGAAGTACCGCTGGCCGGGCCATATTTGCCATCAGGCACAGTAGACTGCAACTGAACGCCCGGAGAGAACAGGTCTACGTTCTTTTTACCATAGTTGGAGAAAGAAGCTACGCGCTTCTCGCCGGAACGCCAGTTCAGGGCGCCGATTTCCATCCAGGTAGAAATGCGCTTTTCTTTGCCGAACAGGCCTTTTTTGACAGGCTTTTCCAGTTCGTCGTTCGGGAAGTTAGCCTCTTTGTCGTTGTTAGCGTGGCTGTTACCGGCAGCATGTACGAGCAGTACATCGTGCTCGGCAGCATAACGCATAGCCTGGTCTACATACCATTTGTGCGGGCTGTAACCTTTACCGAATGACATATTGATCACGCTTGCGCCATTGTCTACAGCGTAGTAGATAGCGTTAGCCACGTCTTTGTCGCGCTCATCGCCGTCAGGCACGCAACGAACAGTCATAATTTTTACGTTATCGGCCACACCTTTGATACCGATGTTGTTGTTCCGGTTAGCTGCAATGATACCGGCAACGTGGGTACCGTGGAAAGCATCAGGGCCTTCGTATTCGTTGGTACCGTAGAAACGGTTGGTCAGATCGTTAGGATCATCGCCAACTTTAGCGCGCTCGTTCAGGTCTGGGTTCAATTGGTATTCAACCTGGTTATAGAAGAACTCGGACGCTTCTTTTTTAGCATCTTCCAGGTCTTTACGGGAGGTAAGTCCCTGAGCCATGACCATTTTGATCATTTCTACCTGTTTTTTCAGTTCTTCGTTGCCATCGGTTTTGATGGCAGCCACGTTATCTGCATTGAATTCTTTGCCGTTGAGGGCCTTTTCTACTGCATTGAAAGCATCTTCGATTGGCTTCAGCTGTTTGGTGGCATTTTCCATACCAGAAACAGCTTCAGCGCGCTGAGCTTCGAAGTCTTCTTTTACTTTTTGCCAGTACTTGTACTCTTCGGCAGCATCACCGTGGAGGTTTTTAGGATCGGTGCCTTCAAAACGCTTCTTCAGGCGTGCGTATTCGCGCGTGAGTTCAAGGGTTTCGTGGTGAACGTTACCGCCTGGTCCGGCCAGGAAGTTCCAGCCGTGGATATCATCCACATAACCATTATTGTCGTCGTCTTTGCCGTTTCCAGGGATTTCACCTGGATTTACCCACATTACATCCTTCAGATCTTCGTGGTCAACTTCCACACCGGAGTCCAGCACGGCTACGATGATGGTTTGGCTTTTTTTGTTTTTGTTTTTCAACATTTTAATGGCTTCATCGCCGCCCGTACCATTTACCTTGTCGG
Source organism: Saprospiraceae bacterium (assembly GCA_035299505.1). Taxonomy (GTDB): domain Bacteria; phylum Bacteroidota; class Bacteroidia; order Chitinophagales; family Saprospiraceae; genus M3007. The sequence continues at coordinate 5,103 of DATGWL010000085.1, read as the reverse complement.
TAGTAGGATCAAGGTTAAACCAGTTCTCAGGGGCTTTGTTCTGCGCAGACATTACCATACCAGGCAGGCAGGCAATCGCCACAAGAAGTCCTTTTTTGAAATTCATGTCAGTGAAAATTTTTAATGATCAATCATTTAAAATAACGACAGTGGTCACCTATTCGGGTTGCACCATTGTATTTGAACGACAAAAGTAGGGGCTTGTGCGTGGAATAGCAGAAGTTTAGACCAAAATGCAGCCTTTGGCGGCGTATGCAACAACATTTGCTATTGTTGGCATTTTACAAAATGACTGAAAACTCGCAGGAATGGCATTTTCTTTGTGCGATATTTGTGGTCTGTTAATCTTTAAATGATTCCGTATGATGATCTTATCGCGCAAAACCCTTGCCTTTTCCGTTGCTTGTCTGGTAGCTGGCTCTCTGGCTGCCCAAAACCAAAAATTTGCGGTAGCCATCGACCGAAAAGAGGCCGCTCCGAACCAGGTGGTTTGTGTACCTGTGTTTGCCCAGGGCTTTGATAACATTCTGAGTTATCAGTATTCTCTGAGCTGGAATGCCAATGTCTTGAAATACGACCATACCCAGAACTATCAGTTACCGGGTTTAACGGCCACCAGTTTCAACCTTGTAGCGCCCAATAGGCTGTTGGTTGGCTGGGCAGATCCCAGCGGGAAATCTCAGAGCAAACCTGATGGCGCAGTATTGGCCGAGGTGTGTTTTAAAGCTATATCTATTGTAGGAACCAGTTCGGAAATCACCGCCGGCAGCGAGGGGTTTCACCCAACAGCTGGAGGAGCGGAGGCGTATAATGCCCAACTGGAGAACGCCTGGAACCCCAATTTAAGTGTGGCGGGTTCGGTAGAAATAGTGGAGCCCAATGCCACAACCGCGCTGAATGAAGCCAATAACAAGCCTGCGCAGGCATTTCAATTAAGCCCCAACCCAACTTCCGCCGGTTCACGAATCAGTTTTAAAGCGGTTCAGGCTGGCCAGTGGCAACTCATGGTTACCGATGCCACCGGAAGAACCGTTTATGAGCAGCCGGTAACCGTCAAAGCAGGCGAGAATTACTTCGACATTCCGGCAACGGCCCTCAAAATGAAAGGCGCTTATCAGGTGAGCCTGAAAAACGGACAGGAGGTGAGCAGCCAGATTTTGAGCGTGCAGTGATTTGACATTTTAGCGGCATTTATCTGTTACAGGCATTGGATTTGTGGATTGATAAGCCTTATTAATCCACAAATCTGCCGATAACATGAAATTTTCCCAATTACTCGTCCTCGGGTTTGCCATCCTGCTGCAACCCGGAAACGCCCTCGGGCAATCCTCCAATTTTCATTTTTCGTTCGACACAGCCACAGCAGCCCCGAATCAGGTGGTATGCCTGAATCTGAAGGTTCATGATTTTTACAAGATTGTTTCGTTCCAGATGATACTTGGATGGGATAAAAACGTGGTTGATTTTGACCATGTCGAAAACCTTCAACTGCCAGGATGGTCATCATTGGATTTCTTGCACCTAAACAATCATTGTTTATTTATGGGTTGGGCAGATCCCCCTGGTATTGGAGTTACCAAACCGGATGGTGATACCATAGCCTCCATTTGTTTTAAAGTAATTCCAATGCCTGGAAATAGTACAGATATTTCTTTGGCAAGCGGATGTGGTCAACCTGGCAGCGGCGGGAACGAAGCCTATAATGCATACGCTCAAAACGTCTGGAATTCCAGCCTGTTTGTCAACGGCCACATCATTATTATTCCTTCAAACGCTGCGGCAAACATACCGGAAGGTCGGAACCTGGATTTCCAACTCCAGCCCAATCCCAGCACCGCTTCCACAACCCTTTTCATGGAATCGCCTGAAGCCGGAAATGGCGCTATCCGGGTGTCCAATCTTACCGGACAACTGCTCTGGACCCAGCGTATAAATTACCAATCTGGTCAAAACCAATTCCAAATCCCTGAAGAAGCCATAGCAAATGCCGGACTGTTTTTGGTGACGCTGGAAACGGAAGGAGGTAGTGCAACGCGCTTATTAAGTGTTTACTAAAGCGGATAACTGATTCATTTTCAACAACAATTTCTATTTTTAAAATCTTTGTACAACATGAAATTTCTTCAATTTTTCGTTTCCTTTTGCTTATTACAATGCATTTCGATCTCTTTATCAGCGCAGGCTGCTGGTTTTGCTGCGGCTGTTGATAGCGCTGTTGCCCCTCCCAATCAGGTCGTTTGTGTGCCTTTAAGATCCGTAGGATTTACAGATGTGGTGTCTTTTCAGTTTGGCTTGCAGTGGGACGCAGATATTCTCTCCTTTCATCATTTGGAAAACTACCAATTGCCGGATTGGGATGAAACCGACTTCAATGATTTCCAGCCAAATTGTTTATTAACAGGATGGGCAAGTATAACCGGCCTCCCTGTTACCAAACCTGATGGGACAGCTTTAGTGGATATCTGTTTTACCACCATTTCAGCACCTGGCACCGGATCAGATATCGTTTTAGGCGACTGTTTTCCACCAGGAAATGGAGGAAACGAAGCATTTAATTTTAACAATCAAAATATCTGGAACCCCAGCCAGTTTATCAACGGACGCATAGATATCGGTCCTGCACCATCCAGCCCAACCACAAATCTGACAACTGCGAGTTCTTCTTTCAAACTCCAGCCCAATCCCAGCACCTCCGCTACAACCCTTATACTGAATTCACCTGAAGCCGGAAATGGCATAATCCGGGTGACAAATCTGGCTGGACAACTGGTTTGGGAGCAGAACATCAACTATCGGTCTGGCCAAAACCAATTCCCAATTTCTGGCGATGCTTTGACGAATGGATTGTTTCTGGTGACGTTGGAAACGGCACAGGGGCTTTCTACCCGTTTTTTGTGCATAAATAAGTGAGGCAACGGGGTGTTGCCGGGTGTCCTTGTAATCTGCTTACAGGCGAGTGGTGCCAAACTGAGCGTCTTACTCCAAGGGAGACGCTCAGTTTGACCACACCAAATAAACCATCAAAACCAGCTGGTCTTTTTCCGCGTAGACCTGCTTGCACCACCCAGACCCAACACCCCAAGCAGACCCCGGGTGAGTTCTCTGGCTACTGTGCGACCAATCTGGCGGGCCAGCGGATCTTTGGCAATGGTTTCAATCATGCTGGGTTCTTCTTTTTCCCGCTTGGTTTCTACGGTCTTTTGTTGCTGTTCAGCCTGCATTTCCTGGGCTTCCGCAATTTTACCATTCAGGATTTCATAGGCACTTTCGCGATCTACCTCCTGGTTGTACTTTCTGGCCAACGCTGAACGCCCGATAATACCGTCTATTTCGGTCGGCGTAAGGATGTCCATCCTGCTTTCGGGCGCGCGCATGAGTGTGTGCGCCAGCGGGGTAGGAATACCTTTTTCATTCAGTACACTCACAATGGCTTCCCCGATACCCAGGCTGGTCAACAGGTCTTCTGTTTCGTAATACTCGGTAATGGGATAGTTTTCCGCAGCCAGTTTGATGGCTTTGCGGTCTTTGGCCGTAAAGGCACGAAGCGAGTGTTGTACTTTCATACCCAACTGCGCCAATACGCTTTCCGGTATATCCGCCGGATTTTGGGTAATGAAATATATGCCCACACCTTTGGAACGAATCAACTTGATGATGGCTTCCATTTGCTGCATCAGCGCAGCGCTGGCCTCCTGGAATACCAGGTGCGCCTCATCAATAAAAATACACAATTCTGGCTGCTCTACATCACCTTTTTCCGGGAAAGAGGCATAAATCTCAGCCAGCATTTGCAGCATAAAGGTGCTAAACAGCTTGGGACGGTCCTGAATGTCGGTCAGGCGCACAATGCTGATAACCCCGCGACCATTTTCATCCATTCTGGCCAGATCCTGCACATCAAAGGATACTTCGCCAAAAAAAGCTTCAGCGCCCTGTTGCTCCAGTTCCACTACCTTTCTCAGAATAGTACCAGCCGTGGCGCTGCTGAATTGTCCAAATTCAGCTTCGATTTCTGCTTTGCCTTCGTTGCCCAGGTATTGCAGTACCTTTTTAAAATCTTTCAGATCCAGCAATGGCAGGTTTCGGTCGTCGCAGTATTTGAACACAACTGCCACTACCCCACCCTGGGTATCGTTCAGGCCCAGAATTCGGGAAAACAGCACCGGGCCAAATTCGCTTACCGTAGCCCTCAAACGTGCGCCTTTCTCTCCGGAAAGAGTCAAAAACTCTACAGAATTGCCCTGAGCATGCCAGGTAATTCCAATTTTACCGGCGCGTTCGGTAATTTTCGGGTTGTCTGTGCCAGGCATGGCAATACCACTGAGGTCGCCTTTTATATCCATGAGCAGACAAGGCACTCCATTGTGCGCCAATTGTTCTGCAATTACCTGCAAACTTTTGGTTTTACCCGTACCGGTTGCCCCGGCAATGAGCCCATGCCGGTTCATGCTGCGGAGTGGTATTTTGATCTGCAATCCTGGAATTGCCTCTGCATCCAACATAGCGCCTCCCAATACAATGGAAGAACCGGAGAATTGATACCCAGCCTGGATGGCCGCAACGAAAGAGTCCTTTTTTGACACGATAAATAGAATGGTGGACGATGAACGATGTGACGATGGACGATGGACGATGAACGATAATGCGGCCATCTTCCAAAACCTGGAGCAAATGTATAGGTTTGAACTTTTGCAGCAAAAAAATGTGTCCGGCCCTTTAAAAGGGTACACATTTTAAATCCTGCCAATAAAAGGTACAAATTTTTAATTTGGAGAGCCCCGCTAAAATTGCCCCGCCCTTCAGGCCTCCCGATTACTCACGAATCAGGAGGCCTGGCTCCATACCAATCCACTGCCCAGGTCCCCGCCGTCTGCGAGGCAAGCCCGACCGAAGGGGATGGTCCCGACGTAAGGAGGGAGCGCCTTCTTTTTAACCGGCAGTACAGCACCATGATGCTAAATACGACGGCCTGCGGTTAAAAAGCAGCGCAATCCCCGCAGGTCGTTGGCTTTGCCGGAAAGACTGCCTTTTTTCTTTTGGTTACTTTTCTTTTTGGGCAAGCAAAAAGAAAAGTAACAATGCCAAACAGATGAACTAATGTCA
>DATGWL010000084.1:0-32351 GCA_035299505.1 Saprospiraceae bacterium | reverse complement strand
CGCAGAGGGGTGTTATCGCAACTCTGCGTCTCCGCGCCTCAGCGGTAAAAAATCACTCTTTCACCATTCTCCCCACAGCCCCAGGCGCCTCCACCCAATATACTCCTCTGGGTAAACCCGATACATCCAGCACACCTGTTGCATCCAGGCGGGTATCTATATGCCCCCTGCCAAGCGCGTCTGTAATGTGCACGCGCGCACCTGACTCCACCGGCGGCCAAAGCAGCTGAATGTACTCCCGGGCTGGATTGGGCGCAAGCATGAGGCGGACGGGCTCAGGGGTGGATGTGGATGAGCTGGGTGCGGAAAGTTTGACGATCCAGTAGTCGTTTTTGCCTTGCACGCCGGACACATCGCCGTTGTTAGACCAGGCTTCACCAGCCAGAATAAAACCTTGGTCGGTTGTCTGTTGTATACAAATGCCACGTTCCTGGTCGCTTCCTCCCAAGGTTGCCTGCCACTCAAGGTCTCCGCTATCCGAGGTTTTAAGCACCCAAAAATCCTTCCCACCATCATTATTTATCACATCCCAGTCTGTGGATGATGTGAACCCCAACAGTGCATATCCCACATCCTGAGTGACACAAACAGATTGCCCAAAATCATCGCTGGTTCCCCCAAAAGATTTTTCCCATTCCAGCAAACCCTGTTCACTTATTTTGATAAGCCATTGGTCATAGTTTCCACGGGCATTTTGCACATCACCATCATTAGAAGCGCTTTGCCCAAAAACTACATAACCACTGTCTCGGGCGGGCTGAATATCATTTGCCCGGTCAAGCGCTGATCCGCCAAATGAGTATTCCCACACTATTTTGCCATCTGCAGCAAGTTTTATTACCCAAAAATCAGAATTGCCCTGATTTTGAGTCACATCTCCATCATCTGATTGCGACTCGCCTGCCACTATGTATCCACCATCCTTGGTTTGAGTGAGCGAATAACCAATATCAAGATTGGAGCCGCCAAGTGATTTCTGCCAAATCAAATCGCCCTGTTGATTCAACCTGACCACCCAGAAATCAAAAGAACCATTATTCACGCTCAGATCGCCATCTGAAGAAGAAGACCGTCCTACAAAAACAAAGCCGCCATCAGAAGTCTCTTCAATATCCCAGGCTTCTTCCGTACCTGAGCCACCATAACACCTTTGCCAAAGTATGGCGCCACCGGAATCCAGTTTAACAACCCAGGCATCTGCTCCACCGTGGTTGCCTGAAACATCTCCGTCGTTGGAGAAGCTGAAGCCGGCCACGACAAAACCACCCTCAGAGGTTTCTTTAACCGAATAGGCATTGTCATGATTAGTGCCACCCAAACTACGCTGCCATTGCAGGTTGCCCATAGAGTTCAATTTGAGCAGCCAGCAATCATTAAATCCCATTGGATCCGCCACATCTCCGTCGTCTGAAACCGAAGTTCCAACTACAATAAAGCCGGAGTCTGTGGTTTGTTGCAATGATCTGGCCCCATCAGACAAGGTCCCACCATAGGTGCGCTGCCATTGGATGGAGGGCTGGGCGTGGCACAGGCTGCCGGTAAACAATAGAAGAATGATGAACGATGGTTTCATATTGCAGGGTTTATAGTATTTACTCCTTCACCAGCTTCTCCACAGCGCCCATTGCCTCCACAAAGTACACCCCACTCTGCAAACCCGATACATCCAGCACACCCGTTGCATCCAGGCGGGTATCTATATGCACCCTCCCAAGCGCGTCTGTAATGCGCACGCGCGCACCTGACTCCACCGGCGGCCAAAGCAGCTGAATGTGCTCCCGGGCCGGATTGGGCGCAAGCATAAGGCGGGCAGGCTCGGGGGCGGACGTGGATGAGCTGGGAGCGGAGAGTTTGACGATCCAGTAGTCGGAGGAACCATGATTGCCGGATACATCATTATCGTTAGACCATGTATAACCTGCAATAACCAATGATTCATTATTTACAGATGTAATAGCATTTGCCCAGTCATCTCCTTCTCCTCCAATGTTTTTTTGCCATTTTAAAATGCCGTCAGCACTCAGACAAACAACCCAACAATCAAAATTTCCCAAATTATTATTCAAATCCCCATCTTTCGACAAAGAGCCACCAGAAAAAACGAATGAACCATTATTCAGCAAAGTAACTGAACGACCAAAATCATTATTCGTTCCTCCTAATGACTGTTGCCATACTATATTTCCCAGTGCATCAAGTTTTAAAATCCAAAAGTCAAATCCACCATGTGCATTGGTTATATCTCCATCTGAAGAATTGGATTGACCGATTACAACATAACCACCATCTATGGTTTGTTTTATATCATTCGGACGGTCCAATAAGCTTCCTCCGTAGGTTCGCTCCCATACTATTTTGCCTTCGGCACTTAATTTTACAATCCAATAATCTGAACTGCCAAAATTAGCCGATACATCTTTATCATTGGATTGAGATTCACCGGCAATAATATATCCTCCATCAGTACAAACATCCACTGCATAGGCAATATCAAGTGCACTTCCACCAATAGACGTCTGCCATTCAATTTCTCCCAAAGAATCAATTCTTACCGCCCAAACATCTATGAATCCCTGATTACCCGTCACATCTCCATCTATTTCTCCCGAACGCCCAACTAAAATATGCCCCTTATCAAGGGTTTGTTTACTTGCCCAAAAAGATTCCCACCCCATTCCACCATAGCATTTTTGCCACTGTAACACACCATTATTATCCACCTTTACCGCCCATCCATCAAAATCGCCGTGATATCCTGACACATCTCCATCATTTGACTTGGTATTGCCTGAAATAAGGTATCCCATTTCACATTCATGAACAGTATAGGCTCTGTCATGGCCAGTTCCTCCAAAGGATTGGGTCCATTTTATTTCTCCTAAACTATCCAGTCGGGTAATAAAATAATCATTAAAACCATTGGGCATAGCCACATCTCCGTCTTCTGAAAGAGCATATCCTGCGACAACAAAATCGCCGTTTCTTGCCTTACAAACGGTTGTTCCTTCATCCTGCATTGATCCGCCAATACACCTTTGCCAGGCTATATTTACTTGCCCCATTAAGCAGCCGGATCCCAGAAAGATATATAGTATAGTAAGATGGTTTTTCATATCAAATTTTTATTAATTTAACAATTTTGGACTCACTCGAAGATTTTATTTCCATAAAATAAATTCCTTGAGGAATGTCATTTGCTGACATATAAAACTGCCCTGATACCCTATTAAATGACCTATTTAATATTTCATTGGATTGCAAATCAAACAACCTTATCTTTATCAGATCATTAACTAAATTTGTTTTTGGAATTGTTATATTAAAAACATCACGTACCGGGTTTTCTACGATAACATTGTTATTATTTTCAAATTCTACTGATTTTTCAACATTTACACCATCATTTGGGAAGTCTTCAATTACATCTTCTGCAACTAATGCTTGGAAGATATATTGATTTTTCCAAGGCAAATTAATATTCCCTAATACATTACATAAATTAATCGATAATGGGGCGGGAGGCGGGAAATTTCGTGTAAGTGATACATATCCCACTAACTTATCAACCTTTAAAAGATCATCAATACGAAATGGGTTTTCAGTTTGAATCTTTTGAGAAACATTCGTTGGATATATACCCAATTCATTGCTAGCGACTATTCCATTGTCATAAACTCTTTTAACTAATACCTGTTCTATAGGATTATTGTTTTCGATAACAACTTCAAATAGGCTAGAATTTTCAGTTCCGCTTTCAGTAATTCTAAAGCCCACCCACTCATGTTTCCAGTAAAGAATCTGGCTACAATCTTGAACTACCTCAGGATTCTTGGGAGTCCTACCTACTACTACTAAGTCGATGATTTTAAACTCAAAAGTAAGTTCGATAATTTTGATACTTGCCTCCCCAGTCTCACAATTCGTAGCCAACCTCGCTAAATAGCTCCCCGGCTCCAAATTATCCAAAACAATAGCCCCCCCTGGCACTTCCGGGTTTACCCACAAACTTACCCAAGCTCCATTTTCCTCTATCATCAATTCTAAAGTATGTGTTGCACCTGCTACAGAAGGATCCCAACCCAAGGTTACTAAGTCCGATGTCATACTAGTTACTTCAAAATTTGTTGGCGCCGGGGCATCACAAAATTGGGTATGCCAAGGATTGGAAGCAAACGTGAATGACTGAATGCTTGCAAAAAACAGGCAAAAGAGTAATTTTTTAGCCATAATCAAGAATTTTTTAATTGAATTGTGAACTTTGATGACAAATGTATTTCCTTCGGGCACGTAAAATTTATAACAGTTTTTGGCAAAAATTCCAGCACTCAGGAATATGGAACAAACGCAATTGGTGGAACTACTCAAATCACTTACAACGGATGAAAGTACAAACTTCAGCCAATTTGCAAGGCTTAATCAGTTTAACCATAGCCGGTATCACCAACAGGTAATACTGCTTCTGGAAACATGCCTGAACCACCTGAAGTGTAACAAAACTGCTGATCTAACCAAAGAAACCGTTTATTCCAATGTATTTCCAGGCCAGAAATTTGTTGATGGCAAACTGGATAAAGTAATGGTGGAGGCCCAAAAAGTGTTGCGCACCTTCCTGATTGTAGGAAGATATCTGAGGGAGGAGAATCATTTTCAGCACCAGCTTGACCTTGCCGAAGAATTTCGCAACAGGCGGCTACAAAACCGTTATGAACAAACGGCATTGAGATTGCAAAAATCTCTGGAAGATTCCCCGGAAAGCTATGAAGGGTTTTACCAAAAATATCAGTTTGAGTATATAAAATACGATCTTGAAACCATACATAACACAGGTAAAGGCGATCTGAACATACCCAATGCGATATACGCACTTGAAAGCTTTTACTACAACTATAAACTGCTTCTGCTCAACCAATACCAACTTCAGCAAAAAGTTGCACATCTGAATGTTCCAGAACGTCTCAAACAACTTATTGATGATCATTTTATCCCTTCAATCTATTTAGACGGATCCCGGTTATTGTTTGCCCAGAAAGAAATTTTTGAACTCCTGAAAAAGTCTGCTCCTACACCTGCAGAGGTGAGTCATTTTTTTCAATTACTTCAAGAAAATCAGCATAATTTTTCAGAAAAATGCCTCTCAGATTTCTATGCTTTTCTCAGAAACTTGTGTGTTTTAGCTGGTTCGGCAAATCATGAAAATATGGAAATAACAGTCCTTCTGCATGAAATTCACAAAGACAACCTGGAACGTGGGTTTATGCACAGTGGCGGCAAAATTAGCCGAAGCAAATACATGGCGATTGCCAATAATGCCTTATACATAGGAAAATTCGATTGGGCTTATGAATTCATAGAAAAATACAAGAATGAACTTCATGAAGAAAATGAATCCCGTGATGTATACCGCCTTAACCTGGCCAACTACCTGTTTAGAATAGGCAAATTTGAAGAATGTCTGGATAATATCCCAGATTCTTCCCCTTCTATGATATATACATTATTTGGGAAAAGGCTGGAATTGAAATCCTTATACGAACTACAGTCTGATCTGTTATCTTACAAATTAGACGCCTTTAAAATGTTCCTCAGTCGAACCTCCAAAAAAATCATGTCTGACGCTCAAAGAAACGCACACATAGATTTTGCCAATTTGCTGTATCAGCTTGAGCATTCTACCCCGGGAGCCCCCCGACGTTCTGATGTGCTCACTAAACGCATACAGGAAAAAAAACAATCCGCAGAATACCATTGGCTGCTGCAAAAAGCCCGTGCACTAAAATAGCCCCCACCTCAATCCCCCGCAAACCGCGCCCCGTTCAAAAACAACTGCGCCACATTCACATTCGGGTAATCCTCGGGGCCATAAATGAACAGCACAAAAAGGGTGGATTCCGCTGCCCAGCCTTTTACAGCCCAATGGGAGCCTGAGCCGTCGAGCCAATAATCGAGCATGCCTTTGGCGCTGGGGTGGGTGTCCAGGGTATGTCCTTTGCCGTAACCGGCAGCCTGTTTCACATCAAAGGTTTCTTTGAGGTAGTCCATGTATGTGGTGAGCATATCTTCCTCTATGTCTTTGAGGTCTACATGGTTCAAATTCACCACGATAGCGCCAAAATGATACGCAGCGCCCTGGCTGCTGTCTACTGTTTCTATGGTGTATACCCGGGAGCTGTCGGGGGAGTAGGATACGTTTTGTTCTGTGGGCGCGCCGGGGAGGTATATGGATGCGCCGGAATCGCCTACAGGTGTTTTGGCAAAACGGGGGGCTTTCTGGGCACACAGAACGGCGGTATGCAACAGCAGGAAAACGATCAGTATGCTATTTTTGGGAACGGACATGGATGGTAGATTTTAAACGGGATAAAGATATAAAAGGGCACAAAAAAGCCCGGTTTTTTCAGAACCAGGCATAAAAAAAAGCCTGATTCTAGCAGAACCAAGCTTTCGTGGAGGATAACGGGGTCGAACCGATGACCTTCCCGATGGCCAATCGGGACGCGCTACCAGCTGCCTTTTTTCCATAAAAAAAAGCCTGATTCCAGCAGAACCAGGCATAAAAAAAGCCTGATTCCAGTAGAACCAGGCTTTTGTGGAGGATAACGGGGTCGAACCGATGACCTCTTGCATGCCATGCAAGCGCTCTACCAACTGAGCTAATCCCCCTTGCGGGACGCAAAGGTACGCTACCGCGGAGCAATCTTCCAAATAATCGTGGAAAATGATTTTTGCACAGATTCCACACAGATTTGATTGCACAGATTTTATACAGATTTGGGGGGCGCTGTCTAAAAATCGCCCAGGCTGGTTTCCGGGAGCTGGGCCATGGCCTGGTCAAACTGCTCCTGGTTGGGCGCTTTGCCGTGCCATTTGTGGGTGCCCTGCATGAAATCTACACCGTATCCCATCTCGGTTTTCATGAGCACTACTACGGGTTTGCCTTTGCCGCATCTGCGTTTTGCTTTGCGCAACATGGCAATCACCGATTCCAAATCGTTGCCTTTTTCCAACACCAGCACATCCCAGCCAAAAGCTTTCCATTTGGCAGGCAGGTTGCCCAGCGCCATCACTTCCTCCACCGGACCGTCAATTTGCTGACCATTCCAGTCTACCGTTACCACCAGGTTATCCACCTTCAGGTGCGCGGCCGACATGATGGCTTCCCAGCATTGGCCCTCTTCCAGCTCGCCGTCGCCGGTGAGGCAGAATACAAAACGATCGTCGTTGTCGAGTTGTTTGGCCAGGGCAGCGCCGATGGCTGCCGAAATTCCCTGTCCGAGGGAGCCAGAGGCAATACGAATACCTGGCAGGCCTTCGTGGGTGGCCGGGTGCCCCTGCAGGCGGGAGTTGAGTTTGCGGAAGGTTTTCAGCTCAGCCACCGGAAAGTATCCGGAACGCGCCAGCGTGGAATACCAAACCGGAGAAATATGACCATTGGAAAGGAAAAACATGTCCTGTCCTTTGCCGTCCATCTTAAACGGCTTGGCTTTATGTTTCATCACATTGCCGTACAGGGCCACAAAATATTCCACGCAGCCGAGTGAGCCGCCCGGGTGGCCGCTTTGACAATTGAACACCATGCGCACAATATCGCGCCGGGTTTGGGTAGCACGCTCCTTAAGTTTGGTAAGATCCGCCATGTAAATTGGGTAAAAAATAATGGATGGCCGCAAAGGTAGCAATTCCGGGAAAAAAAACAGGCTGCCCCGAAAGTACGGGACAGCCCTTGCTATGCATGGTTAGGCTGCGATGCCAAATGAATATCAGCTCCAGATGTTTGGAATGATCAATACCTGGCCTACTTCGATTTCGTCCTCATTGCTCAGGATGTTGCGGTTAGCATCGAAGATGGCTTTGTACTTCATCATATCGTCGTAGTAGTGCTTCGCAATTTTGCTCAGGCTGTCGCCTTTTACTACGGTGTGCTTGGTGTAATAGTCGGTGGTAGCAACCTGAATATCAGCTGCGATATCAGATGGTTCAGCACCGCCAATAGCCTTGATGGCATCCCAAAGCTGGTCTTTCTGATAGGTGTCGGCTGCAGTACCCCACATGCGGAGTACACCGTCTGCACCTTCTTCAACTCTGCCGTTTTGAATGCCGAGCTTTTCTCCCAAAGCAAGAACGCTTGCGTATTTGTCTTTTAATGCCATGATTTTAGATGGAAATTTTAGTGTGTGTGTATGTGTATTGCAAAAATGCAGTTTCTAGACGCAATGTACCCCAAAAGTCACATTCCGAGGTGATAAAGGTACGTATAAACGAGATTTTCTATGTTAAGTTGTGGATAAAAAGACACAAAGAGAAAACGCGAAGACACGAAGGCGCGAAGGATAAGAGACGGTGGTTGTTTGGATAATGTACAGTTGTCACCTATTTAGGGCGTGGCAGGGCAATGGTACACTATACATTATGCGAATAGACAGCTAAAAAATAACAGCATAAAGCCCTTCGCCCCGCTACCCGAGCCCCCAAGCAGTCACTCACTCTTCTCTGAGAAACGCCGGGACCTGGGCGGCCCGTCTGGCCGGCAAAATGGAGGCCAGCAAACCAATACCCAGCACAGTGAGGGTAATGGGAATAAAATCGGTGGCGCGCATGGCAATAGGGTAGCTGTCTACCAAAAAACCTTCCGGGATGGTTACTATACCGTGTTGTTTTTGAATTACATACAGGATGATGGCCAGCAGCAATCCAATGACCATGCCCAGGAGGGTGAGCAGCAGTCCTTCCAGCAAAAAGATTCGCCGGATCGTGCCGTCGGTGGCGCCCATGCTTTTGAGGGTGCTGATATCGCGCTGTTTATCCAGTACAATCATCCAGAGCGCGCCCACTGTATTGAAGGCCATGAGCAGCAACATCAAACTGGTGATGGCAAAGCCCATCCATTTTTCCAGTTGCATGACCTTGAAAAAGGCCTCATTCTGTTCATAGCGGTCTTTCATCACATAGGAATCGCCCAGAATGGCCTGGATGCGCGCTTTCAGTTCCGGTATTTGTGCGCCCTTTGTGGTTTTGATTTCCAGGGCAGAAACGGCGCCAGGCGGCGATTCCAGCAGTTCGCGCACAAAATCTATGTTGCTCAGCACATACTCGCTGTCGAACTCCTGCTGTATGGCAAATGTGCCAACCGGACTGGCCAAACGCGTTTTGAACGGCTTGTCCAAAAATCCGGATTGCTGCTCGGGCATGTACACGGTTACACTGGCCAGTGGGTTTTCCACATTGACACTCAGCTTGTTGCGTACTCCTGCGCCAAGTACCAGGCAGTTTCGTTCGCCGTCTTGCAGCAGGTATTTTCCTTCTATCAGGGTGGTATCAGAATCTATGCCGTTTACCAGGGCAAACTGATCGTCCACACCTTTTAATACGCCAAAATCCTGGGAGCCCTGGTGTTCAAAAAAAGCGATTTCCTCGAGGGTTTGGCTCAATACCTCCACTCCCGGCAAGGCGCGGATTTGGGCCAATTGGATGCTGTCTACCTCAAAGGTTTTGCCTTTGGCCGCCGTAATCTTCAAAGGCGGGTTGAAATGCCCGAACAAATCCGACAACAGATCTTCAAACCCGTTGAAAACAGATAATACCAGCACCAGGGCTGCCGTACCAATGGCCATACCCAGCACCGAAATGCCGGTAATAATGTTGATGGCATTGGTGCTGCGCCTGGCAAACAGGTAACGCCTCGAAATGAGCAGAGGTAAATTCATGTGCGACACAAAGGTAAGGTGGAGTTTTTACATTCCCTTGCGGAATGCCGCCAGCACCTGCATGGCCGCATCAATAGCCGATACCTTACCAGACAATACTTCCGGCTCCAGGGCCGCCAGCCGGGCTTTTACCTCCGGATGTTGGTAAAACAGGTCTTTCAACCCGGCATCCAGGGTGTCTTCCAGCCAGTAACGGGCCTGTTGGCGCCGGTTTTCCAGCAACCAGCCGTTCGCGCGGGTATGCGCCTGATAGGCTTCCATGCGCTGCCAAACGGCATCGATACCGGTGTTTTCCAGGGCGCTGCAGGCCAGCACTTCAGGAGGCCAGCCACTGGGCTTGAGTGGCAACAAATGGGTGGCATTCAGATAATGCGCCCGGGCCTGATTGGCCAGTTTCACCCGATCGCCGTCTGATTTGTTCACCACCAGCAAATCGGCCATTTCTACAATACCCCGTTTGATGCCCTGCAATTCATCGCCGGCGCCGGGCAGCAGCAAGAGCAGGAAAAGATCAGTCATGCGCTGGGCAGCAATTTCGGACTGCCCCACACCTACGGTTTCCACTATCACGGTATCAAAACCGGCCGCTTCCACCAGCACCATGGCTTCGCGGGTTTTTCGCGCCACGCCCCCCAGAGAATCGCCGGAAGGAGAGGGGCGGATGAAGGCCATTTCTGTGGCTGAAAGTTGCTCCATCCGGGTTTTATCGCCCAAAATGCTGCCGCCACTCATGGCGCTGGAAGGATCTATGGCCAATACAGCCACTCGTTTGCCCTGCGCCACCAGGTGCATGCCCAGTGCTTCAATGAAAGTGCTTTTCCCGGCCCCCGGGGCTCCGGTAACCGCAATCCTAAAGGTATTGTCCGGCAAATCTGCATGCAATCGGGCAATGATGTCGCGCGCCATAGCTTGCCGGTCTTCCCGGGTACTTTCCACCAAAGTAATGGCCTGCCCCAGCAAAGCCCGGTTGGCAGCGCGGATGCCTTGTACGAAGGTTTCTATATCTGGTAGCGTGCGGCGCATGATGCAAAAGTAGCAGAGTTTGGGATTTCCCTCAGCAATTGAGGGGGCCAGGGGTGGAGGGGGCCGGTTAAACTTATTTAACCAGCAAACACATAAATATTTAACTTATAATCAAAATATTGATAATCAATATTATTATTGTTAATTTCATTTCTTAACACTTGCTTTATAGGTTAAACTCAGTTAAGGCTGGCCGGGGCCCGGACCGGGCTATTGCATGGCTGGAGAATCCGCCCAAATCTTGCATCAAAATTTATTGGAACCATGAAACAATATATGCTGCCTTTAATGCTCCTTACCCTGTTAATGAGCTCATGCCGTACCCTCCAGGTGCGCGATTTCCACACCCGAGAAGCCATGCCCGCACGACTGCCCAAGCTGGCCTTGCTGGTACACGAACGTAGTTTCCTCGAAGCCTTTGATGTAGCGTTCACCCGCGAAGTAGTGATCAATAACATGGTGGGCGGCCCATACGCCCCGGCGCCCTGGGTGGCATATGGCATGACCGATCAGGCGCTTCAAGACGTCTTTAACGTGCTGGGCAACGAACTGGAAGAGAATATGAATCAACCAGTAGCCGGGCAAGCCTTTGGTCACGCCAAGTTCAAGCTGCTGCATTACCAGCGCCGCAACTCAGGCTGGGGCTGGACGATTGCCAGCGCTGGTACGCTGATGATCCCGAACCTGTTCGGAATGCCGCTGCGCACCAACCGTGTGGAACTGGAACTCCAACTGGAGATTGAAGACGCACAAGGAAATACCATTGCACGATACACTGCACCTGGTGTTGGTAAAGCTCCGGTGGCTGCCTATCACGGATACGATAACACCGGCGCCACCCGAAAAGCCAACCTTTTGGCACTGCAAGACGCCATGTCGGTGATCAAAAAACAACTCAACCCCAATGTACCAGCCTTGAATACCCAACTGGAAGCTGCCGGACTGCTCGAAAAAAAGAACGGCAAATAGCAAACACGCACCCTCCGAATAAACACCTTACTACCCACACTAGAGTGTGTCTGAAAAACATTCACCGGGCTGAAAATGCATCTTTTGAAACCTGCCTTTCGCGTCTTTTTCGGGCAATAAGCCCCATTATTCCCCGAAAAAGGGCGCTCAGTCAGGACCCAAAATCTGCTATTTTCATCTCCGGCAATGTTTTTCAGACACACTCTAACCTCAGGAAACCGCAGAACCATGAAAGCAGACAGCGCCCGACACACTCATTAAACCCGCTTTTCCGGTGCGCGGGGTGTCGGTGCGCTGTTATTAATGATTGAGTGAGTGAGTGAGTGCCAAACGTTCAGCCGGGCCACCCGGCAGGGCCGCAGGCCCTCAGTAGCCCCAGCGGGGCGTCAACATTTGTAGCCCCGGCGGGGCGGCCATATATATAAATTCGGATACATTTGAACCCTGGAGACGTTGTATAAAAAGCCGCATACCCAAATCTTCGCAGCATCAGGTCCAACATCCAGAAGTCCAACGTCCAAAAATCTACCACACCATGAAAAGACTGTTAACACCAGCAATACTCACTTTATTAATGGGCCTGGGCGCCTGCAGGCCGGATGAGGCTCACGTTTCCATTGACACGGTGGTGCAGCCGCCGGTAGTAACCACCTTACCGAATGGATCGAGGCAGGTAGACCTGACCATGGTCATTACCCAAATTGGCAATTTTTATTACCAGGATTTTTCTTACGATTTTAAAAAATTCCAGGGCACGATCATTTTCGATTCCCTGACAACTACTTTACCAACAGCCCGGGAGTTTGTCCAGCGCAGGTTTGTTGTTCCTGGACCGGGGTTATATTACCTCACTATGCGTCTGGGTTCCGACAGCAACGGTTCGTCATCTGGTGAAACAGTAGATATACCTTGAGTTAGTGATAAAAAAGCACAAGAGCCAGCGCGGGACAACCGGCTGGCTCTTGTTTTATGGCGTATCGACGGTTCAAGCCCGCCGATGCATTTTTATTCTACCACAATCATTTTCTTCGTTGCACTGTGGGTTGGGGTATCCAGTTGGTAGAACAGGATACCAGCTTCCAGCTCGGCACGCTGCAGGGTGATGGTATTGAAACCTTTCGCGAACTGGTTCACGATGCGTTTCACAACTTTACCTTCTGCATTGGTAACCGTGAGGGTAGCTTCTACCGCCTCAGGCAGGTTGAAAGAGATATTGGTGAAACCCTTGGTTGGGTTCGGTGCGTTTTGCAGCAGTTCGAATCCTGCGCCAGCCAGGGTGCTTCCGTTGGCGCTGTTGAAACGCAGCATCACTTCTTTCTTCTGCACATCGCTGCCAATTTCAGCGTATGCTTCAGTGCGGGTAATGCTGTTGCCCAGACCAAGCATTTCGCTCAGTTGACCATTGCGGGTAGCGCGGAAACGGATGGCAAACTCGCCTGCTTCACCGTTTACAGAAGCGGTTACTGCCTGATCAAACATGGCAAAGTTTTCTTTGCCCATGTTCTCGCCAGGAATTACCTCAAGCGCCTGCAAGCCGTTCAGATCCATCGTGAACTGGTAGCCAGCTACTTTTTCAGCAGCCGTCAGTTTCACTTCCACAACTTCGCCGGCTTTTACTGCGCGGTCTTCCACATCAAAGTACAGGGTACCCATGCTGCGGTCGTCGGCATCAACCAGAGAGTTTGGCACTACAGAGTTGTTCACATCGCCAATTTTCACTCCTACGAAATCGTCTTCCAGGTTGTGCAACTGCATGTCCTGAACCGTTTTGGTTTCAGGGAACAGTTCCTGGAATGGGTTATTGGCGTTCGGGAACACGTAGTCTTTATCTACAAAGCGCCAGGAGGTGTTGGCTGGCAGCTCGTTGTAAATACCAAGGATCATTTTGCGGATCTCCACGATGTCGAAGGTGGTGATAGAACCACTCTTGTTAGCATCAGCAGCGATCATTTTGTACGGGCTGTTCAGCGGCTCCAGACCCAGGATGTGTTTGGAAATCAACACCAGGTCGTAAGTGGTTACACCGTTGAGCGGGTTGTCGTCTTTTTCCGGAACTACAATATAGTCAGAGCCTACAGGCAATACGTTGGCAAACATGAACACACCGAGGTTGTCGGTCAGGTCATTGCTGGCCTGAACTGGTGCGCCGTTAGACGGGATGGCAAACAGTTGAACGTTTGCTTCTTCCACACCTTCGTTCATTTCTGTTTTCAATGCGCCGGAAACCAATACGATTGGGTTGCCGCTGCATGAGCCCAGGTTGTCCTGTACAATTACATAGGTTTCGCAGTAGTCTGCGTTGCCTGCTGCGTCGATGGCCCAGAGTTCAACACACTGCTGACCAACTTCGTCGCAGTTGAAGGTAACGTTGGTGATCGGGTTGCCCTGCGCATCAACCGGGAATCCGGTACCGGTGCCGCATTTGCGGATACCGATTTTGATCTGGTTGGCTGGCGTGCAGTTATCTTCGGTGTATTGCAGGAAGTCGCTGGCCCAGAGGGTAATCATGCCGGTTGGCATAATGTTTACGCTGAGGCCGTTGAGGCAAACCACGGTTGGCGCCTTGCAATCTTTCACCGTGAAGGTGTATTCGTATTCGCTGTTGTTACCGCAGCCATCGGTGATGAACCACTTGATTTTGTGGGTACCGTGTGGCAGTTCAGGCACTACAAAGTTATTTTGCTGTTGTTGCGTGTTGAAACGAACGCAAGCAACCTTGTTGTTGCCGTTGATGGTTTCCTGAATAGCGAAGCCATATTTTTGGTTGGCAGGTACCGGACGCTCGTCGAACTGACGCGGTGTGCCGCCAGAGAAGTTAGGCGTATTCAGGTTGTTGTACAGTACATTGTTCCAGCCAAGACCTGCGATACCGGTGTTAACGGAATTTACTACCGTTTCCATGGTGCCGTCGCCGTCCAGATCAAGGAACAGGAGGTACTCGATATTGATGTTATTGCCGGAGCAAGCGTCGGTACCGGTGATGCAAAGATCTGTTGGTTCTTCGCAGAGGTCGTGCGTTTGCAGGCCGTTATCCCACCAGTACATTTCGTTCCAGAGCTGGGCGTTGTTGGCAGTGAACCAGTTTTGGTTGCTGCAGTTTGGCGCTACATAAGTACCGGTTGGCGCCTGGCCATCGCTGATCTTGATGATCTGCTTGTATACGTAGCTGTTGGCATTGGCATCCCAGAAGGTACAGAAGTTGGTAGGTTGCGGATCCGTTGGGTTGATCCTCACCACTGTTGGCGCCCATGGTGCAATGGTTCCGCAAGCGGAAACGGTTGGACCAGGCAGGTTGGCTGCAGCGTTAGAGATCGGGTTCGGATTCGGGTTTGGAACGAAAATGGTAGATCCGTTCGGGTTGTAGGTACACCAGTTGATGATTTTCCAGGTGCGTTCAATTTTGAAGCAGGCATCCGGTACTACCGTAAATACCTCATCCTGGAAGGAAACACCCATCAATTCGCAGTCTTTACCGAAGAACAATGGCTCACCGTAGTTGCCGGTGCCGTCGCAGCTGGTAACGATTACGTCGTTCGGGAACTTTACGAAGTACTGTTGTTTGTAGTTAACAAAAATACGCTGAGTGCACTGGCTGCTGTTGCCGTAGCAGTCGAAGCTGCGGAACGTGCGGGTGATGGTACCTTTATTACAAACGGTATCGAACAGACTGTAGTTTACGGAATGGGTCAAACCGTACTGGCCCTGGTACACTTTAGTAGAGTCCAGGCAGCAGTTGTCGTATACTTCAGGTTTGCCGTAGGCCCACAGGCTTGGGTCGAAGTTTTCGCAGTTTACGTTTACGTTGTTTGGAGGGGTGCAGGTAGGTTTGATTTTGTCTTCTACCAATACCCAAACCATACAATCGTTGGCGTGCCACTCTTCGAAATCGAGGTCTACATCGCCAGCAGGAACAGGCACATCGTACACGCGCAGGATAACCTGTACGGTATCGCCGATATCTTCGCAGCAGAACTTAACCTGGTCGTGGAACTGGTTTTCGTCCTGGCAGCCGTTCGGATTCATACGACGCACTTTGAAGTACACTTCAGGAGCGCAGTTGTCATAAGAGCCATCATCGAAAGTTTCTGCATTCACCAGCGCCATGCCGTCTACATTGAGGGCAACTTTGGTGTTTTGATCGCAGGAAACGTTTGGTGGGGTGCTGTCTTCTACGGTTACATCGAACACACATTCGGTGATGTTTCCGCAGTCGTCTTTAATAATGTATTTCACCGTGGTTACGCCGATACCGAGGTTATTGGCGTAGCCAAGCACCGCCAGGGTGTCGCGATCCCATGGGTTGTTGCCCGGGAAGGTGGTGAAAGTACCGTAGATATTGCGCATGATACCGTTGAAGTCCATGAACTGAGCTTCAATGGAAGACAGGCGTGAGCAGTTATCGCTTACAATTACGTCTGGCAGGTCGAAGTCCAGCTGACAGTCGTTCGGGTTGGTACCCACGGTCATGTCTTCCGGGCAATCCAGTTCGGGGCCGGTGGAGTCTTCTACCTTAATAATCTGTGTATAGGTCAGCGGATTGGTTGGGCCATTAGGGCGGCACCAGTCGTAAATAGTCCAGGTACGCAGAATTTTGTGTGTGCCATCGCAAACCGGAAGTGGCAGATCCTGGAAGGTAGCATTCAGTTCGCAGAAAGTACCGTTTGGCCAAACCGGGAATTGTACGCCGAATTCCTGCACGTAAGGTACACCTGTGGTGTTAGGGTCTGTTACCGGATCGCTGCAGTCCACGGTTACGTTCGGTGGGAAGAACACATCGGTAGAGTGACGGCGCTCGAAGTAGATGTATTGGTTGCAGGTAGAAGTGTTGCCACTTTCGTCTTCTGCAGTCCATTTACGGATCACATAAGCACTGATGTCCTGCTGACCATTGATGCTACCGGAGCAGCCCAGATCGAACCACTGATCAATGTATGTCAGGGTTACGTTGGTGCAATTTTCCTGATAGTCAGGCCAGCCGGCTGCGATGTTCAGTACATCTTCCAGGTAATCTGGCGTGTAGGTAGTTACAGCGCAATTGAGGCTGATATCCTCACAATCCAGCACCGGAGGCAGTACGTCCAGAATATGGGCCAGACCTGTGCAAGAGTTGCCGGAGATGAGATCCTTCACGCGGATAGGCAGCGTGAGGTTGATGTGTGCGGCGGTTGCCACGAAGTTGCCGGATCCGGGAGTCCAAACGCCATTGATTTTGGCTTGAACCTGAAAGTTTCCGTTTGGACAGCCATTGCCTTCCAGAATCATGTCGGGCAAAATTTCTGTCTCACAGTCGTCATCCAGCGTGATTTGTACCAGATCGTTGCAGATCATGTTACACTGGGCGATTGCAGCGTTGTTGGCCGAAAGCGATAAAGCCAGCGCAAACAACCATCCCAAAGCATTGAAAAAGAGTGTAGAATTCGCTTTTTTCATGAGTTAACTGATTAGAAAAAAATGTAATCGATTGAATGTGCTTGTTTCAAGAGATGTGTTCTCAGAATCAAGACTTTCCCACAGCATGCTTTAAACGCACAAAGATAAAAAAGTCATGATTTGTTTCGAAGGATTTTCAAAAACAGATCAGTGCCAGAGAAATAGCAAAAACGATGCCTAACGTACATCGTTTTGGACAGCAAGAAGGTTAAGAGAATGTGAAATGCGCTAAAGGCGCAATTATCTCAGGAGGAAGCAGTGCAAATGTACGGTAACTAAGGCTGAAAAGTCAAATTAAAAAAGAATTAATGCCTGAGAAAAACAGTCATTTGACCCGATTCCGACACTTTGCGGCGGCCGTTCTACACCAAATGGTTTTCAAAAGCAAGTTTAATCAGGGCGCCGGTGCTGTTTACACCGAGTTTGCGCATAATATTTTTCCGGTGAACACTGGCCGTTTGGTCGCTGATGAAAATCCTGTCAGCTATTTCTTTGTTGGTCAGGGCCTGTCCGATGAGCTTCAGGATTTCTATTTCCCGCTTGGTGAGTTGGTACTGACGGGCAAAACGAACTTCGGGCGAGAGGCCGTCAGCTTCCTGTTGGGTTGCAAAGGGCATTAAACCGCGTCCTACATAGGTTCTTCCTTCAGCCAGTTCCCCAACAGCTTTCAGCAATTCTTCGTGGGTGCCTGATTTGAGCATGTAGCCATCGGCGCCGGCGCGGAAGGCCGCCTGAATTTGTAGCGGATCTACAGAGCCGTTCAAGATCAGTACACGGGTTTTGGGGCCGGATTGCTTCACGGATGCTACAATTTTCAGACCTTCCGCATCTGGAAGATCCGGATCGAGCAAAAACAGATCTGGCTGGGAATTATCCAGGTATTCTTCCACCTGGGAGCCATTGACGGCTACTCCTTTGATATGGAATGAAAATTCTCCCTCTTTGGAATTGGACAGCAGGGAACGGATTCCCTCTGCAAAAATGGGGTGGTGATCTGCTACTAGTATGTCAAGATGGCGGAGCATAAGCACGGAAAGATTATTTGCCTGCTCCAACTGCAACTTTTATACCATAACAAAAAGTTATAAACTCTTCCGGCCCGCTCTGACGTCAGCGGGCGGTGTAAAACCGCATTTTGTAGTCGGTTTTGATCCGCCCAACCTTGATGGCATCCAGCCTCCGCTGAATGAGTCGCTTCTTGAGCGGTTTGAGTCGTTCTGTGAACAAAACACCCTCAATGTGGTCGTATTCATGCTGTATAACCCGTGCGTTGATGCCTGTAAAATCTGCCTCATGCTCCTGGAAATTTTCATCCTGCCAGCGGATTCGGATGCCTTCCGGACGTTCCACATCGCCGCGGATATCGGGAATACTCAAACAGCCTTCTTCGTAGGTGAATGGCTGCTCGCTTGATTCCAGAATTTGCGCATTGATAAAAACCTGTTTCATAGGCATATCAGTAGGCGCAAGTTCTTTGTCTTTCCGGTCCAGCTGTTCGGTATCAATCAAAAACAACCGAATGGCATACCCCACCTGAGGCGCTGCTATGCCCACTCCGTCGGCATGGTACATGGTATCCCACATATTGGCTATAAGTGCCTGTAAATCAGGATAATCAGATTCAATAGGAGCGGCTATTTTCTTTAAAACGGGTTGCCCGTAGGCATAGATCGGCAAAAGCATGTGGTGTGAGTGTGGTAATTGGGGTTAAATGGGAGACCAGTAATTTTCTTCCATGTATTGTTCAAGAATCAACGCGGCAGCGATTTTATCCACCATGGCTTTATCGCGGCGTTTTTGTTTTTTAACACCGCTTTGCAGGATGATTTGCTTGGCCTGGTTGGAAGTATTGCGCTCATCCTGTCTGATAATGGATTTTTCGGGAAATTGTTTTTGAAGACGCACTGCAAATGCATCTGCCTGCGGGGCAATTTGCGCCGGATTCCCGTCGGGATACAGCGGCAACCCGAGTACAAAGCACTCTACCTCTTCCGTACTGCAATAATTTTTTAAAAAATCCAGCACTTCCGCCGTAGGCACCGTAGTCAGGGCACTGGCAATGATCTTTAGAGGGTCCGTAACGGCAATCCCTGTTCGTTTTAATCCAAAATCAATAGCCAGAATGCGTCCCATAGTTGCGAAGTGCAAAGATAGAAAGAAGTGTTTGAGTTGGTGAGTGTTTGAGTGTTTGAGTTGGTGAGTGTTTGAGTTGGTGAGTGTTTGAGTTGGTGAGTGTTTGAGTTGGTGAGTTGGTGAGTGTTTGAGTTGGACACCACTAAGGCACTAAGGGCACTAAGGAGACTTTGGCTAAATTAATAATTAAATTAGGACACCACTAAGGCACTAAGGGCACTGAGGAGACTTTGGCTAAATTAAATATTAAATTAGGCCACCACTTATTCCCCTTAGTGCCCTTAGTGTCTTAGTGGTGTCCAACTCAAACACTCACCAACTCAAACACTCACCAACTCAAACACTCACTGTGTCGCTGTTTGGGCGTTGATACGGCCCCAACCGAAATTAGCGTGGCGATTGGGCCAGTAGTTGCCGTTTTGCTTGAGCTTGTCGAACACCTGTGCTCTGGTGAAGCCGGGGTTTTTCGCCCATACCAGTGCCGCAATGCCTGCGGTGGTAGCTGTGGCAACTGAAGAGCCGCCTACCATGCTGGGATCATCGCCGGAATCGGCCAGCGAAAGCGGATTTTTTCCATCAGCAGTGCGCTCCATAACTACCACAAAGTCCACCTTGCCTCCCTTGTGGCAATCGCCGCAAGCGGAAGTGAGGTTGGTTTTCATGCCTGTTACGGCGGAGCATTCCGTCAAACTGGCCGGAAAAATTACGCCCCAGAACCAGCTGGTCCACCAAAAAGAGGTGCCTGCTGCCGCGAAAATGAGTTTTCCCTGATTGTGGGCATATTTGATGGCGTCTTTGATCTGGTTGGAGGTTGTGATCCTGCCCATACTCATGCTGATAATCTTGGTGTCTGAATCGCCAGCCTGCACAAAAGCATCAGATACGCCTACTACTTCCCTGCTTTCGTTGAGGTACACATCGGCGGCAGCGCGGATACTCACCAGATCGCAGTTGTACGCTACACCTACAGCTGCGCCGTCTTCTCCACGGGGGGCTGCGCAGGCGCCCAGCATAGACGTGCCGTGCCCACACTGATCATGCGGTGTTTCCGGCGGTCCATCGGATGGCAGGGTTACGTATTTTTCAATATTGCGGCCCTGGGAATCACCCTGATTGAAAGCGGCATCCAGGTTGTCCTGATCATCGTTGGCGCCGGTATCAATGATGGTTACTTTGCATCCAGCGCCGGTGCTGTTTTCCCATGCTTCCGGAATTTTGTGGTTGGTATAATTCCAGGAACGTTTGCAATCAGGCGCAATATTGGTGTAATGAACACCAGGCTGCAGCCCGGGTTCCGGACCATTGCTGTCGCAGCCAGAGCCAGAACGTTCGCCGGCATGAGCAGCCATATATGGTTCATAACCAATAGGTTCTGCATATCTTACCAGCTTTGAGGCGCGTAATGCGCTGATGGTAGCCGGATTTTTTACGTACACACAGAATACGGGCAGTTTGGCATTTTCCCGGAAGGCCAGCAGGTCTTTTTCCGTGAGCTCAGGGTTGAGGCGGGATTCGTTTTCCAGCACCAAACGCAGCACTTCGTTCCGCGCCTGCTGCAACCCGGCAGACTGTATGTCGAGCAGGTGCAAGCGATCGGCCACGTTTTGTTCGCCTTCCGGCTGGTAACCTACCGAGAGTACATAATCCGAATTGCTCAGCGCCGCCCAGACATGAGCCTCGGAAGCCCATTCCCAGCGAAATTCGCCGTACAATTCCATTTTGTTCCGAATCAGCAAATCCAGTTCCGTAGGATCCGTTTTACTGAAAGATTGTGAAGTCTGTTCTTGTTTCTGGCAACCATTCACCAACAAAAACAAGGCTAATAGAGCTAAATGTGTAAACTTTTTCATGAAAAGAAAGCGGTTTAAAAAATTACATTGGGCAAATATAGCGTTTTGAGTGTTTGAGTGCCTGAGTGTTTGAGTGCCTGAGTGTTTGAGTGCCTGAGTTAGCATGCGCCGGGTATTGCGTTTGATCTATGCAAGGCAGTTATATTATTTTAGCGGAGTTTGAGAACTTCGCCGTAAATTCCCATCCAACTCAAAAACTCAAAAACTCAAACACTCAAACACTCAAAAACTCAGGCACTCAAAAACTCAGGCACTCAAAAACTCAGGCACTCAAAAACTTTTTTTGCCCATGCTCCGATTACTTACACTACTGTGCCTGATGGGGCACGCCTTCTTCGTATTGGCACAAAATCCGCAGGATCTTGCGGTTCCACTGCAAATCAATGCCGCACTGAATCCTCCCGCTACTTTTTTGAGCTGGCCCAATCCACAAGCCTCTGATATTATCCTGCGCAGAAGGATAAAAGGGGAGGCGGGCAATACCTGGGTTGAACTGGTAAACGCTCCCCAAACCCTGCTCAATGGTTATTTTGACAATGGTCTGGACGCCTCCAAAACCTATGAATATGCTTTGGAGCGAAAAACCGGCAGTCAGACAGCCTATGGCTATGCTTTTGCCAATTTTTTTACACCGGTAAATGATGCTGGCAGTAAGCTGCTGGTATTTATCGACTCCACCACGGCCGATCTGCTGGGCGCCGATCTGGTGACTTATAAAAACGACCTGCGCGGAGAAGGATGGGCTATTGTACCGTTTAAAACCGGCCCGTTTACCTCTGTACAGTGGGTTAAAAATCAAATAGTTAGCGCCTACAATGCCGACCCGGAAGGGATAAAGGCCATTATGCTGATCGGGCCGGTGCCGGTGCCTTATTCCGGCAGTACAGCCTGGGACGGGCAATCCGATCACGTGGGCGCATGGCCCTGCGACGCATACTATGGTGATGTAGACGGCATTTGGACTGATAATTCGGTGAATATTCCCAATACAGCCCGACAGGCAAACCGAAACGTTCCGGGCGATGGCAAATTTGACCAAAACACCTTGCCTTCTGCCATAGAATTGCCGGTTGGCCGAATAGATTTCAGCAACCTGAGTGTGGCTACTTTTGGCACCACGCCGGTTGAATTACTGCGCCAGTATTTTTTCAAAAACCGCCAATGGAGAAACGGTTTCTATCAAACGCCTAAAACAGCGCTTATTGATGATCGGGAAGGTTGGGGCGGCGGGGCGGCGTATGCTGCCGATGGCTACCGCAATGCATACCCCCTGGTGGGCGAATTTGGTGTGAGTGCCGGTAATTTCCGCAGTAATGCCCGGCATCTGATCCGTTTTGGCGCAGCCATCAACAGTAGTTACACCAGCGCAGGCGATATCGGTTCGGCGAGCAACTATGCCACCGACTCCATTCAGTCCATTTTTGCGGCCCTGCACGGCAATTATTTTGGCGATTGGGATTACGAAACGGATCCCCTGTTGCCAGCTTTACTGGCCTCCAAAGGCGGTGTGTTAGCCGTAAACTGGGGTGGTAAACCGCATTGGATGAAACAGAGCCTGGCCACCGGCGAAACCATTGGACATTGCCTCGTGGAAACACAAAATGCCCAATACAACGATGCTTACGGCCATTTATCAGCTGAAAGCGGCATCCATGTATCGCTGCTGGGCGACCCCACCCTGCGGGCGCGCGTGGTGCCGCCTGCCCGGAACCTGAGCGTGCAATCCAATTGTAACCGCGTAAGTCTGCAATGGGATGCCTCCACCGATCCGGAGGTAAATGCCTATTTGGTGTACCGGGCATTCAGTCAGGACGGTCCTTACACCCGACTGACGCCTGATTTGCTTTTTCAAACCTCTTTTGAAGACCTGAATCCGGTGGCCGACACCCTTTTTTATTCCGTTAGAGCTGTAAAACTGGAGGTAACTCCCGGCGGCGGCGCTTTTTACCAAACAGCTACCGGAGCGCCTAAATGGGTTATTTTTGAACCTGGCAATGGTCCTACTGCCATTGCACTCGGCGGCAGTCTTACCTGCAGCAACCCATCATTAACCCTGGGCACCAATTTCTCGCCAGCCAACAGCTCGGTGCAGTGGTACAACCCTGACGGCAGTCTGCACCCTGGGTTTACGGCCACCCAGCCCGGCGTGTACACGGTGGTGGTAACTGCTCCCAACGGCTGCACTACAGCCGCATATGCCACGGTTTACCTGGATACCCTTTTGCCCACCCCCAATATACCCTCCGAGGTGGTTGTGAACTGTACCATGCTCACGCCTTCATTTACGGTACCGGACGCCCCGCCCAACATCCAATATTTTTTCAACAGCGTGGAGGTTTTCCCGAACCAGCAGGTCAACATGACGGGCGTAACGGATGTTTTCACGGTTTTAAGCAACGCCAATGGCTGCTCTGAAAATTATACTATTGACCTGGTGGTGGATTTGGATGTGCCGACTCTCAGCATAATAAGCGATGACGGGTTTGTACTGGGCTGTAATGCGCCATCATTAACGCTCAATGCGCTAACCAGTAGTGATGTACAAACCTTCTCCTGGGCGCGCGCGGGCGAGCCGCCATTCTCCAGCGCTACGTCGGTAATCATCACCGAACCAGGCACCTATTGCATAACCGTAACAGCTGGAAACACCTGTACCAAATCGAGTTGTGTGACGATTATGGAAAACAATACCGTACTTTCTGTGCTGTTTTCCATACAGGGAAACCCTTGTACCGACGACCCTAAAACCATTGTGGCGGAGGTAACGGGAGGCACAGGACCATATCTTTATGCCTGGTCTACCGGCGGTACCAGTCAGGAAGAACCCATTCCTGTAGGGTTTTCCGGCACCATTACGGTAACCGTAACCGATCTTACCAACTGTTCAACCAGCGCTTCTTTGTTGCTTTCCCCGCCCCTATCCGTGCTGGCCCTGGCCGATGAAGAAACCAGTCCGGGCGCCATGGATGCATTTATTGATTTGCTGGTATTGAATGGCACTCCTCCGGTAACGTTCCAGTGGAGTAATGGCAGCACAACGGAAGATATTTCCGGGCTTTCCAACGGGCAATATTCGGTAACCGTAAGTACGGGTAATGGATGTTCTTCGGTCTTAACCATTACCCTATCTTCTGTTGCCACACAGGAGCCTGAAGATGCTCAAACGCTCAGCATTTTTCCTGTGCCGGCATCGGAAATGATCAGGGTACAACTGGAACGCGCTGTGCCTGAATGGACAGCGCTTCGTTTGTGCAATGTGAACGGCCAAACAGTGCAGTGGGAATCCGGACACACAACCATATTTAATCTATCCGTGGCTGAGCTGCCTGCGGGCGTGTATTACCTGCTGGTGGAACGCGCGGATCAACGCTGGGCGCAACGGGTGGTGATACAACATTAGTAACGCCCCCATCGCAATTAGTGTTGAGCAGAAGACTTAAGCAGCTGCTGACTGTATCCCTTGTTATTGCGCAGTATATAGAAGCCATCCGGAAGTGATTGAAGGGACTGAAACTCCACATTTTCGGATGGCATCCCCTGCATTTCCCTCAGAACGGCGCCTTTCAGGTCGCAAAGTTGCCAATTGACCGCCTGATACTGTGTTGGAACCGTGATTTTCAGGTATCGGGAAAACGGGATGGGCGATACCTGTACGGCCTGATCTTCGTCCGGTTCATTTACCGCAATGACCAGGGGTTTTAAGGCAAAATTCCGAAGGGTTACAGTCCCGCTGTTGAGGGCAATATTGCTGTGTACCTGGGTTTCGTAGCCATTGCGTTCTACACGCACCACATAGTTGCCGCTCTGGGCCGCGCCTGTCTGGTAGCGGCCATCAACCATGGTGGTATCTGCATTAGGGGTATTGAGCACAAAAACCTTGGCATCTGCGAGTGGCGCCGCGCTGAACAGATCTGTTACGGCGCCTTCCAGCCAGGCGGCGTGCTGGTAGTTCATTTGGTAAATGAACAAACCTTCGTTTTTGGCGGTAGCCAGTATGATGCCTGAAGGCAGGTAAGGATCGGCATCCCAAACCAGGCTGTTACCCAGCGAATCCCAGGCAATTTCAATCATGTTTTCGGGGCGGGAGGCATCCACCACCGTTAATTGGCCGCGATAACTTGGACAAACGAGGAAATCGCCCGGGAAAACCCGCACATTATGGACTTCACCGGCTGGTTTTTTGCTGGGTTTGTACAGATCCAACTGTTTGATATCATCCAAATTAGATACATCAAAGGATGCCAGTGGCTGGTTGACCGTTTCCACCGTTGTAAACAGCACTTTGCTGTTGGCCGACAGCTCGGAATTGTGAGAATAGCCGGGTTGGTGCGGGAACCGGGTAATCAGTTTCGGGTTGGCTTTATCTGATACATCGTACACGCCAATTTGCGATTGTCCGCCCTCGCTGGTCCAGAGCGTATCGCCCCGGATAAAGCCGTCGTGCACATAAAAATCCGAGATACCTGATTGAATTTTCGGATTCCAGGGGTCCTCCAGGCTCACGATTACCACGCCCAGGGCTACTTCATCGCCACCAAAAAGGTACATATACCCATCTACGGCTTGAACGGCATGGTTGCTCACCACACTATCCTGGAAAATACCGTCGCCCCGCCAAACTTTCCACGCAATAGTATCGGGAAGCAGGTTCAGGTTGACGATGGTAACCCCGCTGGGTGTAGCTTCAGACACCACATAAGCATATCCTGCCCAGGTACGCAGTTCGCGCCAGTTGTTGGTTAATCCGGGCACCTGAAAGCGTTCGGTGGGTTGGGCTGGGTTAGACACATCTACAATACTCATTCCGGCACTGGTACCCACCAGCGCCCATTCGCCGCCGTTTTGATCTACATGATGCCAGCAGCCCGCCAGGCTAAGCGGCGCATAAGGCAAGTGACCCAATTTCTGGAGATTTTGAGCCTGCAATGCCGGGCGCATCAGTGTAGTAAGCAGAAGAAACAGGAATGAGTATTTCATGACCTTGGATGTTATTTAGGGGTCATTTAGGGGTCATTTGGGTCATTTAGGGGTCATTTGGGTCATTTAATCAAAGTGGGTTGTCATCCCGATGCTCGGGATGACAACCCTCGTTGTTTTTACCATACGGAGGTTTTTTTGGAGCCAGAATCACCGTGATCCATAAAACCGCACGCTTTCTGCGAAAATCTGCGGGTGAAATCTGTGAAAATCTGCGGGAAACTCATCGCGCGGGAGGTTTCCCGCAGATCTACGCAAATTCTCCCGCAGATTTTCGCAGAGACGTTCGGCAGGGCATTATATCGTTGTTTGGCCAGATCTTTAAGACACGCCGTGTTATTGCGGTATAGATCCTCTGGATAACAACCCACGTTGATTAAATGATCCAAATGACCAAAGAAAATGACCCCAAAAATGCCCCTTAAATGACTCCCCAACCTCCCAATCACCCAATAGCCTGTTCAAGATCCGCAATTAGATCATCGGCATCTTCAACACCAATACTTAACCTGATGAGGGAGTCCGTGAGGCCTACTTTAAGGCGTTCTTCACGTGGGATGCTGGCATGGGTCATGCTGGCCGGGTGACCGATGAGGGATTCAACACCGCCGAGCGATTCAGCCAGCGTGAACAGTTCGGTGCGGCTCATTACCCGGGTGGCATTTTCTATGGAATTGTCTTTCAGGTCGAAAGAAACCATGGCGCCGAACATGCGCATCTGGCGTTTGGCGATTTCATGACCGGTATGAGAGGCAAAGCCAGGCCAGTATACCTTAGCCACTTTGGGGTGGTTGGCAAGATATTGAGCTACAGCAGCGGCGTTCTCGCAGGCGCGTTGCACGCGCAGGTGCAGGGTTTTGATACCGCGCAGGATCAGGAAGCAGTCTTGCGGACCCGGAACGGCGCCACAGGCATTCTGGATGAAGTGCAGGCGTTGAGCCAGTTCAGCGTCTTTCACAATCAGGCAACCGTGTACCACATCAGAGTGTCCGCCAATGTATTTGGTAGCTGAATGCAACACGATATCGGCGCCGAGGTCCAGCGGATTTTGCAGGAAAGGAGAGGCGAAGGTGTTATCCACACAGGTAAGAATGCCATGTTTACGTGCAATGGCACATACCGCCTGGATATCCACGATGTTCAGCATGGGGTTGGTAGGCGTTTCAATCCAGATCAGTTTGGTATCCGGGCTGATTTCCTTAGCCACATTTTCGGCATTGTACATATCTACAAAGCGACTTTTCAGTCCCCATTGTCCCCAAACGCGCACCATTTGCCGGTAAGAGCCGCCGTACAAGTCGTTCACGGCCAGCACTTCATCGCCGGCTTTAAGCAGTTTGATCACGGCATCCTGAGCGGCCAGTCCGGAGGAAAAGCAGATTGCATCTACGCCATTTTCGAGCGCTGCGAGGTTTTTTTCCAGTGCAGAACGCGTAGGATTTTGGGTACGGGCATATTCATAGCCATGGTGAACGCCGGGAGCGCTTTGCGCGTAGGTAGACGTTTGGAAAATAGGCGTCATGACCGCTCCTGTTCCAGGATCCGGTTCAACACCGGCGTGTATAGCTTTGGTTGCAAATTTCATAAAGTGGTGGTGTGTATCAAGTTCAAAGACAATTTGATTGGCAGGGCGCGCAAAGGTATGGGTTGTTGGGGATTTTCAGCGGAAGACCCACCGAAGTCTATCGGAGATAGCCATTTCAGGCGTACCTTTGTGCGTGCCTGAGTGTTTGAGTTGTTGAGTGTTTGAGTTGGCATTCGGTTGGATATAGATGCGGTTGTTTGGGGCGCATAAACCAAAACACTAAAACACCAAAACACCAAAACACTAAAGCACCAAAACACCAAAACACCAAAACACTAAAGCACCAAAACACTTGACTCATGACCCGGCGGATATTAGAGACTGAACAGAAAGCACTGGAAATCAATCTGGATGACCGGGTGTATGGTGCTTTTGCCGAAATTGGAGCGGGGCAGGAAGTAGCGCGGCATTTTTTTCAGGCAGGTGCAGCAGCAGGCACCATTGCCAAAACCATGAGCGCTTACGATAAAATTGTGAGCGATGAAATTTACGGCACTGAAGAACAGGGAAAGGGGCGTTATGTTTGTGAATCCAGGTTGTACAAAATGCTGGCGCATGAATATGCCCTGATGGAAGGTCGATTGCGCACGCAACGCCCCGAACAATGTTTTTTCGCTTTTGCGGATACCGTAGCGGCCATTAATTACCAAAAGACCATTAAAGGCGATGGCTGGCTGGGCCTGCGTTTTCAGTTGCACCCCAATTCAACGCCCAATGATCTGGTGCTTCATGTGCGTTTGCTGGACCAGGACAACCGGCTGCAGCAACAGGCCGTGGGGATTTTAGGAGTCAATATGTTGTATGCCTGTTTCAGGTACCACAACAACCCGGAAATATTGCTCCAATCGCTAATGGACAATCTTTCCGGTAGGGTCAAAATAGATATGGTGCGGTTGATCGGGCCTGATTTTGCGCACATTGACAACCGGCTGGTTTGTTTGTGGCTCGTGAAAAACAAGCTGACGGATGTGGCCATTTTTGGCCCGGACGGGAACAGTCTGCATGCAGGAGAATTTTTGTACAGGAAATCCATACTCATAGCCCGGGGCAGCTATCGGCCGCCCACGCTGGTGCAGCAGGATATGATTCGTTGCGCCTACCGGCAGTTTCAGGCAGAACCGGATGTAGATGGAAAAAACACCTATTTTCTGACGGAAATCACGCTTGACAATTTGAAATCAGATGGCTCGCTGGATGAAAAAGATTTTCTGGACAGAGCAGATATTTTATGTGCCCTTGGGCAAACCGTGATTCTGTCTGATTGCATGCAGCATAAAAAATTGATTGCGTATTTTGCGGATTATAAAATTCCAAAAATTGGTTTGGCTATGGGCGCCCGGAAGTTGCAAAACATTCTAGGTGAAACCAGCGAAGCCAATCCCGACAACCTCTTGGCGGCATTCGGGGAAGTATTTCCACGCAATGTAAGGTTTTATGTGTATCCGGCTTTAGCCCATGAAAACGATCAGATTCCAGGCAATCCGGCACTTATTACGGCACAAAACCTGCCGATACCGCCCTTGATTCACTTTTTGTACGATCATTTGCTGGAAATGCGCAACATTGTGGACATTGAAGGGTTTAATCCCTCTATTTTGGGGATTTACCACAAAGAAATACTACATCAAATTCGGAACGGACAAAAAGGCTGGGAAGAAAAAGTCCCGGAACAAGTGGCACTTTTGATCAAGGAAAAACGTTTATTCGAGTGTTTGAGTGTTTGAGTGTTTGAGTTGGTGAGTGTTTGAGTTCGATTAAGTTTGGGATGAGTGGTAGTTTGGGGAAAAAGCCGACTGGGTGAACAAAGGCAACGCCAACTCAAACACTCAAACACTCACCAACTCAAACACTCAAACACTCACCAACTCAAAAACTCACCAACTCAACACTCAACATATGTCTCTGGAAGAAAAAATCAACAAGGATCTGGTGGTGGCCATGAAAGCCAAGGACGAAGTAACGCTGCGCGGTATCCGTGCCATCAAATCAGTAATACAATTGGCTAAAACTGATGGTACTGGTCAGGCCATTGATGAAACCCGTGAAGTGCAAATGCTGCAAAAACTGGTGAAAACACGCCAGGAATCCATGGAAATTTACGAAAAAAATGGTCGCCCGGAACTGGCAGAAAAAGAGCGTGAAGAAGTAGAAGTTATTCGCAGGTACCTGCCAGCCATGCTGGAAGGCGCTGAACTGGAGGCTATTATCAGTCAGATCATCAGTGAGGTGGGCGCTACTTCTGCCAAAGATATGGGCAAAGTGATGGGTGCTGCCAACAAAGCGCTTGCCGGCAAAGCCGAAGGTCGTACCATTTCTGAAACCGTTAAAAAACTGCTGGGATAATAAAGTCATTTGGGGGCATTAAAAGTCATTTAGGGGCATTAAAAGTCATTTGGGGGCATTAAAAGTCATTTAGGGTCATTAAAAGTCATTTATGGCCATTTATTCCAACTGGCAAAACCCTGATAAGCAGGTTTTAAAAAAATGCCCCCAAATGACCTTAAATGACCCCAAATGACCTTAAATGACCCTAAATGACCCTAAATGACCCCAAATGACCTTAAATGACCTTAAATGACCCTAAATGACCCTAAATGACCCCTAAAGATCCTAAATGACCTTTCCCCCATCGTTCATCGTCCCAAACATGATATTACGCGCCGAGAACATTTTCAAGACCTACGGAAAACGCACTGTGGTGCGTGGTGTTTCTTTTGATGTAAAACAAGGAGAAATTGTGGGCTTGCTGGGGCCAAATGGCGCCGGTAAAACCACCTCTTTTTACATGACTGTGGGTTTTATCAAGCCCACCGATGGCCATGTATATCTGGAAGACGAAGAAATCACCAATCTGCCCATGTACCGTCGGGCCCAAAAAGGCATTGGTTACCTGCCGCAGGAACCCAGTGTTTTTCGCAAACTCACGGTGGAAGACAATATCCGGGCAGTGCTGGAAATGACCAAACTCAGCAAGGCCGAACAGGCTGATAAACTGGAGGCGCTCATTGATGAATTTAACCTCGGCCGAGTGCGCAAAGGCAATGGCGATACCCTTTCCGGTGGCGAACGCCGACGCACTGAGATCGCGCGCGCGCTGGCCAGCGACCCTAAATTTATCCTGCT
This sequence comes from Saprospiraceae bacterium, assembly GCA_035299505.1. Taxonomy (GTDB): domain Bacteria; phylum Bacteroidota; class Bacteroidia; order Chitinophagales; family Saprospiraceae; genus M3007. The sequence goes on along the minus strand of DATGWL010000084.1, from coordinate 1,560 downwards.
GGACGAACCTTTTGCGGGGATCGACCCTATTGCGGTAGAAGACATTCAGTACATCGTGGCCAAACTCAAAACCAAGAACATTGGCATATTAATAACCGACCACAATGTGCAGGAAACCCTGAGCATTACAGACCGCGCCTACCTGATGTTTGAGGGGGCTATTCTAAAAGCAGGAACTGCAGAAGAACTTGCCGCAGATGAGATGGTGCGAAAAGTGTATCTGGGCAAACATTTTGAACTGAAACGCAAGATAATTGAGGTGTAAGAGCAAATGTCTAAATTTGGCATTTCTGTATTATTTGGGAATTTTTGAGTATTTTCGGTTGAACCAGCAAGCATTTCTAAGGTTCGTTGTATCTTTAATACCAATTACCAGCCATTTAATACAAAAAAGCCCGAGTATGACGCAACTCTACACCTGTTTCAGGTGGATTCTCCCCGTTTTTTTAACGTTTTTTACCTTCTCCGTGAAGGCTAATGGAGATCCCACCAATGGAAATCCCACCAATGGAACTGCCTACATGATCTCCCCTGATGGCGCTCCGTTAAGATTGACCCCAAACACCCTGGATTCGCTATCCATGATTTGGGGCCACTGTAACCCCATCACAGTGGCTACGCCTAACTGTGCTACACAAACCATTGAACTGGCTGCCTTTGTGCAGTTCCTTTTCTCCGGGCAGAATCTGCCCATTGTAGTATTGTGGAACACCGGCGAATTTGCCCACAAAATCACCGTTACCCCTCCCGGTTCCTGGGAGTACGATCCTCTGAGCGACCCCAACAGTGCAGGTTGTGAGCAGGTACACTGGGATAACACCTACACCGCACAAGGCGTATTTTTCGATGGACCAATGGAAATCATTGGCCCGCTGGGCATCTGTCCTGAAACAGAATACGAACTCACAGTAAACGGCCTGGACAGTGTTATCCTGACCGAAATTGAATGGATGCCCGGCGGAAGCAGCAATATTCCGCTCACCATTGATGGCCCGGGAACATACACCCTCACCATTGAAGATGAGTTCGGATGCCCATTTACAGACAACATTACCATTCCACTCAGCCCTCCGGTTCAGCCAGTACTTTCTGGTCCGCTTGGTATGTGTACGGAAGCAGATACCGGTTTTATACAAATTTTCCCGAATTTCAGCGCTTATCTCTGGGATAATGGGCAAACCACGAACCCGCTAACAGTCTATGAACCCGGAACCTATACGGTAACAGTTACGAATAACCTGGGCTGCACCGGCACCAAAGAATTCTGGGTGCCAGCTACAGACGTACCTGAAATCGGCATAAACATGAGTGTTCCGGCTATTTGCCCGGGTCAAAACAGCATTCTTTCTGCCCCATTCGGCTACACTACCTACCAATGGTCTAATAATATTAATGGCGCTGTATTTGTAACCAGTCAATCAGGTACCTACACCGTAACTGTCACCAACGCTTACGGTTGCTCCAATACAGGCAGTGTAACCCTCGATTCGCTGCCCACCCCCACCATCAATATTGCCACCACACCCTTCTGCCCTGGTGGCAGTTCTACCCTTACGGCCT
>DATGWL010000083.1:0-1866 GCA_035299505.1 Saprospiraceae bacterium | reverse complement strand
ATTACGAAGACAAATCCTACAAGGAAATCGCAGATATGATGTCGGAAGAACTGGGTAAAGTTCGATCCTTCATTCAAAATGGCAAACGAAATCTGAAAAACTGTCTGGAACGATCCACCCCAAATTACAGCTCCAGCCCCTAACCCCTCAAACCCCTCAAACCACATCAAACCACGTCGGCTAAACCCGCCGGTACATTAAATATGGCCAACCCTTACGACAACGATAAAAGGCTGCTTGAACTGCTCGAGCGCTGGCAATCGGGTGATTTCACCCGGGCCGACGAGCAGGAGTTGCAGGCTTTGACCGATTCCGATGCCTTCCGTCGGGAAACGGCGGAAGGGTATATGGCTGTGCCTGAGGCGGATCATGCCAAACATCTGGCCTCTTTGCAGCAACGGTTACAGGCGCGTTCCGGTACCGCCCGCAAGCTGTACTTCCCGCAAATGCTTGCCGCAGCCGCAGCCATCGGGGTTATTATACTGGGCGTTATTTGGCTCATGCCTTCCACTTTGTCAGAGAAAGCAGGGGTTTCCGGAGAAATCTCGCAGTCGCCTGAGCCCACGCGCACTTTGACCGATACCATATCATCAATTGGTTCTGATTCGCCGGATCTGGCCGAGGTTCCTTCCAGAAGTGCTGCTGTTGAGCGCTCGCGCGACATGGCTGAGAACACACCTTTTAATACCGATTTGCCGGATCTCGCTGCGGCGCCTTCCAGAAGCACAGCGCCCGAACGCTTGAAGGATATGTCTGAAATCAACCTAAGTCAAACCGCCTTGCCTGGCAGTAGCTATCCCACCATGGCCAGGCCAGATTCAGTCAATCAACTATTGTCTTATGGCTCATCTGCTCCTGCAGCGCCTGGCGCAGGCGAAGTAGCCGCATCCGAGCGGGTTGCAACTGTACAGACAGATGATGAAGCTAAAGCCGAAGAAGTGCTGGATGAGGTGGATATGTCACAATACAATACGCTTCCAACCAAAAAGGCTAAAACCAAGGCCAAGCCAAAAGCGGCAACGCCTGCCGGAAAGGAGGCCCCAAAGAAAGCATCAAATGCTGCTAGCGCACAGCCATCCGGCGGCTGGGATGCTTTCAACGATTACTTGCGCCGAAATGCCCGTTTGCCTGAACAAGCCCGGCAAAATAATGTTTCCGGTATCGTGCGGATCAGGTTTACCCTGGACCAAAACAACAAACCAGGCTCCTTTATCGTGCTAAAATCCCTCGGATTTGGCTGTGATGAGGCAGCACGGCAACTGATTGAAGCATACACCTGGCAACCCGGTTCCAATAATGAGGTAACCGTAGACGTGCCCTTTGTTCGATAGCAATCCTTATGCAAGCATCGCTCAGCTGGCTATACCAACCCTATCCGTTCGAACTTCGATGGACAAACGGCTTAAAAACCGGTGTCTGGGCCGGACTTTTCGTAACCTTCTTCCTGTTTTTCTTTAAACCCTTCGGCACTGTGGTAAATTCCGGCGAAGAGTGGATTTACCTGAAACATTGCGCAGCCTTTGGCATGGTTACCCTGGGCGTCTCCGTTTTCATCCAGGCTGTTTGCCGACTCTTTCCTCAGGTGTTCCATGAAGAAAAATGGAGAACCTGGAAGGAAATTCTGCTGAATATCGCCTTTATTGCCCTGATTGGAACGGCCAACATGGTTCTGGCCTATTTTCTTTACAGCGCTCCCATTACGATCCCCTCCTTTTTTCAATGGCAGCTTTTTACCCTGGCCATCGGGATATTTCCCACTGTTTTTGGCGCTTTTCTTACCCTGGTTAAATTGCAGCGCAAGTTTGCCGGCGAGGCTGCCGGTATTCACCCGCACCCGGGTACGCATACACAACACCGGCAGGTGGT
>DATGWL010000082.1:0-19472 GCA_035299505.1 Saprospiraceae bacterium | reverse complement strand
TGGCTTGCAATTTCCGTTAAAAGTGCTGAAATTTGTGTCTTGCTTAACTGCATCGGGTCTTCTTTTTTAGTAGTGTTTCGCGACCACTAAGATGAAGACCTTTTTTCATTTTACAGACACACTTTTTGGGACACTATCTGGTATCAAGAGCGATATTAGAATTTTGGTAAAATTATTTTCTGCTGTTTCAAAGAAATGTGGCTCCTTTTTTATTGTGAATCCATATGAAGCCTACTTTGTGGATAAGGATAGGAGTTATGAAGATATTTGGAAAGAAATTCAGCAAAGTTGGATGGCATAAAAAAACAAGTTAATCGTTAACTCCGTAACTCAAACATAAAATGCCTAAACGAATAAAAATATCCATATACATAGCCATTACCATTTTCCTGATGGTAAAAACCTATCCCATTTGGGCAAGGTCTTTTTCTGCAGGAGTGAATGCTTTGCTACAAATAGCTGGATTGCTTCTGGTACTTACTTTGTTGATTTTGGGAATCATTGGTTTGCTCAAACTATTTTTTAACGAAAACTACAAAAAAGTATATGCATACATTCCAATAATCATAGTACCGGTAATTTTTGCTGAAACCATTTATAACCCATTAAATATTGATGCGGATATATTATACGGGAAAGTGGTTTATGAGGCTTGTTTTGAAGGAACGCAAAACCAGGCCAAGTTTAAATTGAGGGAAAATGGACATTTTGATATTCATTGGACTGGCGTTTTTTTCTATGATGAATATTTTATTGGAAAATATGAAGAAAAGAACGACACCTTGTATTTGAATTTCAATAAAGGTTTTCCACCAAGGAATATGGGTAATAAGGCTCTAAAAGTAGTGGGTAGCGGCGTTTCATTCTTCGATAAAGATGATAAATTACTAAAACCAAATCCTTACTTCTATGAAGGAAAATGTAAGGGGTTGAATTGAACACGAGAGCCGTTATCCGCCCGGCTCTGGTAAACCCCGCTGCCAGCGCAGTATATTACGCTGCGCTGGCAGTAGGCATGCACTTAAGTCCAGCAAATGTTATTGCCAGTTTCAATGGAGGCTTCTGCCAATTTTAACAGAGGCCTGATCGCATAACCGTATTCATCTAAAACAGTCACTCTTTTTTCTATTACTTTGAATTCAAAAAACTGATTGTTTTCTCTTTCAAGCGGAATAAGGTTGATATTGAGGTTTATACGACGGTTAGAATTTTTATCCTTGAAATAAAAATGACCACGCTCGTCTTTTTCCTGAATGAATGACTTTGACTGCCATACCCGTCTTCGGAAGGTATATTTCCCAAATTTGTAGTACTTCATGACCAAAAAGCCATCTTTGCTCAGATAGCAATTGTATGGTGAGTTACCCCCGAAAATAAACCTGCTGACTTGATCCTGGTTTGTGGAATATACTAAATGGTTTCTATTGATTTCCATCAGTTCGATAGTCGTTTCTTCCATTTCCAGATTGCACATTTTGTGCAACTCCTCAAGCAGTTGCGGGGCATATTGGGCTGGCAAGAATCCATCATTCGAGGTAGGCAAATAGGTGTTTAGGATAGGAAAGTTTTGCTCTCCCAGTTTGCGACAAATGAATCGAAAGCTTGACATGCCACCTGCATTGGCCACCCATTCATCACAGATAGTCAAAGAATTATGCTGACAAGGATTTTCGCTGATCCATCGCCATAATTCGCTGAATTTCTTTTGGTTTCCTTCCCATTCCATGTTAAGCTCCAAACCACGTTCACCTTCCACCACGAATTCTTCGTGAGGAGGTTTGGAGGTGATTTTGCCCTCTTTGAAGCAATTGCAAGAGACAAATGCGCTGTAACCCATGATTAGTAGTAGTTGTTATTTTATTCAACAGATAGCTACATACGTTTGCGGGCATTTGAAAGTTCCCGGAAGCCTGATCAAAATGATGTGTTCATCCCTGGCAGGGAACCTGCATAAGTCAGGCACATTTTCCACCACTACCCGGTCTTCCTACTCAACCGCATCCACCCGCAATCAACTATCCATTCAGAAACTTTTCTATCATGGGAACTGCCAGATCGCTTTCTTTGAAATCAGGAGTAATGGTGGTTATTTCTCCGATATATTGTCCATGACCGCCTGGTATGATAGCCAGAGATGATGCTGAAATTTGCCGGTGAAGTTCAAGGGCATGTTCGGGCTTAATGACATCCTTATCACCAATTATGATAAGTGTTGGTGCTTGTATGGATCGAATTTGCTCATCCGGTATGTCTGTAAAATGCACCATGCGTTTGGCGTCTCTGTCGTGCATTACCTGTAATCCATTGACATCTGCTGCCACTTTTTTGTAGCCATCTTTGAGTTGTTCGGGCATGTTTTCCAACGAAGCTTGCGACATAAAACCCCAAAACCAGTCTGGAACACCGGCTCGTTTGGCAAGTGCTGAACCTAAAATCAACTTATCTACTATTTCGGCATGCCTTATAGCTATTTGCAAAGCTGTAGTACCACCGTTGCTAAAGCCAAGGAAATCAGCTTTGTTTATATTCAGGTTTTGCAGCAGTGTAGCCACATCGTCGGCATCCTGTTCAAAAGACAGGTCTGCCTGACGGTCGTTGGTTCGTCCATGTGCTTGTAATTCAAGGGCAATAACTTGTCTGCTTCCGGAGAGCAGCGGTATTAATTTCCCAAAAGTTGTCTCAATGGTTGAGCCTCCTCCGTGTATCAACACAATTGGTTTGCCTTGCCCGTGAACCTCATAATACATCCTGATTCCGTTCACGTCTGAGTATCCGTTTTTCATTGTTTAATGTTCAGTTTTTGACATGTGCACATTATGTACAGTGTAGTTTGATGCCAATTTTTCAGACACACGCTAACATACTACTCCTCCCATGCTGCCTTATCGGGATACATGACAGTATGCTTGAACTCATCGTAGTCTGTATAGTAGGCAGCATGTGGGTAGCCATCTCTCTCCTGTTTGCCCGTCCAGGTGAGGTGGATCAAAGCAAAGTGCTGGTCAAAGTCAGCTTTTTTGATGGCAAACAATACATCGTCGTTTCGTTGGTCGCGACAAAATGCAGAAACCTCTGCATCAAATAAAAAATGCTTTGGAGGATTAGTCATGAACCGAAACAGGGAGGTTTGGGTGGCGCCCAGTTCTTTCCGGAGCTCATCTTCAAAGCCAATTTTCTGTTCAATGGTTAATGCCTCCCAGGGAGTCTCTACAAATGGTCTGAGCGGGTTTTCCAGGATATAATCCCGGATTAAGCTGGAATGTACACCAACAAGATCAATGCGTTTGGGTTCGTCTGGAAACTCCTGGAGGTCATCAATCGTTATGCCACCTTCTGGAAATAGAAACATACCATTCTCCAATTGCACATTCAGCCGAAGTGCGTGCCATGTATTTGTATCAGTCTTTTTTGCTTGGCTAATGGCCCAAACCAACTGTTGGATGTGATCAAAATAATATTCCGTTGGTATAAACTCCCCGAAAAGTCCGCCCATGGTTTCATCGCCAACCTGCAGGTTTGCGGTTCCAATGTGGTGGTTGTGTGCGTATATTTTTGACTGCATGGTGGAAAACATTGTATGTGATTAACAACCGGGGCTACTGGAATGTCACCGCTACGCGGTTTTTTGTGGGTACCCGTTGTTATGCCAGTTTTTTGCGAGGGAGCTTGGATCTCAGGGAAGGTCTAAATCTTTTTCCCTTAAAACAATATGAGCCATCCCAAAAAAATTTGGAATGGCTCATGGCTGAATGGCCTACAGTGGATGGTGGGGGGGGCGTGGGAGGCTAAATTTATGTGGGGTGTCATCCCCGACAGGGGATGACACCCCACATAAATTTAGCCTCCCACGCATCCCCACCGTCCACCGTCCACCGTCTACCGTCTACCGTCTACCGTCTACCGTCCACCGTCTACCGTCTACCGTCCACCGTCCACCGTCCTACATATGCGTTGTCCACCAGTTTTTCAGCTTCCATCCGAGCAGGTACATAACCGGCAGGATAACGAGCGTAACAAAGGTGGCAAAACTCAAACCAAAGATGATGGTCCAGGATAAGGGGCCCCAGAACGCTACAGAATCACCTCCAATGTAAATCTTTGGATCGCCGGTAGCAAACAGGCTGTAGAAGTCAATATTGAAGCCTACGGCCAACGGAATCAGACCCAGGATGGCGGCCGTTGCCGTGAGCAATACCGGGGTCATACGGATCCGGCCGGCCTCTACAATGGCCTCGCGCACCTGGGTACCGCGCTCGCGCAGGATGTCGGTGTATTCCACCAGCAAAATCCCGTTTCGGACCACAATACCCGCCAGGGCCACAATACCTACCATCGACATGATTACGCTGAAGTCCATACCCGTGAGGGCCATACCCAACAATACGCCAATGACACTGAAGATTACCTCGGTCATGATGATGAGGGTTTTGCCGATGGAGTTGAACTGGGTAATCAGGATCAACAGGATGATGAACAGGGAGATAATCAGGGCATTGCCCAGGAAGCTGAAGGCATCAGCCATTTCAGCGTCTTCGCCCGCAAAACCCACCGTTACGCCTTCTGTTTGCGGATAGTTGGCAATGGCGGCCTTTACAGCGTTGATTACGTCCGTCTGACTCGGCTGATACTCCGAAGTGATGTTGGAAGAGATGGTTACAATGCGCGATTGATCCAGCCTGCGGATACCGCCATAGGTGGTGGTGTATTTCACATCCGCCAGCGAAGCCATAGGAACGGAGCGCAGTACGCCGCCCATATTCATGTCGCGGAACGTAATGTTCAGGTTTTCCACGGCATTGATGTTGGCGCGCTGTTCCTCTTTGAGTCGGATATTCACCGGAATTTCGTCTTCGCCGTCTTTGTACTTGGTTGCTTCTTTACCCAAAATGGCCGTACGGAATTCAGAGCCAATCTGCGCCGTGGAAATGCCCTCGCGGTTGGCACGGTCGCGGTCTATCTGGATATTGATTTCCGGCTTGGACACCACCATATCGGAGCGCAGTTCTTCCACGCCCGGAATGTTGAGCGAGTCGAGGTAGCGCTTCACGTCGCTGGATACTTTGATCAGCGTGGCAAAGTCATCGCCGCGCACTTCCACCGAAATAGGTTTGGGTGTTGGCGGACCGCCTTGTTCCTGGTCTACCACAATTTCAGCGCCCGGAATGACGCCTTTGGTGGCTTCCCGGATTCTGTCCATGTATTCCTTGGTGCTTACGCCATTGCGCTGGGAGAACTCCACGAAGGCTACGCCTACCTTACCCTTATTAGAGGTGGCAGAACGGTCGAACTGGTCCTCAGAGGCGCCCAGGGCTACGTTGGTGATAATAGATTCCACTATCGGATTGTCTTTGCCCACCACTTCTACCACCTTGCTTTCCATTACTCGCGTGAGGGAGTCGGTGGTGTTTACATCCGTACCTACCGGCAGGGTGAGGTACACGTAAATGAAGTTAGGATCAGCTTTTGGGAACAAAACGATGTTGCGCTTGCCGGAGGCAAACATCATCAGCGATACGAAAAGCAGGGCAATAACACTGCCCATCATCAGATACGGACGATTCAGGGCAAAGTTCAGGAAGCGTGCATAGCCGTTTTGTACAGATGGCCAGCCTTTAACCTGGAACCATTTAACCACGCCTGCCAGCACGAAACGATAGAAGGCAACAAACGCGGCAATAAACAGGAGCAGGTTGCCCATGAAGAAGTTGCCGTTGGCGTAGAAATAGATCATGGACAAGCCAAAAATGGCATAGCCAAAAATAGCGCGACGACGTTTTTTAGCCGGAGGCATTTCCCGTCCTTCCCGTTTGGCATCGCCCATGAACCACACCGCAAACACCGGGTTGATGATGTAAGCCACCAACAGGGATGCCGTGAGGGTAATGATTACCGTTACCGGCAGGAAGTGCATGAATTTACCAAAAATACCACCCCAGAACACCAGCGGGAAGAAAGGCGCCAGGGTAGTGACGGTACCGGAAAGTACCGGCAGGAACACCTCGCCTGTTGCTTTTTTAGCGGCCTGTACAATGGTCAGACTCTTGTCTTCGTGATAAATACGGTGCGTGTTTTCCACTACCACAATGGCGTCGTCTACCACAATACCCAGGGCCAGCAGGAACGCGAACAACACGATGAAGTTGAGCGTGAACCCGAGGCTTGGCAGTACCATAAAGGCCAGGCACATAGACAGGGGCACCGACAAGGCTACGAAAATAGCGTCGGTGGCGCCCATGAAGAACATCAATACGAGGGTAACCAGGATAAAACCAATGATGATGGTATTGATCAGGTCGTGCAGCGTTACGCGGGTGGCCCGGCTTTGGTCGCCGGTGATGGAGACTTCCAGGTTGGGCGGGAACTCATTGGCTTTCATTTCCTCCACGATTTCCTTGATCTTGTCGGAAGCGTCGATGAGGTTTTCGCCGGTACGTTTGATAACGTTCAGAGAGATTACATTTCGGCCGTTGAGGCGGCTGAAGCTCTCCTGTTCTTTGTGGCCCATGCGCACATCGGCCACGTCTTTCAGGTAAAGTTGTGCGCCGGATTGAGACGACACGATGATGTTTTTGATCTGCTCAATGTTTTTGAAGTCGCCCCGGATAGATACCGAGCGTGTCATGCCGCCTACGTCCACATTACCGGCGGAAATGGTCATGTTTTCATAAGCCAGCGCCGTTTCAATATCCCGGAACGTGAGGCTGGCGGCAGCCATTTTGTATTTATCTACATCTACCTGAATCTCTTTGTCCAAAGCGCCCACGAGGTCAACCCGGGTGATTTCGCGCATTTCTTCAATGCGGTCTTTCAACGCATCTGCGTAATCTTTCAGCTTGTCGAGGCTAAAATCGCCGGCCACGTTTACGTTCATGATCGGCACCTCCGAGATGTCGAACTCCGTAATGGTGGGGTCTGAAAGCAGGTCGGTAGGCAGATCGCGCGCGGCTTTGTCTACGGCGTCTTTTACTTTTTGCTTACACAGTGGCACGTCCAGGTTGGTGTTGAACTCTACAATGACATTGGAGAAGTCCTGCACGGAGTAGGAGGATACCTTTTTTACGCCACTGATACCCTTGAGTTGTTTTTCAATGGGTTTGGTGACGAGTTGCTCCATATCGCTCGGGCTGGCTCCGGGATAGATGGTGGAGACGAATATGGTGGGTACCACCACGTCGGGGAACTGCTCTTTGGGGAGCGCGTTGTACGACATGATGCCTGCCAGCGTTATGAGCACCGTGATGATAAAAATCGAGGTGCTATTGTCGATAGACCAACTGGTGGGTTTGAATTCTTTCATGATTGATAGTTCAAATTTCTGAAGAGGGTTTTTCAAGCGGTTGGGTAAATGCTGGCAGTTTTACACAAAAGGATTATATTTGTGAAAACTTAACAGCAAATGGGTGTCATTCATGTCCAAATTGAAGTCCTCAATGAAGAGGCAATGGCCATTCTGGAACAACTGGAGCGGTTAAATCTTATTCGTATGTTAGAGCAGAATGGCGCCAGAACCCGTAAAAAGAAAAACTGGGTTGGAGTTATTTCCAAGGAAACTGGCCAAAAAATGCTGGAACATATTGAAAACTCACGCAATGAATGGGAACGAAATATCTTCTAGACAGCAATACGGTTATTTATCTGCTTAGCAATTCATTCCCGGAATCCACGTCTGAGAAAATACAATCCATTATTGATGCGGATGATTATTTTCTCTCTGTTATTACCAGAATGGAAGTGCTGGGCTTTAATGGCAATCAGGATGAAATGGAATTAGCCACAGAGTTTATGTCTGATTCTATTATTGTTGGACTAGAGGAGGCAATTATCCTCCGCACTATTGCATTACGCAAACAACAAAAGATCAAACTTCCGGATGCCATTATTGCTGCAACAGCTTTAGTACATCAGCTTACCCTGGTTACCAGAAATTTGGATGATTTCAAAAACGTTTCTGGATTAGCCCTGATAAATCCGGATGAACTCACAGCTGCTTAAAAAGCCACTGATTCCCCGTTGTTCACTTCCTGGAAACCGGTTGAAATCACCCAGTCGCCTTTTTTCAGTCCGCTGAGAATTTCCACCTGTCCGTTGTAGTTCTGGCCTTGTTTCACCACCACTTTTTTGGCAGTACCCGCTTTTTCGCCGGTTTTTTCCACCGCCATCACAAAATCGCCATCTTCAGCGGTTTGGATGAGGTTAACCGGGATTGAAATGGCATTGGCGCTCTGGTAGTCTACAATTTTCATCACAGCCACCTGGTTGGCGCTGTAACCGCCGCCCGGCAATGCACATTCTACGGAAAAGGTGCGGGTCATCGGGTTGATGCTTTTGCTCACATAAGTGATGCGGGTGGTAATTTCTTTATCCAGATCCGGGAAGAACACCTGCACCTGATCGCCCTTGCGCACCTTGGCAGCGTAGGCTTCCGTTACGTTACCCACAATTTTGAGGTTGGTGAGGTTCAGGATATTGCACAGCGGCATGCCCGGCGCAATGGCTTGTCCTTGTTTCAGCATAACCATATCCACTGTTCCGCTTTGAGGAGCGTAAATTTTGGTCATGCTCCATTGTTCTTTAATGGTAGCAATGCTGCGTTCGAGGCTTTCTTTGCCGTTTTTAGCCTGAATATAGGCTACTTCGGTGCCTATTTTCTGATCCCACAAACCTTTCTGACGGTTGTAGATATCGGTAGCGGTTGCGAGCTGACCTTCCAGTTCGGCCAGACTTTTCACCATTACGGCATCGTCGATTTCGGCCAGGAGTTGACCTCTTTTCACGTTATCGCCGTTTTTCACCAGCACCCGTTTGAGGGAGCCCGGCATTTTGGCGGTAGCCATCACGCTTTCTTCCGCTTCTACCTTGCCTTGCAGGTCGATGTAGTGGCGGAAAGGAGCAGTGCTGAGTTGGGTCAGACCCACGGTTTTTACTTTACGGGCGGCTGGCGTTCCGGTGTTAACCTGTTTTTCCAGTTCAGAAATCTGCGTTTCCAGCTTGGATTTTTGGTCTTTCAAAGCCGCCAGTTCGGCAGCCGGATCATTGGAACCGCCTCCACCGCATGCGGCGAGAGTAGCAGCAGCCAGGGCCAGGATGGAGAGGAGCGCTTTATTTTTCATGTTGTGATGTAGTTTTTAAAATTCAGTGGTAAAAGGAATTTTGGGTCATTTGGGGGTCATTTTGGGTCATTTAGGGTCATTTAGGGTCATTTAGGGTCATTTAGGGGGCATTTTGGGGTTATTTCCACTGTCTTTTTCCGCTGTTGGCGTCCCCGCCAACAGCAACGGCGGAGTGAGTGATTCAGGTTGTCTGGTCTTTCTCTTAGAGTACTCACGTTAAACTGTCAGATCAGGAGGAATTTCTTAAACATTTCGCTCCGCCGTGGTTGTTGGCGGGGACGCCAACAACGGAAAAAAATGACCTCAAAAATGACTCTTAAATGACCTCCAAATGACCTCAAAATGACTCTCCTTACTGCCCAAGCGCTTTTCTAATGGCTACTTTGGCGGTGAGGAGGTCGTACTGTGCCTGCAGCAATCCCTGCTGGGCGCTGTATAAACCGGATTCGGCCTGGGTGATTTCAAAACTGCTGCCTACGCCGGCGCGGTATTTGGTTTGGGTGGTGTCGTATATTCTTTGGGCAAGTGCCACATTTTTCTCCTGGTTCGACACGCGTTCCTGGGCATTGAGGTACTGTTTGCGGGCGGCATCCAGTTCCAGCGCCAGGGCATTTTCCAGCATACCTTTTTGGATATCAACGGTTTGTGCAGAAATCATAGCGCGTTCACGCTTGGCTTTGGTGCCGCCGCCATCGTAAATCGGGATGCTCACAGAAAGTCCGGCCACGGCAGAGGAGATGTAATACCACTTGTCGAAACCCTCTGAATCTGAAGCGCCAAAACCGCCCTGAAAACTTGGCTGCCATTGCACAAAACCCGCCACCGTTGGCATCCAGGGTTTGCGGAACAGATCAACCTGCAGACCGCTGAGTTCGCGACCTTTCAGCAGGAGCAAGTATTCCGGACGTGCCATAAAGTTGGCCGGCGATTCCATGTCTACCGAGCCGGTAGCGGCCAACAGGGCATTGGTGTTGTCGGTTAGGTTAATGGCTTCACCGATAGGCATACCCATGTTGAGTTTGAGGGCATTGACGATGATTTCCTGCTGACGGGCCAGGTTGCCGCGTTCGCTGCGCAGGGTGGAGATGGAGAGCTCGAGGCGGTCTACATCCAGTTGTTCGGCAAAACCAGCCTTGTTGATGGCCTTGGTATCGGTCAGCAGTTTTTCAAGATTGCTGATGTTTTTATCCAGGATGCCGAGGTTGTCGGAGAGCAGCAGGGCTGGCAGGTAAGCGTCGGTTACTTTGTTGCGCACGGTTTGGCGCGCTACGGCCAGCTGAAAATCCACATACTGACGGTAGTATTTGGCTGCACGCAAACCGATCAGGTAGGAGTTATTGAAAATCAGCTGGTTGTACGACACGTTTCCGGAAACGCTGTGCACCGAGTTGAAGAAAATTTTGGAGTCAGGATCAGAAGCAAACAGGCCACCGAATACGGTGTTCAGTTCGTTTACCTGACTGGCGGAAAAACTGGTGAGAATAGGGCTGAGGTCAACCGGGCCGCTGGAACCGAATCCGAGTGCGCTGCTGGGCAAACCCCCGCGTTGCAGAAATCCGGTGTAAGTGGCGCCGGCGGAAAGCTGAGGCAATCCGGTTGCGAGATTTTCCTTGACGCGCCAGTCGGCATCTTTCAACTGAAGTTGGGCAACTTTAATATCCGGATGATTCTCCAGCGCATACTGAATGCAGTCGTTCAGGCTCATAGCCTGGCTGTTCTGTGCGTTGGACTGCAGGCTGCCGAGGAAAAGCAGCATGGCCAGCGTCAGGAGGGGTGCATATCGTTTGAGCATGACAAAAAGGGATCTTTGTGATTGGTATAGATCAAATAATGGGGGGGAGGTTTTCTGTTGGTCGGAGCTTTTCTTTAAGCAGTATCAGACCTTTCTCTGAAACAATGCTGTGTAAATAATTTACTATGAATTCCCTGAAAAGCGTTTCAAAATTGAACGGCGGTTTGGGAAAATATTGTTCGTCAAAAATGGACATTACGCCGGCTATATAAAATCTGGCGGCTATGTCGAGGTCGAAATCTGAGCGGTAAAGTCCGTCTTTCCGGCCCCATTCCAGGTTTTTGCGGGTAAGGTTCAGGATGTATGTCTGCTGGAAATTATTGATTCGATCCCAGACCTCGCGGTGGTATTTCTGCATTTCGTGCACCACATTGGGTTTCATCTTGCCTAAATCGGCCATAACCTGTTGGATTACCCGCACCATTTCATCCACCGCATCTGTGGATTGTGTGTGCATTACCTCATCTATCTTGCATTGTTCGGTCATGTGGCGCTCCATGACCTTTCCCACCAGATCGTCTTTATTCTCTACAAAAGAGTAAAGTGTTTTTTTGGAAATACCCAGCTCCCGTGCCACATCATCCATGGTGAGGCTCTTGATACCGAGTTTGAAAAACAACTCTTCAACCCGTTTCAACCATTTTTCCTGTTGTTCTGTAAACATGGCACAAAGGTAACAATGGAAACATTTTATGCACAAATCGTTTCCGGCGTTTCCAACTGTTTTTCGACGAACGTCAAATAAAATTCCAAATACCCTGAGAAAAGTTCCACCAAACCAAATAAAAATAGCCTTAACAGTTTTTTGGTCCGGAAAGTTTCAAGACGTATGGTATCTTTGAGGCATGTCAGCTACCCATCGCGCCTATCTTGCTCTGGCCCTGATTTGTATCATTTGGGGCACTACCTACACTGCCATTAAGTACGCGGTGGTGGACTTCCCTCCTTTTTTGCTGGTAGGAATCCGGCAAACAGCTGCCGGATTGTTGTTGCTGGCCCTGGCTATGGGCAGCGGCAAGTTTTCGGTGCCCAACGCCCGCTATGTTCAGTTGCAAATGCTCACCGGATTGGCTACCATTACTGGTGGCAATGGCTTTATCACCTGGGGCATGCAGTATGTGTCTTCCGGCCTGGCATCCATCATTGGCTCTCTTACTCCTATAGTAGTGGTGTTGATTTCCCTGCTCTGGCATGGCAAAGAGCGGATCCACGCACGGATGATTTTGGGTGTTGCCGTAGGATTTGTGGGGCTGGCACTCATTTTCCGCGAAGGCTGGGCAGATTTTGTGCGGCCGGAATACCGCTGGGGCATTGCCGGCTGTTTTGCGTCCTGCGTCACCTGGTCGCTGGGCACAGTTATGGCCAAACAATGGAATGCATCCGGGGTGTCGCCTCTGGTAAATGCCGGATTGCAGATTACTTCTGGCGGACTGGGTGGATTTGCCTTGAGCGCTTTGTTCGATACCCACCACACCATTCACCACACCACCTCCGGCTGGTTATCCGTGGTTTATCTGGCCACCATAGGCTCAGCGCTGGCCTTTACGCTGTATATGTTTGTGCTCAAACATCTGAGTGCCACCATTTCTTCCCTCTATACTTATATTAATCCGGTAGTGGCCATTCTGCTGGGCTGGCTGCTGCTCGGCGAAGCCCTCACTACCTGGGAGGTGGTTGGTATGGGCATAACGATTCTGGGGGTTTGGATTGTTAACTCACGTCGCACGCCAGCCTGATTGCGTTTTGCCAAAATAAGCCGGTCTGGTTAAGAGCAAGTTGAGATTTTTCTCCGTTATTTGTCGAACCGTAGAACCATCATCCTGCATGAGCGTTGGATGAACCCTAACTTTTTGTCAAATATGAAACGCAGCAAAATTGCCGGCATCGGCTCCTATCTTCCGGAACGCATCATTACCAACGATGAACTGGCCCAGGTGATGGATACCACCGACGAGTGGATTCAGGAGCGCACCGGCATCCAAACCCGCCGGTATGGCGTAAAACACAAGGAAACCACCTCCAGCATGGGCGCTAAAGCTGCCCGGGTGGCTTGCGAACGCGCCGGAATTACACCGGATGAAGTAGATTTCATCATTTTTGCTACCCTGAGCCCGGATTATTACTTCCCGGGCTGCGGTGTATTGATGCAACGCGAACTGGGCATTACCCAAAAAGAAGCCGCTGCGCTCGATATCCGCAACCAATGCAGCGGTTTTGTGTACGGATTGAGCATCGCCGATCAGTTTGTCAAAACCGGTATGTATAAAAATGTACTCGTGGTAGGCTCCGAAATGCACTCCATGGGCCTGGATTTCAGCACACGCGGCCGAAACGTGACGGTTATTTTTGGCGATGGCGCCGGCGCAGTGGTGGTACAACCTACCGAAGATGCCAACCAGGGTATCCTCACCACCAAACTACATTCCGATGGCACGTATGCCGAAAAACTGGCGTTCGTGAACCCGGGCGCCCACGGCGGCTATCACCAGGAGCGTATCGGCGATACCACCGATTTGGGCTATCCGCCTGCCGATACCTTCGGGGAAATTTTTATTACCCAAAAAATGAAAGACGAAGGCCTGCTCTACCCCAATATGGAAGGACAGTTTGTGTTCAAACTGGCCGTGCAAAAGTTCCCTGAAGTAATTCATGAAGCCCTCAAAGAGGCCGGCCTGCAATCTTCCGATATAGATATGTTCATACCGCACCAGGCTAACCTGCGCATCAGTCAGATGGTGCAGCGACTCCTCGGCCTTCGCGATGATCAGGTTTGGAACAATATCCAGAAATACGGCAACACCACCGCAGCATCCGTTCCCATTGCCCTCTGCGAAGCCTGGGAAGCCGGCAAAATTCAGCCCGGCAGCCTCGTCTGCCTCGCCGCCTTCGGAAGCGGATTCACCTGGGGCAGTGCGCTCATTCGGTGGTGAGTGAGTTGGCGTTCGGTTTGAGATTACCACTAAGCCACTGAGAGCACTAAGTATAACACCCCTTAGTGCCCTCAGTGGCTTAGTGGTAAAAACCGAACGCCAACTCACTCATTCACTCACTAAAACGCTAAATTCATCGAAATAAAATATTAAAAGCAGTGACTGGGGCGTTTATACAACGTTCTGGGTAAAAAATACGGCAATTTTGTCGGCCGGAACGCAAATGGCACAGGCTTTGCCGCCATTTTGATGCTTGTTTCAGCACTTTTTGTGTAAGCCCCTGAAGATCAAACAAACACCTGTTTGTCATGCTTGGGCGCCAAATTGTGCTCCTAATCAAAACAGTTACTGCTATGTTATTGGAAACAAAAGTGATGCGGGTGGCCTTTTTGCTCTCACTACCGCTCTCCTGTTGGGCGCAGGGTACCGTAATCAACTTAACCAACCCATCTTTTGAAGGCTCGCCGGGAGCCGGTATAGAAATTCCGGGATGGGTAAACTGTGGTCCTTCTCATGAAACACCACCTGACCTGCAGCCGGGCTTTTTCCGCGTGATGACAGCCCCCCGGAATGGCAATACTTACCTCGGACTCGTGGTGCGCCAAACAGGCACCTGGGAAAGCGTTGGTCAACGCCTGAGCCAGCCGCTGGAAGCCAATCAGTGCTATGAATTTAGCATGGATTTGCGCCGCGATACTTCCTACGTAAGTCCGCTACCAGGCGGTGGTCCGCCGGTGAAATTCACCACGCCAGCCCGCGTAATCGTTTGGGGCGGCAATGGCTACTGCCACAAAGGTGAAGTGCTTTACCAGTCTGCTGTGATTATCCACCCGCGCTGGCTGACGTACAACTGCCGGCTGAGTCCCAAAAATGGCAACTGGAGCCACATCATCATCGAAGCTTATTATGGCAGCCAGGATCCTTTCAACCCAACCCTGCCGCTGCATACCAACGGGAACATTTTGATTGACAATTGCACGCCAATTAAATCGGTGGTTTGTGGTCCGGATAAGATGCCTCAGGCCAAGAAAAAACCGGAACTCACCAAAAAAGGACCGGAAAAGCCCGTGGGTAAGCCCAATACAACTATTGCCCAACCCAGCACTACACCTGCTTCTGCCACTAAAACGCCAAAACGCGGCCGCTCCTACCGACTGGATGTGTATTTCAAAGCCAATGAATACACTTTTGACGTAAGTACCAGCGAAAAAAGCCTGGAAGAGCTGTACACCATGCTCAAAAATAATTCGGAAATAAGTGTGGAAATTGGCGGGCATACCAACAACCTTCTGCACCCACACTCCGATAAAGCCATGGATTTATCCACCAAACGCGCCAAATCTGTGGCCGACTGGCTGATTTCCAAAGGCGTTTCGCCAGACAGGGTTCAATACAAGGGTTATGGCTGGACCAAACCCGTGGAACCCAATACCACCCCGGAAGGCCGTAAACGCAACCAACGGGTGGAAGTTACCATACTGACTTACGGTAAATAGTTGGTTAAAGTGAGGGGACTGATTTAAAAGTCATTTAGGGCATTTAGAGGTCATTTGGGGTCATTTAGGTCATTTAGAGGTCATTTAATAGTCATTTAGGTCATTTAGGGTCATTTAGAGGGTCAATTAATACCCAAATGACCCCAAATGACCTAAATGACTTTTAAATGACCTCTAAATGACCTAAATGACCTAAATGACTTTTAAATGACCCCAAATGACCAACAAGCCCTATTTCCCCATCCAAATCTTGAATTCCGGAACCCGCTCGCGGCTGACAGTCACTTCCTCCGGCTCCTTGGGGGTAAGGTGCAGTTTGAGCCGGTTGTTGAAATACGGGTGTATTTCCGTTACAGATGGTACGCTCACAATGAATTGGCGACTCACCCTGAACCAATGCCTGGGGTCGAGCATGCTTTCCAGTTCTTCCATGGTGTATTCCACCAGATGTTTCTGTCCGGCGCGGGTCTTGAAAAAATTCACCCGCCCTTCCGACCAGAAATAGGCGATGTCTGTAACATCCACCGAAATCATTTTTTGCAGGTGTTTCACCAGGAACCGGCTGCGGTATTCCCTGGATTCTGTTTGCGCCGGATTTTGAGATACCAGCGATAATAACAGTTGTTCAATGCTGGACGATACCGGACTGGCCTCGCGGGTGTACTGGGTTTTCAGGTCGCGATATTTGGCAATGGCATTTGCGAGGTCTTCTTTTTGCACCGGTTTGAGCAAATAATCTACACTGTTCACCTTGAAGGCCTGCAGGGCAAATTCGTCGTAAGAGGTGACAAAAATAACGGGACTCTTTACCCGCGTACGCTGAAATATTTCAAAACTCTGTCCGTCAGACAGTTCAATATCCAGAAAAATGAGGTCGGGCGCCGGATTGGCTTCCAGCCATTCCACAGTGGCCCGGATACTGCCGGTAATGCCCATTACTTTTACATCGAAGGCTACTTCGCTGAGCAGGCGTTCGAGCTTTTTAACGGCAAGTGGTTCGTCTTCTACCAAAAGTACTTGCATGGCGTTCTTTTCTTTTTAGGATACAAAGTTGCACAATCCCGCTCAGGCTGTTTTTGCCCAAAAACATGAATCGTTATATCAGGGGTATGAATGGTAGTGTTCAGGTATTATGCCGTGCCCAAAAGCGGCAGGTAAACGGTAAAATATTGCCCGTTGTTGACCACTTCAAACCCCTTCACCCCCAGCAGATCGTATCGTTGCCGCAAATTGTCCAGCCCAACTCTGGTAGACACGGCGCGGGTAGCTTTTTGCTGCAGGTTGTTGCGCACCAGCAAACGGTTTCCGGCTTGTGTGCTAATGTCTATATGCAACGGCATTTCAGGGTTTAATTCGTTGTGTTTTACCGCGTTTTCCAGCAAAATTTGCAGTGCCAGGGCCGGAAGTCTCAGGTTTTCCAGGCTTTTATCCACCCGAATGTCCAGCGTGATGCCTTTATCGTGACGCGTTTGCAGCAGGTGGAAAAACGAGCGGATGAAATGCAACTCCTCGCGCACGGTAGCCAGTTCATGCTCGTTGGAGCGCAGCAGGTAGCGGTACACATTGGATAGCTCGTCTACGAAATCCTCCGCCCTGCGCGGATTTTCAGCAATGAGGGAAGAAAGCACATTGAAACTGTTGAACAGAAAATGTGGATTGAGCTGACTTTGCAGACTCTGAAATTGTGTTTCCAGGCTCAGTTTTTCCAGCTGGTTGGCCTCTGTGAGCGCCTGTTTCCATTTGTCAAAATAGGTAATTCCTTCGTACATGATGGCAATGATTAATACCACCATGGAGCTAATCAGCAATAGTCCGTAAAAATGACTTTCGGCAGCTTGCAGGTTGCCGTAATGACTTATAGAAAGGGCAAAGTAGGTGAGTTTGGCAAAACCAACTGTAAAACTCAGGTACCCGATCAGGCTCCAAACCACCCTTTTAGGCCAGTCTTCCAGCCGCCCGAAGCGTTTCAGGGTAGTATTGCGCACCCAATGGCAGCATATCGGCGAAACAATAGAAGCGAAAAGCCAGGGAAGGGTAATTTTGATAAAATGCCCCATGGAGGAAAAATACACATCGCCGTAAAGCCAGTAACAAACCAGCACCACAGAAGGGGGAACAATCACCAATTCCACCCAATACTCGCGGGTAATATGTTGGAAGTTGATTTTCATGGCGCTGAAACGGAGGAGAGGAAGGGGATGATAAGGCTTAACTGGCTGCCTGATGGCTCAACCTTGACGCCATGTGCTTGCAGGTGCCGCCAATCCTGATCGGCCACTTCCACAGAGAGCGTTTTGGGGCGGTTGAGACAACTGATAACAAGGGCTGGCTGCCGGAGTGTTATCTGCAAATACAGTGGAGTATTTTGGGTGCGAACCAGATAATCTATGGCATTTTGCAAGGTTAAAGCAGGAAGCGTCAACCCGGCCTCAGCGGCAGACAAGACGGGTAATTGAAGGGAAAATGCCTGTTCAGAGAAACGGTTTTTCAACAGGAAACCATAAGACTCTGCAAATTGCAATTCTTCTCCCAGGCTAACCTCCGGCTGCCGGCCGGCGCGCAGCAGGTAACGGTACACTTTCGACAACTCATCTACAAAACGTTCGGCAGCCGGGGCGTCTTCCCCAATGAGGGCGGAAAGCGTAGTCAGGGCATTGAACAAAAAATGTGGATTCACCCGATGTTTCAGGGCTTCCAGCTTTTGTTGGGTCTGGCGGGTTTTCAGGTGCTCGGTCTTTTGAACCGCAGTGCGGTATTGGGCAAAAAAGTATTTGGCTTCATAAATGCCGGCCAGGAGCATGACAAAAAACAGCGATGCGCCAAAATTAATCAGCCAGGTATGTTGCGCCGAAATCCAGGACGGCGCCTCCAGGTTCAGGGCCACTATAACCCCTGTAATGACGGCCTGGCCAATGCCTACCAATACAGTAAACACCCCCAGCATAGTCAAAATCCGCCGGCGGGTTTGTTCCAGTTGAGGCAAACGCCTCCGGATCCGGATTAGCACCCAGCGCGACAGCTCCCACAACAATCCGGTGTAAATGACGCTGATGAGGATGTATTTCCACAGCAAATCATACCTGCCGGGGAAATAGATGGGCATTTGCGACATCAGTAGCGCGATCACCGAAATGGGGATGCCCCAAAGGCGCAAATGCTTGTCGTCCAGGATGTCTGCGTTCATAAAACAAAGATATCGCACAAACCTGAACCGGTTTAGCAAGCGTACACGAACGGTACAACAGGGGTCACCAACCGTCTGAAATGCGGCACGACAAGCGTTTAACCTTTCAGCTCGGCCACCAGTTTATCTGCCAATCCGAAAGAAGTGCTGGACGAAATGCGTGCCCGGCGGAGCGTGCCGTCTATTTCGCAGGCGGCAAAGGCGTGGTAATTGCCGGCGGCATCGCGCTCGCAATAGGCGCCCAACGGCAGCTGGCATCCACCATCCATGAGTTGCAATACCCGGCGTTCCACATTGGTGCAGGAGGATATTTCCGGGTGGTGGATTTTTTTCAGCAGGAGTCGGGTGGCGGTATCGTGGCGGTTGGTTTGCCAGGCCAGTACCCCTTGTGCAGGCGCGGGCACGAACTCGCGCGCAGGGAGTTCCAGCACTTTCAGATCAGAGGTGTCCAGCCCCAGTCTGCCCACCCCGGCTGCGGCCAGGAAAATAGCATCGAAGTCGCCGGCACGGAGTTTTTCGAGTCGGGTGGGCACGTTTCCGCGGATGTCTTTGAGTTGCACATCGGGCCTGAAGGCTGTAAGTTGCGCTTTGCGCCGATTGGCGGAGGTGCCCACCACAGCATTGGGTTTGAGCTTGAGCAGCGCCTGATCCGCCCAGGCTTCCGGCCTGATGAGCAGCAGATCAGAAGGGTTGTCCCGATACGAAACGGCCGTAATCACCAGTCCTTCCGGCTGACTGGTAGGCAGGTCTTTCATGGAGTGCACCGCCAGGTCTATATCTCCGCGGAGCAGGGCATCTTCAATTTCTTTGGTAAAAAAGCCCTTGCCTTCGAGTTTGTCGAAACTCAGGTGTTGTACCAGATCTCCCTGGGTTTTGATGATCACGAGTTCACTTTCCACCCCAATTTTGGCCAATTCTGCCCGAGTGAATTCCGCCTGCCAAAGAGCAAGCTTGCTGCCG
>DATGWL010000081.1:0-14028 GCA_035299505.1 Saprospiraceae bacterium | reverse complement strand
CACCCAGCAGCAGCAGAACAACTACGTGGTACCTGAGCTGCCACACGGCACGCACAAGATCAAGTGGTTCATTACTGATGGCTGTGGCAACAACAGCGAGTACGAATACACCTTCACAGTACGCGACTGCAAAGCGCCGACGGTGGTTTGCCTCAACGGTTTGAGCGCCAACATTATGCCTACGGGTATGATCCAGCTATGGGCTACCGACTTCTTACAGTACACGGAAGACAATTGTACCCCGGCTGGTCAGATCAGGATTGGTATCCGCAAGTGCGGTACCGGCACAGGATTCCCGCTGGATGCACAGGGTAACCTCAATACCAGTCTGATGTTTAACTGCTCGGAATTGGGTACACAATGCGTGGAACTCTGGTCTATTGATGCAGCAGGCAATGCTGATTATTGTGAATCCTACATCATTGTTCAAGACAATCTGGGCAATTGTGGAGGAGGTAACCCAGTTTCGGTAGCAGGAACACTTACTACAATCACACAAGAGGGGGTTGAGGAGGCCAATGTGTATATAGATGGCTCAAGTTCATGGGTTCCTCACTTTTTGATGTTTGATTTGACCAATTCAGATGGCGATTTCGATTTCCTTCAGAATATTCCTTGGGGATCCAACTTTACGATTACACCAAAGCGCGACGATAACCCGCTGAATGGCGTAACCACCTACGATTTAGTGTTGATTTCCAAGCATATATTAGGTTTGGAGCCGCTGGATAGTCCATACAAAATGATTGCTGCTGACGCCAATAAATCAGGGTCCATCACCACCTTTGATGTGGTAGAAATCAGAAAGCTGATCCTTGGAATCTACCAGGAGCTGCCTAACAATGATTCCTGGCGTTTTGTAGACAAATCCTTTGTGTTCCCGAATGTGAACAATCCGTTCCAGACCAGTTTCCCGGAACAGATTGTGGTGGATACCTTCCTAAGCAACCTTTGGGGGCAGGATTTCATCGGTGTAAAAGTGGGAGATGTGAACCTGTCGGCGGTCCCCAATCTGTTGTCGCCCGCAGAGGAGCGTCAAACAGGCGTTGCTGTGCTGGATATCAGCCTGACCCCCAGCCACTCTCCAGGGGGAGAGGGGAGTGTAGACCGCTCGGTAGCTGCCGGCGAGGAACTGGAGGTGACCTTCACCGCTGCCCAGCAGCTACATGGTTTCCAATTCACCCTGTTGCAGGATGGTTTGAAAACCATCGGAGTGAAAGAAACAGAGGGCATCACGGCGGCTAACTTCGGCACCATATTCGACGGGGCTACTACGGTATCCGTGGACGGAGCGCAGTCGTTCACCCTGCGCATGCGCGCGGAAAAGGCCGGTAAGCTGAGCGACATGCTAGGCGTAAGCGGCGCGATCACGCGAGCTGAGGCTTATGGCGAAGCTGGTCGCCTCAACATAGCGCTCCGCTTCGCGTCCCCGCAGGGTACCAACATAAATAGCCAGGAATTTGAGCTATACCAGAACCAGCCCAATCCATTCAAAAACAAAACCAGCATTGGATTCTACCTGCCGTCGGCAGCGGAAGCTACGCTGAGCATTGTGGATGAATCGGGTAGGGTAGTGTACCGGCAGAAGGGCTGGTATGCAGCGGGCATGAACAACATCATGCTGGATGCGGCGCTGGTGTCTGTGCAGGGAGCCGGAGTCTTGTATTACACGCTGGAAACTGAGCACAACAGCGCTACCCGGAAGATGGTGAAAGTGAATGAGTGAGTGAGACTGATGGCTATATATCCGGTAATTTATACAATGCGCCTTTTTCGGTTGAAAGGGGCGCATTGTTGTTTTTGTCTGGATACTATTTCTAAGCTCTAATATATTTGCCGCCAGGCTTGCACTACATGTTTATGTATTTTAGAATTTGTATCTGCTTGATAATTTCCATTTTGTTGACTGATTTCTGCTTGGGTCAGAACGACAATTACGTGGTACATATTGATCATTTCACAGTAGGTAATGGCTTGGGAAGCAATCATATAATCGATTGTTTTCAGGATAGCCGGGGTATGATCTGGCTGGTTCGTGAGGGTGGAATTGAGCGGTTCGACGGTGAAGAATTCAAGCATTTTAGTTCGCCGGAATTGAAAAATACCCCCGATATGAGTTTTCTGCTGGAAGACAAAGACCACGATCTTTGGATTCGGCGGAACAATAAAACCATCGTTTTTCTCAATATTTTTACCGAGAAACTCCGAACCAGTGAAGATAAATTTGGCCCCACTTTTCCCAAAGAGGTAAACTGGGCCGTACAAGGGGTAGACAACAGTTTCCTGCTTCAGGATGCCTTCAGCAACATTTACAGGTATTACCCCGGGCAAACGCCAACCTTGTACTATTCCACGCCTGGCAAAATCGTTTCACCACTTGTAGAATACAGCAATGCAACAGCCTGGTCTGAGTGTAATAACGACAACCAGAATGGATTCATGGTGGCTACAGACCGCATGGGTAAAGAAATCGTAAAAATTGGATACGATCAATACCATATTTACGGCAAAGGCGAATGGGGGGGCGATACCATTCATTATTTAACCAAAGACAGTTTCTTTCTGGCTACTTTTCAAGGGATAGTACTGAAAAAGTCGCTCAAGTCTATGGCGCCGGGTTATGAGTTTAACGACCCATACCGGAGCGGTCAGTTTCAAAAAGTAGTGGTGGAACAAGATCGGGGGTTGGTTTGGGTATATCTTCCTTTCCAGTTGATGGTGTTTGATAAATCCCTGAAGCTGTTGTACACCTTTGATTCCCAGAAGTATTTCGTGCAGTCCAGCACTGTTTTTGATTTGTTTATCGACAATCAGAACCATGCCTGGCTATGTACGTTCGACGGACTGTACAACATCAACTTCAAGCCCAATCCCTTCAAACAATTCCTGGCACAGAACCCCTCTAACAAGGAGGCCTACAAGCCCGTTAGTGTCCGTAAAATGTGTATGGCCACTGATGGGAATGTTTATGTGGTAGCTTCTCCCTATCTATACAAGGTGGCGCCAGACGGTACAATACAGCAGGATCTTCGGATTCCAAATATTGAGGGGGTTGATCTGGCAGCTTTTGACGCTGACAATAAAGGAAATATCTGGTATTCCAATAAGTATTTGTATAAGTATAATGTGTACAATCGTAAACTTGATAAATATCTCATTGGCAGAAAATACAACTGGTACACTAAATACCAGGATAACCAGGTCTGGTGTGGCTTTCCAATGGTTGCCATTAGCGGATTGGAAGGTACGCCCTATATAGCCAGAGAATACGCGGTGTTCGATAGTCTGGACAGATTGGATATTTATCAGGTGCTAAAAATAAGCGACCGGGAATACTTCATTGCCAGCGATAGAGGGCTGTACACGCTGGATCCGGTTACCGGCCAATATGCCTGTTATTGGGAAAATGGCGTTGGCGAGTATTATTTCCCATCCAGTAACATTCGACATATTCACCAGGATAAACAAGGCGATTTTTGGTTGGCCACCACCGATGGTATGGTGTATTGGCGCCGGTCTACCGGGGAAAAACGTTTGTACGCACAAGCAGAAGGATTGCCAACGTATTGCAATGCCGTACTGGAAGATGAAAAGGAAAACCTCTGGATCAGCAGTAACTTCGGACTTGTCAGGTTTGATAAAAAGACGGGGCGAACCAGAACCTTTCTGGTTTCAGACGGCCTGCCATCTGATGAGTTCAACCGACTTTCCTACTTGAAAAATGAGCTTACCGGGGAAATGTACCTGGGCGGTATCAATGGTTTCATCAAATTTCATCCGCGAGATCTCTACGAGCGCGGACCAGACATTACGGAAAGCGCCAACCTGGTATTGACCGAGTGTTTGATATTTTCCGGACAGACGAATAAAGAGGAAGACATACGGGAGGACTTCTACCATGACAATCAGATTGATATTTATCCGGGCGATTTGTTCCTTCGGATAAAATTTGCGGTGACGGATTATACCAAGCCAATCGGTATCAAATATGCCTATTTGATTGAGGGGTATAATAAAAACTGGCATACGGGTGCAGAAAATGAACTGCTGTTGTCGGGTCTGCCATATGGAAATTATACACTGCATGTCAAGGCGTTGTCCCCCAGCGGTCTTCCCTATGAGAAGGAAATGCGCATACCGATTCATGTATACCCTCCATTGTATTTGCGAAAATGGTTTTTGGCGCTGAGTGCCATACTTGCTGTTTTAGGTGTTATGTGGTACATCAAATGGCGAACCAGAATGCTCACCGAACGAAGCGCTGAATTGGAAAAAGTGGTTTCGGAAAGAACAGAAGTGATTGAGCGTCAGCGTAAAAGTCTGAAAGAGCTGTATGACTCGAAGTCTAGGCTTTACGCCAATATTACCCACGAATTCCGCACGCCGCTAACCATGATCATTGGTCCGGCACAACGGATTCTCAAAAAAGATGAGCTCCGGACGCAGCCGGAAATACAGCAAAACCTGCAGCATATCTTGCATAACAGCGAACAGTTGCTGAGCCTTGTCAATCAAATGCTTGATTTGAACAAGCTGGAATCCAAGGCTATGAAGCCGGATTATTTCCAGGCAGATATTGTTCCGTTTTTGGAACAGGTCATGGAAAAGTTCAGGAGTTATGCCGTTCACAAAGATCTACGCTTCAACTTCACATCAGAAGTAAAGCAACTCAGGATGGATTACGATCCCGGATTGCTGGAGAAGGTAGTGAACAACCTGCTGTCCAATGCCGTAAAATTTACCCCACAGGGTGGGGCAGTGGAGGTGCTGGTGAAAAAGCTGGAAAACCAGTTTTGCCTGGAAATCAAAGACAGCGGCATAGGCATTGAACCGGAAAAACTCCCCTTCATCTTCGAACGTTATTATCAGGCTGATGGTAGTCCCACCCGGCGCTCGGAGGGAACCGGTATTGGCCTGGCGCTGGTAAAGGAACTGGTAGACCTTTTTGAGGGCAAGATCCAGGTAACCAGTATTCCAGACCGGGAAACCATCTTTACCCTAGTCCTGCCAATCAGAAACAATGCTCCGCTAAAAGAACTGAGCGAAAACTGGTCTACCCAGGCTGCCAATCTGGAGTTGCCTGTAGACCTTGATCCTCTTGCTGGAGAAGAACCGTTTGAACCTGCCGGTAAACCCAGTATCATCATCATTGAAGATAATGCATCGGTTGCTGCGTTTGCCGCTTCCTGCCTGTCAGAGTTTTATCAGGTACAAACCATTACCGACAGCAGACTGGGACTCGCAGCTGTGCAGGAGCAACTTCCTGATCTGGTGATCAGCGACCTTATGATGCCGGATATGGATGGCTATGAGGTTTGTAAAGCCATCAAAACTGATGAGCGAACCAGCCATATTCCGGTTATTTTCCTGTCGGCTGTAACCGAGCAGGCCGACCGTTTGAAACGACTATCGGCGGGCGCCGACGCTTATATTTCCAAGCCTTTCAGTGAGGATGAGTTACAAACTGTTGTGGCGCAGTTGTTACTGGCCCGGGTACAGTTGCGCAATAAGTTCCTGGCTATGGACTCGGGCGATGCTCAGGAACTGGTATCTGCGGAAGAAGTGAGTACCATTGATATGGAATTTTTGAACAAGGTGCGCGACGTAATTCGGGAGCATCTGGATCAACCCGAGTTCGATGGCAATGAACTGGCGCGCAAAATAGGGTTCAGTACATCGCAGCTGCACCGAAAACTCACTGCACTAACAGGCTTACCAGCCGGACGTTATATTTACCAAATCAGGCTGGGGATTGCCAGGGATATGCTGAAACGCAAAGACCTCAGCATCTCGGAAGTAGCCTATCAAACCGGATTTTCTGATCCGGCTTACTTCACCAAACTGTTCACCAAAACGTTTGGTCAATCTCCCCGAAAATACCGCTCAGAGGAGTCGGAACCCGGCTGATTTGTGTAATAATCCCCATTTGGGATTATTTTCCAAGAACTTGAAAGTATTTGCCAAGTCAGATTTTTTCCATGCGGAGACCTTAGCGCATTCATTTTTAATAAACTATTGGTCTCCATGGAAAGTTACTACACCTCTTCCTCAGGGCGGGCATTGCATACCCGTTTCTGTTTCAAACGCTTACTTTTACTTACGCTGCTGGTTTCCAGTGGCATTGGGCTCAAAGCCCAGGTATTGATTGATCCGGCTGGCGACGGCGGATTCAACAATGGTTCCACCTTTGCAGCCAACAACTGGTTAACGTATTACTCTGCGTTTGCCTATAATAAATGGTCATGCGGAGGTTCTGGGCAGCCTTCAAGTTTCGGCAGCCGTTCAGCCTTTATTTCAAACGACGACGGCAATACCTGGTCTTACAACAGTGGAGTAGTTGCGAACGTTGCGCATTTGTACAGATTGGTAACGTTTCCGGCAGGGGTTAACGGCTTCACCCTGGAATTTGATTGGGCATCAGTTGGCGAAACGTCATATGATTACCTCCTGGTGAGTTTGGCTCAGGAAGGCAATATCGGTTTAGACCCAGTTGAAACCCTTTATTCAAACATTAATGATCCTGGTAGCGGTAATGATAAGCTTAAACCGCCTGCCTTTCACCTGGCGAGGCTGGGTGCTTCCCCAACCAAGCAACATATAACGATCAATATCCCTCAGTGGATGATTGGGAACTGTAATGGAGAGGTAGTTAAAAAAGTTGTATTTACCTGGGTAAATGATACAAGTATTGAAGGGCTTCCTCCGGCAATTGTGGATAATATCAGTTTGATAGGATACGACACACCA
The DNA here is from genome assembly GCA_035299505.1 of Saprospiraceae bacterium. Lineage (GTDB taxonomy): Bacteria > Bacteroidota > Bacteroidia > Chitinophagales > Saprospiraceae > M3007. Next base: position 7,281 of record DATGWL010000081.1, on the reverse strand, counting down.
GTCAGCCCTCTGAGTATTTCTCACCCGGCAGACGTTTGTATCACAGGTACCAACCCGGAATGGCAGGCCTCACCTGAACCTTATCTGGTTAGCGGAACCAAAGGAGAGTTTAAGGTTTTATCCGGATCGCCCAGTAATGCTATCGTGAACCTGGGCGGCGGCAAAGCAAGGCTGAATCTGAATAAAGCCACAGCCGGCCGGACCATTGTTCAATACATATACGAAACGCAAACAGGTTGTGTATACACTGTGAATGATACCATCAGGATCTACGACACCCCGGTATCTAATCTGAAAAATACCTTCCTGAACTGCCTGGATGAAGGAGATGCCCTCGATTTGAGGGCTATGTTTCAAGGTAAAACATCGGAGGGGGGGACATTTACGGTCACAGAAAGCGGAAATCCGGGCAATGTGTTCCCGGTAGACAGCATTTTTATGACTGTGCCTCCAGGAGGTGGTTGTTTTACGGTTAAGTATACGGTTCCAGACCCAAATAACTGCGCCGGGGGACCGGTAAGCGATACTAAAAGTCTGTTGTTGACAACCAAGCCTAAACCGAAGCTGGTTTTCAATCAACCCAAATACATTTGTCAGGATGGCGGGGTTGTGTTAGTAACCGTGGATCGAACCAGCACCGGCGATAATCCGCTGTTTACAAAGGATGGAGTAAGTGAAACCCTGGGAGGCACTTTTCTGCTATCTGCACCTTCCACGCGTGGCGCGTTCTCTTATGAGTTTTGTTTGAAGGAAAAAAATGGCCCCCCGGGCAACTGTAGTGGTATGCCGGGCCTGTCGAGCTTCCTGTGTTCTGATTCCATTTGCGAGCGTATTGTTGTATACAACGATGGCAATGGTTGCGCCATAAATTCACCCTTCCTGAGTGAGTGTTTCCCCGATTTTGATCTGACGGATCCTTGCACCATTTATACCCGGCCTAATATGGAAGTTTCCTGCGGTGTGATCGTGATCCCAGGCTTTAATGTGCTTGAAGCCAGGTTAACGGAAGAAACCAACCTGGTTTTTTGTGATGAAGACAGCCTGGAAGTTGGTTATCAGGGGTCGCTGCCTGGCGTTTTAGGCGATGTTATTTCAGGTGGTCAAACCTTCCGGGAATTGGGAGGAGCAGCCACTGAGATTGTTTGCGATATCATCACCTTTACCATTCCACTCGGACCATTAGGTAGTATTGACCCACTGCCACTGGGCCCTTACGAGGAGCTTTGTGATCAAACCCTCAGCCAGTTCGTGTTCAGCTACCTGGGCGACCTGATTGGCGGTGACGATGGCGGTGGTGGCGGTTTTGTGGTGGCCGATACGGATGGCGATGGCGCGTTTGATATTGTATTAAAAGACTATGTATTTCCGGCTAAAGGGATTGTCAGGGTGCCAAACAATGTAAAAACAGCCAAAGGAACTATTACCATCCGAAACGTAACCGGCTGGCCGAATAAGCCTGCAAGCGCCTGTGGAGTAGTCACGGCAGATGGCATCAACCTGTTGGATATCCTGCCTATTGGAACATTCCCCGTTTTGGGCTCAATGATCGAAGATATACTGGATGCTTTCTCCTGCGATATTCCACTTGATTTTACAGACCAGGAAACCGTAGAAATCCCGGTTATCAACACCACACCTCCTGAGTTTGCCAATTGCAATCCGCAGGGCTATGTATTCTCTGAAGATTTGTCTTGCAGTGCACCAGCCAATTGGTCAGTTCCGGTGGCTTACGATGGCTGCAATGGGGAGTTGCTTGCGTACAAGGGGTACCTGAATACCGTAGAAACCGGATTTTTTGGCGGTGTTCTCACCGGTCCGGTAACCGTAACGGAATCAGGTGTTTACCAAACAGGCGGCCCATTGCCTGGCTCGGATTTACCTGCCGGCACTTATTCCGTAACCTACACAGCCTATTCCTGTGGAGGTGTTACCGCTACCTGTACCTTCCCGGTAGTAGTTTCAGCCGGAGATCCGGTGCTGGCTTGCCCGGTTAATATGACCGTAAAAACCGACGTGGATGCATGCACAGCTGTAGTAACCGGACTGACGCCTCGTCAGGGATTGGGTTGCGCGTCTATCATTAATTATGGTATCGACTACCCGGCAGTTCCAGGCTTTTCTGATGTGTTTCAAAGTGTGATTTTCATTCCTTCCAATTACGGTACGCACCTGGATGCCAGTGGCAGAACATTCCCGTTGGGCGTATCTACCGTGAGTTACAACATGCTGGTGGATATCAACGGCAACGGTTTTATCGACGGTGGAAATGAAGACCAGGATTGCAGCTTCACAGTAACAGTTGTGGACGGCCAGAAACCAGAAGCAAAATGTCAGGACGTTGAAGTTCAGTTGAATAATCAGGGCTCAGCCACTGTTTTTGCAGTAAACCAGAACAACGGATCCATTTTTGTGAATGGCGGCAGCTTCGATAATTGCGATGCCACGCCAACTATTCAGATTGCATTCCCGGGTGGAACATTTGGCTCTTCCCTGGCCTTTGATTGTGATAATATTGGAAATAACCTGGTAAACCTGCGGGTTACCGACGATTTTAACAATGTAAGCAACTGTATTGCCAACGTGGTGGTGAAGGAGTTCTTCGAGAATATTCAAATGGAGCTTGATCTCCCACAACTTTGTCTGGAAGCCAACAACCCTGTGCAATTTGATTTTGCCAACTACCTGAGCATTTACCTGCCTAATGGACAGCATATCAAACATTCTCAGGTGGCATCCAACACCTATCTGGGCGATGTGCAGGGCTTCTTTGGTATTTCCGCATTCCTGCCACACCCGGGCTCACCTTCCAACAACCCTGGCACGATCTCTTCCGATGGTATTTATACGCCAGGCACGGGCACCGGTTTTGTAACGGTCTCCTACATCCTGGCTTTGCCTGGCGTACAACAGCCTGGCGGCAATACTGCCCTTGGTCGTTGTTATGCCATTGTACACGCAACCTTTGAATTGCGTCAACCGCTGCAAATGACCTCTCCAGAGTGTGCATGCGTACAGGAAAACAATCGTATCGTAGACCTGGGCGTAGTAACCGGCGGCCTGGAACCATACACCATTCATTACACGGATGGAGTATTGGATGTTAACGGCGACGGAACAGCGGATGATTTTGATGGCCAGTACACCTACGGTGAAACAAATGGCTTCAATATCCAGGATTTTACCCAGGATTTGGGTGAATTGCGGATCGTTTATACGCCGTTCTCCAACTGGTCTGTAAAAATCGTAGATGCACGCGGTTGTGAAATCTTCCGTTCAGGTTCCTGCAATAATGCCGACACACCTGTTGGCCCAAGCATCACCTGTCCGCTGTCTAACAACACCCTGACCACAGAAGAACTGGTTTGCGAAAGTCAGTACAGCTGGGCCCATCCAGTACCCAGCGACAATTGCGGGATCACCCTTTTCGAATACCGTATTCTGAATCCTGACGGAACCCTTCATGGCCCGATCAACCTCAACGCATCATTGTATCAGGGGCCATCCGGCAGCAACCCAAGCGGCTTCTTCCAAGGAAGCTATGATTTTGAACTGGGCATTTCTGTAATCACCTATTATGTGGAAGATGCTGTGGGTAATTCCAAAACCTGCTCATTCCAGGTAACGGTATCAGACAATGATGCGCCACGATTCCTGAACTGCCCGGCGCCTCCGGTGGTACAAAACGCCGAGTCTATGCACTGCGATGCCTACGTTGATTTCGCGCTGCCACTGGCTGCGGACAACTGTACGGCGGTTACCATCACTAAAATTGACCAAACCGGTTTGAATACCGGCAGCCGTTTCCCCGTTGGTACCACCATTATGTACTGGGAGGCCCGCGACTTGTTTAACAATAAAGACACCTGCCAGATCAAGGTCATTGTAAACGACTATTGGCAGGATCCAATCTTGTCCTGCCCGGCCGATGTGGTTAAAAACAATGACCCATGGCTTTGCGGCGCTACGGTTAACAATATTGCACCATCTGTGGATGGTCCATGTGAAAACAATTACGGTGTAACGTACACCATCTATGCAGATGCCGCCCTTACCCAAGTGAAGGATTGCGGTGTAACCAATGCCAGCGGTGAGTTCTTCGATGTAGGCGATTCCTGGGTGAAGTACACGGTTCAAAATCAGCCGCTGCTGCTGATTACCGAAGTCAGTCAGTCAGGTGTAGTTGACCGTCTGGAGATTTCGAACCTCGGGCCGGCCGACATTGATATTTCCTGCCTGGAAATCAAACGTTTATCTTCCACCGTTGCGGCTAATCAGACGATTGGGCCTGTAACCATGCTGCCTTCTTTGGCTGGCACCATCCTGCCTGTAGGCGGAACCCGGGTTTATGATTTCGCGTTCAATGGCCCAGCCAACCTGCCGGCCTGCTATACCATTTCCTACATGGGAACCATCTTCGATGAGGTTTCTACCAATGGTTATGCAGGTTGTAACGGATTCTCCGGTACACTCAGCGGCGGCGATGTGATCCGCAAATGCGAAGACGACACCCACACCGCAGCAGATTGGACGCTGGCACAGCCTTGCTACCCGCTCACCCTCGGCGCCATCAACCAGGATCTCGAAGTAATGGCAGATAATGGAACGCAGACATCGTTGCAATCCATCCTGCCGAACAAGGTGTCCTGCACCTTCAAGGTAACGGTGAAAGATGCCGAAAATCCATTCTGTGGCAAGCTTACCAGCAACACCACCTACAATGGCGCAGGCATCCCGAACATCAACGCAGCTACCTGCAACCGTTCTACGATCACCATCCCGCCAGGCAACTGCATCATTGGCGATATCGTATTTAACCGCACGGGTACAGCTACACCTCAGAATTCCACTATGACTTTGATCAGCCCTAAAGGCATCAAGGTGGTAATTACGGAGCTCCCCGACGATTCCCTGTCTACACTCTTCGCACAAAAAGCCGAAGGCACCTGGACGCTGGATATTGTTCCGCTGCCAGGTCAGACTCCAACCATTACCGGTTGGTTGCTGACCATTAACTGTATCGCTCCATTCGATGTGCCTAATCAGGTGTTGCCTAACCAGGCAGGTCAGTGTGGCGCGCCATTCACCTGGACACACCCATGGTTTGTAGATAATTGCTTCAACGGGACCATTAAGGTAGCTTACACTTCCACAAATGCAGCCTGTGTGCCAACCAGCGGCTCGCTGTTAGGCAAAGGTGGTTATATCAATACCCAATTTTTCTGTGTAGGCACCACGCAGGTTACCTATACCCTGACCGATGCTGCCGGAAACGTATCAACCTGCGGTTTCTCCGTTACGGTGAACGATGTGGAAAAACCGGCGCTTACCTGTCCGCCAACCAAATACGTGAACCTGAATGGTGGCGAATGCGGCGCGTTTGTGAACTACAACCCGGCGTTTGCTGCCGACAACTGTGCGGTGGTTGATACCGCGATGACTCCGCCATCAGGCTCCTGGTTCGATATTGGCAACCATTTGGTAACCATTGTGGTAACCGATGCTGCCGGCAATACCCGTTCCTGCACCTTTGCGGTGAATGTGATTGAATATGTACCAACGGACTTCAACCTGATTTGCAATGACCTGAGCCATGTATCCATGGATGCAACCTGCGTATTTGTGCTTAACGCTGATGAGGCATTGGAAGGCGACAACTACCATTGCTACGATGATTACATCATCACGGTGAAAAACCAGGCCAATCAGCCAGTGGGCAACATCTTTGGTGCGGCAGATATCGGCAAGACCTTCACCATAACGGTGAAAGAACCGGAAACGGGTAACTCCTGCTGGTCGCTGCTGAAAATTGAGGATAAACTTGTTCCGGCGCTCACTTGCCCGGCCGATGTTACCATTGCTTGCTCTGAAAGCACTTCACCTTCCGTAACCGGACAGGTTAACATTCAGGATTGCAGTGCAACGTCTACCGTGATTGACAACGATGTGGTTGATTTTGGAGAATGTGGCAACCCGCGTCAGGTTATTACTCGTACGTTCATCGTAAACGACGCCTGGGGCAACCAGTCTCTGTGCCAACAAACCATTACGGTTAAGCCATTCGATCTGGCTGATTTGGTCATGCCGGCTAATATTACGGTGGATTGTGAAACTGCCTACCTGAATCCACAGGCTACGGCGCCGGCAGTAACCGGTCAGCCAAGCATTAATGGAGCGCCAATTGGTGTAGGCGGCAACTGCTCGGCTTCTATTGGCTTTACAGATGTGCGCCTGGATATATGTGCCGGTAGTTATGAGATTTACCGCACCTGGCAGGTAGCCAATACCTGTCTGCCTCCAAGCGCCAACAATCCGGTTTCTCACGTACAACGTATCCGTGTGAAAGACTTTGGCGGTCCGGCTTTTGTTTGCCCTCCAGCTGTAACGGTCACTACCGATCCATACACCTGTTGTGCAACTGCTGCGCTGCCTAAAATGATTGTGTCTGAAGGTTGCTCGGTAATAAGTGGTCTGGAAGCTAAAGTAACCGGAACGAATCCGAACAACGGTAACATCATTACGTTCACCGTAGGTGGTTACCTGACTGATTTCCCGGGCAATAACTACTGGAATCCGGATACACTGGCGGTGTTCAATTACACCCAGTGCATGCCTTTGGGTGATTACAATGTACAGTACACCGCTCAGGATCAATGTGGAAATATCTCCAAGTGCAATTTTGTTCTCACCGTTGCTGACCTGGTGCCACCAACCGTTTCCTGCGATCAGGTAACTCAGGTGGCACTCACCGCCGATGGTGTGGCAGTTATTCCTGCCGCTAACCTCAATGATGGCACAACCGACAACTGCTGTCTGGATTTCTTCGAAGTGCGCCGGATGGACGGCGGCGATTGCACCGGTACCGATTTCGCTCCGGATGTACAATTCTGCTGCTCTGATATTGGCGATACGGTAATGGTGGTTTTCCGCGCCTGGGATTGCCATGGCAATTACAACGATTGTATGGTGTCTGTACTGGTTGAAGACAAAATCAAACCTGCTTGTCAGTCGCCAGCAAACGTTTCTGTGAACTGCGAGAACTTCGATCCAAGTCTGTGGAGCTACGGCATCCCGGATGTGCTCGATAACTGCTGCCTGGATACCAACAAGGTATACCTGGGGCAGATTGGCCTCACACACTCCGTGAACTACGCTTTGTTCGACACGGTTTGTAACAAGGGCACGATCACGCGCACCTTCCGTGCGTTCGACTGTTCGGGCAACTCCAGTCAGTGCACACAGCGGGTGTTTGTCAACTACCTGCAGGACTACTACGTGAAGTTC
>DATGWL010000080.1:0-22968 GCA_035299505.1 Saprospiraceae bacterium | reverse complement strand
AGGATGCATTCGGCCGTTACTTTTTTGCCTCGCACGGTGGTGAACGACAGGGCGCTGGCTTTTTTGTCGCCGGAATAATTGCCTTCCACGAACCAGTATTTCATGGGGATGGGGCATTGTGCGGCAATATACTGACAAACGGCGTCGGTGCAGATGGTGACCATATTTTGGCCGGAGGCATCGCCGGTGAGGTATTCGAAAGTCAGGATCACGTGGTTGCCTTCCATGTTCAGCTGGATGTCGGAAAGCTTGCCGTGGCGGGTTTTGCTTTGGGCGATTTCGAAAAATGCTGTTTTGTGTTCGGTGGTCCAGATCAGGAAACGGATGGCATCTTCCATGGTATGGAATCCGAACAGAGGGCTGCGGCGCACTCCTTCGGTGAGGCAAACGCTGGCCACACCGCCGGATCGGCCAACGGCTTTGGCGCCGCGGTGGTAGGAGGCTACCAGGGCGCCTTCTGTGGTGGCTAAGGGTACATAGTAATGGCCTTTGGCCACAGAACCGTTCACTTTCAGTGGGCCAACCACGCCGGTAGGCACCTGGGTAAACCCGATGAAATTTTCGATACTGCCTTCCAGGTGTTCCAGATCCGGGTGAGATTCCGTGGGGATCAGGTGTTTGAGGGTATTGGGGCGTTGGACGGCAAGGTGTTCGAGTCGTTCGCGGGTAGCCTCAGCGGAGTAGTCTTTGGGCATGCCGGAGGGCAGGGGCGCATCGCTTGGGCGCAGGTTTTGCACCAGCGGTTCGAGGCTGGATTGTTCCTGCATGCGTTCAAAGATCTTTTTGGCTTTGTCGATATTGATAGACATAGTGGGTAATAGGCAGTTTTGTGTTTGATCATGCTGATGACAGATAAGTTATCAGACAAACAAAAATACACCATTGGAGCGGACAAGAGGGTTTATTTTTTAACGAAGCGTAGCAAGCATGTAATGAACCCGGGTAAAAAAACAATGATGACTTGAACGAGTTACCTTTTTACAAATGCAGGCATTAATGCATTATTTGCGGGAATCTTGTTATTTTGCCTCCAGTAAAGCGGCAAATTTTCATGGCAAAAACGCTGGATTTCCTATTAGGTAAACGGGCCAACGATCCGTGTGGACGGTATTCCGACCACCGTTTGCTGTTTGAGGGCCTGGAGCGGGAGGAGCCGGAGGCCATTCGTTGTTTGTACAGCAAGGTTTCGGGGGTGATTTATCAACTGGGTAAAAATGCCAATCTGGGCGAGGAGGATATTGAAGAATTGATTGGTGATTGTATCACGATTGGCTTGCAGAAAATCCGTTCCGGGAAATTTGTATTTCAGGGGTATGCGCCGGCTACGTTTATCATTGAGATTGCCAAAAACCGGGTACAAAATTTCCGGCGTAAGATGATCAGGCACCATACAGAGGAGTTAGATCATACGATAGAACAACTTGAAGAAGAGGAGTATGGTGCAATGGAATGGGTAGAGATATTGGAAAAACTTTTGGCTCAGCTTGATCCCAACTGCCAGAAACTCATTCAACTGAAATATCTGGACGGGCTGCGGGATAAAGATGTTATTGCAGAAAAACACACGCAATATACCACCGTGGATGCCTTGAAAAATCACCGGTCACGGTGTTTGAAAAAACTAACGAAACTGGCTATGGCATTCAGGCAAAAACAAATTTAATCCATGAAAAACTGGCATCATAACATAGAGGCTTACCTGTTGGGCGAGCTGACGGAGCCGGAAAAAATGGCTTTCGAACAGGCACTGCAGCAAGATCCGGAGCTGGCTCAGGCTACTGAGGCGCATCGGGAAGTGTTACAGCGACTGGAAGCCCTTCGCCTGCGTCGGGTGGTGCAAGCCGCCCTGGCCCCCCGGCCCCCTGCCCGATCCTGGTGGTGGGTATGGTTGCTGCTTGCAACAGGCATAGGGTCTATGGTTTTTATGTTTTTCCCCAAACCAATCAAACCAGACTTTCCGCCGCCAACGGAGTCGGCGCCGATAGAACCCATTGCCCAAAAAACACCTGATACGCTGGCGCCGCCCACACGGCCGGAGCAGCCAGTTGTTTTGTCTATCCGTCAGTGGGCGTCTTTGGTTAAAAAACACCAGGTCAAACCCAATGCGGCCACACTGCGTTCAGATCAGGTGGTAACGCCATCAGAAAAAACGGCGTTCACCCGCGCGCAGGAAGCATACCACGCCGGGCGCTTTGCGGAGGCATTGCAATTGCTGGAACAGGCCCCGGATGATGAAGATGTACGTTATTATCGGGCTAATACCTTGTTTCAACTTCAGCGTTTTACTGAAGCGGGAAAGGTGTTTAAGGCGCTGGAAACCAGTTTCCAATACGGACAAGAGGCGCGCTGGAATGGTTTTTTATGTCGTGCAGGCAGTGGCCAGCTACAGCGGGCGCAGGTTCGGAATGAAGCGCTGAAACTGGCTGCCGATCCATCTTTTGAATACCGCACGTTTGCCGCCCAACTGGCCCGGGAGCTTAGTCAATAGGCGCTTCATCGCCCAATCCTACAAAGGCTGCCCAGAAAAACGGGTGTGCATTTTTCCCCGGATTTTCCTGTAAATACTTCCGTTTGGCCTCTCCCAGGGCCACATGTTTGGATTTTCCGGCCTTCAAGCCGGCATAAAAAGCATCCATGATCTGCATGGTCGACTGGTCGCTGACGCGCCACAGAGAGGCCACGATGCTTTTCGCACCCGCGTAGGCGAATGCGCGCGCCAGACTCCGCACCCCTTCCCCGCGCAGTTGCTCCCCGATACCGGTTTCGCAGGCAGAAAGCACCACGAGGTCGGCTTTGATGGGCAGGTTGTAGAGTTCGGCGGCGGTGAGGAGTTCGGCATTGGGGGCGCCACCGTTTGCGGCCAGGGCCAGGTAGCATTGATCGCCATCGCCAGGATTTGATTTTCCGTGGGTGGCCAGGTGAAGAATGCGGTATTGTGCAGCCTGTTGGATGAAGGTTGATTTAGCGGCGTCTTTGCCGAGCAGGATTTTGGAATTTTGGGTAAAACGATGCTGCAACAAGGAAACCTCCTCGTCGGAAAAAGGCAGGGCGCTCCATTGATTGCCGGGTGATCGGGTACTTTCCGGCGGGTTATTATAGCAAAAAGGCGCCAATGCCAGCAGGCCGTTGGGAGCCGGGAGCTGGTGTTTCCGGCGTTGCATATCCAGCCACATGGAAGCGGAATAGGCGTATTGGAAATGATGTTTTTTTACTAAAAACGGATAGGTGGAAAAGGCGCGCGGGTCTGCGGGTGGTGTGCTCAGCAAGGCTTCAAATGGCAGGTTGCTGAGCCATTCGCCGGGCACGAGAATGATCTCTTCTCTTGCCCGATCGGCAATGGGTTTCCAGATGGTTTGGTACAACTGATAGGCTGCCTGGGCGTATTGCAACACCGATTTTTGGTATAAATCAGGATTTGGGGCGGCGGCGGTATGATAGGCGGTTAGTCCGATCAGGAAGTCGGAGGCCAGTTGTTGTACCTGATTCGGAGCGGCAATGCGATGGATCAGGCAATCAGCGGCAGTTATTTCGAACAGGTAGAGCGTGGAATCTCCCACAAAGTACTCCAGCAGGGTTTGCTGTGGTTTCAGGTGTTGTTGAATTTCCTTCAGGCTGGCAGGTTGGAAGCCGTATTTCAGTTGGTAATATTCCGGGTATTTTACTTCAAAACTGCGCCAGAGCCGGGCCTGATTGGCCTTTAAAGCGGCAATTTGCATATCCAGTGCCTGCACGGCGCTATCGGTTGAGGAGAGGTTTTGGTATTGCGTGAGTATGAGTCTTTTTTTATCCAGTGCTACCCATTGATCATTCAGGTTCAGATCCTGGGCGAGGGCATCGTCGGGGATGCCGGCGAAGTGTCTGGCGCGAGCTTCGGTGGTGGCAGCCAGCAGCATGAAGCTGTGCATTTTTTCACTCAGTTGCCAGGCCTTTTCGCGTGCGGCCATGTTGTTGGGTTCCAGCTCTAGCACTTCCAGTTCAGTGAGGATGGCCCGTTCGAAATACCGGGCAGATTCGTTTCGGAGTTTTTGTTGGGCTTCCGGCAGTATTTCTGCCTGCATTTGGTAGTCAATATCCGATTCAAAGGTCCGGAAACAGGCCTGGCTTTTGTGCAGCATGGCAGTGTCCCGGGTTTGCTGGTACCAGCGCAGGTAGAGAAAGCCCAGTTCTCCGTTGCAGTGAAACAACCGGGAGGAAGAGGCTCCGTGAAGGCGTCCCAGCATACGGGCATCGGTTTCAAAGGAGGCCAGGGCTTCCGGGAATTGTTGCCTGGCGGCCTGTGTTCTGCCCAGGTACAGGTATAGGGTGGCTACATTGGTGTTGTCTGATTGGGTGTGTGCATTGATGATATTGATAGACTTTTCCTGCCAGCGGAGCGCTTCAGGGTAATTGCCTGTGGCCAGGTAGTATTTACCAAAATCAGAGCAGGTATAGGCATAATCAGGGCCCAGGTGTTCCTTGCCACTGATCATGATCGAGTCTTCGCGTTGAAAAGTAGCCAATGCTCTGGGAAAGTCTTTTTGGTACAGGAAAATCTGTCCTATTTCGGAGTAACATGCTGCTATATCGTTATGGTTTATTTTTTCTGCCTGATGATAAATATCCAGCGCATCCTGAAAGCAGCGGATGGCTTCCGGATATTTTTTCAGGTATTTATATTGAGTGCCCAGGATACCCGAAGCTTTGGCGATGGATGAATGGTTGGCAGGATGTAATGTTTTCCGGAGTGCCAAAAGCCGATGGGCATCGGCGAGTGCATCGGTATAACGTCCATTGTATAAATAAGCCTGGGTGCGTTTTTCCAGTACATCCGCATATTCCGTAGAGGTTTCGCCCTTGCTTTCCCTGTATCGGCTAGCGGCTTTTTCCAACCAGTCAATGGCTTCGTTGTACGTGCTTCTGCGGAGGTGCACCCATCCGAGCATATACTGTGTGTAGGCGATGGCTTGAGCGGTATCTGGCAGCCATTGTTGTTGCAGGGTCAGCAGCTGTTGGAAAGTGGTGATGGCCTCGTCCAGTTTGAACTCGCTGTGTAGTTGTTTGCCCAGTTTTAAAAGCAGTTCTGCTTCCTGCCGGGAGTTGCCAGGATGAAACTTCCGGAGTTCTTCCAGTTGCGTGCGCAGGGAGTCAGGCGCCTGAGCGGCGAGGTTGTAGCAACAGAATATCCACAGGAGTCCGGAGAGGAATGTTTTCATGCATGCATTTTTTTTCGTTCGTTCGGTTACATAATGCAAGCGTGCGGAAATAAAAGGGGGTATAAGCTTTTTTCACCCTAAAACAGAGTACGCGTATGAAACGCAGAACAGTAACTTCATTTGAAAATTCAGGTAAATGTCGTCAATGGTTTTGGATAATGGTCATGGCGGTACTTTTTTCGGCTAATAAACTCCAGGCCCAGGGGCCCTGCGATCAAATTTCATTTTCGAAGGAGGATTACGGTCCCTGTGAATTTGGCATGAGCTATACCACCCAGACGGACTGTTATATTGAGCTGCGGTTCATTCTTACCTCAGGCGAGTTTGCTTCCTTCACAGTCAACTCCGCCGATGGGTTCATGGTACAACAAATCAGCCCTTCAGAGCTTTGGATAACCCATGAATTTGGTTTTATACCCACGGGCTTCCATGTGCCCTTGTTTTTCACCTTGCCTTTTGATCTGAACACCTCGATGAGCGTAGCTTATTTAAATGATTGTGCGCAACTCGGCTGCGAAATCATTGGTGGCTGGCCGATAGAGTCCTGCCCGGATCCTCAGAATGCGAGTATCATTGGTGTGAAATATCGGGAGTGCGGCAGCCTGCCATACACGAACCAAACCACCATTCCAGGCTGGCCCATTCAATTGCTGGATGCTGATGGAAATTTGATAGAAGAGCAGCTCACAGGGGCAGATGGATCTTATGCTTACTATGATCTACCCATAGGTGCATATATTGTCAAAGAAATTGCGGCGCCCGGCTGGACGCCCAATGTCCCTGCCAGTGGCCAATACACGGTGGATTTAGCCGCTTCTCAGCAGGTGGTGCGGAATTTTGGGAATTGCCCGGGGTGTCCGGAAGACGATCTTTATATGGACGTGGTACAATTGCCCGGCAACAACGATACATGCTCCTACGCCATGAATATTACCAACGTTGGAGCATATTGTTTCAATTTAATCGATGTAACCCTTACTTCCGGCACATTCGCTTCGGTGACTCCTTCTGCAGGCTGGCAAGTGATGGTGATTGATTCCCAACATATACAAGTAAAACCTAACCAGGGCTATATCCCAGTGGGAAGCTACGAACCATGCAAATTTCGAATTACAGGGGCAAGTACGCATGATATGGAGCTTATAGCTTACGGCAGTGGCGCAACAAACCCGACGGCCAATCGCTCCTTTTCATGTCCAATATTGCCATCTCCCCCACCTTGTTGCCCGATGGGTAGCACATTTGGCCCTGAGCTGGTGTGTAATCCTGATTTTAGTTTAGGAAACCAGTGTTTCAGCAATGACTACAACTACTTTGCCCCTGGCGGCCCAACCGCTATAGGCAGCTATTCAGTGTTAAATTTTGGTCAAGTGAACACCGCCAACAACCAATGGGCTTGTATTGACCACACAACTTACACCGCTGCAGGTCAAATGCTCATTGTGGATGGCTATGGCGGGCCCATTGCCTGGGAGCAAACCGTGAGTGTAACGGCAGGCACGAATTATTCTTTTTATGCCTGGTTCAACAATTTGGTGCGTCCTACCAAAAACCACGACGATCCACAGATGGCCTTGTTTGTTGACAACACTCAGGTGGCAGTTTCGTCAATTTTAACAGAGTCTCCCGATCAATGGATCAGGCTTTGCGGAACCTGGACGGCAATGACTACCGGCACGGTCAACTTGTCAATCCGAATGCTGGCTACTACCAGTATCGGAAATGATGTGGCGATAGATGATATTAGTTTCCGGGCGTGTGTGCCGGTGCCACCCTGTCAAACCAGTATCCAAATTACCCAAAACAGCGATTGTACCGTAACTGTTTGTGCAGTCACCACCGGCCCACAGCCCGTGAGCTACCAGTGGTGCGACGGCCGTACGGATGCTTGTTTCACTACTTCACAGGTGCCCTGTGTGCCCACCACCTATTGTGTAACTGCAACTTGTTCTGATGGCAGTACCTCTACAGATTTGGTGGTGTTTACCGTTCAGGACCAGACTCCGCCTATTGCTGTATGTAATCCGGGAGTTGGGGTGGATTTAGATGTCAACTGCGCTTTTCAGGTTACTACAGCCTTTGTAGATGGCGGTTCTACGGATAATTGCGGGATCATGAGTATGAGTGTTGCACCAGCCATCCTGACGGGCTGTACCACCACGATTGTCACCTTGACGGTTACCGACTGGTGTGGCAATACCAGTACTTGTACTATGGGAATTCAGACGATTGAGGGCGTGCCACCAACATTGGATTGCCCGCCAAATTTGTCGGTGCAGGGAACCTTCAACCCACAAGGTGCCTGTATGGGTGTATTGCCTCAGTTGAACGTGGGCGTGGTGGACAATTGTGACCCGAATGTGCAGATCAGCACGAACCTGCAATCAGGTTCGGTGCTCCCTATCGGTCCTACCGTTGTCACTTTTATCGGAACCGATAATTGTGGAAATATGGACACCTGTTCTGTGACCGTGACCATTTTCTGCGACTGCACTTGTCCGAACAATTTGGTACAAAATCCAGGCTTCTTCCAGGGGGCTATATCAGGCGATCTGGGCGGCCCCGGGGCTTCCACTAACTGGACACCAGCCTCTGGCTCTCCGCAGGTAGCGACCACCGTGGCCTGCTGCGATCCTGTAACAATGCAGATGTGGGGTAATCGGGATGTAGGAGAGGCCATTTGCCAAACCGGGTTCAACTTTGACCCTGCCAAGACCTACTCCATCAGTTTCGAAGCGCATTATTTCCCTCAACCGAATTTGCCCACACCATACGTTCGGTTTGGCTTTACAGCCGCTAACAGTTGTCTCGATCCCTTCACTTGTACGACTAACTGTGAAACAATAGGTCAGACTGGCCAGATTACGAATCAAAACTGTACGACGTACACCTTGCCCAACTGGACGCCCACGGCCAACTGGAGCAACCTGATCATTAGAGCATTTAATAATGTGCCTAATGTTGCGGGCGACCCGTTCACTATCTCCTGGGGACGCATTGACAACATCTGTATACAGGAAGTTCAGGACACCTGCTGCGACGACCCTGTCGTGTTCAATAATCTCGTGGCGCAAGGATTTACAGTGGTCCATAACAATTGCAAAGTGACCCTGACCGCTCCACAGTTTGATTCCTGCTACTTCTTTGCCACGCCCCCTTACATCGTAGGTGGGCCACCTGTACCGCAGGTTGTGGTGCCGGCTTCGGGATCTTGGATGTTCAATTTCACGCAAAACGGCACGTACACCATTTGCGCCAACGTATTCGACGGCTGCAATTTCAAGTTGATGTGTACAACCGTAACTGTGGATTGCGACACCTGCTACTGCGGTTCCTTCTCCCAACTGTTTGCACGGCCTACAATTGGCGCGCAGAGCATTCCGTTGAGTTGTGGTGGTTCCTACAATTTCCCTTGTCCTAACCCGGGTCAAAGTATCCCGATCACGGGCAAGTTTGAATGTCAGGGGACTAATTGCCCGGCATCTTCGATGATCAACTGGACATTGATTGATCCAAACGGTACTGCAACCAACGGAAGTGTAGCATCCGGACCGTATTTCTTCCTGCCCATCATGCCGCTGCAATATGCACAAGTGGGTACTTATACCTTGATTCTTAAGGGCAATTGCGGCGGTACGGATTGCCCGCCTTGTATCATCAAGTTCACAGTGAATTGTCCGAACCCATGCCCTTGTGATGTGCCTCAATTCCAGAAAGATGTGAACCAGGGTTTTGCCACAGCACTCTGGGGTAGCTCCTGTAAAGGTTGTTTTTCTCCTCTTGTCTTAAACGATTGCGACATGGTAGAGTGGAAAGTAAATGGCGGGCCCATTTTGGCCAACACTAATGGGAGCCAATCTTTCTGCCACACATTCCCGGGAGCGGGAACATACACGGTAACGATGGTAGTAACCAGAAAAAAGAGCGATGGCTCGCTTTGTGAGGTGTTTGTTCATTCCCAAACAGTTACAATTACTTGCTTAATCAAATCACCCTGTGATGAATCTGTATTTGTTAATTCCCAATTCAGTCAAATGGCAGTTGCGGGCGGCCTGAACTCAGGCGGTTCCAGTATGAAATGGAAAGGTTTGTATGGAGATCCGCATGTGTTGGAGGGTGCAGGAACAGTAGATGGCTGGGGCATGCAGTTGTCTGGCCATATTGATGCCGCTGATGTATTGAGTCATGACATCCCTGCGTGTTTTGTGAAGGGAAGCGGCAAGTTTAGAATGGCACAACAAATCCAATCTGAAAATCAAAAAGCTAAGGACCAGCGGATTGCCATATTTTTCAACCGGGGGGATAGTTACGTATTTAATGTATTTAACCCTGAAACCTGTTACAGAGTAGCGGTGCTGGATGTCACGGAATACGATGAAGAAACCTGGTTTGATTTGGAAATTCCATATGACTTAAGTGAGTGGTCAGCGCTGGATACTTGCGGTGATAATGTGGTGCTGGTAAGGCCCATTATTTATCCGTTCACGTGTTTTGAAGCCAGTCAGGGACCTGAAACCAGTAATCGAATTGTCTTAGATCACTTATGTATAGATCATTCACTTGTGGCGGTAGATGATCCATTCAGGCCTAAACTCCGCATCGCCCCCAACCCCACCTCCGCCTCCTTCACCGTCACCCTGCCCCAACCCGCCACGCCGGGCATGCGCTTTCGCATCACCGACCTAGCCGGCCGGATGCTGCAGGAACTGGAAACCGCACCCGGAACGGAACAACAAACCGTACAAGCCGGTGCACTGCCGGATGGTTTGTACTTCCTGCAGGTGCTGGATAACGATATAATAATCGCTGTAGAAAAGTTTGTGAAGCAATAGATAATTGACAAACGCTTTGAACAAGTAGCCTTCCTCCAGTTACCCGGGGGAAGGCTTTTTTGCTGGCATTCGTTCTGTTCGTTCTTGTCAAACCTCCGTTACCAAAATCCGCTCTCCCCAGCCGCCTGGGTCGAGAATTACGCCGGTAGCGGTACCTCCCGGCGCTGCCTGTGCATACACCTGCACGGTGTAGGTGCCAATAGGCAAGGCGGTGTACACGCTTTTCATCATAATGGAATCATTCAGATCGCCGGCTTTCAGGGAGCCCTGAATTTTGAAATTGGGGAGTGTGCCGTTTACCCGAATTTCAAACAGGATGCCGTTGGAGGCGCCGAGTGCCTGAGCAGAAACGGTGCCGGCCAACTCCAGTTCCAGGGAGGATTTAGCGCGCAGTTTACGCACCGTAAACGAGGGTCCGATGGGTTGCATGGTAGCGTTCAGGTTGTAGGAACGGTCGTTCAGGCTGCCGCTTTGGGTGTAGTTTGCCATAGTTTTTTGTTGTTAAAGTGAAGTGTGATGCCTGTTAATGCCAGGGTTTAAAAACCCGTGAACTGCCCCGAAAAAAATATTTTCAAACAGCGGTTACAAAATGAATTATACCGGAAATAAATGGTGAAAAAACCTCATGCAACCAGCCTGAAACTTTCAACCTTTTATGAAGCAACCCATGAAATTACCCTTTTATTTCCGAATTGCCCTGCTGCTGACGGCCCTCTGTCTGTTTGGCGTCTCCACGCATGCACAAACCAACCTTTTGGATCTAAATTCCTTGAAAAACAAGGAGTTGCATCCTGTTGCGCTTGTTGGCGCCTTGCCCGGATCCGCCAGGGCTCCCTTATCTTTAACGGATTGTAACAACGATCAAACCCCGCCGGTAGTCGCCTGCCCCAACGCCGGCTTTTCCAATGCCTCCCGCGCCGCGTACCTGGTTTCAAACTATGGAGAACCCTGGGGTTCTGGCTATAATCTGGAGGCTATGAGTGCAGTTTTTGATGATTCCTGGGATTATAATACCATGGAAGCCATAGATCCCGTTGTGCTGTTCTCTCCGGCCTATAAAGTGGTTTTTCTGGATGGAAGTGTAGACGGTGGTTATGTACTGGATAATTTCCTGTCCGCCAACCAAAACCTGATGGAAAACTGGGTGGCCTCCGGTGGCTCGCTGTTTATCAGCTGCGCCATGATCAATGCCCCTGCTGAGGTCAATTTGGGTTTCGGTGGGGTTACTTGCGTCAGTTTTTTCAGCGGTGATTACGGTTTTGTGCAGGAGCCATCAAACCTCATCTTCAATGGTCCTTACTCACCAGCCAACGGCGACTTTACAGCCAGCACCTTCAATATAGGTTACTTTTCAGGTGATGTAGGTCAAGTGCTTATTACCGGAAATACACCCACAGATATTTGCCTCAGCGTTAAAGAATGGGGCAAGGGGCGGGTCTATTTCAGCACGTTGGCTTTGCCCGTTTGGGCTAGCCCTTACCCTAATATTCAATTCCTGAGATACAATATCCTGGCCGACCTGAACAACCATGTGCCCAGTCAACTCGTGCTGCTGGCCAATGCCGGCGATTGCACGGCGCAGGTGCCGGATGCCAGCTTTGATGCTTCCGCTACCGACGATTGTGCATTGCTTTCCCTGACGCATGGTGTGGCCGGAGCCCCATCGAATACCTCGCTGCAGGGCGCGGTTTTTCCGGTTGGTCTGAGCACCGTTGCCTGGCTGGCCACCGATGCTTCCGGCAATACCGGCGTGTGTGAATCCAAGGTGTGGGTGCGCGACCAAACGCCGCCGGAGGTGGAATGTCCGGCCGATATCACCGTGCAAGCCTCTTTGGGGTCCTGCTATGCCGAGGTAGGCTTTTCCCTTTCAGCAACAGACGATTGCAGTACGCCGCTTACTTCTTCTATACCCCTTTCGGGCAATAGTTTTTTTAACGGAACGCATCAGGTAACCGGATCAGCTACCGATGGCTCCGGAAACGTGGCTTATTGCAACTTCCTTATTACCGTGTTGCCTAATGCAGAAATATGCAACGGTATTGACGACGACTGCGATGGCTGGACAGATGAAGACCCCGATCTGGTGGGTACTTTTTACCTGGATGCCGATTATGACGGGTATGGAAATCCGGATCAAAGCGCTCAGTTTCCGGGTTGCTACCCGCCCTGGGGGTATGCGGCGAATGCCCTGGATTGCAACGACAACAACTACTACATCCACCCCGGCATGTGGGAATACTGCAACGATATAGACGACAACTGCGATGGCCAGATTGACGAAGGAGTGGTGCCGGTTTGGTATCTGGATGCCGACAACGACGGGTTTGGCAACGCCAATGTGCAGCTGAGTGCCTGCTCTCCGCAACAGGGTTATGTTTCCAATAACTGGGATTGCGACGATACGGATGCCTACATTAATCCCAATGCCAGGGAAGATTGCACCAACAGCACCGACGAAAATTGCGATGGCATACTGGGCGACAACAATTTCAGCATTGAAGAAACCCACACGGATGTGTTCTGCGGCAGCAACCCCGACGGAAGCATTGAGATTTCGATGACACCTGCTCAGAATTATGTGTACATTCTGTGGAGCAATGGCGTTTGTTGCACCACCAATCTCTTTAACCTGGATGCAGGTACCTACAAAGTAACCGTGACGAACGAGTGCGGAACCACCAAAACCAAATCCATACAGATATTGCCTGCTGCTGAACCGGCGCTGAAACTCACCCTGAGCGGTACGCCGTTTTTGTGTTACGATCAGGTAGTCGGCAGCATTTCTGCCGAAGTGCAGGATGGTTGCGGGGGCTACATATACGAGTGGTCTACCGGCAGTACGGAGACCTCCATTAGCAATTTGGCGGGCGGTTACTATTACCTGACGGTAACCGACGCCTGCGGTTGCAGTGTGGTAAAAGAACACCTGATACAACCCAACAATCCCATTTGGTTCTATTACGGCTCCATCATTCCGCTGCTGGACGGCAGCTATTTTGTTCAAGTAATTCCGGAGGGCGGAACACCGCCTTATCAATTCCGCAGGAGTCTTCCAGGCGGAGGATTTACGGATTGGAGTTCAAGCAATGGCTTCATAGGCGTGCCTGCGGGCGATCATGTGTTTGAGATGCAGGATCAATTTGGCTGCACCTCAGGCATGCCCCTTCACCTGGATCCATTGTCGCCTAAGCCGCTGGACGAGCCTCAGCCGGTAGCAGAACGCACTGAAAAGGTGCAGGAATGGCGTTTGCAATTATTTCCTAATCCAAACCCGGGTCATTTTGAACTGCGTTTTGAACAGCCTGTTTCGGAAGATGTAACGCTTTGTGTTACGGATCTTCAGGGCAGGCTGCTTCACACCCTCCAGGCGCCTGTCGGAACCCATCAGCAATCCATACAATTGCCCGGATTACCGGCCGGCGCCTACCTTTTGCAAGTGGTGTCGGGAGGCAAAGTAGTTGGTGCGGAGCGGTTTGTGAGAGGGTAGCAGGACGGTTGACGGTAGACGGTGGACGGCCTACGGTAGACGGCTTACGGTGGACGGCTTACGGTGGACGGCTTACGGTGGACGGCCTACGGTGGACGGTTGACGGCCTACGGTGGAACGATGTACGATGGACGGGGACGGCCTACGGTGGGTGGTTGACGGTGAGGCTGCGTGGGAATTTATACCAACGTGGGTTGTCATCCCCCGCAAGGGGGACCTACACAAGCCCGGCTACGCACAATTAGTTTTTGCCAGGAGATAATCTAGCAATTTGGCTTGTGTAGGTCCCCCTTTCGGGGGATGACAACCCACGTTGCTATAAATTCACCGTTCACCGTTCACCGTTCACCGTTCACCGTCCACCGTCTACCGTAGGCCGTCCACCGTCCACCGTCCACCGTCCTCTTTGCAAACATTTCCCAAAACTCCCCCTACCACCGGTCATTGGTCTTACTTTTGCGGCGGAATACCAAAACAGTGATACCAATATGCTCAAACGCACGATTATCTTTTGTTTGTCCGTCTTCACCCTTTCGCAGCTTCAGGCACAGGAGGCAGGTGTTGATTCCACTCAAATTGAAGCATTTCTGGAAGGAATACCTGCAGGCACCACCAAACTGGTGGGTATGTGGGGCGACCAGAACTACATCATAGATTCCGCCAAAGTGGATGCCGCCGGGCATTTTGTCTTGAGTCGGAAAAAACTGATGCCCTCCGGTTTTTACACCTTCCTGCTGCCGGGCATGAAACAGATGTCTATTTTAGTAGACAAAGATCAGCGTATGACCCTGCGGGCCAATGCGGCCGATTTTGTAGGAACCATGCAGGTGGAAGGTTCTTTGAACACACAGCTGTTTTACGAATCTATCCGTTTTCAGAACAAACAAGAGCCTGAAATGGCCCAAACCACGGGCATCATGAATAAGTCGGCGGCTAACTCGCCTGAGTTTCAGCAGGCCAAACAACGTCAGACACAGCTGCTCGATGAGCGCAAGGCTTACCTGGATGCTATTTATAAAAAACACCCCAAGGCCTTTTTCACCAAGTTCAAAACGGCCGGTCAAAACCCAGATTTCAAGGAATTCAGAAAGCCTAACGGCGATGTGGACACCCTCCGCCAGCTGCTGTATTACCGCGACAGGTTTTGGGATAATGTGGATTTCGACGACGACCGCTTGTTGAACACCCCGGTGATTTCCAACAAGCTCAAACGCTACATCAAGGAACTCACCCCGCAGCATCCGGATTCGCTGATCAAGGTGGTTGATCCGCTCATTCGCCGGGTGATGAACAAGCGGCAGTACTTCAAGTATTTCGCCAACTGGATTGCGTTGCAATACGAGAATACCAAAACCACGGTAATGGACGGCGAGGCGGTGTATGTGCACATTATCAAAAACTTTTTCACCCCGGAACTGGCCTGGTGGGAAGATCCAAAAAATCTGCCGCCCCTGCAAAAGCATGTATGGGAAATGGAAGCCAGCTTGATGGGTCGCAAGGGTCCGGACGTAGAAGCCATGGACATCAACGGCCAGATGAAGAGCATTTATGAAAAAACGGCGCCCATCATTGTCGTGTTCATGTACAGCCCTGATTGCGAACACTGCCAGAAAGAAGCCGGCGAAGTGGAAGCTATTTACCGAAAATGGAAAACCCACGGGGTAGATTTCTTCGGCATTGCCATCAGCACCACCGATGAAGAGTGGAAGAAATTCTCCCGGGAAAAAGGCTTTACCTTCACCAATGTGTTTGACCCAACCAACCGGGCCATCTACGCCAAGTATTTTGTAGACATCACGCCAGAGTTGTATGTGCTGAATAAAGACCGCACCATTGTGGCCAAAAACCTGCACGCCAATCAGTTGGAGGCCATTTTTGAGCGGGAGCTGAAGAAACTGGCCAAGGGTAAGTAAGGTTTTTTACCGCCGAGGCGCAGAGACGCAGAGGATTGAGGCGCTCGTCTGCGCCTCGGCGGTAAAAAATACTCCCCTCTGCGTCTCTGCACCTCGGCGGTAAAAAAACAACCATGAACATCAGAAAAGTTCAAAAGGAAGATGAGCCGCAGCTGGCTGCCCTGATCAGAGCGGTTTTTGAGGAGCACAATGCTCCAACGGAAGGAACGGTATATTCTGATCCTACCACAGATCATCTTTACGACTTGTTTCAGGCAGAAAGAGCTGTTTTATGGGTGGCCGCTGTGAACGGCGAGTTGGTTGGTTGCTGCGGTGTGTATCCAACAGAAGGATTACCCAATGACACTGCTGAACTGGTTAAGTTTTATATCCTGTCAAAGGCCAGGGGCATAGGTATTGGCAAACAGCTGATGGAAAAAGCCATATCCTCGGCCGGGGCATTTGGTTACCGGAATATATATCTGGAAAGTATGCCGGAATTTGCGAAAGCAGTTTCCATATATCAAAAATTAGGCTTCCATTCGCTGGATAGCGCCATGGGTAATTCCGGGCATACCTCTTGTACCATCTGGATGCTGAAATCTCTGTCTGAGGAGTAATGCAACATTGAACTGGATATAAAATACCCAATTGTTCAGACACACCCTAATTCCCATGATCATCAGAGAAGCAACAATTGCTGACACCAGGCAAATCCAGATTGTACGGAACTCGGTCAAGGAAAATACACTGTCCAACCCTGGTCTGGTGACCGACGCAGACTGCGCCGAATACCTGACCGAAAGGGGTAAAGGCTGGGTGTGTGAGATCCAGGATGAAATCGTGGGTTTTTCCATTGTTGATTTACTGGACCATAATGTATGGGCCTTGTTTGTAACACCCGGTTTTGACAAAAGAGGCATTGGCAAACAGCTGCACGATACCATGCTTAACTGGTACTTTAGCCAAACTACCGCCAATCTGTGGCTGGGCACGGCCCCATATACCAGAGCCGAAGCTTTTTACCGCAAAGCCGGCTGGACCGAAATTGGAACACATGGAAAAGGGGAGCTCAAGTTTGAAATGACGTATGATGACTGGAGCAGGCAGGGTTTTTCCGACCTGTAAGGCTTCAAAAGACCTTACAGGTCGAAAAAATAAACCTGCATCAATCCATCTATGAAAATACCCATTTCCCTTCTATTCCTTTTTCTATCAAGCACCGCTGTTGGCCAGGCAGTGCATTTCTCCGGCTATCCGGTTGATACCATCGTTATAACAAGCTCCGCAGGATATTATCATTTTGATAAAAAAGGCACAACCACCGGCCGCACAGATACTTATACCATTGCATTCGATAAAAAACGCAGCCAATATGTGGCATCAGACTACACAAGCGTCAAGGAGAAACATACCAGTAGGCCGGAAACCTCAACCAAAAAGGAAAAAACTATAGCCAGGTATAAGGGCAAGCTGGTGCCCAGTGCGCTCATCGACAGCTTATTCCGGGCTGTTTCCTCCAATGAAGTGGTAATAACCTTTGAAAAGGCAGGTTTTGATAAACAAGTCTTTTTGCTGGAAACCCAGGAAAAATACATCCGAAAAGAAGCCCGGTTACATAAAAAATCCTGGTATTTTGACCTTGACTACACTACGAAAGAAGAGAACGAGGCCATATTCGATGGGTGTCAAAATATAGACACCTTCAACTTATTTCTATCAGCGGCTTTTGATACCGTCGGATACCCGTTTGTAACAGATGTTTGGAGCAATATACATATTGATATTAAGACCACCGAAAAAACAACCAGGTTAGTAGGTTGCTATCCGAATGTCTTCTTCCAACCCTGGTATAATGAGGATCACCAGCATTCACGGTTGCCTGATCCAATCCTGAACCTGAACATCAACAGGTATTTACTACAGCTCTTACCCGCCAATTTTTACCTGCGGCATACCCTGGAATTCCGGCGTTTAACCACGGATTATATCCGCTGGTATTTACATAGAAGAGGTATATTATATTTCTTTCACAACTAATTTCCGGAAGCCCTGTTTCACGTTCGCCAGGTAAATCAAAACCTGCCGATTAACATGCGTATTCTCTACTTCCTGCTCTGGTTGGCTATCAGCTCCACACGCATACACGCGCAGGAGGAGTTGCCTTTGTTTTCGGATCTTGCCAATCAGCCGGCATTCCAGCCCACTTTCGATGCCCTGGCCCTGGGTAATGATTTGTATTACCTGATCAACGACAATGATGCCGGGTTTACCAACGTCTATAAGCTGGACGCTGATGGCCAATTGGTGGCCAGCCGCTCACTGGAGCCGGGATATTCACACTATGGTACCCTGTTTACCAGTGGAAATCGGCTGTTTTTCGACGGGCTGCGCACCAAAGACACCCTGAACAACGAACATGTGCTGCTGGAATTTGATGCTGATTTGAACATCGTACTGACTCAAACCTGGCCCGAACTGGTGCCTAATAAAGCAGGTATGATCATCTGGCGTGGCGCTGAGGGCTTGAATGCCTTCGATCGTGGCGCCCGCATGATCCGCAACGATACCCTCTTTTCCCTCATGCCTTATGCGCTCGATGTATCGGGTTTTGGGCCGTTTTTGCCGCGCACCATGTATGAAGTGCTTGGCCTCGACGGCTCAGTGTATTACACCAAATACCTGAAAAACATTGATTCGCTTTTTTACCACACTTACACCTCATTTGGCAACGATGCTTTTTACCTTTTCGGGTATATGCTGGGGCCAACAGTGCCCAACGGGGATAGTTTCAGCGATGGCGGACTCATTGGCCGCTTCAACCTGCAAACCGGCGTGGTGGAAGGAACCACGTGGTTCAATGATCCGTTCCTGGGCAATGGCACCAACGGCAGCGTAGGGCAAATGCTCAATGGCCGCATGTACTGCAGTGCTTTCACCGATGCTAAACTGGAAGCGGCGGAGTACGCCGGCACAGGCTGTCCGGAGCGCACCGTGGTGCTGGAAGCGCGCACCTCCAACCTGGCCCTGATCAAAGGGTACAACCTGCCTGTGTGTGGATTCAAAACCAATGGCGGAAAGGCACTGGCCACAGATGCGGAGGGCTTTGTGTATTACGCCAATTACAACTTCACCGAAGGCCTCACCTACGTGTTTAAGTTCGACAGCCTGTTGAATCCCGTTTGGCAGAAAAAATACAATATCAGGTTCCCGTATTCTATTTTGTACACAGAACAGGGATATCTGGTGCTCAATTGTGTGTCGGATATTTTCAGTCCGGTACTGGAAATACACCGCATAGACGGGCAGGACGGCGAACTGGTAGGCGCTACCACCTTGCCGCTCGATATACCGGGCACACTGGCCTATTACCCCAACCCTTTCAAAACGCAGCTGCAAACCGAGCTGCCCGCCGCCCAAACCAGCAGGCTGAAGGTGTTCAACCGCCAGGGCCAGCTGGTGGCTGAAGTAGCAGCGCCTTCCACGCAAGTCAACCTCGCGCAGTTACCTGCCGGCGCATACCTGCTCAGGATGCTGGATACAGCTACCGAACGGTTAGTAGGGCAGCAGTGGCTGTTGAAGGTAGAGTAGGGGGTGGTATTTCAAATTCCGCTGTTTCACTCCAAAACACAGTTATGTCTGCTCCCATCACATCCGAAACCTGGCCGAACATCCGCCGCAATTTCCGCCGGGGATTTCTCAGCAGCCTGCACGTGGCCATTGGCACCGTTGATGCCAAGGGGCAGCCACACGTAACCCCCATTGGTTCCTTTTTCCTGAACCGGGATGGATTTACCGGCTTCTATTTTGAATTATTTACCAGAAATATACCCCAAAATGCCCCCCACAACCCGAGGGTCTGCATCATGGCCGTGAACAGCGGAAAATGGTACTGGCTGAAAAGTATGCTGCTTGGCAAGTTTGCCACGCCGCCCATGACCAAGCTCTACGGCGCCCTCGGCGCCCTGCGTGAGGCTACTCCTGAAGAAATGACCAGGATAAACCGGCGACTTGGGCGTATGAAAGCCTTTCCCGGCGGACAAAAACTGTTTGGTAAAATGAGCCTCGTACGGGAAGTGCATTTTGAGGCCTATGAGGAGGCGAAGCTGCCTATGTAGGGGGCTTTTTAAGGTTGTAGCTGCCCATTCAAGGTTGATACGGAAGGCTACATAATCCGGATATGCTTCCGATAATTCTTTCCACAGTGTAGTGGACAAATGTATTTATTCATTCAGCCCCCAATCATAATCACTAAACACCACGGAAGCGCTGCGTTTGATCCAGGTTTTAGAATACTGGTTGAGGAAGTTTTTGATATCGCCAAAATCTGCGGCATACCATTCAAAGATCTTGGACACCTTTACATCGTTGGTGTTGATCTGGTTGTAGCGCGGGTTGTTCACAAAGGCTTTGGTACGGGCGGTGAGGGTAGCCTCCAGGTTTTCGGCGGTATAGGCGTGGTTCCAAAGTGGCGGACACCCTTTGGCGGCGCAGTTGAGGGCAAAATGGATGCGGGCATCTTTGAATTGCGGGCGCAGGATGTCGTTTTCCAGGTTGTTCAGGCTGTATTTTTTAGCGCCGAGTTTGATGCGGCGCACATCCCAGGTTTTACCGGCATCCAGGTTCATGATGCTTTTCACCGGGTAATTGTCTACAATCAGTTTGAGCGTGTAGGCGTTATAGGCGTTGATCCAGTACGCCATTTTCTGCTCGCGACTCCAGGAATCCTGCACGGGATTGTCGGTTAACAGCTTGCAGTAGGCATTCAGGGCTTTTTTATCCGCTTTCAAGCCGGCGTAGTTCACCTTGCCTTCATCGTTTACGTATTTGCCCAGCAAGGCGTCGAAGCCCTGATGGAGATCGGCGGGAGGCGTTTGCGCCCGGAGCAACTGAACAGCAAGAATAAGTGCGGAAAGGAGTGTGTATTTGAACATGCGATGGGTTTGATGAGTTTGAAGGGTTTGAGGGGTTTGAAGGGTTTGAGGGGCCCCAAAATTCCAACCTTTTTACATTATTTAAACGTCCTTGATACTGAAACGTTGCACAACAGATTGTTACAGCGGTGCAAACACTTTTTGATTCTCATGAGAATACCCCCGCATCTTTACTAATTTTGCACCCCACTCACTCACTCACTCACTCACATAGTGTCAGTCCAAGTCACCAACCTCACCAAGATTTACGGTCCGCAACGCGCAGTGGACGGCATTTCCTTTGAAGCACACAAAGGAGAGGTGCTTGGTTTTTTAGGGCCTAATGGCGCCGGGAAAACCACCACTATGAAGATCATTACCGGCTATTTGCCTCAAAACGATGGTACAGCCACGGTATGCGGGTTCGATGTGTCGGCCCAGCCCATGGAAGCGCGCAAGCGGGTGGGTTATTTGCCGGAGCACAATCCGCTGTACAAGGAAATGTATGTGCGCGAATACCTGACGTTTACGGCTGGTTTGCACCAGGTGAAAAACGTGGAAAAAAGTGTGGATGAAATGGTGGAGCGCACCGGTTTGGTGACACACCGCCACAAACAGATCGGGGAGCTGTCGAAAGGATACCGGCAGCGTGTAGGGCTGGCACAGGCCATGCTGCACAATCCGGATGTACTCATCCTCGACGAGCCTACGAGCGGCCTTGACCCCAATCAGATTGTGGAGATACGGCAGTTGATCAAAGATTTGGGTAAGGAGAAAACAGTGATCCTCAGCACGCATATTTTGGGCGAGGTGGAGGCTGTTTGCGATCGTGCCATCATCATCAACCGCGGCAAGCTGGTGGCCGATGCGCCCATTCAGGAGCTCAAACAGCGTTTTGCCGGCCAGAACGTGGTTACTGCCGGTTTTGCCGAAGCTGTGGATAAAAATGCCCTGACCCGGATCAAAAGCGTACAATCAGTGAAAAGTCTGGGCAACAACCTCTGGCAACTCGGTTCGCCTTCCGGTGTGGATATCCGGGCAGAGGTGTTTGCATTTGCGGTATCCAATAAATTAACGCTGCTGGAATTGCACCGGGAAGAACACTCGGTGGAGGATGTGTTCCAGCAACTCACGAAATAATCCATTAACTTTGTTCAAAAATAAGCCATTATGAGTGCTTCACTGCTGAACAGGATTACCATTGATCCAAATGTTTGTTTTGGCAAGCCAACCATACGCAACATGCGGTATCCGGTTGAAACAATCCTAGATCTTTTATCTGCAGGTATGTCAACAGAAGAAATACTTTCAGATTATCCTGATCTGGAGCGGAGTGATATTCTGGCTTGTCTGGAGTTTGCTTCAAGGATGGTTAAAGTGAAAAGTATTCACAAAGTTATGTTGGCAGCATGAAACTCCTTTTGGATGCTCAACTTCCGCTTGCTTTGAAAACCTGGCTAAAGAGTCAAGGACATGATGTGGTGCATACACTCGACTTGCCTAACAAAAACCTGACACAAGACAACTATATCATTGATCTTTCTGTTGCGGAAGAACGAATCGTAATTACAAAAGACAGTGATTTTTTTGATCATTTTACGCTGAAAGGGACCCCTCCCAAATTGCTGATGATCACCACGGGAAATATCGTTAACAAAGAACTTATCTCGCTTTTTCAACTCAATTTCGAAAAAGTAGAGGATTTATTGCAACAATTTGCTGTGATTGAAATGAACAACACTGACATCATTGTGCACTATTGAACCATGCTGCCCATTTTCACAAAAGAGATCAATACGTTTTTTTCCTCCCTCATCGGGTACATCGTCATCGGGGTATTCTTGGTGCTGATGGGTTTGCTGCTGTGGGTATTTCCGGAGTTCAGTATTCTGGATGGCGCTTATGCCAACCTGGACACCCTGTTTGGCATTGCTCCCATGGTATTCATGTTCCTGATTCCGGCGGTCACGATGCGAACGTTTGCGGAGGAAAAGCAAAGCGGAACCATTGAATTGCTGGCCACCCGACCTATTACCGACTGGCAGATAGTGGGTGGAAAATTTCTGGCCTGCCTGACGCTGGTGGTCTTTGCCCTGTTGCCTACTGCCCTGTATTACGTATCTGTGTATCAATTGGGTGCGCCTCCCGGCAACCTGGATTCGGGCGGTATCCTGGGCTCTTATATCGGATTGTTGTTTCTGGCAGCGGCATTCTCTGCCATTGGCGTTTTTGCCAGTTCACTCACCAACAACCAGATTGTAGCCTTCGTTTTGGCTACCTTTCTCTGTTTTTTCACCTACCTGGCCTTCGATTTCCTTAGTCGACTGCCCATTTTCTTCGGCAAAACAGACGATATTGTTCAATCAGTAGGCATTGCCTACCACTACGATTCCGTGAGCCGGGGCGTGCTGGACTCCCGCGATGTAGTGTATTTCCTGTCGGTTATTTCGCTGTTTCTCGCCGCCACGGTGCTGTCTTTAGGCAAGCGCAGGTGGTAGAACGGCTTACGGTGGACGGTAGACGGCCTACGGTGGACGGTAGACGGTGGGATTGCGTGGGAATTTATAGCAACGTGGGTTGTCATCCCCCGCAAGGGGGACCTACACAAGCCCGGCTACGCACAATTAGTTTTTGCCAGAAGATAATCTAGCA
>DATGWL010000079.1:0-22696 GCA_035299505.1 Saprospiraceae bacterium | reverse complement strand
ACCGTCCACCGTCTACCGTAAAATAGCAAACTGGGCGCCGAAGTTCATGCGCAGGGTTGGAATATACTTGGGCGCATCGGTGTAGATTTCCGGATTTTCGCTCCAGATAATGGATGGCCGGGCCAGGAGCCTGAAGCCTTCTGTTCTGAACAGGTTAAAACCGATTCCGAAGGAAAAATTGGTGGTTTGTTTTTTAAACAGTTGATCCTGTTTATAGGAATCAAGCAATTGAATCGGCAATTCTGCACCGCTGAAGACCAGTTTATCCGGGGTGCCTACATCCAAAAAATCGAGGCTGAGACCAGCCTGCAGGTATACGCACTGACAACGGTGCACCCGCACTTCTGCTTTGAGCGGAACAGTCCAATAAGCCGGGTTAAATGAGCGGATATTGGACTTATACAGGGTAACTTTTACCCCGTCTACTTCTTTTTGAATGGTTTGGCCTGCGTATACGTAGTATTCGTAAGCCCTGTAATATTCCCGGCCAATGCCGGCTCCGATAGCAAAGGAGCCGAAGGGCACTTCCATTTGAAAACTGGGTGTAAAGCGCGGAATGATCCCCGTGGTTAGCTGCCGAACATCAAAGCCCATTTCTACTCCGCCAATGAGTTTCCCGAAATTGTATTGGGCAGAAACAGCGTAGCAACAAGCCAGCAACAGCGAAAGCGTAATCAGTTTTTTCATGGCGCGCATGGAGAGAGTTTTTACCAAAGATAGGTAAATATAAGGGTTCGCTGCTTGGACTGTAGTTTTTGATTAGCCCGGGCCCAGTTTATCCAGCAGCCAGTTGCGTTCGGCTACCAGCGGCGTTTCCCGTATTTTGGCTTTCAGCCGTTTGCGCGCATCCTTGTCGGATGGGGTAATACGCAGCATTTTGCCGGTAAAACGGGCCAGGTTTCGGTACATTTCGCGGTGGTATCCAATTTCCGGGTGCCGCCTGAGCCAGGTGAGCAGGTTTTCCAGCAGGGATTCCAGCGGACCCACATCGCCTTGTTCGTAGTAAATTTTGAGCAGCATTTTCCGGCTTTCCAGGTTGTACATGGGGTCGGAAAAGTGGATGTTGCGGAGCAGGTTGAGGGTCTCGTCGTAGTTGCCTTTCCGGAAATGAAAAATAGCCAGGTTGTAGGAATACACGTTTTCCCGTTCTGAAGGCTCGAGTTCCGGGGCGTATTTTTCGAGGAAATTCAGGGCATCGTCCCAGCGTTGCAAGGCCAGGAAGGTCATCAATACATTGTTGTAGGTGTATTTGGAAAGGGCGCCGCGCTTGTCTTGCAGCAACTTGGATTCCAGGCCAAATAAATAAAAATCCAGGGTGGTTTGGATGGCATCCCGATCGCCGGCGTTGATGCTTCTGATGCCGTGATTGATGGCCAGCATGAGCAGGCCTTTGGCATCGGGAAGGGGCAGTTTGCCGGCATTTTCTGCCAAAAGCGACCTGAATTCGGTTACATGCGAGGGTACATTGGGTTGGGCCAGCATTTGATAACCCTGGTAATACAAGGCAACGGCCGGTTGTTGCTGGGGTTGGCCGGGCAGTTGTTCCAGCAGCGTGAGGGTCCAATCCGGAGGAATATGGGTTTCCTGGCGCCGTACGGCCTGTTGCGTTTTTTCCATACAGGCCAGCTGCATGAGTTGGCCGGCATACCAGGTATTGAGCTGGGTGCTAAGCAATTCGAAGGGAAAAATTTGTGCGCGGTTTTGCGCCATTCCCCATTCGTACCGTTCTCGGTGACGCTGAAAATCCAGCAGAAATCGGTCCAGATGCGCCTGTCCGGTTTGTTCCAGCACTTTATCAAATTCCCGGTCGGCCAGGTTGAAGTTTTTTTCCAGGTTGCGCTTGCGCATAGCGCGCAGGAGATAAATTTCCCGATGACCGGTGTCGGATTCCATTTCTTTTTGAATGAAAAATTCGCGGATCACATCCAGCAGGCCCGACAGCAGGTAGCGCACTTTTTTTTCTTCGGAAATGCCCAGTTTTTGCCTGATTTGGGTGGCATCGGCAGGCTTGTTTCGGGCTGTACATTTCACCAGGTAATCGTACAGCGGCAGGTATTCTGCCCGTGTGGAAAAGGCCGGAGATTCCAGCCAACGCCGAAATTCCCGAATTTCCCAGGCATTTAGCGCAGCAATGGCTTCCATGATGGCGGAATTATCCATTCTTAAAACATTGTTAATCAATAAAAAACGACAAAATTTAATTAAAAGTTATCCGGCAAATTTAAAAAAATGATTTTGTTTCCGGAGGGCTTGTGCCGACACTTTTGCATCGTACCAAACATTATACAACTATGAAAAAGAATTTGCTTTCTCTGATGCACATGCTCTGTTTGTTCATCTGCCTTGGCGCAACCTTGGCGAACGCCCAACAAAACCAAAAAATCGTTTTCCCTACCCAGGCAGGTTTTGAAACCTCGGCGGGATTGTCGGTTAGTCTGGCCGCTGATGGCGGCTACCTGCTTACCGGTCAGGTGGAAGTAACCGACTGGAACACCATTGGCATCGATATGCGCCCAAGGGTGATCAAGCTGGATGCCGCATTGAATGTAGAGTGGGATAATCTTTATGTGCCGCCGCCCCAGGGCCGGGGGGGGCTTACCTTCCCGAAAGGAAGTGCATTTGAGCTTCCGGATGGCGACTGGATTATGGGTTTGCACAACGACTCCACCGATATTCATTTGCTGCGCCTGAATGCCGACGGTAGCCTGGATTACCAAAAACCAGTGGCTGGATTTCAACGCTCAGCGCAGGTGCTGGATATTTTGGATAATGGTAATTTTTTGGTGTACTCTGATGGCAACACCAAATCCTTGAAGCACCTGGATCCGGCCGGCAACGAGGTGTTTAACTACAATGTTACGCTACAGGGCATTCAGGATCCTCCGGTGGTACTGGCCAATGGCGATCTGTTGTTCCGTAAGTTTAATTCCACCTTGATTACCAGACTGACCAATACCGGCACGCAGGTTTGGCAAATTCAGCCGGCATCCGGCTTTGGCCAGATCTTTCCCATGCCAAACGGCGGTTTCGGTGTATGTGTTTATGTGCAAAATACCGGCAAATGGCATTTCCGGTTTTACGACGATAATGGCGTGGAAACCAGTGTTAGCCCGGATTTGCCCATTCCAACATCCCTTACAGGCGTTCGGGCATATCCTGACGGCAGCTTCCTGGCATTTGGCACTACTGCAACCAATCGGGGTTACCTCATGCGCTTTGATGCAGATGGCAACCTGAACTGGAGTGCAGAATCGCCCGTGGATGCCCAACTACCCCTGGTTACCATGAACGGTGTGCCGGAAGCTGATGGCTGGGCGGCTGGCGTGGGAACAAGCTCCGGCAATGAGATGGGATTTATGAAAATAAGCGCCAATACAGGACTTTTTGAGAATAATGTGACCGGTTTTGTGCGCAAAGACAACGACGAAAGTTGCACGGCAGAGGCCGGAGAACCGGGCCTTTACCACACCAAAGTCGTGGCATCCAACGGACTGGAAAGCTTTGCCTCCTTTTCCGATGGTCAGGGCGCTTATCGGCTGGTACTTCCGGCGGGCGATTTCACGATCACGGCAGACCCGAATGAACATTTCTTTTTCCTTTGCCCTACCGCTGCCAATACCGTATCGTTTCCGGCCAATGTCAACGGGGCTGAGGTGGTAGACCTGCCGATCCAGAGTCTGGATCTGATTCACCAGATTAAAGGCAAGGTGGTAATGGATCAAAACGATAATTGTCTGGCCGATCCTGCCGAGCCTCCGGTTGTGTTGTGGGATATGAACCTGCAATACAATGGCGGTTACATCAACTGGAAAACGGATGCCAATGGCGAATATTCCATTTTTGTGCCATCCGGAGATTATACCCTGAAACTCTATCCGCTGAACCAAAATTTTGCCATCTGTGGTCAGGCTGTCAGGAATATCAGTCTGACGGGAACAGATCCGCTGGTACAAACCGAAGATTTTGTGGCTTATGCAGCCTTGAATTGTCCGGAAATGCGCCTCAATATTGAAGGGAACAGTGTTCGGCCCTGCTCTACGCGCACCATTGTAGTCAACTACCAGAACCTGGGTACAGTAGCGGCGGAAGATCAGACCCTGGAAGTAACGCTTGATCCGATGCTTACTTATGGTGGCGGCGTGCCGGTTCCGGACGCCATAGACGGCAACAAGCTGACCTATGAATTGGGTGATGTGCCCTTTGGAACTCCTCTGGATTGGGACAAAATCAAGATTTACACCACGGCCGATTGTGATTTGCAGATTGGTCAGCAGGTATGCGTATCGGCGGAATTGCTGGATTATTCCCCGTGTATGCACCCGGGGTCCTGGCAGGGCGCCATCGTGGAAGTGGATGGTGAATGTGATACCGATTCGGATTCCATTTATTTCACCATCAAGAATGTGGGCAATGGTCCGAATGCCGGATTGCTGGATTTTGTGATTGCGGAAGATCAGATTGTACTGTTCCAGGGTAATTTCCAGTTGTTGGCCGGCGCGCAGGTAGTGCAGGGGGTACTGCCGATGTTTGATTCTACCACGGTAAGCATTGAGGCACAGCAGGAGCCGGGTGCGCCAGGCGATACCATTGTGACCTATTCCCTCACCAATTGCCTGGGTATGGGAGGCGGTTCGCCGAGTGGTTTGGGTGGCAATGCCGGTCCGGTGTCTACGAGTCGCTGTATGGAGGTGGTGAACTCATATGATCCGAACGATAAAACGGCCTTGCCGCTTGGTTTTGGCGAACAGCACCTGGTACGCCCGGGCACGCCGCTGGAGTACACCATTCGGTTCCAGAACACCGGCAACGACACGGCATTTCTGGTGATTTTGCGGGATACGATTTCGGCAAAAATGGATCCGTCCAGGATAGAGCTGTTGGGAGCGAGTCATGCCTACACCTTTGCCCAGATCAGCGACAGTATTTTGCATGTGCGGTTTGACAACATTTTATTGCCAGACAGCACCACCAATCCGGACGGATCGCAGGGGTATTTCTCCTTCCGAATTTACCCAAAACCGGAATTGCCCAACGGTACGGCGGTACACAATAAGGCGGCCATTTATTTTGATCAGAATCCGCCCATCATTACCAATACAGTGACCCGGGTTTATGGCGAGTATCTGTTGGTATCTACAGACGATTATCCGGATCAGGCGCGCGTGCAGGTGCAGGTAATGCCCAACCCGTTCATGGATCAGGCGCAGTTCATACTGCCTGCGGATTTGCCGGAGGCTAAAGACCGGATCCTGGAGATTTTTGATTCGGCCGGCAAACGGGTACAGGTATTGCATTTCAACCAGCAGAGCTGCACGGTGTATCGGGAAAATCTGAGTGGCGGGCTGTATTTCTGGCGCCTCACAGAAAAAGGAAAAACGCTGGCCAGCGGAAAGATTGTTGCCAGCGGACGGTAGGGGAACGATGGACGATGGACGATGAACGATAGGATCGATGGTTGATCTAATGTGGGTTGTCATTCCTTTTGGGGGGTGATGACCCACGTTGGTCTTGATGGGTTTTCGCCCTGCGCTGGTCTTACGACATGCTGGCGCGAAGCTGAAGCTTCCGCTCCAGCGTGCGGGTGTCTGGCCAGTCGGCCATGGAAAGCCCAAAAATTGTGCTGACGCCAGACACCCGCCCCACTTGGACATTGGAAATTGGATATTGGTTATTGGATATTTCCTTCGCTCCATAACACTACATATTTGTGTAGTTTCATGTGAATTTTAGGTAAAAAACAGCCTGAATTTGGCAAATGTGAACATTGGCCTTTGGAGAAATAAACCTATTTCCCTTAATTTGCGTAGAAATACTGTTTTAGAGATTACTTTTTTCGCCCTGCGAGCGTCTTACCACCCGGAGCTACTGCTTCGCCCTGCGCGGGTCTTACGACCCCGCAGCTGCTGCTCAGGTACCATTCGGGGAATTGTTGCCAAAAAGTGTTATAGTTTTTACGGTCCTGGTACTGGCATATTTGCCTCATAAACAACAAACACACGCTTTACTAACTACAAGTAGGTATAAGCTAACATTCATATCGTATCATCCTTCATCGTTTCATTATGACCCACCCATCCCTCGAAGCTAAAACTAAGCAAGAATTAGCCGAACAAATGAAGATCAGCCTCAACACCTTAAAGCGACGGTTGAAAAAGGCTGACCTGAAAATTCCACGCGGGCATATCCCTCCCGACATTCAGCAAGTCATTTTTGAGAAGCTCGGCTGGTCTGAGCTGAGCCGAAATGGGCCGAAGTGAGCCGAACTGGGCTGAAATGGGCTAAAATGGGCCGAAAAGTCTGAAAAAAATGCTATCATCTTTGTGGGTGTAAAAAATACATCCCATGAGATATCGTGTTTTTATTCTTTTTGCCCTTTTTCTTTTAGCCAGTTACGTTCAGGCACAGAATGCCTTTATTCAAATGTACCATCCGCAATACCAGGAGCTCACCCTGTTATTGACGGTTTCTTTTCAACACAATTAATTGAAAACTTAAAAAATCTGCATATGAAAAAAAATTGCATTCACTTTTTGCCTCTTTTATGGGCAATCACTTTTTCTTATTTTTTTTATGGGTGTAAAGATGGAACCTGCCCTGAAGGCGATCCTTCTTATTCCATTTTTATTCAAAATGGAGCTTGGTGGAATCCCTCAGATTTACCAAATAATCAATGTAGTGTACGCAACCACCCCCTTAATATGGCTCATCCAAATAACATAACAGATAACCGCTCTGATCTTGATTATGATTATGTTCACCTAAGTTTTAGCTATTCTTGTACTACAGCAGATTGCGGGCGGCAATATACTGAATTTGAAAAAGGTGATAGTGGTTTTAGTGTAAATGGTAATGGCCAATCTTTTACCATATCAAGTTTTAGATTTGACCCAACTTCTACAGGTGAATTCCTCCCGACTTTTGGAGGATATTATAGAACTAAATGTTACGAGGATGATATCTGTGATGTTTGTAATGATAATGGTTTAACTTACCAATCTACTCTTTGGGAGTTTTTTTCCGATCCTCTTAATTATGAATGGGAAATCATAAGCATAAACGGTGGGAACAGTTGGTTTGCCCAAGCCACTCTATGGTGGGAAGTTGATGGAAGTATGAATCAAAACTGGCCTGATGCGGT
Organism: Saprospiraceae bacterium; assembly: GCA_035299505.1. Taxonomy (GTDB): domain Bacteria; phylum Bacteroidota; class Bacteroidia; order Chitinophagales; family Saprospiraceae; genus M3007. The sequence continues at coordinate 15,558 of DATGWL010000079.1, read as the reverse complement.
CTCTTGTCATTGCACGCTAAAACATGGCTGAGTAATTTAGTCTCGAATGACTAGTTTTCACTGAAAATTACCAACCTAAAATCAAATAATTATGGGAAAGATCCAATTATTCGCTTTTTGCATTCTCTGCACAATTCTTTTCGCTGGATGTGATCAGGACCCCAACTGTTCAGGGTTGGCTGGTCCACCTACCGAGGAATTATTATCTCAATTTGGTGGATTGGCGAGTAGTTTTGGGGATGCTTTGATCGAAAATGATGGAAATTTTTATCATTTTAAATCTGTAAAAAAATTTGGAGATACCTCTTCCCACGGGTTACTTTCGACAATTCTTCGAGAGCCTTTGGGGAGTAGCACGAAATTGGCAATTAATGGTGTTGAAATTATTAGGTTTTCTCCAACCGATGGGCATAGTCTTTCATCTGAAAGTAAAAGCAGTGCAATAAGCCAAGCCTTTGGCACAAATGCAACAATTACTCAATATTACAACGAAAACACTCCGTTTTTTAGTAAATCAATTACGTTTCCTCAAGAAATTATTGTAACCTCACCTATTCAAGGTACAATAATGGATCCTTTTTATAAAAATACTATTTTGCAGTGGACTCCTGGATTAAATATCAGTAACGATGTTTATATTGTACTATTGGCTACCAACAAATGGCCAGTAGTAAATAATAGTATCATAACACCGCTGTATAAGGTTATAAAAACTTCTGATACAGGCAGTTATCAGTTTCAACCAAGCGACTTTGTAGACTTTCCCACAGGTATTAAATTTGTTATCTATGTATCTCGCGGAACATATGAGTTATTTTCTAGCCAAACAAGCCAACGTCAGCAGTTGATAATTGCTACGACTACAGCCCGAGGAATATTTACATTAGCTGACGTTCAATAAATTATTCCAATCATTCTTTCAACAAGTATCAAAAGTTGATTTGGAGGGGTATTGACCTATTGATAACTGGCTAAATCTTAATTCAAAAACAAGTTGAAAATGCAAAACACTACCTCTTTTAACAAGTCTTATTTTTCTACATTACTTATTGGCCTCATCTTTTCTCTAGGCTGCGAATGCTGTTGTGAATGCAAAGACGAACAAGTCTCAACTCTGACTATCCCGATAGTTTTCTTCCCAACGTATACGGGAAGGACCTGTCCAATACCTATTCCTGGTGGGGCACTCACGGGTGCAGGTTTCAATATTATTCCTCGTCTTACAGGGGATAATCCTTTTTATGTTCCAGAGAGTTACGCCCTCTGGGCAGAGTTTGAGTCTTGCTGCGACAATTTTAGGTATAGCCCTGAATTTATAGCACTTTCAAATGCGGGTACTGCCTATTTTTATAGACCCGGCGGTAACAAGCGAGTTAAGTATATTTTCGCATTGAATACAGCAGCAGGAAGCACTGCGCCTACGATTCCTATACCTACCAGTTCTAGTGGCCCATCCTTTGAAGCGCTTACGATAAAATATTCAGAGCCATGCATGAATACTCTTAATTTATGTGAAAGTCCCTACCCATGTTCTGCTTCTACAAGTTATCGCTCATATTATGAAGCAAGAACTACTGTTCCATGGTCGAGTGCTGCTCCTCATTCGAATGTTACTACACTTGCAATATTGATGCATATGGAGTCACAATGCAACCCACCCCAAGGATGGCTATGTGGGGAGTAATATTGTTAAAACAAAGACAACTAAATCGTACCCTCCAATATCAAACAACTGATGATTCAATCATAAATTCTTTGATCATGAAAAAACTACATTTTTGCCTGATGATAATACTGGCTTTGGGATGCCAAAAAGAAAATCCTGTTCAAAAAATCGGAGAGGAAATCCTCTCAGCGGAACGCGATTTACTACCCTCCGAAATCCAAATCCTGAATCTATTACAGTTGCCAACTGATGGGTATGCTGCTATCACATCGTATGCTACACTTTCTACACAACCCTTTCGAGGCCCGGAGATTATTATCCGCGCTTACGGTTACAATAAGGCTGGTATTAAAAGTGATTTTGGGGCATTGACCGTTGGGACAGTTGTTGCTAATCCGATAAGTTCCACTAATAACGATTACCTGACAGTTGGGGCGCCTGGTGCTAAAGATTTGTATGGTACGAATTCTGCCATAACTCTGGATGGCAAAAATGGACTTCCTGGCTTCTTATCCGATTTTTACATCCCGAAAATGATGACCATCAGCAGTCCAACATTTTCCAATAATTCAACTATTACGGAAGGTACTACGATTACCTGGGAGGCGGACAACAATAATTCAATTGGCGTAGGGATTGCAATCTCTTTTGATCCCCTTGATTTTGCCAATCAAGGACTAAATGCTCCCAATGGACCCGTATTAAACGTGATACACATAGATGATACTGGAAGTTACTCCATCACAGCAAATGATCTTGCTGGAATTCCTGCTAATGCAAGAATTACCGTAGGGCTTGGCCGAGGTAACTATAAAAGGGTTTCGATGCCAAACGACTACCATTTCGGGCTAATAGCCTACTCAATAGTTGCGCATCCTTTCACCAAACTTTAAGCCGAGTTTTACTTTATTCGAAGTATAGAAGGAGACAACATTTTCTTTTCATGAATTTTTGCCCTATCTTGATAAACAAAACTTGACAAATTTATGTACCCGGATGTCTCCTATCTGCTTCATGATATTTTTGGGACTCAGCCTGATAATTGGTTGTCTGTTTTTAAAATTTATGGTATATTTCTTTTCTTAGGAATATATATTGCTTCCAAAGTTTTTGAACGCGAAATAAATAATAAATTAGGGATTTTATTCAAGGGAGGAGCAGAGAAGGTGTTGCCACATAATTTCAGGGATAATATCCTTTTAATCGCCTCATTATCAGGTATCATTGGCTCCAAAGTAATAGTATTAATAGAGGATTATACTGTATTTTTTAATAACAATATTTATGATGCTGTTTTTAAAAAAACAGGTATCTCTTTTTACGGTGGGTTTCTTGGAGCAGCTTTTACCTTAATATTTTACTTTCGAAAGGAAAAAATAAATCTCTTGCCAGCTTTAGATGCTGCTGCTCCTGCTGTATTGATTGGATATTCGCTGGGGCGGTTGGGGTGCCATTTTAGTGGAGATGGCGATTGGGGTGTTGTATCTAATGTTCAGCCAAGCTGGTGGTTTTTGCCAGACTGGGTGTGGGGGTTTGACTTCCCCCATAATGTCGCAAATAAAGGTACGTGGATTGAGGACTGCACTTTCAGGTATTGTAAAATTTTAGAACAACCAGTATTTCCAACATCACTCTATGAGTCCATTAGCTGTTTCGCTTTATTTTTGCTTATCTTGATGGTAAAGAGTTGTTTTTCTAAACTAGACGGGGCTATATTTTCCATCTACTTAATATTGGGCGGTTTTGAAAGGTTCGCTATAGAATTTATTCGAGTTAACGAAAAATATAAATTTGAAGATCTTTGGCTGTCACAAGCACAATTTATTTCAATAGTTCTCGTGGCTTTGGGGTCTTTACTGCTTCTTTATATTACTTACAGTTTTAAAAATAAGAGGATGGTTGGATCTCAGAATAGTTTGTAATATCCATTGTTGCCCGGAACTCAATGCAACAGAAACCGCTCAAACCTATACCATTTATGATGATTTTGGAAGGGTAGCGTATGTGATTCCACCGGAAACGACCAAAAAAATGGTCACCTCTCTAAATTGGGATCCCAACCACGCCAATTACGCCTCCATGATCTTCAAATACGTCTACGACAGCCGCGGGCGTATGACCAGCAAAACCGTGCCCTCCGGCGGTACTACTACCATTGCCTACGACCGTCTCGACCGGCCAGTGCTGACCACCGATGCCAAAGGATTCAAGGTGTTCACCCGGTATGATATCCTCAGCAGGCCCATCGTAAGCGGCAGATACAAAGGAACAGCCTCGCCTGGTCCTGCCAATCCGCTGTTTGAAACCTCCAATACCACGGCGCCACACTACTACACCAGCACCAGCTTCCCTACCGACAACAACCTGGATGTGTACAAGGTGTTTTTTCCGCCGGTCTTTTTGACCCCGCGCACCCACGTCAGCAGCCAGGCATTGGTGAATGGCTCCTGGGCCAGATTTGTGAGAACATTAGTTTAGCCACTCACGTCAGCTCGGTAAGGAAATGAATACAACTAAAGGAGCGTTTCCAGCGTCAATAGATTCAAAACAGTTTTATGTAATAGCCTGAAATTATCTCTACAATTGGCACGTTCTATTTTTCAAAATACAAGTATAAAAACACGATATATGAAATTATCTTCCTGCAGAATTGGTATCTTTTTGCTCCTTTCCTTTTGGGCTTGCAAAAAAGAAATCGCACCGCCATACGATTTGGGCTGCTTGCTACCCTATCTTTCTCCGTCTTTTCCCACAGATGATCCGAATTTTAATTGCTGTGATTGCGGTGTGGACGTGCAGGAAGTATATTCATCTGTGATCCCTTTTGACTATTTATATCCAATTGTCAATCCGAACAATAGGAATCAAATGGTATATTACAGAAGGGACAATACCCAAAGTTTATTTAATGGCTATCAGATATGGTTCCTGGATTTTTGTACACAAGAAAGGCTCTTATTAGCAAATAACGCGCTTTATGGTATTGAATGGGGCTCAAATGATTGGATTTTCTATACAGCTACCAACCAAAATATCAATAAAATAAAAAGTAATGGCGATAGCCTTACCCAAGTTACATTTACCCATGGAGGATATAATAGATATCCCAAATTTAGCCCATCAGGAAATAAATTCATGTACCAATCTGAGGTCAACGGTATCACAAATCTTCTTATTCAAGAAATCAACACTTATGAAATTGACACCATTAAAACTACTCCGGCAATTTTATCATGGTCATGGATAGATGAGAGTAGCATATTTTATTTTATTTGGGAAAGTAATGATGTGATTGGATTACGTTTATTTGACCTTAATTCTAGACAAGAGATGTATATACACAACTTTTTACTTGGCGGGTCAATAAAATTGCTTATTGATAATGCTCAATACATAAAAAAAGATAATTCAATCCTTTGGTGCGCCTACAAAACAGTTGGCAAAACAAACATTGACTCGGGAACAACTGAGATTCTTTTGAATGCTTTTGATCAAGAGGTGTTCTTGGGTCTTTCTCTTATAGGAGCGGAAGGTGATTTTGTTTTAAACAAACGAATCATTCATATGATAGATAGCTGTCATATTGATAGTGAATATAATTTCTATCTAATTAGTCAGGATGGGAAAAGGTATGACAAGATTAAATTGTGACTTTTTTGGTATAATGGGTATAGTGCTGTACTTTTATTCTTGGGTGACTATATGAGCTGGGGTGTAAAGGGAAAATATGCCGCATGTGAGCATTAATAAACTAAAGGTATTAGGTACCCTAATTCAAATAAAATGAAGAAAACAGGTTATATTACTTTACTGACAGCACTTATTACTTCGGCTAACCTATGTTTATTGGCAAATAACAATAGACTGACTAAGTGCAATAGTTTTGACTCTGCCCTTCCAGGGTATTTGAAAGTAAGTGTGGATTCTGTGCCTAATACTCAAAAAAATGCCTACGCAAAGGCTGTAGATTATATCATCAATGACAAGGGTGTTTACGTGTATCTATCTCATTTATCTGGCAAGCATGCCAAAAGGAAGAGAAAAATCAATATTAAAGTGTCAGATGTGCAGTTTGAGCGTTTCATCTCATCTGAGGATTTATGGTGTATAAATGATTTGCCAGACACCATAAATTCTAAAGAGGTAACTGATAATGAAAACTTTAATTTGTCTGAGTTTTCCAGCGTAACTCCAAAGTACAATTACGTTGTGTTTTTTTCATCTTTAAATGAGGGTAAATTGGCATGTAAAATTGTTCGGGCATCAAACGATATTGTAGATGAAGATTATTATATTAAAACACGTTTTGGCAAAGTGCTTACCATAAAATTTTGTTTCACAAACAATGAAATTACCAATGTAGAGTTATCGTTGTCAACCTCCAGGTAGTCCTAAGCGTTTTTCCTTTTGTAGAAAAATGATGTTAAAACAGGGAAAAAAGGTATTAAAACTAATGTTTGGATATTTTACCTCAGTGAAAATGCGAAAACTTCAACAAATAAAATAATTCAACATTTAAACTACTGTATATGGGGTCTTACAAAAGTTTAACCGTTCTCTTTCTGGTATTGTTTTCTATTAAAACCCCTTAATGGAGTAAGTGTTGACGATAGTCTGGATTCTGGCCTTGAAGAATACTATGAAAGTAAATTTATATTGCTCATTTACTATATTGAAAAAGGGGCAAAAGTCGGTAAGAACGGACTAAATGCTTGGGACTATATTAAAGTATCTTTGAAAAAGCGCAATAATAAAAGCTTGTCAGAGTTTATTCAAAAAAATTATCCAGGAAAAATTGGCTCAAATTAGTTTCAATGAAGGATGCTAAGCAAGTATCCTTCCTGTTTCTATGATTTGATACAAAATTGAAAAGGCATTTTGAATTAATAACTTTACCCATATGATTAAAGGCCCAATTTACGCAATCGTTTTCATCATTGCAGGAATACTGATGTTTGGCTGGTCTATGCAAGTATATAAAAAATTAAAGCAAGAATCGCGGTATATCGCTTGGAGAGGGTTTATTGCAGGCATGGCATCGATCATCTTAGGATTAATGATACTTCACGATTACTTGGCTGGTAAGTGAATTTCCGTCCTCTAGTCTTTCCCTTCAACCACATCCCGGCATCCAACCGCTTTTGCCCAGCGCAACGTACGTGAGCGGCTGGGCTGATGTACGCATCCATCTGGTCCCGGAAGCCTTAAGCAAAGCTGTTATGTTGCATGGGTAAAAGGGAGCCTTCTGCCCCACCACTAATAAAATACAAGGCGGTTTTTTGGTATAATGGGCATTGTGCTGTACTTTTCTGCTTGGTGAAAACACTAAGCAGGGCGCATTAGCCTGGTATAAACGGATTTTCAAAATTCACAACAACAAAACAACCAATAATGGATATTTTACGAGGTCCAATTGTTGCAACAATTTTAGTAATCCTTGGAGTACTGATTTTATTTTGGGCCAAGCGAACCTTAAGAAGCCTAAAGGAGGGTTTATACTATATTGCTTGGAGAGGCTTTATTGTTGGTGTAGGATTAATTTTTTTTGGGTTGATTCTGTTTCATGATTATTTGAAACATGGATAAGTTGTAATTAAAATTTTTCCGCTCTGCCCGGTCTACTCACTCTACTTTATCCCCACATTACACCGCCCTGCTTGGGGCTTGCCGATTTTTTGACCCAGCGCAACGTACTACGCATCCATCTGGTCCCGGAAGCCTTAAGCAAAGCTGTTATGTTTCATGGGTAAAAGGGAGCCTTCTGCCTCGCTATCAAAATAAAGGCGGTTTTTTGGTAGAATGGGCATCGTGCTTTACTTTTCTGCTTGGTGAAAACACCAAGCAGGGCGCATTAGCCTGGTATAAACGTTTGGAACGGTGATTGGAATACCAAGCGAAGCAAAAAATTATCATAGTCTGCAGCTGTTAGATTACTAACGAAGAACTGACTTTTCAAGTCAATGTTTGATTTGTAATCATTTCAAATTATAAACAACCAATTAACATCAAACAGCAATGAAATCCGTTTTGCTTATATACATATTATTGAGTACTATACTCATTCACGCTAATGGCCAATCCTGCAGACGTTACTTGAATGATGCTGCGACTGCCATCTGCAAAAACGATACTTTTTCGTCACTAAAATCATTAATCAAATATTCAAAGTCTTGCAAAGATGGCAATTTGGTGATTTCAAGCTATATTTTGCAGGGTGCACTCTATGACGCTTTAGGAGATCCTAATAAATCTATTCATATGCTAAAAAAAGCTGTTAAAAAATACAAAAAGCCTGAAAATATTCAAGATATTTCAGACGAGTGTCTTTGGGTAAATAATGCCTTGTTCGGAAGTTACATAGTGACGGATTATACAATCTTTAGAGCAATATCAAAAATATACATAAAAGAGGCAAAATATGATTCATCTTTATATTTTTTGAATATAATTGATAGGAATTCTATTCCTCATTATTCTGGAGATGTAAATGGTCAAATTCGAATTGAAACATCTTTAGCGATCCAATATTCAGAGTGTTATTTGGGGCTTGGGGATACTATTTCTGCTATAAATAAATTAATTCCTTTTTCTATTTTTAATGAAGGAGCAGAGTCTAAACGTTTATTGAATATGCTGAAGCCACTTTTGCATAGTAAATATTCAAAGGATCGAATTACCGAAGAAATAGAAAGCAGTATAATGTTAGCAAAGGAGGTGAAGAAAATAGACCAAAACGGATTTGAAGGTCATTCTATTGATTACATTTTGTTTAAACAACAGATTCCATTCTTGAATTTTTCAATGCCAGAATTCGAGCGATTTATCAAAAACAACGAAAATTTACTTTTCTTGAAATCTTAGTTCAATTTTAAAGCTTTGTTACATGAATCCTTTGATAGAACAGAGGTTGTTTCTCATAGTGCAGAAAAATTAGGGCCAGGAGATCCAGGAACATTTACTGGATTTCGACGTAATATTATAGTTGGAAGGCTCGGAGCTGCAATAGGAGAAATGATCCTGGGCTGATGTACGCATCAATTTGGTCCCGGAAGCCTTCAGCAAAGCTGTTATGTTGCATGGGTAAAAGGGAGCCTTCTGCCCCTCCACTAATAAAATACAAGGCGGTTTTTTGGTATAATGGGCATCGTGCTGTACTTTTCTGCTTGGTGAAAACACTAAGCAGGGCGCATTAGCCTGGTATAAACGTTTGGAACGGTGATTGGAACACCAAGCGAGGCAAAAAATTAACACCAAAGCGATGAAATACAAAATTATATTTGCCTTAATATTTGTCGCGTCTTATTTATATTGTGGCCATAAAAAGAAAGCTGCTCTTCAAAAGCAGTTGGTAGCCGATTTAGGGCTACAGCTACGAGGAGTGATAACAGATAAGTATGAACGAGAAATAGAAAAAGGTAATGGTATTTTGCAGATAAAAGTGACAGAATCAAATATTACGCACTATGATATGCGTGGCAAAGAGCCATACCTTTGTTATATTAACGGAGATACAGCGTTTTTTTACGTTAATATTCGGGAGGCTAAAATTGGAGATACAATACTTGTAAACACAAATTCAAATCTTGTTTACAACACCAAAGGAGAACTCAGCTTTATCAAACAATTAATAGTCTGGGATCCCTATTGGGAAAAAGTAAAGAAATCGGGATATTGAACCGGTATCCTGAAAACCGACGGCACCGCGCCTACCGTTTTCCTGAGCACCCGTACGTATTACGACAAGGAATGCACCGTCATACAAGTAAACAAACAAAACCACCTCAGCGGAGCAGACATCAGCTCCAGCGCCTATGATTTTGCGAACCGGGTAACCAAAACCCTTCGCGATCAGACAGTCAATATCCAATAACCAATGTCCATCCCGAGTACTCGGGACCAAGTGGGGCGTGTGCTTGGCGTCAGCATTTTTGTATGACATTGGGCGGGTGTCTGGCCAGTCGGCCGTGGAAAGCCCAAAAAATGTGCTGACGCCAGACACCCGCCCTACTTGGACATTCGACATTGGATATTGGTTATTGGATATTCCCCGGATATCCTGGCAACTCGCCCAAATACTCAAAGCGCTCCTGATCAAAATCCAGGGCGCAGCAATAGGTGGCTAATCCGTTGGTAACAGCCAGAAACGGCGCCCGAAGCCGGAGGTTGTAACGGGCAGCCTGCTCAAAGGTGGATTGATCCAGGGCAACCTTGGGCGATTTACATTCTACCAGCAACCAGGGCTTTACATCGGCATCGTACACCACCAGATCGCAACGGCGGCGCAGACCATTTACCTCAATGCCCACTTCCGAGCGGATGCGGTGCGAAGGGTATTTTTTTTCTTCCAGCAGGTATTGCAGCACCAGCTGCCGGAGCAGCTCTTCGGGCGTTAGCGCAACCTCCTTGCGCCGGATGGGATCGAACACAAATGCAGCATCGCCGGCTTTGCTGAGCCGAAGCCTGGATTGAAACTGCAAATAATTGAGTTCGAGTAGCATGAGCACTGTACCGGCGGGTTTAGCCGCCGCTGTTTGAGGGGTTTGATGTGGTTTGAAGGGGTTTGAAGGGGTTGATGTGGGTTATTCCACTTTAATGACGCTTTTTTCAATCACTTCCTGGTAATAGGCTTCGTATTCCGGCAGGATTTGATCAATATCGAATCGTCGGGCCTGTTTGAGGGCATTGGCGCGAAAATGCTGCAATTTTTCTTCATCCTGCAACAATTGAATGGCATAATCTGCCATTTCGGATACATTTCCGGCGTCGCTTAGGTATCCGGTTACACCATGTACATTGACTTCGGGCAAACCGCCGCTGTTGGATGAGATAACCGGTACTTCGCAGGCCATGGCCTCGAGGGCGGCCAGGCCAAAGCTTTCGCTCTCGGAGGGAATGACAAACAGGTCGCAGATGGCCAGCAGTTCCTCAATGGCATCCTGTTTACCCAGAAAACGCACCTCATCACAGAGGTCCAGTTGCCGGCAAAGTTGTTCGCAGTGCTGGCGCTCGGGGCCGTCGCCAATCATGAGCAGTTTGGAAGGCACGTTTTGCCGGATTTTGTGAAAGATATGGATCACATCCTCCACCCTTTTCACCTTGCGGAAATTGGAGGTGTGGGCAATGATGCGTTCGCCATCCGGGGCAATGATCTTTTTAAAATGCTCTTTATTGGTTTTTCTAAACCGGTCAAAATCAATGAAATTATAGATAACCCGTATTTCCCGGTCAATTTTAAACAAGTCCAGGGTGTCTTGTTTCAGGCTTTGAGAAACGGCCGTTACGCCATCACTTTTATTGATACTGAACTCCACCACGGGCGCAAAAGCGCGGTTGTTTCCCACCAGGGTAATGTCGGTGCCGTGCAGGGTAGTTACCACCGGAATATACCGACCTTCTGCCAGCAGGATTTTTTTGGCCATGTAGGCTACGGCCGCGTGCGGGATGGCATAATGCACATGCAGGATGTCCAGGTTTTGGTAATGCACCACATCTACAATCTTGGAGGCCAGGGCGGTGTCGTAGGGCGGGTACTCAAACAGGGGATAATCTTCACTGTCTACCTCGTGGTAAAATACATTGGCCTGGAAATGCGCCAGGCGTACCGGCCTTCTGTAGGTGATGAAGTGAATTTCATGACCTTTTCTGGCCAAACCCAGACCCAGTTCGGTGGCTACTACGCCAGATCCGCCATAAGTTGGGTAACAAACGATGCCTATTTTCATGTTGTCTATTAATGCTTCTTTTCTCCCCGGAAATTGCGTTCGCCGGCAGGAATGTCAAAGGGCAGGTGATTTTCCCGGGGTGGAATCGGACAGTTGTAGCCGTCGCTGTAGGCACACCAGGGGTTATAACATTTGTTGAAATCCAGCAGCAATATACCGTTTTGTATATCGCTCTGACGGAAATCCAGGTAGCGGCCGCCGCCGTAGGTGTCGCCGCCGTTGCTCAGGTCTTTGAATGGCAGAAACAAATGATCGCGGTAAGTGGAATCCTGAATGAGTTTCAGGTTTTGGTAAATGCTGAGGGTATGTTTTTGTCCGCCTACCTCAAAAGTCAGCACGCCATATTGCACATAATCTCTTTTCTGACCGCTGTAGGTCATCATGATGAAAGGTACGGCTTCGGGTGTGCGGCTGAAGTTGGCCGGGATGGCCCATTCGCGTTTGGCGGGATAAAAATCGAGCAAAGAGGTATCGGCAGCGCGCAGGGGCGAGCGCGGGTTGGTGAGGAAATCGACTTTGTATTCCGCCCGGTGTTTGGCTGTTTCGGCGGCAAAGCTGGCGTCCTGAGCCTGTGCGGCCATGCACAGGGCGCTAAAAGCAAGGAATAGGATGGTGCGCATAAAGGGATAGGTGGTGTTTTGGTGTTTTGGTGTTTTGGTGTTTTAGTGTTTTGGTTAGGTAATTCTGTTTCTGCTGATTTGGCGTTGGCGGGAGCAACGGAACCGGCTGACGTCTTCTGCCCGAAGTGCCAGGTGTTTGGTGGCTCTTCCTTGCACCCTTGCGCGCCATTTTTTCCAGTTTTTGAGCGTCATCTCCTGTTTCATCAATCGGATTACCTCAGCTTCCGAGAGTCCGAACTGAAACTTTATGGCTTCGAAAGGGGTACGATCCTCCCAGGCCATTTCGATGATCCGATCAATGGCCTGGTCTGTTAGTCCGAATTTCAGATATAAAGATTTCAATGTTTGAGTGCCTGAGTGTTTGAGTGCCTGAGTGTTTGAGTGCCTGAGTTGGCGTGCGGTTGAGGGTTGGATTGGAAATTTAAGGTTTTTCACCACTAAGTCACTTAGGGCACTAAGTGGGCAATATCTTAGTGCCCTAAGTGACTTAGTGGTGAAAAACCTTAAATTTCCAACTCAAACACTCAGGCACTCCCCAACCCAAACACTCAATTAGAACAAACACTATTACAACTTTGTTGTGCGCTCGTTCAATCCTGTACCTTTGCTTTTTATGACAAACGAGTCGCAGCAGCCTTTTTCCGATGATCCAACGGCCGTAAGCCGTAAAAAAGACCATATCGAACTGGCCTTCCGCAGCCGTGTGGAGGCTGGCGAGCTGGATGAGCGGTTTTATTACGAGCCTATGCTGGCGGCACATCCGGCGCCGGGATCACTGCCGGCTACCCCGTTTTTAGGCAAAACCCTGCGCACGCCGATCTGGGTTTCTTCCATGACCGGCGGTACGGCCATGGCGGGCAAAATTAACCATCATTTGGCACGCGCCTGCGGAGAATTCGGCATGGGTATGGGCCTGGGGTCCTGCCGGCAGTTGTTGCATTCTGATGAGTACCTGCCTGATTTTGATGTGCGGGATGCTATGGGGGCCGAAGCGCCGCTTTATGCCAATCTGGGTGTGGCGCAAATTGAAAAATTACTGGAGCAGCAGGCGTTTGACCGCATTCCTGCAATGCTGCAAAAACTGCGCGCCGACGGGCTTATTGTGCATGTTAACCCCCTGCAGGAGGCCATGCAACCGGAAGGCGATGTGTTTTTGCGTTCCCCCCTGGAAATTATTCAGGAGGTGTTGGAGCGACTCCCGTTTCCGGTTATCGTAAAGGAAGTAGGACAAGGATTTGGTCCGGCCAGTATGCGGGCGTTGATGCAATTACCGCTGGCGGGCATTGAATTTGCCGCTGCCGGGGGCACTAATTTTGCCAAACTGGAATTGCTGCGCAGTGAGCCTGAAAAGCTGGCTATTTTTGAAAAAATGGCCGCAGTGGGTCACTCGGCGGTAAGCATGCTGCACTGGAGCAATACCTTGCACGCCGAACTTGGCAGCCAGTGCCGGGCACAAAACCTGATCCTTTCCGGCGGAGTATCAGATTTCCTGGACGGATACTACCTGATCCGAAAGTCTACCCTGCCGGCGGTGTACGGTCAGGCTTCCGGTTTTTTGAAATATGCCCAAAACGACTACGAAACCCTGCGAAAATATATCCAATCCCAAATACGTGGCCTGGAACTGGCCTTTGCATTCCTGCAGGTAAAATGACCAACAACATCATGGCAAAAACGATAAACGGCTTCTCCAAACTTTCCAAATCTGAAAAAATTACATGGTTGACCACCCATTTCAGTCGGCAACCTGAAGAAGCGCAATCCGTGCTGGCTTCCTGGCAGCACGCCGAAGCATCAGTGCAGAAGGTTATCGACGGGTTTACGGAGAATGCCATTGCCAACTACACCCTGCCGTTCAGTATAGCGCCCAATTTTTTGATCAACGGTAAAGAATATGCCGTTCCGATGGTGATTGAAGAAAGTTCGGTGGTGGCTGCTGCCAGCAGCGCGGCCAAATTCTGGCAGGAACGCGGCGGTTTTCATGCAGAAATTATTGGCACCGTAAAACTCGGGCAGGTACACTTTTACTGGCCCGGAAACCCTGATACCCTGCGCGCCCTGTTCCCGGATCTGAAAGCCCGCCTGCTGGAATCCAGCCGGGATCTGACAGCCAATATGGAACAACGCGGCGGCGGTATTCTGAATATTGAACTCCTTGATTTTGAATCGGTTGAGCCGGATTATTTCCAGTTGCGCGCTTCATTTGAAACCTGCGACAGCATGGGCGCTAATTTCATCAATTCGGTGCTGGAGCGTTTTGCCGATACCCTGGAAGATTTTTTCACCGATTGTCCGGGCCTCAACGATGCCGAACGGGATGTGGAGGTGATTATGTCTATTCTATCCAACTACACCCCGCAGTGCCGGGTGCGCGCCTGGGTAGAGTGCCCCATCACATCTTTTGCTGATTTGGCCCGTTCGCAGGGTATGGACGCCGAGGCGCTTACCCGCAGGTTTTATCGCGCTGTACGGATTGCTCAGGTAGATCCATACCGGGCTACCACCCACAACAAGGGTATTTACAATGGCATAGATGCCGTGGTATTGGCCACGGGCAACGATTTTCGCGCCATTGAAGCCTGTGGGCACACCTATGCAGGTCGCGACGGCCAGTACCGCAGCCTGAGTTCCTGTACGGTAGAGAACGGGGTACTGCGTTTCGAGCTGGATATTCCGCTGGCCATGGGTACAGTGGGTGGCCTGACGGCCTTGCATCCGTTGGCCAAACTAAGCCTGGATATTTTGGGTAATCCGAGCGCGGAAGAATTGATGTGCATCACGGCGGCGGTTGGTTTGGCGCAGAATTTTGCTGCTGTGCGCTCCCTGATTACCACCGGCATTCAGCAAGGACATATGAAAATGCACCTTACCAATATTCTCAATCATTTGGGCGCCAATGAAGAAGAATCTGCGGCAGCGCAGCACTATTTTCAACACCAAACCGTGAGTTTTAGTGCGGTAAGAAGCTTCCTGGCGGAAAAAAGGTCGTGATACTCAACCAGCTTTTAGTCGCGGTCTGACAAATTTTTGGTTTTTTGCGCCCTGATAAAACAAATATACGCAACAGGGCATTCTATAGTTTTGCTCATTATTCCAACACATAAAACGCTACCATGAAGTTAAAAAACCTCCGTCTCATCGCTGCGCTGGCATTGTTTGCCACTGTTTTAGGCCTTCAAAGTTGTAATGGCGACGATCCAAAAGGTCCGGACTGTAATATTCCCAATGCCGACCTTTCGTACACGCTGAACATTAAACCCATCATTGATCAGCAATGTATCAGCTGCCATGCACCTGGCAGCGGCGTTGCAGGCGCGGTGGGCGATTACCGCAATTATGCAGGTCTGCAAACTTACCTGAAAAACGGTAAAATCCTGGATGAAGTAGTAAATAATAAAACCATGCCCCAGGGCGGTGGTATGAGCCAGGCACAACGCGACAGCATCAACTGCTGGATTGCCGCAGGCTACCCCGAGTGATAAGGCTCTAAGTGAAATGCGAAGGCGCGAAGGGGAACCGTGAAGGCACAAAGGCGCAAAGACACAAAGGC
>DATGWL010000078.1:0-55315 GCA_035299505.1 Saprospiraceae bacterium | reverse complement strand
GGTTTTCAAATGCCCGGAAAAGGCCGGATAAATCGGAGGCGCGCACTGTTTTTTGCCACATTTGGGTGGATTGAATGCGCATGAGCTGGAAGCTGGCAGAAAGGATGACGCCGGTCCAGCCCATACCTCCGCAGGTTTGCCAGAACAAGTCCGGGTTTTCGGTTCGGGAACAATGTAACAGGCTGCCATCGGCGGTAACCAGGGTAAAGGAGTGGAGGTGTTGGGAAAAACAGCCTGCTACCGGGTGGTTTTTGCCATGTACATCGGAGGCAATGGCGCCGCCCACCGTGATGGCTTTTATACCGGGGGTAACGGGAAAAAACCAGCCTGCCGGAATCATCACACGGAGCAAATCCCGGAGCAAAACGCCGGATTCGCAGGTAATGATGCCGTTTTCTGTATCAAAGTGAAGGATATTGGTCAGGGAAAGTGTTGAAACCATCACCGGGGCCAGTGAGGCATCGCCGTAGCTTTTACCATTACCGCGGGCAATCAATTGTTCCTGTTCCCTCACCAGCGCACTAAGCGCAACTGCGTTTTGTGGTTCGTAAACGGTTGCCGTGATGCCAGGATAATTGGCCCAGCCGGCCATATGCCGGGTTTGTTTTGTTAAAAGGGTTGACATATCTGTCGCAAAAAGGTGGTATCGGAAAGAGCGTAATAATTGGTTGGATAGGGAGAAAAATACAGGGCGTATGGCGCCAGTCGGGGATCATTGGGTTTGAGGTCTGGTAATTCTTCCGGCAATGACAGGGTATGAAGCCGGTAAATGTACACCCAAAGCGGTTCCGGTTGGCAATTCATATCCAGACGGATGCGCGCATACAATTGTTTGCCTTCGTGTGTTTCATCAAAAAGATCGGCAAAAGGTAATTGTGGCAATTTCTCCATCTTTTTCAGCCAAACCATCACACTGTCGTTGGAGATGGAGCGGTGACTGTTGTCGAGTTGCCACCGGGAACTTTCTTTGGAGTATGTGGCGGATAGGGTATCAGCCTTTGCGGTTTCGATGGTAAAGCCATACGCATCGAAGGTGTGGTATTTCACTACAGCCGACTTTCTAAAATCGTCCAGCGTTTTGGAAAAAATACCGCGCAGGGCGTTTTCCACGAGGTAAACACCTTTGTTATTGGCCAAGGAAAGGTAGGTTGCCGGCCTACCCTGCTCTTGTGTTTCTTTACCGAGTATTATTCCTTCCGTTTTATGACTACCGTAAATTACGAGTACAGAAATACCTTGCTTAATGTCTAACCCGCAGGTATCCGGCTGTTGGGTTGGCACAATCCGGATGGAAGTCAGGTCATTAAGTGCTGCCAAAATTGGCGTCATTTCTGAAGAGGGCACCCTGGTACTTCGGTTATTTTGCTCTGCTACAAAACCATTTTCCGTGCGCATCAGGGTAAGCCCGGAAAACTCCAGCCGCACAATATCCGAGCTATCTGCCCTGAGTAGTTTTTTTTGAAAATAGGCTGTATCCTTCCAGGGCGCATTGCGCAGCGCCAGACCAATGAGTACGGTAAGGATAAAAAGGAAAACAAGGTGTTTGTTCTTCATGGTTTATCGTTGGTTCGGCAAAAGTACGAACCAACGATAACACCCTTAGTCATTCATCCACAAATCACCCTTGGTGGTGCTCTCCGTCAGTCCGTCGTTCATAATCCGTTCCTGCTGGTTGATGCCTTCCTGATGGATGGCTTCGAGGAATAGACTGATGAATTCCCGGCTAAGATCGCCTTTTTCCGCACGGAGGCGGCAGGCATCGGCCAGGGCGCGGAAGCGTTCGGGTTGGAAAATGGCTACGTTCTTGTCTTTTTTGATGTACCCGATTTCACGTACCAGGTGCATACGCTGGGCAATGAGGTGTATGATTTCCTCATCAAATTCGTCAATTTGCTGGCGGTAATGCTCAATTTGTTCCCGATATCCGGGGTCTTCAGAGGTGGCTGATCGCAGCACCAGAGATCGGGTCATTTCGCCGAAGCGCTCGGGTGTAATTTGCTGGGAGGCATCGCTCCAGGCATTATCCGGGTCTGGGTGTACTTCCACCATCAGACCATCGAAGTTCAGATCGTAGGCTTTTTGGGCAGTTTCGGCGAGGATATCGCGGCGGCCACAGATGTGAGAAATATCACAGATCACTTCCAGGCCAGGAAATTCTTCCATGAGGTTGAGGGCCATTTGCCAGCGGGGCACGTTGCGGTATTTGGAATCGCCGTACGTGGAAAAGCCCCGGTGGATGGCAGCAATCCGGCGAAGTCCGGCCTTGTGGAGGCGCTCCATGGCTCCAACCCAGAGTTTATAGTCCGGGTTAACCGGATTTTTAACAATAACGGGGATATCGGTACCTGCGAGTGCATCGGCTATTTCCTGTACGGAAAAGGGATTCACGGTAGTGCGTGCGCCGATCCAGAGTACATCCACGCCATATTTTAGGCATTCGTACACGTGTTGGGCGGTGGCTACCTCGGTGGTAACCTTTAATCCGGTTTCCTCCTTGACTTTGCGGAGCCATGACAAGCCAGTAACGCCAATACCCTCGAAAGCGCCCGGCCGCGTGCGGGGTTTCCAGATACCAGCCCTGTAGAGGTCAATGCCTTTGTCTGCCAGTCCGCGGGCAGTGCTGAGCACTTGTTCCTCGGTTTCGGCAGAGCAAGGTCCGGCGATGAGTATTGGACGGTTTTGCGGATGGAATACAGGTTTGAAGTCCATGGAGGATGCTTGAGAGGATGCGTGGATTGGGGTCATTGGGGTTGAGTGCTTTTGTGCGGTTAGCGTTGTTCCTACCTGTTCCTACTCACGGGGCAACATTGGAGTCACCCCGTGAGTAGGAACAGGTAGGAACAACGCTAACCGCATCACCTAATCTTATTCATCAAACAATATTCCGGAAGTAAATGTTTACCCCGAAACACTGCCGCACTAGTACAGTGATGCAAATATTCAAAAATTAATTTCACACTTGCAAATTTATCGGCTGCCAAAAATCAAACTTCCGATACGGACCAGGGTACTGCCTTCTTCCAGTGCCATTTCCCAATCGCCTGACATACCCATACTGATCTCCTTAAAATGATCGTTATGGGTGAAAAAACGAGCTTTTAGCCGATCAAATATGCCTTTTAGCTGTCGGAACTCTTGTCGCACCAATTGTTGATCATCGGAAAAAGTGGCCATACCCATTACACCGCAAATGCGTACATGTTGCAGTGCGGCGAACTCCGGGCTGCTCAGGAGCTGAATAGCTTCTGATTCATCGAGTCCGAATTTGGTTTCTTCCTGTGCGATGTGAAATTGCAGGAGGCAATCAATAACCCGCTGATTTTTCTGTGCCTGGCGGTCAATTTCCTGCAATAGTTTGAGGCTGTCTACGGAATGAATCATGGCCACGAAAGGCGCGATGTATTTGACCTTATTTGTCTGCAAATGGCCAATCATATGCCATTGGATATCAGCAGGCAGCGCAGGATGCTTCTCAAGCATCTCCTGTGGACGATTTTCGGCAAATATGCGCTGGCCTTGTTGATAAACCTGTAGGATTTTTTCTACGGGGTGTGTTTTGGATACCGCAACCAGACGAGCTTGGTGATGTTCGACGGTGGATAGAATTTGGTTCAGCATGGCGCAAAATTAAGGATATGGACGGGTTTTTCGGGAAAGCGGAGCAGTTTCGCACAAACGAGTGTTGACGGGCCGGAACCAAATCTTTAACCGGTTAAAATTGCCAATAAGTTCATACAAAACTGACTATTAGCCGATCGAATTGCGCTACCTTGTGCCGTTTTTCGCCCTTACCAAGACCTTTTTTAGTCCAATTTCCATTTTTGACTCCTAGTTCTAAGCTCAGCATGTCCCACATCCGCAAGCATCTGTTCTTTTTCTTTTTCCTTCTGCTTTCCTTCACTTCTACTGCGCAGGTCATTTGGCAGGAAAATTTTTCCGGCGCACCTCCGGCACCGGGATGGGATGACAGCAATTTTACTGATTGTGACGGCACGCCTGAATCATTCAATGGTGTGCAAAATGGCCGATATGAGGTAATTGATATGGAAGGAGCACCCTGCTGCCCGGCAGGCGGTGGCGGTGGCGACAATACATGGGTAACTAATGACATTGACATAGCTGGGTATTGTGATGTAAGTTTGTCGGTTACGTATGGCTCCACCGGAACCATGGAATGTTCTGCTGGCGGACCATATTTAAGTTGTACCGGCAATGCAGCCATAGACAATGGACATGATCAAATTGTTTTTGAATACAGCATCAATGGTGGCGGTTGGGTGCAATTTGGGTATGTATGCGGCGGCGGCGGCGGTACTGCTACCGTAAATGCCCTGAGTGGCAATACTATTCGGATCCGAATTACCATTTCCAACAAAGCAGTAGCAGAAACCTACTGGTTTGATGATGTAACAGTTTCAGGCGTTTTGCCAACTGTAGATCCAGAGCCGGATGTAAGCGGTTGTGCAGGAACGGCCATCAGTGTAGCATTTTCCGGAACGGGCAATCCGGCCCCTGTTTTCAACTGGACTAATGACAACACCAATATCGGCCTGGGAGCTTCCGGCACCGGTAATATCAATTTTACTCCGCCGGTTGGTTTGGGTCAGCAGGAAGTGGCTACCATTACCGTTACCCCACAGTCAGACACCTGTTTTGGCGATCCAATCACCTTTACCATCACTGTAGATCCACTTCCACTGACCAACGATCCGCCGGATATTGTAGCATGTTCGGGCGATTTTGTTGAGGTAATTTTTTCAGGAAGCGACCCTAATGCTACTTATCACTGGACGGTGAATAACGTTCCCCTATTCCCTCCCAGCGGCCAGGGCGACATTTCCGGCACGGTGCCTCCACTGCCTTTCTCTGTTTCCGGTTCGGTTACGGTACATGCAGAAGTGGGCAACTGCGTAGGCCCGCCGCAAACGTTTAATGTAACTTTGAATCCGGCCATTTCTGCCACATTTACGCAGAACGGTCCATCCAATATCTGCGCCGGACAATCTGCCGCTTTTACGGTAAACTTCAGTGGAGGCGGTGCACCATACACCTTTATATATGCCATTGACGGTGTGCAGCAACCACCGTTGGTTACCAATAACGATCCGTTCAATTTTACGGTACCGCTGACCAACGACGCCACTATTTCTGCTGTTAGTTTTGAAGCAGGAAATGGCTGTACACAGGATGTGGATGGCAGTTTCGATATTACGGTAAACCCGGCGCCCACCGCAACCCTGGCTGCAGGCCCAACGAATTTATGCGCCGGACAGTCTCTGGATATTCCAATCACCTTCAACGGATCCGATGACTACACTTTTGTGTATACCATAAACGGGGTACCACAACCACCTGTAACTGCTACCGGACCAGATTATACACTTACCGTAAACCCGCCTACGGGTACAACCACTTACGTACTTACCTCGGTAAACAGCAATGGCTGCACCGGAACGGCTACCGGCTCACACCAGGCAGTGGTTACACCATTACCAACGGCCTTCATCAACGGTAATCCGGTGGTTTGCGCCGGGCAAAACGTCAATATTCCCGTTACCCTGTCTGGCAACGCACCGTGGACCTTTGTTTATTCCATTGATGGCGTAGATCAGCCTCCGGTAACCACCAGCAACAGCCCATACCAGATTTCCGGATCTTACAATGCTACTACCAACCTGGAGCTGGTGAGCGTCACTTCCAACAACTGCGATGGTACTGTATCTGGCATTGCAGTAGTTTCTGTATTGCCAGGCGTAACCGGCGTATTGGCTGGTGGCACCAACGCCATTTGTATCGGACAGACAGATACCCTGGACTTTACTTTCAGCGGTACAGCGCCATACACCTTTATATATACAGAAAACGGTGTGCAACAGCCGCCTGTAACTACCAGCAATACCACTTACCAGATTCCTGTATCGCCCGGAATTTCAACAACTTATGTACTCACCAGTGTGAGCAACAGTAGTTGTCCGGGAGGTAGTGCAAGTGGCACCTACACACTTAATGTGGCCACACCACCAACGGCTGTAATTTCTGGCACTGATACCATTTGTGCGGAACATTCCGCCCCATTGTCGGTAAGCTTTACAGGCACGGCGCCATGGACATTTGCTTACAGCGCCAATGGCATTCCGGTAGATACTATTACCACCAGCCTGAATCCATATACTATCACGGTTAGTCCGATGAATACCACCACCTATGCCCTGACCGGAGTTAGCTCCGGCAGCTGTGGCGGTTCAGTATCAGGTTCAGCTACCATCCGGGTGAATCCCAACCCAACTGTGACACTTACAGGTGGGGGGCAAATTTGCCAGAACGGCAGCGGGACCAATCTGGTATTTACATTTACAGGCACCGCCCCATGGACGGTAACGTATAAAGCCAATAACGATACACTTACGGCCACATCCAATGTGAGTCCGCTGGTGCTACCGGTAAACCCGAACATCGGGACTATATACAGACTGCTGGAAATTTCTGACTCCCTTTGCACAGACACGGCTGTTGGTCAGGTGATTGTGTTTGTATTCACCCCGGCCAATGCGCAATTCCTGGGCAGTGCAGTTTTTTGTGATACAGCAGACACCCAGGTGTCTATTGACTTTACCGGTACGGGTCCATTTATTATCAATTACACCATTAACGGTGTGGCTCAGCAGCCGGATACCACTTTTGATGATCCGTATTTCATTCCTGTGCAGGTAAATTCCACCACGGTTTATGAACTGACTAGTATTGAATCGCCGGGCTGTTTGGGGATTATTTCTGGTCCGCCGGCGGTAATTACGGTCAATTACGCCCCTACTTATGCCAATTTAAACCTGAATTGTAATCCGGCGAATGGAACGTATGTGGTGACGTTTGATGTACTGGGCGCCACTTTACCACTCACCTTAACCGGTGGCAATGGGGGAAGTTTTGCCGGCTCAACCTTTACCAGCAACCCCATACCGATAGCGCAGGGGTATAATTTTAACTTCCACGATGCCAATAATTGCGGCAACGTGAATGTGAGCGGATTAAGCACCTGTAACTGCGTTACAGAAGTGGGCACGATGAACCTTACGGCCATCAATGCCTGCCAGGATGAACAGGTGACAGCTACCTATAATGGTGGTTTTGTCAATGACGGCAACGATACCTTATTGTATGTGTTGCACGAAAATCCGGCGTTGCCCATCGGAACCATCTATGGTTGGAGCGCCACACCGAGCTTTGGCATACAGCCAGGCATGAATCCGGGTACCACCTATTATATTTCTGCTATTGCAGGTAATATCTCGGCCGGGGTGGTAGATACCAGCCACCTATGTACTGTTATTGCGCAGGGCACACCGGTGGTTTTCCATGCTTTCCCAACTGCAACCATCACCCCAGCCAATCCTTCTGCCTGCGAGGGCAGCACGGTCAACCTGACGGTCACCTTTACCGGAACCGCGCCATTTGGCTTGAATTATTCCATAAACAACGTGCCCCAAACGCCGGTAACCGGCATTTCAGGAAATACCTACACAATTCCTGTTACCGTAAATGGCAATACCACAGTAGCACTCACCGGCATTTCAGACAACCACTGCACCAACGCTGCTTCCGGCGTTACTGCCAATATTACGGCAACACCAACGCCTCAGGTGGCCAATATTCAGACCGTTTGCGACTACAATACAGCTACCTACACCGTAACATTTGATGTGGTAGCAGCCACACCGCCATTTGGCGTATCGGGTATAGCCGGATTCTTTGCGGGATCAAGCTTTACGAGCATTCCAATTCCGTTTGCTTCGCCGGATTACTTCGCCACCTTCTCTGATGCTACCGGTTGCGGCCAGGATACCATTGCCGGAATGGCCGTCTGCAATTGCTCCAGCGATGCTGGCGATATGAGTCAGACTCAGGTAAATGCCTGTCAGAACACCGTATTGACGGTTCCTGCAGCCCAGAATACAGTACTTGACCCGAACGATCAGCTGATGTACATCATGCATACCACCCCTGATGTTCCATTAGGTATCATTGTGGGCTGGAGTGCAACACCTGACTTCAGCTTTGCTCCGCCTATGCAAACTGGCGTTACTTACTATGTTTCTTCCATCGTGGGCAATCCGGATGGCAATGGCATGATTGACCTGCTGGACCCATGTTTGTCGGTAGCCACTGGCACACCCGTAGTTTGGCGCCCGATTCCAACTGCAACGCTGGCCAACAACACCTATAATATTTGTCCGGGCAATACCCAGCAGCTCATTGTGAGCATGACCGGTACGCCCAATTTCTCGCTGAATTATACCATAAACGGGAATCCGTTTACCATCAACCCCATAACCCAGTTCAACTTCCTGATTGGCGCTACCCTGCAACAATCGGCCACCTTTACGCTGGTATCTGTTACAGATGCTAATTGTACAGGCACCGTAAATGGTTCGGCACAGGTAAATGTGCACCCTGCCCCGGCAGCTAGCAACTTTACCAGCACTTGCGACCCGCTTACACAAACCTATGTGCTGGAGTTTGATATTACCCAGGGCGATCTGAATACCATTGTGGTAAGCAACATTGCAGGTATTTACGATCCAACTACAGGGCACTTTACCAGTAGCCCAATACCGAGTGGTCAGACGTACAATGTGCAAATTCAGGACAGTTGGAACTGCGGCACATTTACGCAGTCTGATTCAGTAAGTTGTGCCTGCAACACAGATGCGGGTGTGATGGATCCAACCCCGATCACGGCTTGTTATGGCGCTACGATTATTGCACCAGCAGCCACTGGAACCACACTCGAACCCGGAGATGCCTTGCTGTATTTCCTGGTAGGACAAGCCAGCCTGCCTCCTAACTGGACTATTCTGGATGTGAATACCACGCCAACCTTTGCCTACAACCCAACATTACTGACCCCAGGCACCACATATCATATTGTGGCCGTGGCAGGCAATCCCGGTGGCGCCAACGGCATTGACCTGAGCGATCCATGTATTTCCATTATTCCGGGTCCGCCGGTGGTTTGGCGACCGGAAGTAACCGCCAGCCTGTCGGGTAGTCCGGTAGTTTGTCCGGGCAGTTCTGCTACCCTGCAGGTGCAGTTCACTGGCGACGGCCCATTCAATCTGAGCTATACAAATGGTGTAACCCCGACCAATTTGACCAATATCAGTCAAAATCCATACAGTATCCTGGTAAATCCATCGGCAAGCACTACCTACAATCTGGTATCGGTGAGCGGAGCTGGAGGCTGTACCGGCACACTTAACGGTACCGGCCTGGTCACCATTTCCAATCCACCGCAGGTGCTGAACCTGGTGGAAGATTGTGATTTGAATACAGAGACCTATACGCTCACCTTTGATATTGGAAATGGGGCGCAGGCCAATCCTGTGTATACGGTAATTGGGGTAACGGGGTCATTGAACGACACTACCTTCACTTCGAATCCTATTCCGGGTGGTCAGCCATACACCATCGTAATTGGCAATCCAACCGGCTGCACCACTACCATCAATGGAACAGTTACCTGTGCCTGTGCCACCAGTGCAGGTACGTTGACAAATCCGCAAAACGCTTGTTTGCCGGGCGGTTCGGTATCCGCCCAGGCGTCTGGCAACCAGACCCTGGACCCTGACGATGCCATAGTTTACCTGCTCTGTACAGATCCGGCACTTCTGCCCAACGGCATCCTGGCACAAAGCGCCACTCCGCAATTTACATTCCAGCAGGGCTTGATGACCGCCGGAACCACATATTACATTGTGGCTGTGGCTGGTAATTCAGCAGCCGGTGGTGTGGATCCGCAAGACCCTTGTTTGTCTGTTTCTCCGGGTGTACCAGTTCGCTTTAATGCAGCGCCAACAGCATCTATTGCCGGAACCAGCAATCTGTGCGCTGGCGATAATGCCAGCTTCCAGGTACAATTGAGCGGAGCAGCGCCATTCAGTTTTGTGTACGCCATCAACGGTGTTTCGCAGCAACAGGTAAGTACTAACAATACCACCTTTAACATCCTGAGCAACAATGTGCAGCAAAACCAAACCTTCACACTGGTATTGGTGAACGATGCCAACTGTCCGGGCACAGTGAGCGGGCAGGCTGATGTGGTAGTTGCACCTACGCCGCAGGGTTCTTTGTTGGGGAATGTGACCATTTGTGCAGGGGATACGGCAACCCTTACCCTGAATTTAAGCGGAGGCAACAGCTTTGATGTTACCATTAATGGCACTGTACCACCCCTGCAGTTAACTGGCGTTCAAAACGGGCACACCTTTACTGTATCGCCTTCAACCACAACAACGTATACTATTTCAAATTTGACCGCTACCGGCAATATCTGTGCAGCACAAATAGGCGCCGGAGCCACCGTAACCACTTCATCCTTAGGCGCTACGGCTACCCTGTCGAACTTCAATGGTTTCAATACCAGTTGCCCACTCACTACAGACGGCACCATTTCTTTAAGCACCATAGGAGGCATCAGTCCTATCCAGGCTAATTGGAGTAATGGCGCAAGCGCATTGAATGTGAGCAACCTGGGGGCGGGCACCTATTCTGTGACTTTGACGGATCAGGTTGGCTGTACCTATACCAACAGTTTTGCCCTTCAGGCGCCGCCTGAGCTGGCTATTGTGTTTGATGCAGAATCTCCGGTTTGTTTTGGAGATCAGAACGGCCAACTTATTGTAACCAATATTGTGGGTGGAGCCGGGCCTTTTGCTTTGTCGCTGGATGGGAATCCGCAACAAACAACTGGTAATTTCCCAGTGACTTTCAATGGTTTAAGTAGTGGTCCACACCTGATTGAGGTGGAAGATGCCAACGGCTGTGTGAGCGATATACAAGCGCCGGTGCCAGCTCCACAGGAATTGACGGTGAATTTGGGACCAGACACTACGCTTCGATTGGGCGACAGTATGCTGGTACAAGCACTTTTGAATTTTTCTGATATTGAGTCGTTTGAATGGCAACCAACACAGTTTTTGACCAATCCGGACACCCTGGCAACGATGAGTTTCCCTTTGAATTCTATTCGTTACCGCCTGGTAGTAACCAGTTCTACGGGTTGTGAGGTAACTGACGATTTGTTGATTACCGTGAACCGTGAAAAGCATGTATATATTCCCAATATCATTCACCCGAATTCTGACGGCAGTAATAATATTCTGACCGTTTATGCAGGCCAGGAGGTTACGCAGGTTCGATCTATGCAGATTTACGACCGTTGGGGCGAACTACTCTTTGAAAACCGCAACTTCCAGCCGAATGATGAATTTTTTGGTTGGGAGGGACGAGCTAAAGGCCAGGATGTCAGCCCGGGCGTATATGTGTATGTGATTGAGGTGGAATACGTCAATGGCGAGACGGAGATCTTCTCCGGAGATGTGACGGTGATACGATGAGTGAGTGAGTGAATGAGTGAGTGAGTGGCGTCAATCCTTGGGTGGATTGACGCCACTTTTTTTGGAGAAGGAGTAACCTGATTTGGGTCGCCTGTGTCTAGTGTTAAACCAACTTTATTGCATGAAAAATCTGGTTTACTTCTTCGCTTTTTGGCTGTTTAGCATTCCTTCTGAGGGAGTTGCCCAGCGGAACGATTTTCGTTACTTTTTCACATTTACTACACAAGACAACCCGGAAGTCCGGACCATCCATACGTATTTAAACAATGGGGTCAGAACACTGGAAGCCTTTTTTGCTGATTCATTTCAGCAAACATTTGAGGTAAGGTTGCATCCTCACCGGGGTCAGATGGATTCCGTTTGGCAAGTAGAGTGGCAGATGCCGGATTTCCATTCTGAGTGTTGGATGGTTGCCAGTGGGGTGGGCATGAAACTAGATTTACTTGATCCCAAAGTTTGGCCTGTGCAAGCATGTGAGCATCGCTGGGAAGATACACTGGCCAGCTTTCACTTATTGAAACATGAACTTTGTCATGTTTACCATGGGCAACATAACCCAAGTCCTGATTTTAGTCAGGTAACAGGTTTGGATTGGTTCGTGGAAGGCTTGGCTGTATATGCCTCCGGACAATGTGATGTTTCACGATTGACAGGTGTACAACAATGGCTGAAGTCAAGGGAGCCCTTGCAGAGTCTGGACGTTTTCTGGACGGGAAAACACAAATACGGGCTGTCGGGATCTATGGTTATGTATATAGACCAAACTTATGGCCGGCAGATGTTGAATCAGTTATTAAGGGTTCAAACCAAAACAGCCTTGCTGGAAACCCTTAGATGTACAGAATCTGCACTACTCAGTGCCTGGTATGCCTGGATCAGTCAAGCGCAGTCGTAAGCTGTTCCAGCAGGCTTTTAACGGCTTTAAGGCTTCTGACCTCGTCTTGTACCAGGATGAGCTCTTTGTTGGTTTGTTTGAGGGAAACACCCATGATTCTTCCATGTTTTTGCATGAAAGCCATGATTTTATGGAAGTGCTCTGTGTTGTAAAAGGAAGATTGCGGATCACCCAGGAAGTAGCACCGGAGTTTTCCACCTTTCAAAATCAGGCGCTCAAAGCCTATCTTTTTGCACAACCACTGAAGTCGTAAACCATCAAATAGTGCATTGACAGGAGACGGCAGTCTGCCAAAACGATCCTGCAATCGTTGGGCAAAGGCCGTAACACCTTCTTCATTTTCAATGTTGTTGAGCTCTGTGTACAGGTTGAGTCGCTCCTGAGTATTGGTGACATAATCTGAAGGAATGAGCATTTCCACATCTGTTTCGATGGTCACATCTCGCACATAAGAGCCTTTTTGGGCAATTTCTTCCTGAAAAATATCCCTGAACTCATTTTCCTTCAGTTCCTGAATGGCCTCGTCCAGGATTTTTTGATAGGTTTCAAAACCTATGTCTGCAATAAAGCCTGATTGTTCGCCCCCCAGCAAATTGCCCGCTCCGCGAATGTCAAGATCGCGCATAGCCACCTGGAATCCGGAGCCCAAATCACTGAATTCCTCAATGGTTTTCAATCGTTTACGAGCCTCCTGAGTAAGCACGCTCATCGGCGGGGCAAAGAGGTAGCAATAGGCTTTCTGGTTGCTCCGCCCTACCCTTCCGCGAAGCTGGTGCAGGTCGGACAAGCCAAACATATCAGCCCGATTGATGATGATGGTATTGGCATTGGGTATATCCAGGCCTGTTTCAATGATATTGGTACAAGCCAGGACGTCAAATTTACGGTCAATGAAATCTACCAGTACCTTTTCCAGATGTTCTGGGTCCATCTGCCCGTGAGCCATGGCAACATCGGTTTCCGGACAAATACGTTTGAGCGTTTCTACCATTTTAGGCAGGTCGTTCACCCGATTGTGCACAAAATAAACCTGTCCGCCGCGGTTCACCTCTGCATGAATGACTTCCTGAATCAGGTCTTCATCAAAAACCCGGATTTCAGTGTGGATGGGTTGGCGATTGGGTGGCGGAGTTCGGATTACGGAGAGGTCGCGCGCAGCCATGAGGGAAAACTGCAGGGTGCGTGGTATAGGTGTGGCTGTAAGCGTTAAGGTATCCACGTTTACCTTCATTCCGCGAAGTTTTTCCTTGCTGGCCACGCCAAATTTTTGCTCTTCATCTACAATCAGCAAGCCCAGGTCTTTAAATCCAACTTCTTTACCCAGCAGTGCATGGGTACCGATCACAATGTCAATTTTACCGGCCTTGAGTTTTTCGAGGATGTCTTTCTTTTCTTTGGCAGATCGGAAACGGTTGATATAATCTACTGTTACCGGGAAATCGGTTAAACGCTCTGTAAATGTTCGCCAGTGTTGAAGGGCCAGGATGGTGGTTGGCACCAAAACCGCCACTTGTTTGCCATCTGAAACTGCTTTGAACGCGGCCCGGATAGCCACCTCCGTTTTTCCAAAACCCACATCACCACAAATAAGCCGATCCATAGGATAAGGCTTTTCCATGTCGGACTTTACATCCTGGGTGCTTTTGTACTGATCTGGTGTGTCCTCGTACAGAAAGCTGGCTTCAAGTTCGGTTTGCAGCACATCATCAGGCGGGAATGCATGCCCTTTGGCGGCCCGGCGGGAGGCGTATAGCTTGATCAGTTCGGCTGCGATATCCTTGATTTTCCGCTTGGTACGAGCCTTAAGCTGTTTCCAGGCATCGGAACCCAGTTTAGACAACTGAGGGGTCTCGCCTTCTTTGCCCAGGTATTTGGAAATTTTGTGCAGCGAGTGGATGCTCACGTACACGATATCATTGTTTTTGAAATTCAGCCGCACAGCCTCCTGCTTCTGACCCCCTATTTCTATGGTTTGCAACCCGGCAAATTTGGCAATACCGTGGTCAATATGCGTCACAAAATCGCCCGGAGCCAACTCCCGAAGCACCCGGTAATTCAGGGCAACATCCTTGGAAAATCCCTGCCTGATCTTGTATTGGTGGTAGCGCTGGAAGATCTGGTGATCAGTCAATACCTCAATTTTAAGGTCTTCATCAATGAATCCTTCATGGATGGGTACTTCCACTGGCAGGAATTGCACATCTGCTTTCAATTCCTTGAAAATAGCGGCCAGGCGGTCGAACTGCTTGGGGTTTTCCGAACAGATATAGGTTTCATAACCTGCAGCCTTCATTTCGTGCAGGTGTCGGATCAGCAGATCAAAGTTCTTATTGAAAGAGGGTTGAGGTTTGGCCTGGAAAGGAATAACCTGTGAGGTGATCAGCGACATGGTTTTGATTTCTGGGGGCGAAGGTACAGGATTCGAAACAACAAAAGTTCTGATCCTTCAGATTCGCTCTGGTATTAAGACAAGTCTTTTTAGACAGGAAAAAACACTTTTCAGGCCAGGCTGCCCCACTCCTTCAGTTGGCTTCCTGAGGCAAAACAGCTATAAAAAAGCAGAAAAAAGGGCTGAAAAAATTACGCACATAAAATTGATTATCAATTACTTATAATTTTTTTTCGCTAAAAACCCAGAAATCCCACCGGGCGATTCAAGCCTGTTTGCTGTCCTGTTACAGGGTAGGCGCTCGCAAGACCTTTGTCATGCAAATCGGAGCAAATAATCACCGATCGCACTGGTCTTATGAATAACGCACTTACACTTCCTACCGCTACTAAGAACATCGCAACCGACAACATCACGGGTCTCGATCTGATCGGCGCCTGCATCACAGGGTTGGATTTGATTGGTGCGTAAGGATTGGATTGATAAACAACCAAACCATCATAAACGCTCAAACCGGCAGCTATCTGCCGGGGGGCAAAAATGCAACATTATTATGAGAAACATTCCCACACCCAGCCGCCAGGCTTCTGTCGCCCCTCCCTGGAGTGGCGTTCAGCAAAACCTGGTCAGTCCAAGGCGAGAAACGGAATCCACGCGTCACATGAGTTGTGATGTGGTATTCGGGTCTCCATCCGCCAATTGCCTTGGCACTGGAATTTGCCGGATTACTGCCCGCACGGGTACACAGCCGGTACTTTCCGAACAAAAGAGAACCTGCCAGAGCACTGTTGCGCTGCTGTACCCGATGGAAGGCGGGGAAGGCTTGACAATGGTACTTACCCGTGGCCTATTGTGCACCAAATTGTACAAAAACCACCTTCGGCATGGAGAACTCAAACTCGACAGTCCTTGCCCGCTGCCCAAAGCCTTGTGCAACACCCTTGGTTTGAAAATCAAGGAATTGCCGGTTGGCAGTTACAAGATTCTGGAGGCCTCCGGATATGTACGGATTGACTTCAAGATTCACCAGGCTTAAAGGATGGTCGCAAAGAACTTGCATCATAATTAGCCGATTTAAATTTTTTCATCATGAATCACACTAAAGCACGAGGACATAAAACATTGACTACCAATGTTTTCCTCTTTACTCTGACTCTGTTTGCATGGGTATTCGTTTTTGGAACGACTGCTCAGGCACAACAAACAGCCACAGCGCCGGAGGTAAATACTGCCGTGGTGTCAAATCCAGCTCCTTCTCAAAAAGTGATGAGTTGCGATGTGATCTACGGCGGCAGCACCCTGTGTACCGGAGCCGGCATTTGCAAAATCAATCCACGTTCAGCAGGCGGCCAGGTCTCCATGGAGAAAAAGCAGGGCTGCAAAAGCACCATCGGATTGCTGTTCCCGATTGAGGAAGGAAGTGGTGTTTCCCTGGTTTTAACCAAACAACTGCTTTGTCCGCATTTCTACAACAGCCACCTGCAAAAAGGGCTCCTGATTCAGGAAAACAATGCAGAATTATCTCCGGAAGTAGTACAAACGCTTGGATTGAAGATCAATCAGTTAAAAGCCGGCAGCTATCCTGTGAAGGAAGAAGGCGCCCAGCTTCGGATTGACTTCTCATCCAACAGGCAATAATTCACATGTCAACTCTTGATCAACAAAAATTCGTGCACATGAAGCATATCATTTTGAGAAGAGCATTTGCTACAACAAGCCAACTGCTGTTCACCGCATTATTTCTGCTGGCGTTTGTGTGTGTTACCAGCCAAAACATGCATGCACAAGCCTTGCAGCCACCATCTCAAACCTATAACTGGAAATCTGGCGAGGAAACCGTTAACGTGTTGGTAAACCAGATTACTGTTTTAAACCAACAAATGCCGGGCCTGCAGGAAGGTACTCCTTTGTACGACAATACCGTGAGGAGGATTGCCTACTTCAAAGCCATTATTGAAGAAGTGCGCAAAGGCAACGATGTAGCACAATCACTTGAACTGGCCATTCCGGCGGCTGCTACACTTGGGTTTGAAAAGGAAGCTTCTTACACCCCTAAGGTGATTCTGAGAGCGCTCCAAACGGAAACCCGTGTAATGTTAACCAACTAAAATCCCTGGAAGGGATATCCATACAATTCGGGCAATTCACCCGAATTGAGCAGTACAACCACAAAAGCCAAAGGACATCTGACATAGGAGTTCGGGGTAAAACCCATTTCCGTCCTTTTTTTAATTTTCAACATCATACTAGCATGAAAAAGAGCAATTTTCATATCATCGTGTCCTTGGCCGTTTGGTGGACATTTGCTTGCGCCACAGCATTGGCACAAACAAACGTCAACATGGCAGCCAATGGCGTACCTGCGGGCAACCCGTATACCATTTTGCCTCCTGGCAATTGTTTCTTCAACTTTTACGATAATGGCGGTCCAAACCTCAATTACAACAACAGCGCCAACGCAGAAGTTACCTTTCTCCCATCCAACCCTGCTACGCACCGCGTTCAGGTGACGTTTACGTCATTCGGATTGGAACAAAACTATGACGCCCTTTACATCTACAACGGGCCGGCTGTAAACCCAGCCAACAAAATTCCTGGTCCTCAGGGCGTAACCGTAACTGGTTTCCCGGGCGGCAACTGGCAAACCATCAGTCCTGGCACTATCACAGCCAACACTGGTATAGCTGCGGTTGGCGCAAACGCTTCCGAAGCGCTGACTTTCCATTTCCTGTCTGATAATGCGGTTTCCAAAGCAGGCTGGACAGCAATCGTTCGTCAGGTGCCAATTATCAACTGTCCGATGACTGCTCCGGCAAATCAGACAGTAAGCACCGGCCCAGGCTCCAACAACTGTTTCGTGAATGTAACTACACCGCTGCCAACCTTCCCGGGTGGCTGCAATGCCGGCTATCAGCTTCAATACCGTATCAACAACGGTGCGCCAACAGTAGTGCTCACGCCTGTAAATACTGTCATCTCTGCTCCTGTAGGTAACAACGTTGTTACCTGGGAACTCGTTGACCCATGTGGCGGCGGCGTAATCAGCGCTGCAGTACAAGTAATTAACGTTATTGACAACACGCCTCCGACACTTACTCATCCATCCAATACCACAATCACGCTTCAACCTGGTCAGTGCGAGTTCTCCAATTACACCTTCCAGGTGAATTGTTCCGACAACTGCTCTGCCGGCGCCAATGGCACTGTGAATCATCCGATTGACTTTGCTGGCGGCAACCTGGGTAACGCAGGCATCATGTTCGATGTAACCAACCTGGGATCTACTCCACTTACTATTACACAATTCGGGCCATCCCTCGATCCGGGCACGTACACCATGGAAGTGTACTATACCAATGGTAACACTTCATTCTTCGGTTTGGAAAATGATCCAAGCTCCTGGACTTTGGCCGGCAGCGCGCTGGTAACTTCCACCAACTCAGCTGTAGGCACTCCAGTACCTGGTCTTGGCATCACCATTCCAGCAGGTGAAACCCGTGGTATTTACCTCACCAGCACTACCGGTGCACCGCTGAATTACACCAATGCCGTCCGTCAGGTAAACGATGGTACGTTGCGCGTTTCTTCCAACCCCGGCGCTGGCAAAGCGTATCCGTTTGGTATCACCACACCATCCCGCGCCTACAATGGCTATGTAAGCTACTCCACCCCAAATGGTGGCGCAGCAGTACAGGTAGCGCCATTCCCTCCGGCAGTTCTGGAGCAAGGCAATACCTACACTTACCACTATAAATGTACCGATGCCTCCGGCAATATGACTCAGGGTTCATGGACTGTAACCATTCAGGACTTCCCGAACCCAATCAGCACCATGACCTGCAACGATTTTGTAAACCTTGCCCTTGGCCCTGATTGCCGCGATACCCTGCTGGCAGACCAGGTACTGGAAGGTGGACCATTCCGTTGCTACGACTATTACCCTGTTCAAGTGGACAAAACAGCACCATTTGGTAACGGTCCATGGCTCCCGGCTATTTTTGACTGCAACGATGTAGGCAAAACCTACCGTGTACGTGTATTCGATGATCAGGACGAAGACGGCATTTTGGATAATAACGAGAACAAGTGTTTCGGTGATGTGAAGGTTGTTGACAATCTGCCACCTGCTATCGATTGCGATCCTACACCTATAACTATTCCGTTCAACTTCCCGCTTACTCCGCTGTTCGCGCAGAACACTTCACTGGAACTGCCATTCCGCAGCCAGGGTCTGCCTCTGAACGTAACTGACGGCCAGATCCGTGAATTCAATATCCCGGTTAATCTTCCCATGAATGCAACCGTGGAAGATGTAGACCTGCGCGTGAAAATCAATGGCGATGTATTCTTCGCCGACATGAATATCCAGGTAGAAAGCCCTCAGGGCACTGTGGTAACCTTGTGGGACGGCGCTGGCGGTTGCGGTGGTATGCTGCACGTACGTTTCGACGATGAAGGCATCATCAATCAGGTTTGCGACAGCTACACAACCGACAAAAATGCAATCATTCCATTCGGTTTGGGTGTGTTGAGCAGCTTCGATAATGAACAGGTAAATGGTATCTGGAAAGTACGCATTGCCGATCAAAATGCAGGTGGCGATGTATCTACCATTCAAATTGCCGACTTGCACATTAAAATGGCTGGTGTATTTGGCGCCGGTTTCCCTAACGGTGTTGACCCGATTGATGTGATCCCTAATGGCAACCAGAGCTTTATCGTTCCTAAAGCCGTTTCGATGGCTGCTAACCTGGACTTCTGTTCAGACGTGACGCTGAGCTACATCGATCAGTCTACCAACCAAAACTGCGCCTCTGGTTTGTCTTCTATCATCAGCCGCACCTGGACAGTTAAAGATGCGAGCGGCAACACAGCTACATGCATTCAGACGCTGAACCTACTGCGTCCAACGCTGAATGATGTAAACTTCCCTCCGGATTACGATGGTATTGACGAGCAATATTTCTCCTGCAAAATTGGTGTTTACCCAACCCCACAATGGATTGAAGACCAAGGTTTCCAGGGCTTCCCATATGTATTCGGCCTGCCTGACGGCGGCGCAATATTCTGGGAGCACCACGATACACCAGTATGGAGCTGCGATGGTAGCTACAGCATTTCCCGCGAATGGACCGTTGTAGATCCTTGCACGGGTCAAATCAAAAAGCATATCCAGCTCATTCAGGTACTCGACGAGGAGGGTCCTGTGTTCCTGACACAGATCCCGGATCAACTGGAGAGCACCGAGGCATATGATTGCTGCGCAAGCATGGCACTTCCTGAGGTTCTGTTGATGGACAGCTGCTCCCGAGTGAACAAGATCAGCGCGCTGATCTACCCAATTGATCCGAACACCGGCAACCTGGGCAACCCGATTGGTGTGAACGGCGGTTTGTACAACTTCCCTGGCAACCTGCCAAACAATACCGATACTCTGGGTTCTTTTGGCAACATTCCATGTATCCCGGTTGGCGATCACCTGGTGGTGTACATCGCTCAGGATGATTGCGGCAACACAAGCTCCATGAGCTTTAACCTGACGGTTCAAGACTTTGAGCCTCCAACCGCGGCTTGTGATGAAACAACCATCGTTGGTATTGGTAAAGATAATCCGAATGATTGCTACGTAACCAATGTAGCCAACTGTGAATTTGCCGGTGTAACCTGGGTAAGGGCAACCACCTTTGATGACGGCTCATTCGACCTGTGCAGCGACATCAAATTCACCATTCGTCGCTCACAACCGTACAGCGATTGCATCAACAACCTGGACAATACTCCATGTGCAGGCAACCCGCTGGGCATGAGCGAATATGAAGTAGCGACAGCTGAATCTGACTCCATCAAATTCTACTGCTGCGAAGTAGGAACTGAGCAAAAAGTGATCCTGCGTGTGTATCAGCTGAATCCTGACGGCACCATTTCTACCCTGCCTGACGGTACACCGATCTACAACGAATGCGAGATCTCTGTAAAAGTGCAGGACAACCTGAAGCCAGTTTGTGAAACACCGTTCAACGTAACTGTGAATTGCGAAAACTTCGATCCAAGCCTGTGGACATACGGCAAGCCAAATGTGTTGGACAACTGCTGCCTGGATGCCAGTGTGGAATATCAGGGCCAGAAAGGTTTGACACACTCTGTGAACTACAGCCAGTTCGACTCTGTGTGCAACAAGGGTACTATTACCCGCACCTTCCGTGTAACGGATTGCCACGGTCTCACCACCCAGTGCACACAGCGCATCTTTGTAAACTACGAACAAAACTACTTCATCAAGTTCCCGGATGATGCGGTGATTAACACCTGCGACGGTACCGGTATGTACGGCGAGCCACAATTCTTCGGTGAAGATTGCGAACTGCTGGGTATCAGCTACCAGGATCAGGTGTACACTGTAGTACCTGACGCTTGCTTCAAGATTGAACGTACCTGGAAGATCATCAACTGGTGTACCTACAACCCTGGCGCAGGATGTGTAGTGGTTCCAAATCCAACGCCACACCCTAACAGCAGCCACGCCAGCAATAACCCGGGTCCAATTGTTTCTCCTCTGGGAACACTGGCTCCATGGGCGCCAACAGTGGTAAAAATTACGCCAAACGACCCAACTGCAACCAATTACAGTGTTTACTGGAATAAAAACGCCAACTGCTACGAGTACAAACAGATCATCAAAATCATCGACCAGCAAGCGCCAGTGATGGATTGCCCTGCAAGTCCGGTTGAGTTCTGTGACTACACTACGAACGATCCGAAACTGTGGAACGAAAGCTACTGGTACGATCCGCTCATTCAGTCTAACGATTTGAACGAAGCTCCGGTTGATCTGACCATCAATGCTTCCGACCTCTGCTCTGGTTCCAACCTGAACATCCGTTACCTGTTGTTCCTGGATCTGGATGGCACTGGCAGCATGGAAACTGTGGTGAGCAGCGCTAATCCGCCAGCAGCCGGAACAGTTAACTATAACAACGCAACCACTCCAAACTTCTCAGGCGGCACACCTCGCAACTTCGACGAGCGCGCAGTGGCAGCCAACCAGAAATTCCGTTTCGGATTGCAAACCACAGTAAACGGAACCAGCATGACAGCATCTGTTCGTTGGAATACACCAGTGGCGCCAAGCTTGTACAGCCTGCCAGAACTTCCATACGGCAGACACAAAATCAAGTGGATTGCGTCTGATGGTTGCGGTAACGAAGCTGTTTGCGAGTACGAGTTCATCGTGAAAGACTGCAAAGCGCCAACAGTAGTATGTATGAACGGCCTCACAGGTAACCTTACCCAAACAGGTCAGATCACCTTGTTCGCCAGCGACTTCCTGTTGAACGCAGACGATAACAGCACGCCAGACGACTTCCTGCTGTTCGGTATCCGCAAATGTGGCACCGGCACCGGCTTCCCGGTTGACGCCAATGGCAACCCTGTAATCAGCGTAAACTTTGATTGCAACGAACTTGGTCCACAATGTGTAGAACTCTGGGGTCTGGACGTGTACGGTAACGCCGACAACTGTGAAACCTACATGATCGTACAGGACAACAACGGCAACTGTGGAAATGGCACCGCAAGCGTAGCCGGTCTGTTGAAAACAGAAATGAATGAAGGTCTGGAAGAAACAGACGTTGAACTCTCCGGCCCAACCTTCAACATGTTCGATATGACCGATCAGGATGGTCACTTCTCCTTCCTGAACGCAGTACCGATGCACATGAACTACACGATCACGCCGACGAAAGACGACAACCCGCTAAATGGTGTAACTACTTACGACCTGGTATTGATCAGCAAACACATTTTGGGTCTGGAGCCGCTGAGCAGCCCATACAAAATGATTGCTGCCGATGCTAACCGTTCCGGAAGTATCACCACGTTCGATATCGTTGAGCTGCGTAAACTGATCCTGGGTATTTACACAGAACTGCCATCCAACGACAGCTGGCGCTTTGTAGACAA
Source organism: Saprospiraceae bacterium (assembly GCA_035299505.1). Classification (GTDB taxonomy): domain Bacteria; phylum Bacteroidota; class Bacteroidia; order Chitinophagales; family Saprospiraceae; genus M3007. The sequence continues at coordinate 32,679 of DATGWL010000078.1, read as the reverse complement.
ATCCTTTGCATTCCCGAACGCAGCCAATCCGTTCCAGACCAGCTTCCCTGAAAACAAATCAGTAGCTGATATTCAGTCAAACTCCATGGATGACGATTTCGTAGCCATCAAGATTGGCGACGTGAACGCAACAGCCATTGCAAACTCACTGATGACGGTTGAAGAACGCAGCACAGGAACCCTGTTGTTTGATGTTGAAGACCGCGAAGTGAAAGCAGGTGAAGTGTTTGAGGTGAAATTCAAAGCCAGCGAAAAAGTACTGGGCTACCAGTTCACCCTGCACTATAACGATCTGGATCTGATGGATGTAGTTCCAGGCCCTGGTATGAAAGCCGACAACTTTGGAACGTTTGCTGCTGAAAATGCAGTAACCACTTCCTTCGACGGGGCTAATCAGGGTGAGTTTACACTGAAGTTCAAAGCCAAGAAAGCCGGAGAATTGAGCAAAATGATCAATATCTCCAGCCAAATCACGAAAGCTGAGTCTTATCAGTACGTGGATGGCACGAACAAAAACACCCAGCGTCTGGAAGTTGCGCTTCGCTTCAACAGCAAGGAAGGCAGCACGATCAGCGGCGTAGGATTTGAGCTGTACCAAAATCAGCCAAACCCATTCGTAAACCGCACGCTCATCGGTTTCCACCTGCCTGAGGCTACTACGGCAACCCTGTCCATCTTTGATCAGTCTGGCCGCCTGGTGTACAGCCAAAAAGCCGACTTCCCGAAAGGCTACAACAGCATCCCGCTCGACCGGGCCCTGTTGAACACCTCCGGTACGCTCTACTACAAACTCGAAACCGCTACGGATAGCGCAACGAGAACGATGATTCAAGTGAAATAACGTACAGAGTACCCGGGGATTTGGCGCCTTAAACCTGAAGTTGCAGGTGTCAAATCCCCGGTTTTACCAAAGACCCCAAAGTCACCAATAAAACGAATAAGCTGAAAAAGCCCCGGAAACCAGGACTAACAGAAAAACCACCAAAGAAACCAGACCAACAGACCTAAACCCTTCGAAAGACCACACCAACATTGACGAAAAGTTGCTCTTTTCAGCAGTCGTGGGCGTTCCAAAAAGTTGGAGCGTCCATGACTCAAAAAAAAGATGCAATGCAAAATATACCGCTTCAACATGTTGAAGCAAAAGGATCCAAAACCTTCCAGCCCTTAACGCTTCAGGGCATTTTGTAATCCTTTGTTTGTTTTATTCCTACCACGCTTAATCTCCCGGTTTAATCTCGTGAAAGACGGTCAGGCAGCAAAAGGGCTGTCTGGCCGTTTTGCCATTTTATCACCCTGTAGAAAGATGAATCAATCCAGGGTCTATTGATGGACATTGGCCTTTTAGGGCACGCGATCAACTGCACTGCCCAACAGGAAGCGGCAACTGTATCTGGTACAACAATTATATTTTAAGGAAATCCAGCACGGCACGAACCACCTGCTTATCCTGCATTTTATGACCCAAACCCTGGGTTTCCAGGTACTGACAAGGCCAACTGGCCGCAATATCCCGGCCTTCCGTTACAGGAGCAACTTCATCTGCAGCATCGTGCAGTACAAAACCGGTTACATCCTGCAACAGCTGCACTTTTTGTTGCACGGAAAATTCGTCGATGCTCATTCCGCTGCGCTTTTCAACATGCCGGAAAATAGCCTTAACCACCGTCTCTTTGGCGCCGATCAGGTTGGCAAAATCATATATAACGCGGGAAGAATCGGCAAATGATGCCAGCAAGACTACTTTTGAGGGCCTTTCTATCGGGTAGAGCGTAAGTCCAAACACTGCCGCAGCGCACCCCAAAGAATGTCCTACAATGGCATAAGGCATGGGGTTCACAGACAGGTATTTGCGAAGCGCCCGGCTATACAGCAAAGCATTCAGCAATTTACCTTCAGAATGGCCGCTGGCCGGAGCATCAAAAGCATCCACCGCGTACCCTCTGGACAAAGCTTCACGTATGTATTTGTGCCAACGTGCCGTATTAGACTCCCAGCCGTGTAAAAACAAAATCCTGGGAGCCTGAGGGTCTGCATGATCCCAATGGTAGCTGCGCAGGGCAAGTCCTTCCATCCGAAAATGTTCATGCCTGGCAGTGGCCAGAAATTCAGCATCTTTATCTCTGACAGGCAGGGTTCTGGGGGTGCAAAACACCTTGAAAGCAGCCCGGCCTGCCATGGATGGCGAGACTACGGACAGGGCATTGAGTAATTTACCCAAACGGCGTATTTTTTTCAACGCAGCTTCCGGTATGTTATTTACTGCCACTTAATTAGTTGAATTAGTTTTTTGGCACTTTCCACATTGGAAAACTCGGTATCCAGCATGGCCTTGCGCTCTGCAATTTTACCCTGTTCAAATGGCGCATTGATCACCGCTTCTATGGTTTGCCGAATAGCAGCAGCAGAGTTTCTCACAAAACACAGTTTTGCCAAACCTGTTCCACGCACCATGTGCTCATTGACTATGCAAAAACGGCCCCGAAACAAAGCATTAATCAGTTTAAGCTTGACCCCGGAAGATTGGAACGATATCAACAAATTAATATGCGCTTTGCTCAGCAGCGCGTTCATCTGTGTCTCGTCAGGGTTTTCTACCAGTTTAATATGATCATATCCGGCCACAAGTTCTTTCAGGCGTTCAGAGGGCGACATCCCGGCAATGATAAACGGAATGTCAAAGTCTGCGAACACCTCCCGAACCAACCACATGGCCGCCAGTTCATTGTCGGGCACGCTGAGCTTGCCGTGAAACAGCACATATTCACCTTTGCCCGATTGACATTCAATGGTATCGTTCGGATGGAAGGCCGGGATATATTGTGTGTTGGCTTTTAACGCCCGATAATAAGCTTCGTCGGTACTGGAAATGGTAATGATCTCATCAGCGTGAAGCACCACTTTAGGTTCTATGCGCTGTAGTTTGATGCTTTCTGAGAAATAATAAGCCTTTTCCAGCGGAGCGGTGGCGGAGGTCAGCTGTGATAGGCTTTCATAATATTGCCACTCAATATTATGCATCCGAATGAGTTTCTGCCTGCTTTTCAGGCTCGGATGCCAAATAAGCCCTGCTGTATGCATACCTTCAAAAAGAATCGGATAACGGTCTTTTTTGAGTCTTTTGAGTAATGCGCTGCTTTGGCGGGTACGCATGATAAACGGAAGCAGGCTCACCTGATAAAACAGCGAACGGCTTCGTTTGTAGTAATAGATTTCGTGGCAATAATTAGCCAGCTCGGGTTGCGGCTTGCGGTCGCCGTATTGATAACAATGGAGAATAATTTTGACCCCCTGTGCATGCAGCGCCTTAATCTGGTTGAAAATAACAATCACCCCGCCATAGTTTGCAGGATAAGGAATGTCAAAAGAAACGATGTGTAGAAACATGAATCAGGAGCGTATCGGTTACGCATTAGGTATAACGCCCGCAAAGGTATGATGTTTTAAGGTATGCAGTGGGTCGTTTCCTTTGAGGCTGATTCAGGTTAGGCTGATCTTAACAGTTATTCTGACAACAAGGCTATTGCAGAAATATTAACCTTGAAAATTGAAAAAAAAATTACATTTTTTCTTTGCTTTTTGCATTTTCATTAGCATACCTTAGGGAAAATTTTCGACCCAATTGTTTCACTAAATTTTATGCATATGAACATCACATTTGAAGAGTTGCGCCGGATCAAACACGCACTTCCGCACGGCAGCATTGCTAAAATTGCCCAGGAGTTGAACATTGACGAGCAAACGGTACGTAACTACTTTGGTGCGCACCAGTACAAAGACGGAGATGTGGTGGAATTCCACCTGGAACCAGGACCGAACGGTGGTATCGTTCATATTGAAGACACAACAATTCTGGATCGGGCTCAGCAAATTCTTGAGGAGCATAATCTTACTCACTAAGCCAAGCATTCCAATAACATACACTTATTAAAACAATATGCCTGCCAATCCTTGCAGGCAGAAAAAAAGGGAAGCCGGTCTGCATGTATCGCGGCTTCCCTTTTCTTTTTGCCGTATTTCCGACTCAGTTTTCATAACATTGCGCCTCCTCTGTGCAACTTTGAGTCAAGTATTCTATGGCAACCATCAACCCTAACGCTAAAATCCTTAATGCCGCCGTCGTTGTTGCGGCGCTTGGTTATTTTGTAGACATATACGACCTGCTGCTATTCGGTTTTGTGCGGGTAAAAAGCCTCACCGATCTGGGCTTTTCCGGACAGGATTTAACAGACAAAGGTTTATCCCTGCAAAACTGGCAAATGTTCGGCATGCTGGTAGGCGGAATTTTGTGGGGTATTCTGGGCGACAAACGTGGTCGTGTGCGGGTGCTGTATTTTTCGATTGCCCTTTATTCCCTGGCCAATATCCTCAACGGTTTTGCGACTGGCTACGTAGACTATGCATTCTACCGGTTTATTGCCGGCATCGGGTTGGCTGGCGAACTTGGAGCCGGTATTACGCTGGTAGCTGAGGTTTTGCCCAAACACAAAAGGGGCATAGGCACGATGCTGGTGGCCAGTATCGGACTCACCGGGGCCTTGCTGGCCTGGATCATTGAACGGAACTTTCCCTGGCGGGAATGTTATTTCATTGGCGGCGGGTTGGGCGTGCTCCTGCTCATTTTGCGTATCAGTGTTTCGGAATCTGGCATTTTTCAGCAGGTTCGGGAGCAAACACATATCAGTAGGGGTAATTTCCTGGCCTTGTTTACCAGTTGGGACCGCCTGGTTCGGTTTTTACGTTGTATCTTCATAGGAACCTCCACCTGGTTTGTTATTGGCGTTCTGGTGTTTTTCGCACCGGAATTTGGCAAAGCCAAGGGTCTGGAAGGCATTCTGGCCTCCAATGCCATTGCCATTGCCTACATTGGTTTGATTCTGGGCGATCTGGTTTCGGGCATGTTGAGCCAGGTATTAAGAAGCCGGGTGAAAGTGATGGCTATTTTCCTCAGCCTCGATGTGCTGGCCGTTTTGGGCTATTTATCTCTACCCTTTTCATCACCCGAAATGTTTTACCTAGGTCATTTCCTGCTTGGGTTTTCCGTAGGCTTCTGGGTTATTTTTGTTACTATAGGTGCAGAGCAGTTTGGCACCAACCTGCGTTCAACGGTAGCGACCTCTGTGCCAAATTTTGCCCGGGGCATGCAGGTGCCCATCAACGAATCCTTCAAATACCTAAAGGGAGCAGCCGTTACTGGCAGCGTAATTACGGCAGGTTATATCGTAGGAGCTATTTGCCTGGGGATTGCCTTTTTGGCGCTATGGGGCATGAAAGAAACGTTTGACAGGGATATGGATTACGTGGAAGACATTTAGCGCTCCGCAAACGAACCAAGAAGCAGACCTCGCAAGAGGTACCTAAACGAAACAAGAGCCACCCCAACAAAGGGATGGCTCTTGTTATATAGTGCTAAAAGCCGCAATTAGTGCGCAATGACCACTTTCTTCATGGTAGAACCTTCAGCAGAACGAATCCACAGGTGGTAAACACCGGAAGGAATATTGGCTACTTCCATGCGCATTACGCCGTTTTGGAAGTTGCGCTCAACCTGAGTACCATTTACTACCTGTCCTTTGGCATCCACCAGAGAAACAGCCACAGATGGGTTTACTGCATCCAGTTTCAGCTCCAGATTGATGTAATCGCTGGCTGGATTTGGTGTGATGTTGATCTTGGCATCAGCCAGTGCTTTAGGCTCGGAGGTTTTTACACCAGGTACAAAACCATCCAACTGCAAGCGCTGAACCACGATGGCATCCTGCCAGCCACCAGTGAACAACTGACCGAAGTACAGTGGAGTGGTTGGGTAGCCGGTGAAGGAAGCGTAGCCTACGTCTCTGGAGTTGTTGAAACGAACACATTTGCCAGTTCCTGCAGCTGTGCCATCATAAATCAGGGATACATAATAGCCTGAGTTAGCTTCGAGTGGAACACCATCTTCACCAGTGCTCAAATCAGTCAGTGGAACGTGAATCAGCGCATCGTTGACTTCATTTCCGGTCATTTCGTACTCCACGTAGCTCAGCAAACCTGCTCCCAGATCGTCAATGAAGCTGGTAGAAAGGTCACCGCCTCCGTCGCCATCAACGTCAGCCTTGTACACGGCAATACCAATGATGTTGGCCGATGGGTCGCCAGGCACATAAACATCCTGGATATTGGCAATACCAAAGGTAGCGTAGGTAGCTTCTGCCGGAGCATCGCCGGTGAGCACGAGGCCACCGCTCTGAATGTAGAAGTTCGCAGCAGCGAAATCAGCATCAGCCGGACCAACGCCACCTGGATCGTTTACCAGGTTATCGGTTGCGAAAGTGTAGTTGGTGTGCTCGAAGTAGCTGTACACTGTATCGATGGCCTGATTGAACTTGTTGTTCGTGAAACGAACGGTGTGCTTACCCAGTGCTGGTGGAGCGTAGAAAGGAGGGAACACAATGAAAGAGTCCACACCTGGCTCACAAACCGGCATGTTGTAAGTCAGTGAGCCGATGTTTGCACCGCTTGGGTTAAAGAACTCGGCTTTGATGTTTACATCCGTTTGGGTAGCGCCGGAACGGTTGTTGTACAACACGGTAATAGCCTGCATGGTGTCTACCTGGCTCAAAGGAGTGGCATACATAGAGGCAGAGGTTGGCACGGTAAGACGTGGGAAAGCAAAGCAAACATTAACGGTTTGGCCTGCTGCCAGTGCTCCGTCAATTTGTTCTGCAGTCAGACGCTCCAGGAAAATGGCCGGTATGGTAGCCGCCGCAGCGCTATCCAAACCAGTCATACCACCCAGAAACTGCGTAGCATTAGCATAAGTGGTGCAAGGACCATCTTGTGCGTTGTTGTAGTGGTTTACGATGATTACGGCTTTTGCACCGGCTTGTTTAGCCCAGTAGGCTTTTACAGAGAAGCCGCAGGTACCGCGACGAATCAGCGCAATTTTGCCGTTCAGTTGAGCGGCGTTGGTCAGCTGACCGCAACCCAGAGAATCTTTTGCCCAAACTACTTCACCGCAAAGTTCTTCGGTTACGTCTGCACCCCAATCACTTTGGCCGATCCATTGGCATACGCCGGCATCTGCGCCATGTACGAGGGTTTGTGCAATACTTGCAGGTGAGGTGATTTGAACCACGAATCCATCATCGTCTGTACCCAGTGTCTGAGCATTTGCGGTAGAAGCCAGGCCAAGAAGCATGGCTGCAACCGACATCAGCGAGAGGAAGTGTATCTTCATTTTTTTCATAGCAAAAAAAACGGTTAAGGTTAAATAATTTGTTGAAACGCAAAGATAATGTTTTGCGCTGTCAGCAAAGGCTTAGGTTTGGATAATCGACGACATTTGGGAATTCGTCTGTAAAGAACAGTTGACCCGTTGCGCTTAAAACATACATAAATAAAATTATGTAATGATTTAACAATCAATTGATTATCTAACAATTACTACTGGCGCAACGGTGAAGCCAAATGTTCCGCTAATTCGCATGAGGTAAGCGCCGGGCGGCAGGTTTTTAACATTTAGTGAAGGGCTTTCACCCTGATTTACCTGCAAGTCGAGGCTAAGGGCAACCTTTACGCTTTCCAGATGCAGCAAGGAAAAATGTAATGCCTGGCCGGTTAATTCAGCAGGTAATTCGACTTTCAGTACGTCTGAAGCTGGGTTTGGAGTTATGATTACGGGGTATTTTTTAACGCTTGTAAGACCAGGATCCAGCTTAGCAGGCTGAAAAGCTTCAGTATGTAACCTTGCTATCATGGTTACATCCGGCATTCCATCTGGGAAAAGCAGTACAAAAGAAAACGGCGCGACAGGCAAGCCTTCCTGCCACAAATACTCTACCTTTTTGGTTACGCTGAAATTAAGGCAATTAAAATCTAATGCAGGGTCTTTCCAATAAAATACAACTAAGTAGTACGCATGATTAGGTTTCAGAAATACACCAGGCGAACCAGAGTTAAGGTCATTCAGGTATACTTTAATCAGCGCATCTGGCTGGTCGTTTTCAGATAACACATACTGTTCATAAGCAAGCAATCCATCCCCTAAATCATCAAAAAAGCTGCTGGTGAGGTTACCAATGCCATTGTTATCCAGGTCGGCATCATACAATACCACCCCGATATTAACTTCTTCTGTAGGATTCAGCTCATAAACCTCTTGCGGATTAGCCACACCAAAAGTGGCATATGAGGCTACCGAAGGATTATCTGCTGTTAAAACCAGGCTACCCGCCATGGGAATACATTTAAATACATCCGGATATGTCAGGGTATCCCCAATTCCTCCAGGCAAAATGACACCATTGTCTGTCGCATAGGTGTTCTCTGTATGTTCAAAATACTGGTAAAGGGTATCAATATGCCTAAAGTAGTGGTTGTTGGTATACTGAACAGAAAACCTGCCCAGAGTTGGAGGTAGAAATATAGGCGGAAATTTAACCAGGGAATCGGCGTCAGGGGAACAAACCGGCATTTGGTAAGTAAGCTCACCCACCTGAACGCCAAATGGATTTGTGATGCTTGCCCGGAACTGAATATTCTCCTGAACCGTATCTGAAGTATTATGATATCGAACAGATATATGCTTCATAGTATCTACCTGATCCATTGGCACACCAAAAATACTGGCAGCGGTCGGCTTAGTCATCGACGGGAACAGAAAACACAACTCCACCTTCTCTCCTTGTTCCAATGCCTGACTTATTTGTTCACCTGTTCCTCGCTCCAAAAAAACGGCAGGTATATTGACCGAGGTGTTCTGGTCGTCATGTAAACTTGAAATATAAATCGGCAAACAATCTTGATAAGCTGACGATGAACATGGTTCATCGCATGGGAATTCATGGTGGTTTAATATAACTGCTGCCACTGCGCCAGCTTGTTGCGCGTACTCAACTTTTTTTGCCATGGAGCACTCGCCTCTCCTGATCAAAGCTATTTTTCCTTGCAACGCTGCGGCATTGGTAAGGGTATTACAAGCAAAAGAGTCCTGGGCCCAAACCACTTCACCACAAAAATCTTTCGTGATATCAGCCCCCCAGTTAGTCTGCCCTACCCACTGGCAAATACCTTTGGCACTTCCATGGTCCAGACTTTGACGTATCGAAATCGGTGATGCGATATGCACTAAAAATCCATCGTCGTTAGTTCCTAAAAGATTCTGGGCAATCGGTTTTGGCATCCAGCATAAAAAGCAAATAGTGCCGATAATTAAGGAAATTTTGCACATAAGTTATCATTAAATCAGCTAATGAATATGACAAATATAAATCAATTTATAAAAAAAGGCGTCCCGGTTTCTGCCGGGACGCCCCATATGCTTTAACTCCAATTTGGAATTAGTGGCAGATAGCGATTGGCTTCAGGGTAGAACCTTCAGCGGTACGAACCCACATGTAGTAGGTACCGGTTGGGAGGTTTTTCACGTTGAAGTTCATTACACCTTCCTGGATGTTTTTCTCAATCTGAGTACCAACAGCCACGCGGCCATTGGCATCAAGGATAGATACTGCAACAGATGGGTTAACGCCATCGAGGTTCAGGTTCAGGTTAACGAATTCGCTTGCAGGATTTGGCGTGATAGAGAACTTGGTATCAGCCAGTTTCTTTGGCTCAGAAGTGCTGGAACCTGGGGTAAAGCCTTCCAGTTCCAGACGCTGTGCAACGATTGCACCAGACCAACCGCCGGTGAACAACTGACCGAAGTACAGTGGTGTAGTTGGGTAGCCAGTGAAAGAAGCATAGCCTACGTCAACAGAATTGATGAAACGAACACAAACGCTGGTACCAGCCGCTGTTCCATCATAAATCAGAGAAACGTAGTAACCGCTGTTAGGATCCAGGTTCACACCAGCGTCGCCGGTAGCCAGATCGAAAAGAGGTACATTGATGTACTCATCGTTCACTTCGTTACCGGTCATTTCGTACTCAACATAAGCAACCAGGCCAGCACCGAGATCATCCACGAAGCTGGAAGCCAGGTCGCCGGCGCCGTCGCCATCAACGTCGGCTTTGTACACTGCGATACCGATGATGTTTGCAGCTGGGTCGCCAGGAACATACACTGCTTCGATGTTGGAGATACCGAAAGTAGCGTAGGTAGCTTTAGCGGGAGCATCGCCGGTGAGGCACAGGCCACCGCTCTGGATGTAGAAGTTAGCGTTAGCAAAATCAGCATCAGCCGGGCCAACACCACCTGGATCCACAACCAGATTATCAGTAGCAAAAGTGTAGTCGGTATGTTCGAAATAGCTGTAAACGGTATCAATGGACTCCGTGTACTTGTTATTGGTGAACATTACCGTGAATTTACCCTTTTGAGGTGCTGCATAGAATGGAGGGAAAACGATGAATGAGTCAACGTTTGGCTCACAAACAGGCATGTTGTAGGTAAGTGTACCCAAAGAAACACCGCTAGGATTGAAGAATTCTGCTTTCAGATTAACATCAGTTTGAGTAGCACCGGAACGGTTGTTGTAGTTCACAGTGATAGCCTGCATGGTGTCAACCTGGCTCAGTGGCGTTGCGTACATAGACGCAGAAGTTGGGCCAGACATGCGTGGGAACGCAAAGCACAAGGTTACAGGTTGAGCAGCTTTGAGGGCAGCATCAATCTGCTCAGCAGTTTGACGGTGGATCAGGATAGATGGAATCACTACTGCAGCAGCAGAGTCGCCACCAGACATACCACCAATGTTCCAGGTGCAAGGACCGTCAGTTGCAGTATTGTAGTGGTTGGTAATAACCGCAGCAATAGCGCCGGCCTGTTGTGCATGGTACACTTTCAAGCTAAAATTGCAAGTACCACGACGCAGCAAAGCAATTTTGCCAGTCAGGTTGTTGGTGATTGGGGTGCAACCCAAAGAGTCCTTTGCCCAAACTACGTCGCCGCAAAAAGCCTGATCAGCAGTGAGGCTTGGACCATAGGTGCTACCTTCCCAGCCACATTCAGCAGCATTGAAAAGGTTTTGAGCAATGGAGGCCGGAGTGGTAATTTGCACTACAAAACCGTCATCATCAGTGCCATCAACACCTTGTGCATTCAGGTTAGAAGCCATCCCTACGCATAGGGCCAGCAAAAGGAGAAAGTGAAAAAGTCTGTTCATAACTAAAAGAGCAGGTTAAGTTTGACTGTGGTTGTAAAGGTGCAAAGATAGAATGTTTGAAAAACTGTACCCCCCTTTTGCGTTTTTTTGGTCAGTTTTTTACAGATTGGGTAAAAACCCTGACTTGGAAACATGGTTCCTTTCTACATTTATGCTGTTTTTTGCCCTGAATTTGTCAAAGACAATTTTTTCATTTATCCAATCAAATTGCACCATGCTAAAAAAGTACCTGCTCTCTGCCGTTTCAATCGGAATGGCAATCACTGCCGGAGCGCAAACCCTTGCTCCGCACAACATGCCCAAGGTTGCTCAACTCAAACCGGCTCCCTACAACAAACAGGCCGTTCTGCCTGAAACCTTTACGCCGGATCTGATCAACCCTAATGATTTTATTGGAGGAAGCATTGATCGCAACAACTCCGAGGAACTTGTTGCCGTTACCCGTTGGGATGCTCATGGCTACGGTTGCGTTCCTTCCCGGGTGTACTACAAGCCAAACGGCGATCCAGTATCTACCTATACTTTTGCAACAGATGGCGCTGATGCATTCCCTGAGCGCGGCACTGGTTACAGCACTCGTTCCGGTGGCACCTGGAATGCCAATCCATCCCGGATTGAATCAGTTCGTACCGGTTTCCCATCCGCCAGTATCCTGGAGGATGGTACCGAAGTGGCCATTGCCCACGGCACCTCTGTAACACCGTATATCCTTCGCTTCATGCGCAAAGCTCCTGGCGCTACTTCCTGGACTGAATCCAACCTGCCAACCCCAGCTGGTCAAGGATGTTTGTGGCCACATCTGGTAACCTCAGGAAATAATATCCACGTAATTGCCATCACCACACCAACCGGAAATACCGGAACTGTTTATGAAGGTATCAACGGTCATATCCTGTACTGGCGCTCCACCGACGGCGGTTTAACCTGGGATAAACAGTTTGCTAAAATCCCTGGCCTGGACAATACGAAATACACTGCTCACGGCGCAGATGAATATGCCATTGATGTAAATGGCAGTACAGTGGCAGTAGCTGCATTCCCTGCATGGAACGACCTACAGGTATTCAAATCTTTCGACAATGGCGACACCTGGGAAACCCTGCTTGTGAACGACTTCCCGGATGCTCTGGAAAACTATGCCGGCGCTGAAGGCGATTCTTACACGATTGACGACATTGGCGATCCTGACCCAAATGCACCAGACTCTTTGGCTGTATTCAGCTCAGACGGCTCTGGCAACCTGCTCGTGGATGCCACCGGAGAAGTGCATGTTTTCTTTGGTGAAATGTACTACGCTGACACTGATCCAGCAGCTGGTTCATCTTTCTACCCTGGCATTAACGGATTGCTTCACTGGAAAGAATCATTTGGAACCGACAACTTCCAGCTGATTGGCGGTGCTTTGGATTACGATGGCGACGGCGCCCTGGGCATCACTGCCATTGCTGAAATTGCACCATATTACATGAGCCTGGCCAGTATGCCTTCTTCCGGCGCCAGCGCAAATGGTACCATCTATGTTGGCTATGCTGCCTTGCACGAACTGTACCGCAGCAGCAATACGGATCAGCAGTTTTTCCGCCACGTGTATCTGGTAAAATCAACTGACAACGGTGAGAACTGGGGTGACCCGCTCGATATTATCTCGGCTCCGTTTATTTCCGACACCGTATTGATACCTTTCGTGGAAAGCGTTTACCCCATGCTGCCACGCCATATAGGCAATAATGTAGGTCTGGTTTACCAACAAGATTACGATCCGGGTATTCACCTGCTTGGCCCAACCGCTGCAGGCAACCACCCTTTTGTAGATAATAACCTGCTCTGGGTTGAAGTAGATCCTGCAGCCATTCCTGGCACCAGCAGCGTTTTCACCCCAAATGCCAATCCAACACTTGACCTGGCACTCACACCTAACCCGGCTTCCAGCCAAACCCTCCTGACCGCCACTCTCAGCGGCAGGGGCGATGTTATGGTTGAAGTGTTCGACATGATGGGCAAACGCGTTTACCAAAACAATATGCCATCTGTAGAAGGTCGCCAGCAACTGGCACTTCCTGCCCAACAATGGGTAAATGGCGCCTACTGGGTGCGCCTGACTGAAGGAGACCACTTTGGCATCACTAAACTGGTGGTTGCCAAATAGTCATACTTTTTGATAAAAAATCATATCAATCAGGAGGCTGTCGACTTTGGTCGGCAGCCTCATTTTTTATCAAAAAAACTTTTAGCACCTGCCAATAAAATTTAAGCATTGCCGTTCAATGCCGCATAATCCTCCGGTTCCTTACCATTTCCTTTTAATCCATTATCGCTTCGTCGCCCGACGATCATTTGACATCCCGCCTCCGAATCCCACTGAAGACGACTTTTAGTCAAACCTTTTAACCGATTTTCAATGGCTTCTTTAAATCCTCTTGCAGGGGTTTTAGGGCGGCGCAAGGCGGCGCATTTACTTCGCCGGACCACTTATCGTTATACCCGTGCCCGGGTGGATGAGTTGGCCGGAATGACCGCTGCCGAAGCAGTTGCCGCTCTGCTCACTCCTGCTCCGCTCCAGTTGGAGCAACCGCTCTACTCTGCCGGCGCTGCTGCGCCAACTACCTGGATCAACCCGCCTCAGCCTCCCAGTGCCCCGCTACCTGCCGATGACCAGGACCTCACTCGTTTTGTGATGGGCTGGTGGGTAAACGAAGCGCTGCATGATCCGGGCGCCTCCCACCGAATGACGCTGTTTTTTCACCAGTTTATGGCTGTGGATGCCGCCAGTGGCAGCAGCATGGAATTCTTTGACTACCTATCACTGCTTCGTTGGGGCAGCCTGGGTAACCTGAAAAAGCTGGTAATCAAGCTGGTTACCGACAACTGCATGTTGCGGTATCTGGACAACGACCAGAACTTTTCCCAAAACCCCAACGAAAACTTCGCCCGCGAGTTTTTTGAATTGTTCACGGTTGGCCGCGGTGATGCCGCCGGCCCGGGTGATTATACCACCTTTACCGAAGATGATGTGATCCAGGCCGCCCGGGTGTTCACCGGGTTTAACCACGCCCAGCGTCATCAGAATACAGATCCTGAAACCATGATTCCGGCCGGCAAAGCCTATCCGCAGAGTCACGATTTCAATCCCAAAGTATTTAGCGCCCGCTTTGGCGGAGCTACCATCAACGCAACCACACAAGATGCAGCCGGCATGATTGCCGAATTGCAGGCGTTTGTGGATCTGGTGTTTGCACAACCAGCCACTACCCAGCTTTTCTGCCGCAGGTTGTACCATTATTTTGTCACCAGAATTGTGCCTCAGGAAGTAGAGGATGATGTGATTGCCCCACTGGCGCAGTTGCTCACCGACAGCAATTTTGAGATCAAACCCGTGCTGGAAAAACTGCTGCAAAGCGAACATTTTTACGACACAGACGACTCCGCCAATACCGACGAAATTTTTGGCGCTTTGATAAAAAGTCCGCTGGAATTGTCGCTGCAGGCCCTTAATTACTTCCAGTTGCCAGTTCCGGATCCGGTAGCCGAGAATACTAAACATTACGGCGATTTTTACAGTGCAGCTGTGTTGGAGCGCATGTTGGCCAGGGCTGGAATGGATTTGTTTTATCCATTAGATGTGGCTGGTTATTCCGGTTATTATCAGGATCCGGCGCTCAACCGGCAATTCTTCAACTCTGCCACCATTGTACAGCGCTATAAACTGCCTCAAATCCTGCTCACCGGCACACACGCCTGGGGAAGCGGCTCCAATGATTCCATCGGCACCCAACTGGATATTGCCGCTTGGGTGCGCGACAGCGGAGTCATTTCGGATCCATCGGATTCACTGGTACTGGTAACGGAGCTTCTCCACTATCTCTTCCCGGAAGAGCCAGACGCCGAGCGCCTCGATTATTTCCTAACCACGGTATTTCTGGACCAATTACCCGCACAAGACTGGGTCTACGAATGGGAAAACTACCTCAGCACAGGCAACGATTCCGAGGTAAAAATCCCACTCTCCCGCCTGGTCAACGCGATGTTGTATGCGCCGGAATATCAGGTGTTTTAGAAGTGTTTGAGTGCCTGAGTGTTTGAGTGCCTGAGTGTTTGAGTGCCTGAGTGTTTGAGTGTTTGAGTGTTTGAGTTGAGGTTGGCTTGGTGTGGGTGGTAATTTGAGCGACTGATTACAAGCTGTCAAAATGGTTTTTAAGCCTGATTTGATTGTTTGTTCAAATATCGGATAAAGCCCACAGTAAGCGAAATGGCATCATCCACTTCCTTGTGCAATTGGTTTAAAGTCTCTATTGGGAGGTATGCAACATCCTCAAAAAGGTATAGCATACTTTTTAGTTCATTACCGGAGGCTCTCGCCATATCGAGAAATCGAATAGCGTCTTTTGGCGAATACCGGCCAAAACCTTCGGCGATGTTGTTCATGATTGACAAGGCAGCTTTCCGGAACTGAGATCGGGTATCCCAGTCCCTTGCAAGCTCGCCAGACTGGCTGCACAAAAAGGCACTTTTAGTAAGGATTCTGGCTGCCTTCCAGCACTTCAGGTCTTCAAATTTTGTAATTGTCATTTTCAAAAAGTGGTTTGTTGGAGAAAAACAGTGTTCTACAAATATAGGGCATGTGCCTGTTAATAGCAATACCCTAACCCAAAAACATCGCCAATCCGCACACTCAAACACTCGCAAACTCAAACACTCCCAAACTCAAACACTCGCACACTCAAACACTCCCAAACTCAAACACCTGATTTATTTGAGGCTGTGTTGAAAACGAGTCCAGTTGCATTCCATGCCCCGGCATTCAAACCCAAAAGCAACGCCAACTCGCACACTCAAACACTCAAACACTCACCCCCCCAAACTCAAACACCCGATTTACTTGTGGCTGTGTTGAAAACGAGTCCAGTTGCAATCCATGCCCCGGCATTCAAACCCAAAAGCAACGCCAACTCGCACACTCAAACACTCCCAAACTCAAACACTCTTATCATGAATCGTCGCAAATTTCTCAAAATATTTCCGGCTGCGGGCGTTTCACCGTTTGTGGTGAACGGTTTTCCGATGCGGCCGTTTTCCAATTCCAAAATTTCGCAGATCCTGAACTCCTGCGATGGAATAGAGGATCGTATCCTGATTCTCATACAGTTGAAAGGAGGTAATGATGGCCTGAATACCATTATTCCCATTCAACAGTACGATCGTTATGCAGAGCTGAGGCCGGTGATTAAGGTGCCGGAAGCTGGTCCGGAAAAGTTTATCAAACTGGATAATACACTGCCATATGCCGATCAGGTGGGCTTGCACCCGGTAATGACGGGTATGAAGGAGCTATATGATAAAGGCTGGATGAGCGTGGTGCAAGGAGTAGGTTATGAAGGACTGAACGGCTCACACTTTAAAGGCACCGACCTTTGGATGAGCGGTGGAGACGGCACTCCGGAAAAGTTCAATATCAAATCCGGTTGGATGGCCCGTGCCCTGCAGGCCATGTACCCTGATGTGCTGGGCGCCCCGGTGCCGCCGGATAAAGTGTACCCGCTTGGTATTCAGGTGGGCGATCCTAACCCTTCCCTTGGGTTCCACTCAGAAACGGAACACCAGAATGTGATTAACCTGTATGGCCAGGATCCTGAAGGCTTTTATTCGCTGGTGCAAACCATTGGCGGAGCGCCGTTGCCAAACGTGCCGGACTCTGAATATGGCGATGAACTGGCCTATATCATGGGTGTGGAAAAAGCGGTGGATGAATACTCCGTGTACATAACCCAGGCATTTAATGCCGGTTCAAATGCCATTACTGCCTATCCGCAGACTACCCTGGCTTACCAGCTCAAAACCATCGCCAGATTGATTAAAGGCGGTTGCAAAACCAAAATCTACCTCTGCAACATGGGCGGATTTGATACCCATGGCGATCAGCTGGCGCCGGAAGGAATTGTCACCCTCGGCGGCCATGCCGATTTGCTTCGCAACCTGTCGGATGCAGTAAAATTCTTCTTTAACGACCTGGAAGCCATGGGACTGGGTGATTTGGTTACTGCCTGCACCTTCTCTGAATTTGGGCGTTGTGCAAAAGAGAATGGTTCGGCTGGCACAGACCACGGTACCCTGGCGCCTATGATGATCTTTGGTAAAGCCATTAAAGCCGGGGTAAATGGCACCAACCCGGACCTGAATAACCTGAGCGGCGACAACCAGTTGCAGGGAATTCAGTTTGATTATCGGCAAGTGTTTACCACCCTTTTGCAGGATTGGCTGGGCGCAAGCAATGAAGTGCTCACCGAAACCATGTTCGAAGGGTATACCAAAATGCCGCTCATTGACGATGCAGCCGTGGTGAGTCCGGATTGCTACATAGGCGGAACGGTTGGCATATGGGACAAAACAAACGACACACTATCTGCCACCATATCGCCCAACCCGGCCTCAGTTCGCGCTGAAGTGGCTATTCGGGGCACGCGCAACTACGATGCCATACTCAGCCTGCACAGCCTGGGCGGCTCTTTGGTTTCATCCCAGAACATTCGGGTGCAGGCAGGCGTAAGCAGAGCCTATTTGGATGTAAGAAACCTGCCTTCCGGCACCTATTTCGTGCGGATTCAGGAAAAATCCAGCGGCAAAGCCGAAGTGGTTAAGTTGCTGGTTCAAAAATAGGGGCATTTGATGGTCATTTTAGGTCATTTAGAGTCGTTTTAGGTCATTTGGAGTCGTTTTAGGGTCATTTGGAGTCATTTTAGGGTCATTTAATTAATGTGGGTTGTCATCCAGAGCGTAGCGAAGGACCTACACAAGCCCAGTTTGCGAAATGCCTTGGCCCCATTCACCCGAATAGCCTGGCTTGTGTAGGTCCCGGCTCCCGGGATCACAACCTGTGTTAATTAAATGACCTAAAATGACTCCAAATGACCCTAAAACGACTCCAAATGACCCTAAAATGGCCCTAAATGACTTGTAATCCCCCCCATCCTCCATTCTTTCATCAGCATGTCAAAATCCGATTTACATGAAATCCTTCCTCCTATTCCTTTGGTTTAGCTGTTTAAGCTATTCATTATCAGCTCAATTAGTGCCTGCTTGTGCAGGTGGCAGTACTGCAACATCCTGTGCAACCGCCTGCATCAACTGCAATTTCAACGGGTATTTCGGGTCTACTGCCGGATTCCCCTCCGGTATAGTGCCCAATTTTTGCGGCACGGTGGAAAACGCTCAATGGATGGGTTTTATCGCCGGCGCCGGGGAGGCTACCTTCACAGTTACCCCATCCAACTGCGCCTATGGCGATGGTTTGCAAATGGCCTTGTACGAAGACTGCACCGGAGAACCCCTGGAATGTGTGTATGGCGAGATGAACGGCGGGAATCTGCCTGTATCGCTTACTGTTGGACTGGCTCCCGGACACAACTATTTCCTAATGATTGACGGTTTTGCGGGCGATCAATGTGATTTTACCGTGAATGTAACCCCTAACAGCGCGGTATATGAACCGCCTTTGGGTCAGGTTGGCCAACTGACCGGCCCAACAGAAATGTGTCCGGGCGCTACCATGCCTTTTTCTTTGCCACCCGTGTATGGAGCTGGCGCTTATATTTGGTCGGGGCCAGCCGGGGCTATGATAGATTCCGTACCCTTGCCGGTTACGGTTACAGGAGCCAATGGCAATCAGGTGAACATCACCATGGGCAATGTAGGCGGTGCAATATGTGTACAAGCCGCAAACTCCTGCAGTCAAACAGCGCCCTGCAGCGCTAGTCTGAATATTCAAATCCTGGACGACTCCTACCGGCCAGCCATACAGGGCGATACCCTGCAACACCTCACTTGTACCGGCGAGCCAGCACAATTGCTGGTTACAGTGCCTGTTACTGCAGATTATGATATTTCCTGGCAGGCCGACAGTACCGGCAACATTGTATCAGGGGCCAATAGTTTAAAGCCCAGGGTAGATCAACCCGGTGTGTATAGCCTTCTGGTTACCAATAACTTAAATGGTTGCTCTTCCAGTCTGGCTGTTCGTGTAGGCGATCCGGACACCCCAAGGGTAACAGGGCTGGATTTAAGCCAGGTAACCTGTTTTGGCTTCAACAATGGTGAGGCCCGTGTGGCAGAAATTAGCGGTGGCCGCACGCCACATCTGGTTTCACTGGACGGCGCTCCACTAGGCATGATTACCGTATACCGAAATCTGGAACCCGGACAACACACCCTGGAAATTGAAAGCTCCGATGGTTGTATGTCTGACACCAGTTTCTGGATAACAGAACCTGATCCATTTATGCTCGATCTCGGGCCAGACATCAGTGTGCACCTCGGGCAAAGCTTATCGTTGATGCCCACAGGTGGCCTGAGCGACCCTGACCGGGTGCAAGATTTTGTGATAAAACCGGAAGAATTGCAGGAAATGCTGTGTGATACCTGTCGGTACAGCCCTTTGAACTCATTCCACTACACTTTAACGGCAGTAGACAGCGCGGGATGTACCGCCTCCGACGATAGAATCGTAGCGGTTAGTAAAGATCGTTACGTATACGTACCTGAGGTGTTCAAACCGGATGCCGAGGATACCGCTAATGCTCATTTCCAGGTATTTGGAGGAGAAGATGTGGCTAAAATCATCCATTTTAGGGTGGTTAGTCGCTGGGGCGCTCTGGTACACGAACGCAACGACTATATGCCAGGTGATGAATCATCTGCCTGGGATGGCACCATCAACGGCGAACCGGCTACTCCTGCAGTGTTCACATGGCAGGCCCGGATACTGTTCAAAGATGGTGTGGATGAATGGCGAAGTGGAACTGTGACGGTGGTACGGTAGGTTTTACCACAAAGGCACGGAGGGCACTAAGGGGTTCCATACGATTTAAACGTATTGCCTCTCAGTGCCCTCCGTGCCTTAGTGGTAAAACCCACCTCTTAGTGCCCTCTGAAAAAAACACCTCTTAGTGCCCTACCCTACTGTTTAAGCCTGTCTTTAAACTTCTCCCGAAACTTCTTCACTTTAGGCGCAATAATAAAGGAGCAATATCCTTCGTTCGGATTGTCTTTGTAATAGTTCTGGTGGTAATCCTCCGCTTTAAAGAATTTATCAAAAGCGCTGATTTCAGTTACAATGGGATCATCCCAAGCTTCCTGCGCTTCCACTTTCACTTCTTCAGCAACTTTCTTCTGTTCGTCTGAGTGGTAATAAATTACACTGCGGTACTGAGTCCCCTTGTCGTTACCCTGACGGTTAAGGGTAGTAGGATCATGCACCGTGAAAAAGATCCGCAGAATATCGCGATATGGAATCACCTCCGGATCGAAGGTAACCTGAATAACTTCTGCATGGCCGGTCAGTCCGGAGCATACTTCCCGATAGGTAGGCTTGTCGATATGTCCGCCTGAATAGCCGCTTTCTACCTTAGTGACTCCTTTTAGGTCTTGGTAAATGGCCTCTACGCACCAGAAACAGCCGCCGCCAAGGGTAGCAATTTCAGTTTTTCCGGAAGGCATCGGGGAACCTTGAGTTACAGTTTGCATGTCAGAAACAGGAATGGATTGGTTGGGTTGATCAGCGCCACAGGCTACGCCCATGGAAATAACCAAAGCAAATAAGATGGAAAATTTCATGTGTTTTATTTCATGATTTAACGTTAAAACGAGCAAAGTGTTTCTTGGTTCAAGTGCGAAGGTAGGAGTTGTCGTTCCCAGGACCTTTATACTACCTTTACCCGAAATAATTTGACATGCCACTCATTAACCCTCTCCCACCCGATCACGACCCTGAAGTTGCTGAATTAGCGCGTTTTTTCAATGAAACCCTCGGATTCTGTCCCAATTCCGTGCTTACCATGCAACGCAGGCCGGCCATTGCCAAGGCTTTTATCGGGTTGAACATGGCGGTAATGCAAAATCAGGGTCGGGTAACCAGTGATTTAAAACGACTCATTGGCTATGTAGCTTCCCTGACCGCTGGCTGCCAATATTGCCAGGCGCATACCATCAGGGCTGCCGAGCGTTATGGCGCCGATGAAAGCAAAATGCACCATATCTGGTCGTACAAAACCCACCCGGCGTTTTCTGAAGCAGAAAGAGCGGCACTTGATTTCGCCGTAGCGGCCTCAGCCATACCCAATGGCGTGGATGCCAGCATTTCAGCCAACCTGCATCAGCACTGGGACGAAGGCGAAATTGTGGAAATACTGGGAGTAATTGCCCTGTTTGGATACCTGAACCGCTGGAACGACAGCATGGGTACCAGCCTGGAAACACCAGCACAGGAAAGCGGTCGCCAATACCTGGGAAACCAGGGCTGGAACGGAGGTAAACACGTCTGAAATAAACCTGTCTATGAAAGTTGAACTTTGGGCCATTGGCAAAACCAATGAAAAATACCTGGAAACAGGCATTGAGTTGTTCGAAAAACGACTCAAAAACTACCTGCCTTTTAGTCTGCACATCCTCCCGGACGTCAAGGTAAAAACCACCGATCCGGACAATATCAAGAAAGAGGAAGCCAAACTTATCCTTTCCAAACTTGCCCCAGACGACTGGCTGGTGCTGCTGGATGAACACGGACAGCAGTTCAGCTCTATGGAGCTTTCCCGCTGGATGGAAAAACGCCTGGGAAATTCCCGAAGAAAAATGGTATTCCTGATTGGTGGCGCATTCGGATTTTCCCCCGATGTTTACACCCGCTCCAATGAATTGCTGGCGCTGTCTAAAATGACTTTCAGTCACCAAATGGTGCGTTTATTTTGTTTGGAACAACTCTACCGGGCCATGACCATATTAAAAAACGAGCCCTACCACAACGAATAGAAGACACAAAGGGTACAAAGACACAAAGACACAAAGGCACTAATACACCAAAACACTAAAACACCAAAACACTCCCACTCCCTATGTACGCATTAGAAATCAACCATATCATAATCGGTTTCACCTGCCTGATTTCCATCATGGCACTGAACAACCATTATTGGACCTACAAACTCAAGCACTGGCCTTATGAGGAAGTGAAGCATGGCGAATACTACCGGTGGCTTACCAGCGGCTTTTTGCATGCCGATGTGATGCACCTGGCTTTCAACATGATCACGCTGTACTATTTTGGGCGCGTGGTGGAGCAATGGTTTATGTATATTTTCCCGGAAGTTGGCAAAATGGTATACCTTCTTTTTTACCTGGCAGCCATTGTTGCGGCATCGTCAGCCACCTTCTTTAAATATCGGGAAACTCCGGGTTTTGCCAGTATTGGAGCGTCAGGCGCCGTTGCGGCCGTGCTGTTTGCCTCCATATTGATGATGCCTACCAATAAATTGTACCTGTTTTTTATTCCCATTGGCATTCCGGGATTCATTTTTGGCATCATGTACCTTTGGTTCAGCGCTTATGAAGCTAAGCGCGGACGCGACAACATCGACCATACCGCCCACTATTACGGGGCTGTATTCGGCTTTTTGTTCCCCATTGTGTTTGAACCCCGACTTTTTACATCATTTTTGGTGCAAATTCAGGAATGGTTTGCCAGTTTCTAAACCCGGACAAATGTTTCCATCCGGACATTTTTTACCAATTCAAAGGTGGCGCACCACAAATCGAACGTAACTTTGCAACCAAATCGCCTTATAAGCGTTACAACACTGATTTCAAACTTGCTAAATTAAATTCCATAAAAAATGGCACAAGAATTCACCGATGCCAGCTTCAAAACGGATGTTTTGAACAGCGATAAAGTAACCCTGATTGATTTGTGGGCAGAATGGTGTGGACCATGCCGCGCAATGACGCCTGTTATTGATGAACTGTCTGCAGACTACGAAGGGCGCGCTGTAATCGGCAAACTCAATGTTGATGAAAATCCTGAAGTTCCAACCAACTATAATGTCCGGGGCATTCCAACGTTCCTGATTTTCAAAGGAGGAGAACTAAAAGATAAGGTTGTAGGCGCAACTACAAAAAAAGTGCTGCAGGAACGCATTGACGCATTGTTGTAAATCCTGCATTTTCCGACCTGAAACAGGGTCAAATTCATCCTTTTTTCAAACGGTGAGGCAGTTTTTCTGTCTCACCGTTTTTTGTTTTTGAAAAGAAAAACTGTACATGAGCGGACTTTTATAGTTTTGCGCGGTCATTGCAACCTGAAAACCATGATTAATGCGCAGCAGGCAGTTGCCAAACATCCGTCTAAAGGAACCTGCATGGCTGCAAATCTCGCAAAAACATGAATTTTTCCTTCAAAACGCTCAACAATCTGGCAGGCTGGATCACTTTCGGCATAGCAGCCATCGTGCTCGGACTCGCTGCTGAACCCACCGGTAGTCTCTGGGACTGTGGCGAATTTATTTCCGGAGCTTATAAACTTCAGGTAGTGCACCCACCCGGTGCGCCTATCTTTTTGTTAATTGGTCGACTGTTTACCTGGGTTGCTGATTTATTTTCCGACAACCCTGCCCACATTGCTTACTCAGTTAACCTGCTTTCTGCCTTTTCTACGGCTGCTGCCGGCATGTTCGTTTGCTGGAGCACCAGTATCCTGGCACGCCTGATCCTGGTTGGCAGGGATGAAGAGCCGCAGGGTGGCCAGGCAGTTGCTGCTGTTGGCGCCGGCCTTGTAGCCGGTTTGTGCACAGCCTTCACTTCTTCTATCTGGTTTTCAGCCGTAGAAGGTGAGGTATATGCAATGTCTACCTTCTTTACAGCCATGACCCTGTGGGCAACCCTGAAATGGTACAACCTGCCAGACAATGCTGAGGCAGACCGCTGGTTGGTTTTTGCCTTCTTCAGTACCGCTTTGTCTATTGGAGTTCACTTGCTCAGCTTGCTGACATTCCCGGCCCTCGCCATGTTCTACTATTTCAAAAAAGCCAAAAAACCTACAGTAGTGGGCACATTATTGGCAGCTTTTGTAGGCATGGTGTTTATTGTGGGCATTCAAAAATTCATTATCGCAGGTATTCCTACCATGTGGGCCTCCTTCGATAAGCTGATGGTCAACAGATTCGGATTACCTTTTTACTCAGGTATTATTCCAGTGTTGCTCATTTTTGGTGGCGCATTTTGGTATGGCCTGAACCGCGCCCAAAAAACGGGCAATGGCCTGTTGCAACGGGTAGTAGTGGCACTTGGCGTGGTTGTACTGGGCTATTTCTCCTATGGTATGGTAATCATTCGGGCAAATGCCAATACGCCCATCAACATGAATGATCCTTCCGATCCGATGCGCCTGCTTCCATATCTCAACCGTGAACAATACGGCGAACGCCCGCTGGTTCGTGGCCCGCATTTCGATGCCCAGCCAATTGGTATTGATGCGGAAGACCGTTACGGCCGCGTTGGCAATAAATATGTAGTGGTAGACGAAAAAGTAGAATACGAATACGCCGCATCCGACAAAGCCCTCTTCCCGCGTATGGGCGATTACTCGCAAGGACGTCCGGCGCTTTACCGCAAATGGATTGACAAACAAAATGGTACGCCAACCTTTGGCGACAACCTGGAGTTTTTCTGGAAATACCAGATCGGCTGGATGTACTGGCGTTATTTCATGTGGAATTTCTCTGGCCGGCAAAATGGTGAACAAGGTTATTATGCCTGGGATCCAACTGCCGGCAACTGGATTACCGGCTTCGATGCCATTGATGCCGGTAGGATTGGCAACCAGGAAATGTTGCCGGAATTCCAGAAAAATAATCAGGGCCGGAATAAATACTACATGATCCCATTCCTGCTGGGTTTGCTCGGTATGTTCTTCCATTACCGCTCCAAACCTAAGGACTTTGCCGCCATTATGGCACTGTTCATCATCACAGGTATCGGCATCATTGTTTACTCCAACCAGCCACCCAACGAACCCCGCGAACGCGACTACGTACTGGCCGGCTCCTTCTTTACTTTCTGTATCTGGATTGGCCTGAGCGTTCTGGCTATCTGGGATATGCTCAACAAAAGTCTGAAAGGAATAGCCGCTCCACTCGCTACCGTACTGGCCTTGTCGGCCCCACTGCTCATGGTTACCCAAAACTGGGATGACCACAGCCGGGCGCACCACTTTGCCAGCCGCGACTATGCCAGCAACTTCCTGAATTCCTGCGCCCCAAACGCCATTATCTTCACTTACGGCGATAACGACACCTACCCGCTCTGGTATTGCCAGGAAGTAGAGGGCATACGCACCGACGTGCGTGTGGTAAACCTTTCACTCATTGCGGTAGACTGGTACATCGCACAATTGCGCAGGGCTGTGAACAACTCACCTGCCATTGAAATGAGTATTCCGCAGGAACAGATCAGAGGGTATAAACGGGTACAGATTCCATACCTGGCGCCAAGAGGCGAACAGGAAATGGATATCCGTCAGGTATTGAAATTCCTAGGGGAAGACCATAAACAGGAATCCGGCTCCGGCAGAGCCTTTGATACTTACCTCCCAACCCGCAAAATGTCGATTCCGGTGAACAAACAATGGTTCATCGACAACAAATTTGTGTCTGCCACTGATTCCACTCTGGTGGATACCCTGCATATCGACCTGGGTAGAGATAAAAAGTACATCATCAAGGATGAACTGGCCATGATGGACATTATAGCCTCCAACCTTGGCAAACGTCCGATCTACTGGGCTGTAACCTGCCGGGAAGATAAATTGCTGGGAATGGAGGATTACCTGCAACTGGAAGGCCTCGGCCTTCAAATCGTACCGAAAAAGGTTAAAAGCCAACAAGATGCCTACGGCATTATTGGCTCCGGCGGTGTGAATACCGACCAAATGTTTGCCAATATCATGGATAAATGGAAGTGGGGGAATTTCGATAAAGAACGCTCCTATGTGGATCGCTCTTATATGCCCAGTCTCCAAACCATGCGGGTAAGTATTATCCGTTTGGCACGTCAATTGGTGGTAGAAGGCAAAAAAGACAAGGCTATTGCACTTGTGGACAAGTATTTTGAGGTTTTCCCTCAAATGAACTTCCCATACGATCAGTTTACAGCATTTATGGCCGACATTTATGTGCTGAGCGGAGAAAAAGAAAAAGCAAAAACTAAGATTATGGAAATTGCTGCCCAGATGGAAGAGCAATTCCGTTTCTATGAGTCGCTTAATTCCGACTTCAAAAAAGGCTATAAATCCGACAATGATTACGCCATTTCCACTGTACAGAACCTGATGAAAATGGCCGCCAACATGCAGGATCAGCAATTGCTCCAGGAGTTGGATGCGAAATTCAAAGGATACATGCCTGGCAGCGCAAAAGGCCCAATGCCTGAAATGCCGAACTAATGGTTAGTTTTACAGCAAGGCGCGGAGGCCCTGAGGAAAAACCTCTGTGTCTCCGCGCCTTGCTGTAAATAAACACACAACACAAAGTTTAGCAGCACTGCGAACAAATTCGCTATTTCACCGTTCAGTCTGCACGTCAACTTAACAATCTGAAAAATGGCTCATTTTAAAAGAACAGCTAATGCCGCCTGGCGCGGCGCCGGCGCAGATGGCTCCGGAACCCTCAACGGCCCCTCCGGCGTATTAGACGGAACGCCCTACTCTGCCGCAAAACGCTTCCAAAACGAAGATGGTAAAGCTGGTACCAACCCGGAAGAACTGATTGCAGCAGCCCATGCCGGATGTTACATCATGGCACTCAGCTTCCGCCTTTCCGGCGCTGGTTTCCCTCCAACGGAACTCCGTTGCGAAGCATCCATTGACATGGACAACAGTAGTGGCGGCTGGGCATTCGAAAAAATCACACTCAACCTGGAGGCAGAAGTGCCGGGTATCGGTGCAGAACAATTCATGGAGCTTGCCAAAGCCGCCAAGGAAGGCTGTCCGGTAAGCAAGGCTCTCTCCGCAGTGCCGATTGAATTGGAAGCCAAACTGGTTTGATACATTCATAATTAGTATTACTTTGCGAGCGTTCCCGTGTCAGACGGGAACGCTCGCAGCATAAATAGCCCAATTATGAAAGCTATTCACATTTGTTTTACCCTTTTTCTTTTGACGGCTGCCGGTTTCGCTCAGGCACAAAGCCCCTGGGCACGAGCTAAAGGTGGCGGCTATGCGCAGGTTTCCTGGAATTTCATTCCCACTTACACCAACCTCTTTGGTGAAGACGGAACGGACATAGTGCTGTCCAGGGAAGTTTCTGAACGCAGCCTACAGTTTTATGGCGAGTATGGACTGGGCAAAAAAACAACGCTCATGCTTGCATTGCCCTATGTTTGGAACAAACGAGGTGAGGTAAACCCGGAAAGCGAGCTGATAAATATTGGCCCCGGAGGTGAAATATCCGGTCTGGGCAATACCACCATCGGCCTCAAACACCAGTTTTTGTCGGGCAAGCTGGCTATGGCTGGCAACCTGCGGGTACAACTGCCTGCAGGAGCTTCCTATCAGGAAAAAAGCGATTTACGCACCGGTTTTGACGCATCAACTATCATCCCATCGCTCAGCGCAGGCATGGGATTTGGCATCACCTACTGGTATGCCTATGGTGGCTACGGTTACCGCACCAACAACTACACCCATTTTGTCACCTTTGGTGCTGAAGCCGGGCTAAAAGTGGGCAAAATCTGGGTTGGCGCTTTCACAGAGTCCATCATTCCGCTGGAGAACGGATCTGTAGAACCCGCAAAAGAGCCCTATTTCACCGGTTTGTTTGTAGACAATCAGGGTTGGGTATCCTACGGACTTAAAGCTTCATGGGCCATTACACCCTCTCTGGGCATCAACTTTTCAGGCGCCGGCGCAGCCTGGGCACAAAACGTACCCAAAAGCCCGGGGGTTGGATTAGGGCTCTGGTATCGTTGGAGAGGTTAATCTTAATTTAACTTTTGTTCACAAAACCGATGATTCAGCGACAAATTACCGACGCTCGTCGGGAAAAGATGAGAGGGCATTACCGGCATCCTTCACATTTGCTGCGTCAAACAAAAACATTCATCACTTAACAATATGCGACGTAACCACGAAATAGACTATAAGATTTACGGGGAGGAGATGCAGTGCGTAGAAATTGAACTCGATCCCAACGAAACAGTTATTGCCGAATCAGGCAGTTTCATGTTCATGGATAATATGATTGAGATGGCCACCGTTTTTGGAGATGCAAGCGATCGCACGGAAGGCTTTTTTGGCAAACTCATGACCGCCGGCAAACGTTTACTGACGGGTGAAAGCCTTTTCATGACCACTTTCACCAATCAGGGTGGCGACAAGCAACGGGTTACTTTTGCAGCACCTTATGCCGGAAAAATTGTGCCTCTGGATTTACAGCAATATGGTGGCAAGGTAGTTTGCCAAAAAGATGCATTTTTGTGTGCTGCCAAAGGGGTGCAAATAGGCATTGAATTTCAACGCAAACTGGGCACCGGCTTATTCGGCGGAGAAGGATTCATCATGCAAAAGCTGGAGGGCGATGGGCTGGCTTTTGTTCATGCCGGCGGTTACATCCTGGAGCGTGAATTGCGCGCCGGAGAAACCTTGCGGGTAGATACCGGCTGTATTGTGGCCTTTACCCAGCAGGTGGATTACGATATCCAGTTTGTAAAAGGCATTCGCAATATGGTATTCGGTGGAGAAGGCCTGTTCTATGCGGTATTGCGTGGCCCCGGCAAGGTCTGGCTGCAATCACTTCCGGTGAGCCGACTGGCCGCCAAACTGTCTTCCTACGCTGCTTCACCAGGTAAGGAAGAAGGCAGTATCCTGGGCGGTCTGGGCCGCATGATCGACGGTGTATAAACGCCTTTTAAACCATTCAAACTTGCGCTACAAACAAAACGAACTATGCTGAACGTGCTCATTGTTGACGACGAACCCCTGGCACTTGATGTGCTGGAAACCTACATATCCCAAATGCCGGAACTTCGGCTGGTAAAGCGCTGCTCCAATGCACTTGAAGCTAACGAAGCGCTGAAAAGCAATCAAATCGACCTGATGTTTCTGGATATCCAGATGCCGCAGCTCACGGGTATTGATTTTGTAAAAACCCTGAACGATCCACCCATGATCGTTTTCACCACAGCGTACCCAAACTACGCCATCCAGGGTTTCGACCTCAATGCCCTGGATTACCTGCTCAAACCTATTTCGTTGGAACGGTTTATGAAAGCCGTAAACAAAGCGGTGGAGCAGGCAGAATTGGCTAATGCAGACCATCATCAACCCAGCACAGCGCCGGCAGTAAACGATGGACTGGACTTCTTCTTCGTAAAAGCCGACAAAAAACTGGTGAAAGTCAATTTCGACGACATCATTTATATCGAAGGCTTGAAAGATTATGTCATCATCCGTTTGATGCAAGGCCGGGTCATTACCCTGCAAACCATGAAAAACCTGGAAGACAGGCTGCCCAAAAACCTGTTCCGGCGCATACACCGTTCATTCATTGTGGCCATGGACAAAGTGATGGCCATCGAGGGGAATATGGTAGAAGTAATGGAAAAAGACAAGCCGAAGCTGCTTCCAATTGGCAAAAACTATCGCGATGAACTCCTGGAACTGATTGAGCAGAAAAAGCTATGATGCGCTCAGGCTTTTTGAATAAGCCGCATCAAATCATCCAGATTGGACTCGCCTACCGGAATTTCCCAGGCGCCAATGCGGATTTCGCGGTTGCGGATAGATTCAATGCGTTCCAAATTGACAATGAAGGATTTGTGTACGCGCATAAAAACTTGTGGCGGAAGCTTTTCTTCAATGCCTTTTAATGTGGATTTTGTGATCACCGGTTTGGCAGCGCCCTGAAGGTAAATTTTGACGTAGTCTTTCATTCCTTCTACATGGGTAATGTCTGGAATGCGCACCCTTACCAGTGAATATTCTACATTGACATAGAAAAAATCTGTGGATTCCGGACCTGACGTTTGTGCAAACGCCAGGTCTTTTTGTTTGATTTCCAGGGCTTTATAAGCAGCCTTAAGGAATCTGTCAAATGGCACTGGCTTCATCAGATAATCCACCACATCCAGGTCGTAACTTTCTACAGCGAAATTGGAATAGGCCGTCACAAAAACCACCATGGGTTTATTGGGCAGCATTTCAAGCAGTTTAGTGCCCAGCATACCGGGCATTTGAATATCAAGAAACATCAAATCCACGTGCTGCTGCTGTAGCATTTCCATAGCTTCCAGCGCGTTTTTACAGGTCCCCACCCACTCCAAAAACGGCACCTGCCGGATGTTGTCCTCCAGCATCTTACGGCCCAGACTTTCATCATCCACTGCGATACACTTGAGTTTCATGGCAAAATGGTGGGTCAGGTGAATTTGAGCTGCAAATTTGCTTCAAAAAAACCATCTGAAGCACGAATATCCAGCCGGTGGTTATTCGGATAGAGTAACTCCAGTCGCCGGCGAATATTTTGCAAACCAATTCCGGAATTCTGGTCTTTATCAGCCTTTTGTTCTGGTGTGAGTTTGTTGCGCACAGTGAAACGCATTTCACTTGGGGCTACATCCAGTTTAATATCAATAGTAGGATCCTGCACCAGCCCAACTCCATGTTTGAAAGCATTTTCCACAAACGGAATCAACAACATGGGCTCAATGACCTGATTACCAATGTCGCCGCTAATCTGGAGGTTGATGGCTACATCCTCTTCAAATCTCACCTTTTGTAATTCCACATAATTGTTCAGGTAAGCGACCTCCTTTTCCAATGACACCTGGGCGTCACCACTTTCATATAACATATACCGCATGAGTGACGACAACTGCAGTGTGACTGCCTCTGCCTGCCCTGATTTGGTTCGAATCAGGTAAACGATGCTGTTCAAAACGTTAAAAATGAAATGTGGACTGATCTGGGAACGCAGGAATGACAACTCAGATTTAAGTCTTTCCTGCTGCTCTTCCTGCTGCGCCTGTTCAGTGCCCAGGGTATGGCGCACCAGGGCGTACACAGTTCCAAGGGCCGTTGCAAGAAACACATGGAACAAGCTACGGAACAGATGAAACAAAAAATCCTTGTGATCCGGAACCAGGAACCAGGCTTTTAACGCAGCCTGAATGAAAAGGAAAACCAGCGATAAGCCCAGGGCCGTCAGCAGGTAGGTTTTGATTTGCTGCCGGACCAGAAATTTAGGCCCAAGCCATTCGGCCAGCATGAAAAAAAGTACAATATTGGTGAGCGACGCCGGGAGAATGGCCAGAAAAAAGGCTTTGTGCCTGGCATCATCGTCGTCCAGCATAATAAAAGGCAATGCCAGCCAGATCCCCCAAAAGGAGAGCAATAATAGATACCTTACCATTGGTTGAGCCAGTTTGCCCTTCCCCATCATTATCATATCAAAAGCAGTTACACGATTCAAATGTACTGTGATTCATTCCCGGAATTAACCATGTGGCGACGAACACGGAGAATAAAATGTCCAATATCCAATATCCAATGTCCAATGTCCAAGTGGTGCGCCTGTCTGGTTTCAGTCCAGCTGTTTGATAGCTCTCGCCTGATGGGCGAAAATGCCCAATATCCAATATCCAATGTCCAAGTGGTGCGGGTGCTTAAGCTCAGCACAACTGTTTAATAACGCTCGCCTGATGGGCGAATGCCCACGAAATGACTTGCCATTCAGGCGAGAGCTAACAAACAGCTGTGCTGACCTCAAGCACCCGCACCACTTGGACATTGGACATTGGATATTGGACATTTTAAGCTTCGCCTCAGTGTTTCTTCCGATTCCCATTAGCGGTTATCACACTTGTTACAAAAATGGCAATAAGCTCATCATTTTCTTGTAAAATCAACCGTAGCCTTGACGGCGGAAGGAATTCGCTTTTTATCAAAAGTTTCAGGCTAACCTTTGTTTCTCTTAACTCTTTGAGTCCTATTTTCATTTTGTGAATAAAATCCGACCTCGATTCAGCGGCCTGAGCTTCTCCATATAAGAGGGCTGGAGCTGTTCCTGACCGAACCAGTTGTCCGCCCAAATGCCTTGTAGCAATTGAACTAGGTAAAGCATCGACCAGTTTAATGATTCTGGCTCCGAACTCAATCAAACGATCTTCCAGATCGTATTTTGGTTTATTCATTGGTGTAAGGGAGTTTAATGAGGTACTAAAATAAGAGAAAATGCTTTAATATCCAATATCCAATATCCAATGTCCAATGTCCAAGTGGTGCGGGTGCTTAAGGTCAGCACATTTGTTTGATAACGCTCGCCTGATCGGCGAATGCACACGAAATGACTTGCCATTCAGGCGAGAGCTAACAAACAGCTGTGCTGACACCAGACAGGCGCACCACTTGGACATTGGTTATTGGACATTGGATATTGGATATTGGGCATTTTCGCCTATCAGGCGAGCGTTATTAAACAGTTGTGCTGAAACCAGACAGGCGCACCACTTGGACATTGGACATTGGTTATTGGATATTGGATATTTTTCATTGGACATTAGATATTGGACATTGGACATTGCAATTCCGGGGTTTCATCTACTCACCCACACAGACTGGAGAACACTGTGTTCCTTTGTGTCATGAAAAAGTATGTAAAACCACTATTGCTGGGCCTTTTAGCCTTTCTGGCATTGGCACAATTCTACCGTCCTGAAAGAAACCTTTCGAACGATCAAAGCCACCACCTTGCTACCAAATACTCAGTTCCTGCCGAAGTAAATA
>DATGWL010000077.1:0-6309 GCA_035299505.1 Saprospiraceae bacterium | reverse complement strand
GGCAGATTAGTCCGGTTGAACAGGCGCGCATGACCCAGTTTGTGCCGTTTGCCAATCGTTTTGGTGAAAAAATCAACCGGGAACCGCCCCGGGAAACCGCATTGAACCGTTTGGAGATTGTAGAACAAATCATCAAATTTGAGCAGGAAGCCAAGGCGGCCCAGGCGTTACAGGATACCAACGAGGCCAAAATCTGGCTGCGTTTGGGCGATTTCTGGTATAATACTTCATTTTTTGGGTACGAATGGGAGGTGCGTGATTTTCACCGGGATGGCGCCAATCAGGCCCGGCTGGCGCAGGGGCCGGTGTTTCCGCTGGAAGGCGCTCCTGACGGCAACCGGGAGAATCTTGACCTGGATTTGGCGTTTCAATACTATGAAAAAGCCTATCAGGCAGCCCGAACACAGGAGATGAAAGCGCGCGCGGCATTCATGCTGGCCAGGGTGCAACAAAAACAATGGTTTAGTCACCCGGAATGTACTTACCGTCCCGGAAATCCCAATGTTCCGCTGTTGCCGGCGGAGTACATGAAGTATTACGATTTGTTAATTACCCGGCATTCCAAGACCCGTTATTATGAAACTGTGGTAAAGGAATGCAAATGGCTGGCGGCGTATGCGCGTTGAGCCCTATTTTTGTGGCGGATTCGCACGGATTTGGGGTTCGCGCAGATTTCGCGCAGATTTCACACAGATTTTTTGCGCAGATTTCACACAGATTAGGTTTAGCGATGGGAATTGCATTTTTCAACCAGTCGTTAAATGATACCCTCCTTCAAAAAAAATCTGCGTAAAATCTGCGCAAAAAATCTGTGTAAAATCTGCGCGAAACCTTTGCGAAATCTGCACAAAATCAATCATACTTAACACAACAACAATGAAGTATACCATCAAAACCATCACATTTTGCGCTTTTTTCCTGCTGGGCAACCTGCTTTCTGCACAGGGTATTGAATTTTTTCACGGAACCTGGGCGGAAGCGCTGGAGAAAGCCAAGGCTGAGGAACGCCTGATTTTTGTAGATGCTTTTGCTTCCTGGTGTGGCCCTTGCAAACGCATGGCTGCGCAGACTTTTCCTGATCCGAAGGCCGGAGAGTTTTTTAATGCCAATTTTGTTAACCTGAAAATTGACATGGAAAAACCGGAAAACGCTGAGTTTGCCGGAAAATACCCGGTTGGATCATATCCCACGCTGATGTTTATTGATCCTACGGGTAAAGTGGTGCTGAAAGATGTGGGCGCTAAAAACGTAGATCAACTTATTGAAACCGGCAAAAAAGCCCTGGGTAAAAGCGATAAATCGGTGGATTATGAAAAGAAATACGCCGAGGGCGATCGGGATCCCAAGTTGCTGTACGATTATGTGCGCGCCCTCAATGCCGCTGGCAAGCCTTCGCTGAAAATCACCAACGAATACCTGAATACACAGCAGGACCTGAGCACAGAATTCAACCTGCGCTTCATCCTGGAAGGCGCCACGGAGGCCGACAGTCGTGTGTTCGACCTGTTGGTGAAATACCGCAAGGAAATCATGGCCCTTGTTACGGAAGAAGCCGTGGTGGCTCGTATGGAAAAAGCCTGTCAGCGTACGGTGGGCAAAGCCATCGAGTTTAAAAACACCACATTGCTGGAAGAAGCCAAAACCAAAATGAAAGCTGGCAACCCTGCCCGCGCCGAAGCCTTTGCCATTGAGGCCGATATGAACTATGCCAAAGCGGTAAAGGACGGCGACATGTTCCTGCGCGCGGCGCGTACCTACCAGAAAAACGAGGTAAAAAACAATTCCGCCAAACTGCACGAGCTGGTGGTTTCGCTGGTGCGTTCATTCCCGGACGATAAAAATGTGCTCAAACAGGCCGAAAAATGGGCCAAATCAGCCGCTGAAAACGGAGGCCTTGCGGAATACTGGATGACCCTGGCCGGTGTGTACAAACTGCAGGGCGATAAGGCAGAGGCGCGCAAAACCGCCGAGCTGGCCAAAAAGCAACTGACAGAAAAGGATGCCATGCTTCGCGAAAAAATTGATCACTTTATTGACTCGCTGTAGGCCTCAAAGCTCGCATCTTTGACCTATCTTTACGCTCCAAGAAAAACATACAATGAGTCATTTTATCGTTTCAGCCCGTAAATACCGCCCGCAACGTTTCCAAGATGTTGTGGGTCAAGGACATGTGGCCGGAACGCTGAAAAACGCCCTGGCCAGTGGTCAGGTAGCGCATGCCTTTTTGTTTACCGGTCCGCGCGGGGTGGGTAAAACCACTTGTGCCCGTATTCTGGCCAAAATCCTGAACTGCGAAAACCGCACTCCGGAGTTTGAAGCCTGCAATGAGTGCTCCTCCTGTAAATCGTTCAATGAAAACGCCTCTTTCAATATCATCGAGCTGGATGCGGCGTCTAACAACTCTGTTGAACATATAAGGGCCCTCACCGAACAGGTGCGCTTTCAGCCTCAGCAGGGCAAATACAAAGTGTTCATCATTGACGAGGTGCACATGCTCTCTAATCAGGCCTTCAATGCATTTCTGAAGACCCTGGAGGAGCCGCCTTCTTATGCCATTTTTATCCTGGCAACCACGGAAAAGCACAAGATCATCCCGACGATCCTTTCCCGTTGCCAGATATTTGATTTCCGCCGCATCACTGTGGCCGATACGGTGGCGCATTTGAAATCCATTTGCGCTCAGGAGCATATCGAAGCGGAAGAAGATGCCCTGCACATCATTGCCCAGAAAGCCGATGGCGCCCTGCGCGATGCCTTGTCTATCTTCGACCGTATTACCAGCGGGGCAGGTAAAAAGATCACCTACGATGCCGTGATCGAGAACCTGAACGTGCTGGATTACGATTATTTTTTCCAGATTACGGATGCCCTGCTGGCCGAAGATGCCGCTGCGGTGATGAATCATTTTGATGAAATCCTGAGTAAAGGCTTTGATCCTGAAGTGTTTGTGCTGGGTTTGGCCGAGCACCTGCGCAATGTGCTGGTGTGCAAAGATGCCTCCACTCTTGGTTTGCTGGAAGTAGGTGAAAACCTCCGCGAACGCTATAAACAGCAGGCCGCACTGGCGCCGGCATCATTTCTGCTCACGGCACTTAGTCTGGCCAACGATTGCGACATCAATTTCAAGATGGCGCGGCACAAAAGGCTCCACGTAGAGATGGCTTTGTTGAAAATGTGCCATATCGGACGCGCTGTGAAAGGCGCCGAGCTGGAAAAAAAAACGGCTGACCTGAACCGCCCCTCCGCCCCCCCACCTCCTCAAACCCCTCAAACCCCTCAAACCTTTCCAGCACCTCAAACCTCTCAAACCCCTCAAACCCCTTCCTCCAACGTCCGTGAAATGGGCAATGCACATTCGTTGAGTTCCAAAGACATGATTGATGTGCGCAAAGGACTTCGCCAGGGGAGTATGAAGCTGGAGTCTATTCCCATGCGGCTGGATGCTTTTGACCAGCTGGTGGAGGAAGAAGAAATCCATCGCGCCAGTCTGGAGAGTCGCCTGACCCTTGAAAATGCCCGTACAGAATGGAATGCTTACGCGGCTATGCTGGATTCTAATCTGGTGCGCCTGGCCCTCACCAATGCCGACCTTAGGTTGGAAGACAAAGTACTGAAGGTTGTAGTGGGCACTACCATTGAGTTGAACAATGTGAAGGCAGAGTTGGGGCGGTTGCTGGATATTTTGCGCAAGCGATTGCACGACAATGCACTGAAAATAGAGGTAATACAGGACGAAAGAAAACAGGCGGAACAGGCGCAACAGGCAGCCCGTGTGGCCCGCCCGCTCACCACTAAAGAAAAGCTGGACAAAATGAAGGAGTCCAACCCCCTGGTAGACGATCTTATACGTCGGTTTGATTTGAAATTGGGGGAATAACCGTCAATAAATACCACACATGAGCTCGCCAAGACTGAGCATTTTCATTCCAACACGGAACGAAGCCAAATACATTGGCACCACTTTGGCTCAATTTGAGCCGTTTTGGGATAAGTATGACCTGGAAATCATTGTTTCCGACGCCAACAGTACGGACGGCACGATCGACATTGTTCGGCATTTTGCAACCTTGTCCAATCAGCGTGTGAAACTGGTGGAGGGCGGCCCGGGCAAACAAAACATTGCTATTGGCTGCAATTTGGGTGCTGCCCAGGCCAAAGCCCCATTGTTGTTCCGCATAGATGCAGACGTGCGTATTCCCGACAAGGAGTATTTTCTGGAAAAAGTATTTAAAGCTTTTGACAAAGATCCCAAACTGGTGGGCGCCACCGTTCCCATCTGGGTTTATCCGGAAGAAGCCCGCCTGTCAGACAAGCTTTACCACATCATGATGAACGCCATCATCAGGGGGTCTTTTTGGGTTAAAGCCCCACTGGCCAAAGGCGAATGCCAACTGGTGCGCAGAGAAGCCTTTCAGAAAGTTGGCGGCTATGCAGAGCATTTGACCGCCGGAGAAGATTGCAACCTTTTCTACAGATTACAAGACCTTGGTAAGATCAGGTATCTCCGCCGGCTAAGGATCCACCATTCACCCAGAAGATTCCGTCAGTACGGGTACATTCCACTCACTATGATTTACCTGCGGGAAGGCTTGTGGATGCTTTTAGGCAAAAAATCCTATCTGGATGAATGGAAACCGGTGAGGTAGCAGGAGTGTGTTTGAGTGTTTAAGTTATTGAGTATCTGAGTTGGCGCTCGGCTGGATATGACGGCTGCATATTGAAAGTGTCATGCTGGTATTCCGCCGTTATCCTAAACTCAAATACTTTTTCACTGTTTTTAAATCCCAAACATTCACCCCTCCTGTTTCAAAGGTGCATACCCAACCGAACCCCAACTCAAACACTTAAACACTCCAACACTCCAACACTCGAATCATGCGTCACTTTCTCATCATACTTGCTTTGTTTTTGAGCGCTGCGTCGCAGATGCGCGCGTCGGTGATTTTGTTGCCTATGGATGAAAAAGGCCAGCGGAACCACCTGAAAGCTTATGGTATTACCTATTGGGTGCTTGCACAGGGCGTAGAAGCCTGGTGGCTCCTGAATTACAAAGGCGGCAGTTTTGCTTTTGTGTACACACCGGCTTTTGAAAAGGAATGTAAAACCCGCGATGTCAGCTATGAGGTCATTGCCGATGCGCAATTTGCCAATCTGCGCAATGAAATCCTCAATCCGGAAGTCAATCAGGACGTGATCAAGCTGGAAAAAGCGCCGAAAATTGCCGTTTATACCCCGGATAAAGACGAAAAAGGTCAGGTAATTCAACCCTGGGATGATGCTGTGACCCTGGTACTTACCTATGCGGAAATTCCATACGATGTATTGTACGATACTGAAGTATTGCAGGATAAACTGGCAGAATACGACTGGCTTCACCTGCACCACGAAGATTTTACCGGCATGTATGGCAAGTTTTACGCCAGCAACAGCGGTCAGCCCTGGTACCGGCAACACGTGCATCTGATGGAAACCCTTGCCCGGCAGAACGGGTTTGATAAGGTGAGTCAGCTCAAGTTGGCAGTGGCCAAAAAAATCAAGGAATACGTGATAGGTGGTGGATTTATGTTTGCCATGTGTTCTGCCACCGATACCTACGATATTGCCCTGGCTGCTGAAGGTACCGACATCTGTTCTACTCCTTTCGACGGCGATCCAACCGATCCGAACTTTCAGAACAAGCTGGATTTTTCCAAAACCTTTGCTTTCGAGAATTTTACAGTGCTCACAGACCCCAGCGTGTATGAGCATTCCACCATTGATAACAGCGAAGTAACCGGCCGGCGCGTAACCCCCGAACAGGATTACATCACGCTGTTCGATTTTTCAGCCAAATGGGATCCGGTGCCCACCATGCTCACTCAATGCCATACCCGCACAGTAAAAGGGTTTATGGGCCAGGCAACAGCATTCAACCGGAAATTTATCAAGCCCAATGTGCTGATCATGGGTGAAAACAAGCCTGCTAACGAAGCCCGGTACATCCACAATGCCTACGGCAAAGGCTTCTGGACATTCTACGGTGGCCACGACCCTGAGGATTACCGTCACTATGTAGGAGATCCTCCCACAGACCTCAATCTGCACCCCAACTCACCAGGTTTCCGCCTGATCCTCAACAACATACTTTTCCCGGCTGCCAAGAAAAAGCACCAAAAAACTTAGGGGAAAGGCACGAAGCGGACGAAGGCACAAAGACGCTAAGGCACAAAGACGCTAAGGCACGAAGGCACAAAGACGCTAAGATGTTAGCTAACCTTACACGAAGGGCCGGCAATTTGCCGGCCCTTCGTGCCTTCGTGCCTTCGTGCC
>DATGWL010000076.1:0-6235 GCA_035299505.1 Saprospiraceae bacterium | reverse complement strand
AATGACTGCGACGGCGCCACTCCCGCCTCAGAGCTGGACACCGATGGCGATGGCTTCCGCGTGTGCGCAGGAGATTGCTCAGACGACAACCCGGCCATTTTCCCCGGCGCACCCGAACTCTGCGACGGACTGGATAATGACTGCGACGGCGCCACTCCCGCCTCAGAGCTGGACACCGATGGCGATGGCTTCCGCGTGTGCGCGGGCGACTGCTCAGACGACAACCCGGCCATTTTCCCCGGCGCTCCGGAACTTTGCGATGGTCTGGACAATGACTGCGACGGCGCCGTACCCGCCTCAGAGCTGGACTTCGATGGCGATGGCTTCCGCGGCTGCGCAGGAGATTGCGACGACAGTGTGGCTGGTATTTTCCCCGGTGCAACGGAGATACCCAACAATGGTATTGATGAAGACTGCGATGGGCAGGATCTGGTATCCGGAATACAAAACCTGGCACAGGAATGGGGCATACAGGTTACTCCCAACCCATTTCAAAACAGGTTACTCATCCAACAGTCCGGAATACTCCCCGGCTTGCGGTATCAGTTGACGAACACTTTGGGCCAGGTGCAGTACAGAGGACAGTTACACAACCTCCAAACCGACCTCAACACCGCAAACCTGCCTGCGGGCGCGTACATACTCAGCATTCAGCACCCCACAGATACCCGTATTTGGAGTGTGAGGGTTGTGAAGAATTGATCCTGTTCACCGCGAAGTACGCAAAGAGCGCGAGAGGAGAACCTGTCCACCGCAAAGTACGCAAAGAGCGCGAGAGGAGAACCTGTCCACCGCAAAGTACGCGAAGAGCGCGAAAGGAGAACCTGTTTAGCGCTCTTTGCGTACTTCGCGGTGAACCCACCTCTAATGTTAAGTTTTCCCCCAACCCCCAAACTTAATATTAAGTTTCTGTAAAGTCTGGGACATTTGCACACTCATTTCAGCATGTTCCAACAATGAAAAAGAAGCTCCAACAACTCATGCAGGATAGCAGGCTGGCCGGCAATGCCGAGTGGACCAACCTGCAAAAAAGCCTCCAATTGGCCAAAAAGAAATACGAAAAGGCCAAAACTGATAAAGAAAAAGCCAAAACAGCCTGGAAAGAAGCCGGGGAAACAGAGGGCAAAAAAGATGCAGACCAAAGCATGTTACTCTACACCCGTTTCCACCAGGCCAAAGCCATGCATCATTTCCACAAGCTGGCTTACAAACTGGTGGAATACCAGCAAAAACGATGGCTGGAAAGCTATGCCCAATCCCAGGCCGACCAACCTGCCCTGCTCATGATTGATCCAAAAAAAATGAGTCGCAAAAAAGCGACGGAATCTCCCAAACGGGCTAAATCTGTATCCAAATCGACTAAAAAGTCGTCTAAGTCGGCGGTGTAAGAAGTAATGCGTGAAAAATTCCACACAGGCAGGTTGGCGTTCGCGTTAACCTGCCTTTTTTTGTGCCTGTTATGCCACAACAAACGCCCAATGGTTTTGAAGCTTTGCAAACCATGTTGAATCAGGCTGTAAACCGGTTCAACACACCCGCCTTTATTCCCGACGATCCTATTTCCATCCCACACCGTTTCCAACTAAAACAGGATCGGGAAATTATGGGCTTTTGGGCTGCAACCCTGGCCTGGGGCCAAAGAAAAACCATTATCCAAAGCGCTGCCAAACTGGCCAATTTGATGGATAATGCCCCGTACGATTTCATCCTGAACCATACCGAACAGGACCGGGCACGTTTCGAATCATTTAAGCACCGCACTTTTCAGGCCACAGACACCCTGTGGTTTCTGGCCTTTTTTCAGGAGTATTACCGCAAAAATGAGAGTCTGGAAACCGCTTTTGCCCGACACCTTACTCCCAATGATCAAACCGTGGAAAATGCCCTGGCCGGGTTTCACCGCAATTTTTTTGATCACCCGCACGCTCCCGGGCGCACCCGCAAGCACGTAGCCACCCCCGAACGCGGCAGCACCTGCAAACGCATCAATATGTTTTTGCGCTGGATGGTGCGGAAAGACCCCTCCGGCGTAGATTTCGGTATCTGGAACCAGATCAGTCCAGCCCAGCTGCTCATTCCACTCGATGTACATGTAGACCGCATAGCCCGCCAATTCGGTCTGCTGGATCGGCGCCAAACCGACTGGCAGGCCGTACTGGAACTCACCGCCCGACTCCGAGATTTCGACGACAAGGACCCGGTCAGATACGACTTCGCCCTCTTCGGCCTGGGCGTCCTTAAACCTGATGAACTTGGATAACTACCCTCACTGTTCAAAAAAATCTGCATCATCCAACGTCCAATCTGTAACCTCGTTTCCATCATCTGTGTCAGAGTGTGTATTGAAAACGAAAACCACTTTTCACTCACAAAAAAACAGTACACATTATGGAACCAGGAATTGTAGTTTTTGCCGTACCCATCGCCGCTTTCATGATGGTTGTTGCTATCCGCTATCTGGAAAGCAAAGAAAACCTTTCCATGATTGAAAAAGGCATGAACCCCGCCGAGAACAAGCGTCAGCGCCGGCAAGCAAACCCCTCTATCACGCTGAAAAACGCGCTGTTGTTCATTGGCGCAGGCATCGGCTTGTTGCTGGCCATCGTGATCACCAACATGTTCCAGCTGAACGACCAAAGCAGCACGGGCGTATTTTTTGCCCTGATCGCCATTTTTGGCGGCGCAGGTATGCTGGGCGCCTACCTGTACGAGCGCAAAAATCCACCCGACCCGATGGCTTGAAAACGTACCGCATAAGACGGAGGGTTGTAGTATGCCCTCTGCGATTCTCCGTCTACGCAGTAAATGCTCATCTCGTCATCTGACTTTTATCATTCCCCTCCGCAGTCCGGCCTGGTTATCTTTGTTTATCATCTGACAGAACAGACGATAAAACC
The DNA here is from genome assembly GCA_035299505.1 of Saprospiraceae bacterium. Taxonomy (GTDB): domain Bacteria; phylum Bacteroidota; class Bacteroidia; order Chitinophagales; family Saprospiraceae; genus M3007. Next base: position 3,338 of record DATGWL010000076.1, on the reverse strand, counting down.
ATATGCCGGTTTCATTACTGGAAAACCAACTGTTGCGCCAACTAGGCCAGCCATTCCCGCGCTCCCCGGAACAACGCAACCAGTTCCTGGAAAGCGACGCCGAACTCATGCTGCTGCCCGATGGCAGTACGCTGGCCCTCACAACGGATTGTATTGCCGAAGAGATCCAAACCGGACTCTACTCTGATCCCGAACACATCGGGTGGATGACCGTTGTGGTCAATATCAGCGATCTGGCTGCCGTGGGCGCTCGTCCGTTGGGCCTGTTGCTCTCGGAAAGCCTGCCCCCCGGCTTCCCAACGGAAAAATTAACTGCCCTGCAAAAAGGCATCGCCGCCGCCTGTCAGGCCATGGGCGTATACGTGCTGGGCGGCGACACCAATACCTCCTCCTGCTGGCAGATGGGTGGCACGGCCATCGGAATCATCTCGCCTGGCGAACCCGTTATCAGTAGGAAAGGCGCCCGGGCCGGACACCTGCTGTACGCCTCCGGGCCCATGGGATTGGGCAGCGCCTATGCCTTTTCTGTGTTGTTCGGCACAACGGGCCAGCCTGTACACTACCGTCCCAGCCCCCGCCTCGACGCCGGCGCTCTGGTGCGGCGGTTCGGCAGTAGTTGCATCGATACCAGCGATGGTTTCTTCCACGCGCTGGCTAATCTGATGGAAACCAATGGCATCGGGTTTCAACTGCAAACACCCTTGAACGATTATACCCACCCGGACGCCTTGCGCATCAGCGAGGCTGCTCAGCTGCCACTCTGGATTTTCCTGGCCGGCCCCCACGGAGAATTTGAACTGTTGTTCACGTTGCCACCCGAAAATGAAACTGATTTCCTGAAAGCTGCAGCCGATATACAGTGGGCGCCCCTGAAAATTGGCGTTTGCACCGCAGATGGACAATGCTCCTTAACCCAATCAGACGGCACAAGTCGCAATGTTTCTCCTGCGGCCATTGCCAATGCTTTCCCGGAGGCCGGTGGCGATCCGAAGGTTTTTTTACAAAAGCTCTTAACTATTGACGCATCATGGCAAACACAACCATAAATACCGGCAATCCCCAAAGCAATCTGCACACCTTCGTGCATGCCAATAAATACCTGAAAACGAAAGAATACGTGCCGCTTTTTGAGCAGTTTATTCAAAAACTCCAGGCGGATCACGAATTCACTTATTGCCGGGAACTGCTCTCACCCACCAGCAGAGAGGTGCTGATTATTGATCCCGACACCGGCCAACAGCGCTCCATGCTGATGTTTGCCTCCAACAACTACCTCGGCATGGCCAACCATCCGTATGTAAAAAAGAAAGTGATGGAGGCCATGGACAAATACGGGGTAGGACTGGCGGGTCCGCCGCTCCTGAACGGCTATACCAAACTGATGATGGAACTGGAAGAGCGACTCGCACACCTCAAACACCAGGAGTCCGCCATGGTGTTCTCCAGCGGCTATGCCGCCAATGTGGGCATGCTGGTGGCCCTCACCCAGGCCAACGACCATGTGTTGTGCGACGAACTCAGTCATGCCTCTTTCATGGACGGCATGCGCATGACTCAGGTGCCGGCTACCAAATTTGCCCACAACAACCTGAGCGATCTGGAAACCCGGCTGGCGGAGTTATCCAAAACCACCTCCGACACCCTGTTTGTGGCTGTGGAAGGCGTGTATTCCATGGATGGTGATCTGGCGCCTTTGGATAAGATTGTGCCGCTGGTGAAAAAATACGGCGGCTTCCTGCTGCTCGACGATGCCCACGGCACCGGCGTGCTGGGGCGCACCGGTAGTGGTACGGCCGAACATTTCGGGGTGGAACGGGAGATAGACCTCACCATGGGTACCTTCAGCAAATCTTTCGCCATGACCGGCGGATTTCTGGCCGGCCCGAAAGATCTGATTGATTACCTGCGCTTTTTTGCCCGTTCCTATATGTTCTCCGCCGCACTCACGCCGGTTACACTGGCCGCAGTGCTGGCCGGGCTGGATGTGATAGAACAACAACCCGGACTGCGTGATCGTCTGCGTGATTTGTCCAAATATGCGATCGGAAAATTGAAGCCTTATGGCGTGGTATCCAACCCCGAAGCGGCCATCATTGCCCTCGAAGTGCCGGATTGGATGGATGCCCGTAAAGCAGGCCATCTGGTGCACGAAAAAGGCATTTTCCTCAACATGATTGAATATCCTGCTGTACCGGAAGGCTCCGAGCGATTCCGGATCAGCATCACCGTGGAACACACGCAGGCCGACATAGATCGCCTGGCGGAAGTGCTGGATGAAACCTGGAACCACCCGTCTGTGAAAAAATGAGCCAGGACAAGCCTTCCCGATACGCCGTGCTGGTCAATCTGGCCGCCAACGACGGACGCGCCGCCGCCCGCTGGGAAAGCATAGCCCGGGAGGTGTTGGAACACCTGCCGCCCGACACAGTGGTGCGCACCTTTCGTCCGCCAGAGGAGGTAGAAGGGCTGGTGCAAACCTGGCTAAACCAGGGCGTGGATGCGTTCATTTCTGCGGGTGGCGACGGCAGCGCCAACTTCCTGCTCAATTTGCTCATGCGCCATACCGGCGAGCATGCGGAGCAACTTTGGCTGGGCGGCATCGGACTGGGATCGAGCAACGATTTTGTTAAACCCAAAGAGCATTTTATTCAGGATTTGCCTATCCGTCTGGATGTGAAAACCGCGGCCCCGGCCGATGTGGGCAAAGCCGAATGGCAAACGGAAAACCGCGAAACCCACAGCCGTTATTTTCTGGCGAACGCCAGCATGGGCGTTACTGCCAATGCCAACTGGCTATTCAACCACGGCGATGCGGTAATCCGTTTCCTCAAAAAACGCTGGACCGATGGCGCTATTCTGTATGCCGCCCTGCGCAGCATCCTGGGACATCGGAACCTGCATGCCCTGCTGGCCGCCAACGACCGGGAGTACGATATACAACTCTCCAACCTGGCCGTATTGAAAAGTCCGTACGTTTCCGGCAGTTTTTGTTACGACGATCCTGTGACCCGCAACGACGGCACGCTCGGCATCAACATATGCACCGATATGGGCATCCCGGGCCTCATTCGGGTGCTGTACGGCCTAAGCAAGGGGCGGTTCCGCGGCAGTCCACATACCCTGAGTTTTGCCACGAGCGACCTGCGCGTACACACCATGCACGCGGCCGCGCTCGAGCTTGATGGCGAGGTGGTGCAGTGCAGGTCGGTGCGGTTCACTGTTTGTCCCGGCGCCATCAGGTTGATGGGGTTGTAGACGGTGGACGGTAGACGGTGGACGGTAGACGGTAGACGTCCACCGTCTAATACCCGTTCTCTCCTATAAATGCGGTGAAATCT
>DATGWL010000075.1:0-28661 GCA_035299505.1 Saprospiraceae bacterium | reverse complement strand
GGAATGTCGGCAATTTCCTGCGGCTTCAACTGTGCATAACATCCGGTTACTACAACAAATGCATCCGGTTGCCGGCGCATGGCCTGACGTACAATTTTTCGACATTCGCGGTCTGCCTGTTCCGTAACAGAACAGGTATTGAGCACGTAGATATCGGCTTCTTCCTCAAACTTTACAGGCAAATAACCGCTTGACTCAAAGAGTCGCGCAAGCGCGGAGGTCTCTGAGTAATTCAGTTTACAACCAAGTGTATGGAATGCAACAGTGCGAGGAGTAGCCATTTTTGAAAAAGGGACCGCAAAGGTAGTAAAATAGGCGATATTTACAGGCCAAACAATTAAATAGTCATGAAAGTTGAGGCTCTTTCAACCTTTTTCAAACTGGACAGTCCTGCCTGGTACTCTTTGCATGAAGCGCATCAGCATTTCAATATTGGCAATGAGGTAATCAGATTGTACCAGCCGGATGTTTGCCCTTTTGGCGGGGTTCTGCCTCCAAGCGAAGATAACATGGCGTTGTTGGGCAGTATGATCGCGCCGGGGACTACCTTTTTCTTATTGGGCGATTTGCCGCCATTGCCTCCCGGATTTGAGCTTTTGCATGAGTTGCCCTGTGTTCAAATGGTTTGCCCGCATTTCATTGAGGTTTCGCCATCGGAGCGTCTTGTTTGCCTGAATGATGACTATGTGTTGGATCTGGTAGATTTGGTACAATTGGTACAGCCGGGGTATTTTCAATCAAAAACCTGCGAAATGGGCGAATATTTTGGCATTTTTCAGGATGGGAGGCTGGTTGCGGCAGCCGGCGAGCGCATGCGCATGGATGATTTTACGGAAGTAAGCGCAGTGGTTACCCACCCGGACTTTGGCGGAAGAGGGTATGCCAAACAATTGGTGGCACATGTGGTGAACAAAAACCTGGAAGCTGGAAAAATACCCTATTTGCACGTTGCAGAGCACAATACGCCTGCTATTGGTTTGTATGAAAAACTGGGTTTTGCTACCCGAAGGGTCATTCCATTGCGGAAAATTAGTAGTACCAACGCATGTTGAGGCAGATATTGGAATGTGGCGCAAATTCAGCGGTTATTGTTTGTCCGATCTTTAGCCGACTGTATCGGGAATGATCCACTTCATGCCGGAATTTACGTTTACGACCCCCAATCCAAACGAAAAATCTTCGCGATTTGAATCTGTTCTGCTGTTTGACTACGATAGATTTATGTACAATAGGGAGTTTTTTGACGATTTTAAAGCTTGCCTTTATATCCTTTCTTATCAGGAATTGCCGGTGCAACCTGTTCAAACAAAAAGCCAAGAACAGTGCCAGGACTATAACCAACCCAATCATCCAAAAATGTAAAAGGGTATACAGCCCATTATCCAGGAGTATGGTATAAATAGTTGTCCAAATATTCCAAATTCCTGCAAGTACCGGAATAGCAATAAAGGCGCCCAGCCAGAAAAGTTTGGAATGATATCGTAAGGTTATTAGATCCGTTTCATTCAACATGGAACGGCGGGCTGGATGTTTGTTCGGGTGAGCTTTTGATGGATCAATGGTGGTCATTATTTCCTGCATTTAAGTTGTGGGCCATTTTATATTGATCAATGTATGAGAAAAAGGCGCAAATTCCATCGCAATTAAGTCGCCTTTCTCCAAACTTTCATACACAGCATCGTCAACCTCGTGCCGGAATTTGGAGTTGCTGCCGCCCAGCCAAACATAATTTTTGCTCAGGCTGTAAGATCGTTCTTTACCTGTTACCTCCACTTTTCGGATAATCTTGAAGCCGCTTCGAAGGTCTTTTTTGAGTTTAAACCATGCTACACCATTTATAAGCAGGGAGATAATCGCTGCCAAACCTGCCAGTAAAAGCAGTCCGCCCCATAGGCTGTAATTTTCCCAAAGCAGGGGTTTATGTCGACGTGGCAGGATGGTAATGACTAGTTCAGCAATAAAGAACACTCCTGCATTGATCAGTATTTTTTCCGGTATTTTTAGGTATAGTGTTCTGACTTGCTGCTCATCCCATGGAGAGAAGTGGGCTTTTTGAACTGGTTCCATGACTGTTAATCAGGTTTTTGGTTTACCCAGTTAAAGATAGGTAATACCCGTTTTCCGGACCGGTTAATTAATCCGATTTGTAAACCTCGGCCTTTTTTAGCTGAGTTAATGACGCCAATCTGGATACCTCTCAATCTTTTGGCGGAATTGATGAGTCCGGATACCTGAACGCCGTCACATTCTCTGGCCTGATTGATTAATCCGGCCACCTGTACGCCATTGGCCTTCTGAACAGTGTTGATTAGTCCAGCCACCTGTACTCCTTGAAGTTTTTGAGCATTGTTTATCAGACCAGACACTTGTGCGCCTTCCAGCTGTTTGGTGCGATTGATCAGGCCGGAAATCTGGATGGATTTAGGCATTTGTACAACCGCGCTGGTATCCCGTGCATTTTGGATAACATTGAGTATACCGGCTATTTGGACAGAAAATTCAGGACTTTTTCCGGCAATATTGATGAGGCCGGAAATTTGAGCTCCCGATAAGGTGTCTGCTGTCTGGTTGTAAATGCCGGCTACCTGCACACCCGAACAATTACCCCGGTTCAGGTTGAACAATCCGGCTACTTGTGCTCCCTGCACCTTGTTTCGCGTAAAATTGCCCAATCCAGCCACCTCGAATACGCGCACTTCGGCAGATTGGCCAGCCAGTATATTCACCGAAACGTTGTTTGCCACTTTAGGGCTAAGCATATGGTTGGTGCCCAGTTGTGGCAGGAAAGAAATCTGAAACTGGCGGCTAAAAGTATCCGGCACATTCAACTCGTGCCATTTGTCCAACTGCGTGTTGAAAAAATAATCCACTTCCGAAGCGGCCTTTTTCAACGATCGCCTGATAGCCAGTTGCAGCGCAGGGGTGTCGTTGGCCGGAATTGGCACGGGTTTAAGTTGCAAATTTTGGTATCTGGGACTCAGTGATGCTACCTGCAGCAAGGTGTCGCGGTATCCCAGGCGCGTTACTACAATCTGGCTCTTTTTCTTGATTTTCAGTTTGTAATATCCTGTTGAGTCGGTAGTGGTAGCGCGGAGCGTTTTTTTGTCGTAGATGGTTACGTTTGCCAGGCGTTCGTCGGTGCCATTAGCCCGGATTACCCCGCTGAGTTCAGATTTGGGTGGTTTTTCCTTTTTAAGAATGAGGTGGCGGCCACTACTTTTCACCACATAGTTTTCTCCCAGCATTTCCCTCAGAATTTCCCGCACGGTCCAATCGCGGGCCTGTAACGTTACCCGGTGGGTTGGACTCAGGATTCTTACATTGTATGACCACTCAAAATCTGCCTGTCGGGCCACTTCATCCAATGCCTCCTTGATTGGCGTCTGGTTAAAAGTGATGGTAAGTCGCCGGCTTAGCACCTCAACAGCTTGTGCTGAAGACAGGGAGACGGAAGTGAAAATCAACAGGAAGATCAGGATTCTGGTCATGACAAAAGGTTAATCTGAACAGGCATCTCCTTCCAGGTAATATTGGCCGTTGATGACACGAAGTTTGAGCGAAAAGGTTTCGGCAATGACGAGCATGATATGCTCAATAGATTCCTGGTCGAAGTGTACATGGAGTCTGCATTGTTCCAATGCCGGATTGGACAGATGTATTTTAACCTGGTACACTTTTTCCAACTCAGGTATAACTTTAGACAATGGCGTGTCTTCGAATGCGAATTTCCGGCTGGCCCAGGCGGTTACGTTTTCGGCAGGAGTGGTTTGCCGTACTTCCATAAGACCGGAATTAAGGTCTATAATGGCCTGATCGCCAGCCAACAACTGTTTTTCTCCTTGTGCAGATGCCACTTTTACCTTGCCTTCATCCACACTTACAATGACTTTTTGAGTGTTGCTTCGGTTGTCAACATTGAACTTGGTGCCTAAGACAGTTACAGATACGGTTTTAACTTCTACTACAAATGGTCGTTCGGGGTTAGAGGCAACGGCAAAGTAGGCTTCTCCGTTTAGCTGGACGCTGCGTTTGCGGTTGCTGAAACTTGCGGATACCTGGGAGAACTGATTTACAGAAATGACGGACCCGTCGCTCAGTTTTTGTTCCACGGGAGATTCTGAGGCGGCAACTGATTCTACCGGCAGGATTGTATCCTGTTGGAAAAACCAAAATGCGCCGATGAGCAACACCAGTGAAGCGGCAATAGCCATCCACTGCATAGGTATCCGGCGGGCGCTAACGGGTTTTGAGCTGGCAGCAATTTTATTTTTAGTACGTGCAAGCGCTTGTTCCACATCCAGAGGCCGGGGTAGCGGGGTAGGGGAGGAGTCGTTCCAGAGTTTTTGCATCTGGTTGAAATACAATTGATTATCAGCCGATTCAGCCAGCCATTGCTGTAAGGCCGACACCTCCCCGGGGGTACTTTCGCCTGCCAGAAATTTGGCGATCTGTTCGTCTATTTCGTTGGTGTATAGCATGGCGTCATTAAAGTCAGATATGGATGAAGTGGAAGAGAGCCGCCAGCAGGGTCAGGTATTCGGCCAGTTCCTGGCGCATGATTCTGAGTGCTTTGCCCATGTGGGTTTCCACCGTTTTGATGGAAATACCGAGTTGTTCGGCAATTTCCCGGTATTTGAGTTCTTCAAACCGGCTCAGTTCAAAAACCTGCCTGCATTGCGCGGGCAATGCTGCCAGTACCTTTTGCAGGCGCTGTTGCAATTCCGGAATTTCCGGAGCAGATTCAAATTCCTGAGCCATTTGTCTGGTTTGATGTTGTACGTACTTTTCTTGTACTTTGCTGGAGCGCAGGCGGTTGAGTGCCTGATTGTGTACCATTTTGTACAAATAAGCTTTTACTGAGTGCTGAACGCCAAGGCTTGCACGCTGTCCCCAAAGTTTGACAAAGGCTTCCTGAACCAATTCCTCGGCTTCATCCTGATCGCCTTCGGTAAAGGAATAGGCATAGCGGACCAGGGGTGCATACCAGGTCCGGAACAGCGCATCGAAGGAGGCTTCATCCACTCCGATGGTTTGTATCATGGGTTGATTTCCGTTTGACACTTTTTAGTGCTATAGTTAAGACACCAAAGTTCAGATCTTACCCTGAGCCCGCCACTGATTTTTTTTTGAATGGTCAGGTTCAATGGATAAATCCCAAATAATCATGGATAAGTGGTCATTCGAGATTTTAACTGAGGCCTTCATTTCTTTACAATTGTTAACGATGGCCGGTTTTAAGCGCCTATACCTTTGTTTCATAAAAACAACAACATCATGGCATTACAGATCAGAACAGAAATCGTTATTCAGTCATCCAAGGAGAGAGTCTGGGACATTCTCACCAATTTGGAAGGATATCAGGAATGGAATCCGTTTATTATTACCAGCAAAGGTAAGGTTGTCAAGGGGGAGCGTATTGAAAACACCATGCGCACCGGCGAAAAATCCATGACGTTCAAACCGGTCATCCTGGAGGTTCGTCAGGGGCAGTATTTTGAATGGCTGGGGTCGCTTTGGTTCAAGGGGCTTTTTGATGGCCGCCACTATTTTGAAATTCAGGAACTTGGTCCCAATCAGGTGAACCTTGTCCATGGCGAAACCTTTTCAGGCATATTGAGCGGCATGATTTTCCGCAGCATTGGCGAGGATACCCGCAACAACTTTGTGCAAATGAACCAGGCTTTGAAAGCCCGCGCCGAACAAGCTGGCGCTTGAATTTTTCTTTTTTATTTTTCTATTAGTTTTTGATAATCAATAACTTGTGTGGTTGTTGATTGCCCGCAGGCTTGCCTTTTTTCAAGTTTATGAAAAAAAATATCCTCCCGACTCAGGGTATAGTCGGGGGGAGGGTGTCCTGTAGGTATAAAGCAAAAACAAAGTACACACCATGTAACCCTAAAAGCAAATGGTGTGTCAGAACAGTTCAACAAAAACAATTAAATTTTTTGGCTATGAAAATGTCAGCTCTGAAAGCCGGCGCATGGGCGCTGGGCATCCTCGCTTTTTCCCTTCTCGCAACTTCCTGCGATCCGTTTGGACTGAAGTCAACCGGCGAATTAATTACCCTCGATTTTAATGAAGACGATTTCAACGGTCTGGACTTGTGTGTGCCAGCGGATGCGGAAGTGCGTGTGGGTGATTCATTTAAGGTAGAAATAACCTGCGAGGAAACGGCCATGCCTTATGTAGAAACCAAAGTGGAAGATGGCGTGTTGAAAGTGTACTTCACCAGAAACATTCGCGATGTAGACAATATGAAGGTTATAGTAACCGCGCCTTCCTGGAAGTATTTTGAGGTAAGCGGCAGTGGTGAAATAGTGGTTTTGGATTCTATCTCTGGTACCAAGCTGTCTATGGATGTTTCCGGCAGCGGCAGTATCAAGGCAGATGAGGCATATTTTGAACAGGCGGAACTGGAAGTTTCCGGCAGCGGTGAACTGCGCCTGGCAGGCGAGGGCGATAAACTGAAGGCTGACGTGTCTGGCAGCGGCGAGATTCGTTGCTTCGATTACGTTGTAAATGAAGCTGATGTAGATGTTTCCGGAAGTGGTAATGTTCAAATCAATGTGCTGGAGTCTTTAACGGCCGAAATCAGCGGTTCCGGTGATATTGTTTACAAAGGCAATCCTGCTGTTAATGCCAAAGTAGCTGGCTCCGGATCGGTACGGAAATACTAGTGGTGAACCAACTTAGTTCCCAACCTTTATTTGCGACCCCAAATGTTGGGTCAGTCTTAAAAGTCATTTTGTCGCAAAGACGGAGAAACGCGGTGGTGTGAAGGGCTGATTATCAAGCCTTCCGCGTTTCTCCGATTGCACGAGCGCCTCCCCTTCCCACCCGTTTTTTCTCCCCTATACATCATGCAAATCCTCAAACTATTGCTTGCTTTCCTGGCAAGCCTGCTACTCTCATGGCCATTTCAGTTGCATGGCCAAACCCAAAACCTGAAAGGACAAGTTATTGACAAGGCTGTACGTTACGAGCTCATAGGCGCGCGCGTGCAGGTAGCGTCAGTTAATGAAATAAATCCCCAACCTATTGGCGCCGTGACTGATGTTGATGGCCGGTTTCGTTTCCCTGATCTTCCTGTTGGCAAATATCACGTTATGGTAACCTACATCGGATATAAGGATGCGGTGGTAACCAACGTCGTGTTGGATGCCGGCAAAGAAACTGATCTGCTGATTGCTATGGAAGAGGCGGTGATGGAACAGAAAGAGGTGGTTATTACTGCCAAATCAGCCAAACAAAAACCCCTGAATGATTTGTCGCTGGTGTCTACCCGCACCTTTTCTGTGGAAGAAACCCGACGGTTTGCCGCGGCCGTGAACGATCCGGCCCGAATGGTAACCTCTTATGCCGGTGTAGTGGCTGCTGATGATGGCAACAACCACATTGTTATCCGTGGCAATGCGCCCAATGGTTTGTTGTGGCGCATGGAGGGGGTTGATATTCCCAACCCTAATCACTTTTCTTCAGCCGGAACTTCCGGCGGAGGTATATCTATTCTCAGTGCCCAACTTTTGAGTAATTCTGATTTTTCCACTGGCGCTTTTGCTGCAGAATACGGCAACGCGCTATCCGGGGTATTCGATCTGAAGTTGCGCAAGGGCAATATGGATAAACGTGAATTTACCTTCCAGGCGGGCGTATTGGGGCTGGATGCAGCGGCGGAAGGTCCTCTGAAAGGAGGAAACGGTTCATATCTGGTGAATTACCGGTATTCAACCCTTTCTCTACTGGGTAAAATTGGTGTCCCGTTGGGTGACGCGGTGACTAATTTTCAGGATTTATCTTTTCATGTGTGGCAATCTGCAGGCAAAGCCGGCTCTTTCTCCCTGTTTGGTTTTGGTGGATTGAGTAAACAAACCCTTGAAGGAGATCCGGATTCCAGTAGCTGGGTAGAAAATCCGCAATTGAAGTATCCTTATGTTTTCCAAACCAATACCGGTGTTGTTGGACTTACGCACAGCAAAGTGTGGGGCTCAAATACACACCTGAAAACAGCGCTGGTATTTTCAGGTGTTGACAACATTCAGGAAGGTAAAACTTATGAACTGTCGGGTAATAAACTCAGGCTGGATTTTGATGCGGGCAATCTGCAAACAAAGGCTACCTTGTCTACAGTGGTAAGCCATAAGTTTAATGCCCGTCATTATCTGCGTAGTGGATTGTATGTCAATCAGTTATATTTTAAGTTGCTGCAGCGGGAATATGATTCTGAGACCGAAAAAATGCAGGAGTATCTGCGCCAGGATGGCAACTCCCAAACTGTTCAGGCATTTACGCAATGGCAATACAAACCCTCCGACAGGGTAACATTTAACCTGGGCGTACATGCATTGACTATGTTGCTGAACCAGAAAACTTCAGTAGAACCTCGTGCAGCCTTACAGTATGCCCCCAGTGCCAAGCACCGGTTCACGCTGGGCTACGGCCTGCATTCGCAAGTAATGCCGCTGGGTATGTATTTCCTGAAAGATGAGCAGGGGCGTCTGGTGAATGAGGATCTTGACCTAAGCAAGGCGCATCACCTGGTGGCTGCGTACGATATTTATCCGGGTAAAAACCTGCATTTCAAGGCAGAGAGTTACTACCAGCATTTATTTAATGTGCCTGTGGATCAAGGCATTGCAAGTTCTTTCTCCGTGTTGAATGTTTTCGGCGGCCTGGAGTTTCATGCCCTGGATAATTCTGGCAAGGGCCGCAACTATGGTCTGGAGTTCACCGGCGAGCAGTTTTTGACCCGCGGGTTTTACTGGCTGGCTTCCCTTTCCCTTTTCAAAGCTGAATACCAGGGCTCAGACCGGGTTTGGCGCGATGGTCGCTTCGACAGTAAGTATGCCAGTTCTGTTACTGCCGGAAAGGAATGGTCCTGGAACAAAAGAGGAAAGAACAGAACCATTGGGGTAAATCTGAAAAGTATTGCGGTGGGCGGCCAGAAAGAGACCCCTATTGATCTGGAAGCTTCACAGGCGGCAGGGCAAGCTGTTTATCGCGACGAATTGGCCTTTTCCACGCAATTGCCGGCTTATTTTCGTGTTGATCTGGGCTTGCGTTTGAAGCGTAATTACAAACACCTTACTACCACGCTGGCCATTGATATACAGAATGTAAGCAACCGTCAGAACATTGGCGGCCGCTATTTCAACCCGGATACAAAGAAAATAGAAACCTGGTATCAGGCTCCAATGCTACCAATTTTGGCTTACCGGGTGGATTTTTAAATAGGCAGAGATTGTTGATGAAGTGGTTTTTACCGCGCCTCCGCAGTAAAATCTAACCTTTGCGCCGAAAAGCGCTCTCATACAACTGAATCCAGTCTTCTGCATTCATTTTTTCCATCAATTGTCCGATGAGTTCGTAAGGGATGTCGTTTGCCTTTTTGAAGCGAACACAACTTTTCCCCATATCCAGTTTGGCTTTGCTGTGTTTGGGGAACTCCTGGACAAACCATTCCAGTAATGATGGATTGGCATACATGCCCATATGATAAAATGCGAGAAAGTTCTTTTGTGCTGCAATGCTCACAAATGGAAGCGGCAGTTTTGGGTCGCAGTGATAACCCGCAGGATAAATATTGTGGGGTACAACATAGCCGATCATCCCATAGCTCATTTCTTCCCGGAAATCAGCGGGTATATGTGCTGTGATGGTATCCCGAAGCTTGGAAAAAGCTTCTCTGCGTGCATCATCAACTGCCTGAACGTATTCGGTAGGTGTGTTTGCCGGAAGGGTCATGTCTAGTTATTTTTTAACATCCATGGCATCTCTCAATCCATTGCCTATCAGGTTGAAAGCCAGTACAGTGAAGGCAATGGTGAGCGCTGGCGCCAATGCAAGGTAAGGCTTTCCGCTGAGGGCAAAGCCGTAATTTTCGTTTAGGAGGTTTCCCCAGGATGGTGCTGGCGGCTGAACGCCAAATCCGAGGTAGCTGAGTCCGGATTCCAATAAAATAGCTGTGGCAAAATTGCCTGCGGTAAGCACCATAATGGGGCCCATCAGGTTAGGTAATATATGCCTGAATAAAATGCTGGTGTGGCCAATGCCCATGCTTTGGGCCGCCTCTACAAATGCCAGTTGTTTAATGCTCAAAACCTGTCCTCGTACCACCCGCGCCACATCTACCCACATGGTAAGGCCTACAGCTAAAAAAATGATGCCGATTCCACGGCCAAGGGCCAGTACTACGGCAAAAACCAGCAACAAGGTGGGAATAGACCAAATGGTGTTGATCAAAAGCATGATGAACTCATCTGCTCGTCCGCCTGCATAGCCCCCTACAGCCCCCAGCAATATTCCCAGGGTCAGGGAAATCGCTACGGCAATGAGTCCTACCGTAAGAGATACCCGAAAACCCAGGATAAGTCGACTGAGCATACAGCGCCCAAATTTGTCGGCGCCCAGAGGATAGTATTTGCTTTCTGCTTTGGTGGACTGGAGCTGACTGACTGGGATGGCCGTCCATTGTTTGCTTTTCCCAGGTGCATGGAATAACAAGGTGTCGCCCTGCAGTTTTACTTCCGGACTACTTAATGGTATATGTTTGAATGTTGGAGGGGCACCGTGCAGCAGGGTGTTGAATACAGAACCGGGATTTGGTATGGATTCCAGGTTTTTCTTCAGATAAAACAGTTCAAAACCCGGGTTTTGCAGGGCAATTTCCGGGATTTGGGTATTGGCATCAGGCGAAGGATCCGGCGCAAGTCCATAACCTGCCACTGCCAGAAAAACCGCCAGACCAATAAACCAGAGCCCCGCCAGCGCAGGTCGGTTTCGTTTAAACTTCTCCCATGTTTTTGCCCATTCCGATTGGGATTCCATGGCCGAAAAGTATTAACTTCTCAACACTTTGCGGATCACCCGGCCACGATCAGTGTCAATTACCACAAAATAATAACCAGGCGTTGCGGGCAAAGGAACCGGTTGTTGTGGCGATTGCCAATGCACCGGGGCCATTTGCTGACCACTGGCATTCCAGATGCTTACCTGTTGAATCTGAATATGACCTTGTGCAGAAATCCATACTCTGCCATCGGAATTAAAGGTGGGTGTTACGTTTATAAGCGATTGAATGTCTGTGTTTTTTGTGGAAACTGTAGACACCAGCACAGAATCCATCGATGCTTCTGCCACCAGGATTGGCGATTGATCTGCGCCATCAAACATGGCTTTGAAGGCGTCTATTTCAGGAGAAGAATAGGCAAAAATGGGAGCCATCCACTTGGGAGGAAGGCTTTGATACCACACACGGGCACGCACATTCAGGTAGCCTGAAAATTGTTGATTTGGCAGTTTGAAGTGCAGGATATCAGCGCCTGAACCTTCGGTTTGATTGGCAAAAAGGTTGAAATCCTTGTCATTCCCCAGGCCAATAATTCGGGTAGTATCGTACACCGGATCATTGGTCCTAAAACCTTGTGGAGGCAGGCGGTTGTCTTTGATGGCCAGGAAACAACGCTCCAGTATGTTGGTAAAGTTGCTTTCCACATCTACCGGCACCATTTCATAAATCTGTACCTGTTGTTCGCTGGAAATGACGGAATGGTGAGGTTCGAAATTGCTGTTCTCTCCGACAATGGTATAATCCGGGTTCATTTTACCGGAATGGAAAATGGTTTGACCATCAGCAGTGCTCACCTCAAATTCCACCCAGGCGCGTCGGGCCGGGTATCCGGAAGGGAATTTATGTCCGGCCTTGTTCTGCAATTTCAGGGAGAAATGCATGGTGTCGCCGTTGGCATCCTCTGTTTTCAGGGTTAAGTCCACACTTTTTTGTTGCAACATTCGCAGTGTAGCGGCGATGGTGCTATCAAAATGTGCCGCTTCAGCCGGAATACCCAGCGCCTGGCGGTTTTCTTTCATCAGGCGGAGCATGGTTACATTGGCGCCGGCAAGTTCGTGAAGGCCGAAGGGATATTTGGCAAATAAAAAGGCGTAATTGGCTGAAATAACCACCGGATCCTGGATTTGCGGCATATGACAACTTTGGCAACTGATGTTATCGTTCGATTCATCATACCGGCTGTTCAGCCATTCATGGTAGGTGGCCTGTTCAATAAAGGTACTTCCGGTATTGTTGCCGTTTAAGTCGGCTGTGTTGGTAATGAGGGTATGGCAGCTGGCACAAAGGCCGGCATTGCCGATATGCTCACCGAATTCGGGCGTAATACCTACGAAATTGTGCATTGGCGGGGCGAATACAAATTTATAGGGGCCATAGGCTACCCGGATGTAGTTGGTATCGTAATTGATGGCGCCAGAATGCAGGGTGCCAATTTTTTTGGGCGATTGGGCGTGGCAGGCCTGGCAGGTTACGCCATCCAGTCCCAGAGAATCTGAGTACAAATCTGCCAGCAGGTAATGAGGTTGTTGTTCTTTCAGTTTGGCCTGGTAGTGGCCAGCCGGGGCGTGGCAGGAGGTGCATTTGTCTTGTAATTCCAGACTGTGTGCCGGATTCACCAGCATTTCGTGACTCACTTTGGCGCGCCAGAAAGGATCCCTGGCGCTGTTGGCCATCATAGTGCTGCGCCAGTCGTCGTAAATATTTACATCTTCCCCTGTGGATGTGATGAATGCCACCATATTGGGGTCGTGACCATGACATCCGTTGCACGAAAGCGAAGTGGGGAAAAGAATATTGGAGTCGATAATGCCTTGAAGCTGGCTGGGAGAAACGCCGCCATGTCCGGAAGCGAGCATGGTAATTTGCTTTCGGAACGTAGCAATTTCTGCTTCCGAGTGAAATTTATCGGGTTGATTATCGATGGGTATGAGGGATAGCGCCCCAACGAGGGGTGGGGCAATCAGCGCCAGCAGCGTAGCTTTTTTCATGGGTAAATGCAATCGGATTCCGGGGACGAAAGTCGAAACATTCTATCAAGTATTGGGGTAAAAAGTTTGCCAGTGGGCGACTCATTTGGTGCATAAAAAGAAAAAGCCGCTCCTTGCGAAGCGGCCCTATCTAAACCTAAATCATCTTGTATGCAAAGGGAATCAGGCAGTTACAACTGAGTTGTAGGTGCCAAACGGCGTAGGAACGTAGGCTTCAGCGGCCCAATCGTTTTCCCATTTTTCACCGTTAATGAGGAAGCGGTATTCGTATGAACGTCCTTTTTCAAGTTCAACGGCAGTTTTGAAAGAACCGTCTTTTTGTTTGCTAAGCACGATGCCGTTTTGCCAGTTGTTGAAATCTCCGAATACAGCTACGGTTTCTGCGTTTTCAACGGCTTCTTTTGGCAGGGTGAAGGTTACTTTGGCGCTTTTAGCCGCAGTTTTGCTTGCTTTTTCTGCAGCTTTAGGAGCGACAGGAGCTTTAGGAGCAGCTTTTTCTGCTTTTACGGCTTTGGTTGCAGCGGGTTTAGCAGCTTTTACTGCTTTAGTTTCTGCTGCTACTGGAGCAGGTTTAGCAGCTTTTACTGCTTTTGTTGCCACTGCTGGAGCAGTTTTAACCGCTTTTTCAGCTTTAGTGGTTTTATCTGCCACAACTTTTGGGGTGGATTGCTTTTTCGTTGCCATAATAGTTAGGTACTAAGTTTGAGGATTCGGGGTTTCTTAGTGTAAAATTTACGCAAAGGTACGGCGATTTTTGCAAATAGCCAATTTTTCAAATTATTATTCTGTCAACGTTGTGTTAAATTTTAATTTAACGAATAAAATTCGTTTTGAGGGTATTTGCGGGAATAAATTTTATAGGTGTGTATGATTTACCAAAGTATGTTTTAAATGAACGATGGGACGATGAACGGTGGACGATGAACGATGGGGTAACACAGCAATGTCAGTAATTACGTCACCATCACATCGTTTCATCGTTCATCGTCCCATCGTTCATAAAGAAATACCATTCTGCTGTTTAGATCGAAGCGCACTTGTCTATCTTTGCCCCGCACACTGAAATCCAATTACTCATCCATCAACATCATTCAACATACCATGTCCAAATTGCTCTCTGGTAAAAAAGGAATCATCTCTGGCGCGCTCAACAGTGAAAGTATCGCCTGGAAAGTTGCGGAACGTTGTGTGGAGGAAGGCGCTCAAATAGTGCTGACCAACGCACCGGTTGCCATGCGCATGGGAGAAATCAACGCCCTGGCTGAAAAATGCAATGCTCCTGTGATCGGCGCGGATGCCACTTCCATGGAAGAACTGGAAAAGCTGTTCTCCGAATCCATGAACCATTTTGGCGGTAAGGTTGACTTTGTTTTACACTCCATCGGTATGTCGGTGAACGTACGAAAGGGGAAGTCCTACACTGACCTGAACCACGAGTGGATGCAAAAAACGTTTGATGTGAGTGCCATTTCTTTCCACAAGATGATGCAAACCATCTGGAAACTGGACGCCATCAATGACTGGGGCAGCATTGTTGCTCTCAGCTATATTGCAGCCCAGCGTGTATTCCCGGATTATTCCGAAATGGCTGAATCCAAAGCATTACTGGAGTCTTTTGCCCGCTCTTTTGGCTACCACCTCGGAACCGCCAAACACGTTCGGGTAAACACCATCAGCCAGTCGCCAACCATGACCACTGCTGGTCAGGGCGTGAAAGGTTTTCACGATTTCTTCAATTATGCAGATAAAATGTCGCCGCTCGGCAACGCACCGGCGGAAGATTGCGCCAATTACTGTGTAGCCTTGTTCAGCGATTATACCCGCTACGTAACCATGCAGAATCTTTACCACGACGGTGGATTTTCTACTATGGGTATGAATCCTGCACTGATTGGCTAAGCTGATACCATCATTCCCACAGACCATTTGAGCATAACAGGCGCATGATCCAGGCACTGGCCTTCTTTGACGTTAACTTTGTTCGGCGTTTGCCTCATAGTGGCAAAGCAGGCCGTGCCATCCTGTTGGGATTGTTCTTGTGTATTGCTGTTCATGGTTTTACACAGCAACCAGCCAGCGCTACAACCCGCACGGCGCGTCAGCCCGATGAGCCGCTGCTCATCACTTTTGCGCTCACTCCGGAGCGTTCCCAGCCATTATCAGATAGTTTGGCTGATAATCAGTACCGGATGTACGATCCGGCCAGAAAGCATGCTGTAGATTATGGTACCTTGGGCAATTTGGGCAGTGCAGCCCGGCCTATGTTGTTCGAAACACCAGATTTGCTGGGTTTCAGCGTAGGGGTAAATGCCTTTGATCTGTACATGATTCAACCGGAGCAGCTGGGCTTTTTTCGCAACTCCCGTACCTTCAGCGATGTATTTTTTTCACAGGGCAGGAATCAGTTTGAGACCAACCTGAATGCGCGTTTTGCCAGAACTTTTGAAGGCGGAACCAATTTTTCCCTGGATTACCGTACCCTGAACAACCTCGGTCAATACCGCTATCAACGAGCCAAGCACAATGCATTGGCTACCGGGCTTTGGGTGCCTGTAGGAAAGCGTTATCAGGCCTTTTTTATTTTTGCCAGGAGCGTCATCAGGCATCAGGACAATGGGGGGATTGTAACGGATACCGTGTTTGGCGATGGCCAGTTTGCCGGTCCGATTGCCGCCGAAGTGCGTTTGCCCAGGGAGTTGGCGGCCACCAGGCTGGATGATCAATCCCTGCAACTCACCCAGCATCTTTTGCTGGCTGGCAAAGGCGCCAGTGGAAAGCGAAGTTTGAGGTTGAGTCATAGCATTGATTGGAGTCAGCAGAAATACAAATTCTTCGATACCGGTTCAACAACTGATGGCCTGGGCAATGATGCAGCCTTTTTTGAGCCATATTTTTTGGTTGACGAACGAGGACTGAGGCATTTTATCCAGGTAGATCAGGTAAAGAACGCTGCTACGCTGAATACTTTTAAAACCAAAATACCGGGAAAACCCTCTGATTTGTTGGCCGTAGGAATAACCCATTCCTATTTTACAGTAAACCAGGAACCCCGGAATTTTCGCTTTTCCAACCTGTTCCTGACAGGCCAGCTGGCCATTACACCCTCCGATCGGTTTGCTTTTACCGCAGAAGGCGCGTTGGGTTTGCTGGATAATATCGGGGAGTATCAATTAAAAGGCGGCTTGAGTCTGGGATTGGGTAAAGCCGGTATGTTTCAGGCCGGATTAAGGAGCCAGATTCGTCCTCCAGGTCTGTTGTTTGATCAGTTGTATGTGAGCAAACGCCAGATTTGGGATCAGGATTTTGCCAAACTGGTTGAAAATACGTTGCATGCCACGTATTCGCTTCCATTGATTGGCCTGAGCGCAACTGCACGGGCACATCTGGTTAATAATTATGTATATTTTGATCAGAATGCCCTGGCTGCCCAAACAACCACTGCTTTGCAGGTGAATCAGTTGATTATTACCGAAAACCTCAAATTGGGTAGGGTTCATTTTGATAATACCATTGCCTTGCAACAACCCAACCGCGAGGATGTGTTCCGATTGCCTAAATGGTTTTCCAAAAACAGTGTGTATTTCTCCGGCAAAGTGTTCAAACGCCGTATGCAACTGGATGCAGGGGCCGATTTCCGGATCAATGCAGAATTCCGCCCGGAAGGTTACCACCCGCTATCCTGGCAATTCTATTTGCAGGACGAACTTACCCAAAAGCCATATCCCTGGGTGGACTTGTTTCTTTCCTTTAAGGTGCAGAGCTTCCGCGGATTTGTACGCTATGAGAACTGTTATACCTGGTTCAATAAATCGGATGTGTTTTACCAAACCGCCCGGCATGCATTACCATTCGGGGCACTCAGGTTTGGTATTGCCTGGCGATTTCTGGACGATAATTTGCCATCTGACAAGGATGGACAAAAAAATGGCGGGGCCAATAACCCGGCAAGTTCACCATTTGCTCCCCGTGGGGCCAATTAATGGAGTATTTCTAAAGGTTCATCGCCATAAAAAGCGTTTCCTTTGCTGTTAAATATCGCATTTCCATGAAAAAAACGGTCTTTGCCCTTTTCAAAACGGTTTCCTTCATTTGCCTGCTTTGTACTGCCGGCCCTTTGTTAGCTCAACCCGGCAGTGAGTATAAGGTAGCTTCTATTGGGTTTTATAACCTGGAAAACCTGTTTGATACCATAGATTCCCCAACCACCAACGATGCCGATTTTCTTCCTCAGGGCCGCTTGTATTGGAATACCGAGAAGTATTTGTCTAAACTGGCCAATATGTCGAAAGTAGTGAGCCAACTGGGCACCGAACTCTCTCCAGATGGCGTGGTACTGCTGGGCGTTTCAGAGATTGAAAACCGTAAGGTGCTGGAAGATCTGGTGGTTCAACCCGATTTGGCTGCCCGTAAATACCAGATAGTGCACTATGAATCGCCAGACGAGCGCGGTGTAGATGTGGCCCTGCTATACCAGCCCAAATATTTTCAGGTGTTGGGCAGCCTGGCTGCACCCGTGCCGCTCAAGGACCCGAAAACCGGTATGGTGGATTATACCCGTGATATTTTATACGTAGCCGGCAAGTTTGATGGAGAGCCTATCCATGTAATGGTTGGCCACTGGCCATCCCGCAGGGGAGGCGAGGCAGGCTCAGGCTGGATGCGGGCTGCGGCTGCTTCGGTGTGCAAGCACTTGGCCGACAGCATCAAAACTCAGGATCCCGATGCTAAAATTGTGATTATGGGCGACTTGAACGATGATCCCGACAACAAAAGCGTAGCGCAGGTTTTGAAAGCGCGTCGTAGTGCAGATAATCTGGAATTGGACGAGTTGTACAACCCGATGTACGACCTTTACAAGGAAGGAAACGGCACCCTGGCATACAAGGACTCCTGGGATTTGTTCGATCAGATGATTGTATCGAAAGGGTTTGTGAACAAACCGATTGGCGGATGGCAGTTGTACAAAGCCCATGTATTCAGGCAGCCCTGGTTGCTGCAAACAGAAGGGGCATTCCGTGGGTATCCTTTCCGAACCTTTGTTGGTGATATTTTTATCAATGGATACAGCGACCACTTGCCGGTTTACCTGTATTTCCTGAAGCGAAAATAACCACTGTCTATGGACTTCTTCTTTGCTACCCTGTTCTCCCTGTTTTCCATCGTGGATCCGCCGGGAGCTATTCCGGTTTATGTGGCACTCACCAGCGACCGGCCGCTGCCGGAACGCAACAAGATTGCGCTGCAAACCAGCTTTTATTTTCTGCTCATATTGCTGGCTTTTTTCATTGCAGGAAATTACATCCTCTCGTTTTTTGGGCTCACCATACATGCCTTGCGCATAGCCGGGGGTATGACCCTGTTAATCAGTGGTTTTGGCTTGCTTTCTGGTCGCTTTGCGAAACGAAGAGGGTACGACAAAGATGTGGAGAAGCAGGCTCAGGAAAACAAACAGGATATTGCTTTTTCACCCATGGCAATGCCCATGCTTTCCGGACCAGGTTCCATTTCTTATCTGATTACCCAGTATAATCAGCACCCGTTGTGGTCTGAACGCTGGCTGATCGGAGCCGCGATTGTGGCTGTTGCTTTTCTGGTCTGGGTATGCCTGCGTTTGGCGCCGGTGCTGTTCAAGATATTCGGAACGGGCGGTTTGAACGCCATTGCCCGGATTATGGGCTTTATTGTTATCGCCATCGGGGTACAGTTCATCGTGGATGGTCTGGTACATCTGGTAATGGAAATGCGTTGATCCTGCAACCACAACCCTATGAATACCGATTTACTTACACAGGCACAATCCAAGCTGGTGAAATCCCGCGTTACGCTGGATATTGCCGATTTTGACAAAAAATTGCTGTCCAAGTTGCCGGGCGGGGCTGTTTTTGTTTGCAATCAGCTATTGCCCGGCGTAGACGAATGGGTATTGCTGGCTATGTTGGCAGAGCAGTTTGACCAAGTCAGGATACTTTATCCCTATCCTACACCCTTATCCAAATCACTCAAACCACATACGCTTCGACCTTCCCGGAAGAACCTGGAAGACCGTTGGTTGCGGGTGAATTTTGCCAAACGTTTGGCCAGAAGGGTAAAAAAAGGGAATGCTGTTGGTCTGGCACTGGATTTTTCCGACAATCCCTTGAGTCACCTCGGGAAAAACCTGGTGCGCACGCAAGTGTTGCGTCAGCTGCGTAAATCAGGTCAGCCAGTTGTGCCCATACATTTGCAGGCCCAGAAGTTGCCCGGTGGTTTTTTGCGTAAAGCCATTCCCGGATTGCCCTTTCATTTGAGTTCCGGCCCTGTGCGCATAAGCGTACGCGTGGGCAACCTCATTACTCCGGAGGATATTGCCATTTTGGGTAAAAACAGGCATTGGGGGAAGTTTTTACAGGCCAAGATTTTTTCCCTGGGGTCCAGTTTTGACGTGCGTCCGGAATTGTTTGCGCCCAAAAAACAAGGTGCACAGGAGCCTGTGGCTGATCCGGTAGATCCAGCCTTAGTGGCAGCCGAGATAAATGGTTTGCCGCCAGAGTCCAAAGTGGCTGAACGCGGTCAGTTTGATGTATTGGTGGCGCCATTCCAGTTGCTTCCTCATACCATGTTTGAAATAGGTCGACTTCGGGAGTTGACTTTCAGGGCTGCCGGGGAAGGCACCGGGAAGGCGCGCGACATGGATGAACACGACATGTATTACCTGCAGTTGATTATTTGGGATCGGGAGAAAGCGCAAATTGCCGGAGGGTACAGATTGGGCCTGGGGGATCAGATATTTCAACGTTTTGGGGTAAATGGTTTTTACACTCATTCCTTATTCAAGATGAAGCCGGGCTTTTTCCCCATCTTGCAGCAATCTGTGGAATTGGGTCGCACCTATGTTCCGGAGGCTTATCAGAAGCATCGTCTGCCGTTGTTTTTGCTGTGGAAAGGTATACTGCATTTTTTGTTGGCCAACCCGCAGTACCGGTATCTGCTGGGGCCTGTGAGCATCAGTAAGGATTATTCCGAGGCATCCAAAGGGATAATTGTAGAGTTCGTTCGCCGATTTTTCTTTGATAAAAAGCTGGCCGCGCTGGTGGCGCCCAGAAAGGCTTTCAGGCCAAATATACGCTCAGTGGATACCAAATTGCTGGCAGAAAACCTGCGCGGGGAGTTTGATGCTCTGGAGAGTTTGATTGAGACGATTGAGCCGTCACATTTCAAGGTTCCTGTGCTGTTTCGCCAGTATTTGCGGCAAAACGCCAGGTTCATTGCCTTTAATGTGGACCCCAATTTCTCCAACTGCCTCGATGGCTTGATGATCCTGGATATTGCCCTTTTGCCGGCCAGTACTATTGAGGCATTGCAGCAGGAGAAATAAAAAAGCATGCCGCCGGTCAGAAAACCGAACAACATGCCAGTCCTACTATGCTTATTTGTTTAAAAAGACTTCTTGTTAATAGACGGAAGAAGTAAGGTCTACGCAATCGTGCGTATCAGCGCCGAAAGTCCAGGTGGTAACAACATTGGTATTTACAGGAGGCTGCCATTGGAAGTAGTTTAGTCCTGCTGTTGTGATGGCCCAGTCACGGTTGATGTTCACGCGCTTATACTGAAGATCGTACCCGATTCCGCAGTTGCCGCTTACCCATCCACCCAGCATGTCCAGGTCGTTCAGGAAAGTGGCAACACCACCTGCAATCGGGATCTCATATAATTTGGCCGGATCTCCGCCAACTCCATTGCTGGCCGCTCCAATAAAATATATGCCGTTGCCATCTTTTACCAGGGAAAGTCCTTTCAGTATGTATCCGTCATCCGGGACAAAAACACCCACTGGATTGGAATAATCAGCGTAGTTATTATTGTTGGCATTGGAAATCTCCACCACTTCGTTGGAGTTTTCACGAAGGCCATAAAAATTTTGACTTTCCGGATCAAATTCAAGGTCGGCAACGGTGCCACCCGGGTCGGTAGACAGGTAACTGCATTGGCCGGTGAGCGGGTTGATTTTGAACAGGGAATTATCGTAAGGACTTGGCAATCCGCTACTTGTACCGGGTTTGCCAGTGGTGATGAAGTATTGTCCCCAATCAGTGAGGCAAATGCCTTTTAAGTTGGTCAGATTGATCACATTGCCAGCTGGGTCTATATAATATGCGGCCACATTACTAACGATATTACTGGAACTCTGATCAATCCCAAGCACTCTGCTGTCGTTAAATCCATCAAAATTGGTCACAGCGTAAAACAGGGCGGCTCGATCGCCAGCTGGTTGTTGATTGGTTTGGTTTTTTTCATCATGGGGTTTCAGGTTTTCTTTTTGGCAGGCAGTGAAGGTAACCATCAGACCAATAACTAGGCCTAAAGTCAGTATTTGTGCTAAAGATTTCATGACAAATAAGTGTTGGAGTGAGGAAAGTAAAGGCAGGGGCCTTTCCGAATTTTCGGTAGGCCCCTGCTGCGTGTTTTGATGTCGGTTTATTGTACGTCTGAAGAAAGGTCTTCAAAGTTTTGGCCATTGCCACCCCAGAACGCGCTATTGGTTTGAGGAGGGAAAGCATTTACCCATCCGAATGTGTTCAGGCCCAATCCGTTGATGGAGTTGCGATTGATCAGCATAGCGTTCATGTCGATGTCGAAACCGATACCGCAGTGACCCGCTGCCAGGTCGGCTACAGGCAACACAGATGTCTGGAATGTAGCCAGGCCCGCTGTGGCAGGCACAGTCAGGATCCGGGCGTTACCACCGGCATTCAGGGTAGCAGCGATAGCGATACGCAAGCCTTGTGCATCGCGGACCATGCTCAAACCTTTGGTGCGATAGGTGCCCAGGCCGGTGATGTTGCCTACATTGGCGTAAGTGCCCCAGTTGTTGGAATTGTCGTTTATGGTCACCAGTTTATTGGAGTTGTTGGCCAATCCGTAAATGGTGTTGTTGTTCGGGTTGTAATCAATGTCGGAAACAGTGCCAACTTCGGCAGGGCTGTAAGAAATGACACCAGCCTGACCGGTTGCCGGATTTACTTTAATCAACATGTTGCTGTAAGCATCCACCACATTGAAGCCGGTGGTTACAAACACTTGGTCGTTTACCACACAAACACCTTTAAGGTCGTCCAGGAAAAAAGGGTTCCCGAGTGCATCCAGCACATAAACCGCTACTGTGTTGGTGATATTGCCGGTGGCAGCTTCCATGGTGTGCAGGCGGCTTGGGTTGCCGGCAGAGAAAACGGTTACACCATAAACCAGCTGGGCGCGATCTTCAGCAGTTTGATCAGCCAGATCAGTAGCAGGGATGGATACGGCTTCTTTTTGACAGGATTGGAGTGCGGCAGAGATGGCAACGATGCCAAGGAGGAGCATGAAAGAAATGCGTTTCATTGCAAAAGAGTTTTTGTGTTAATGATGAAAAGAAAAGTAGTTTTTGTGTTTTCCCTAAGCTCATGGGATTTGCGCGACCCGGGTGTTTTGCGCTTTGATGACACAAAGATGGGGCTGCCTGTTGCGGGGTAAAAAGTACAAATTGGGCGGGCTGTTCTGATGGCATTCAGGTAGTAAAAGGCATGAAAAAGCCCTGAAAACCGGCGTTTGGGCCAATTTTCAGGGCTAAAAAAAAGTACATAAAAAGGGGTGGATTCTGAAACGGGCGCTTTTTGAGACAAAAAATTATCCCAATTCCCGGGCTTTTTCCAGCAGCCAGGCCCGATCTGCCAGCAATTTTTTCTTGTTAATGCGGTCGATCAGCTGCTGCGAACGCTTTTTGTCCTTGGGTGGCGACTGAGTAAGTTGTAACATGATGTTGAAGAACTCGATGTACATGGTACGCCAATTGGCCGGGATTAATTTTGTTGCCGTGCGCTCAAAATATTTCCGGAAAGCGTACATCTTATACAGCAGCAGATCAGACTGCATTTCGTAGTAAATTTTCAATTCCAGGCATCGAATGAAGCCCTGGTAGTGCAGGTGCAGGGAGGGGTCGGGGAGGTTGTTGATGGCTTCGTCGTACCTTTTCAGGGCGAAAAGGCAGAGCGAAAGGTTCATTTGGTAAAAAAACTGGTTGGGATCCCCGCCGATGATGCGTGTTTTGTATTTTTCTGTGAATTCCAGGGCCCATTGGTATTCTTTGACCCGGATGGCAATGTGGATGATGTTGGTGTAAGCGTGTGAGGCGATCTCGTTGTTGATGAAGAAGAGGCCGCGTTCGAGGTTATCTTGATGGATTTGATGTAAGACTTCTGCGAATTCAGTTTTGCCGGAGTTAATAATAATAGTGCAAAGAGTTCTTAAAAAAGCATAATATTGAGATTGTGTTTGAAATGAAATCTTAGTTTCATTATTTTTTAAAATCAACATAAGGTCATAAAACGCTTCCGGGGTTGGATTCTCTAATTCAAAAAGTAATTTTATCTTAATTGATATTTGGTATAAAAGACTATTAGTGACTATAGATGGCAATTCTAGGGTGTCCGTATTAAGGTTAGGTAGAGGCAGGCTTTTTTGGTGTAGTAAGTATCTATTGGAGAGCTCCAAACGGTAATTGTAGTAATAGCGGTCTAAAAATTCAATTAGCTCTGTAATAAATAAATTTCCATTAAATTGATTGTGAAGGCTTTGTAGTTCATGCTCCTCCTCTGCATAAAGAAAATCTAGGCGGTAACGATCAAGAGATTCCTCCTGGTCTTTTTCAATAGAGTTTCTAGATTTAACCATTACTTGATGTGCCCTCATATCAAGGCCATTTTCTCGAAGCCACGAAATCCAATCTAATTGAAGTTTGTGCTCATTTTTTTCATCAATATACCTTTTTTGGAGTAAAAAATTCCGTAACTCTTTGGTAAGCTCGACCATGAGTTTTTCCAATTTTCCAGGGATTGGGTTTTTGCCAGGGAACACTTTGGTGTAAATTTTTTCCTTTTCTAATTCCTCGTTCGAATAAGTTGGTCCAGTCGCTTTAATTGTTTTAAAGAGCGTAATTTGATCTTGAATATTTTTATAGCCTAATTCAGATGCGTGCTCTAAATGTTTCAAGAACTCATCCAAATGCTTTGGAGTAAGGACTTTAATGATTTCAAGAAGATAAGAATTGTTCATGGAATTTGACGGAATGGAGGTGCAAATTTGTACTATTTTTTAGGAACAATGTTCACGTACCTTGCAGCTCATCTTAATCAACAACAGTTTTCTGCTATGCAACGACCAAGTTTTTTTCTTTTTTTAATGCTTTTTTCAACTGTAGTGTTGAAAGCATCCTCACTTGAAGGTGTCGTTTTTTTGAATGAAAAGTCCCAATACGAAAATCTTATTTGTGAGGTGCCTGCACCAAAAAATTTCCATGTGATTGGTGTCGGGACTACGGATGTTCATTTGGGATGGGATTACGTTGATGAGGCCGTTGGAGGGTACAGAATTCGAACCTACAGGGCGAGTGACAATTTATTAGTGAATACGACCATAAAAGCCCAGGATCAAATAGATGCGGTTATTTCAAATTTAACTCCCGGAACAGAATATTATGCCATTATTAATGGTAGGTGCGATGGAGGAGGGGAAAGTTCAAAAGAGGCAAATGGGGATTTCGGCACTTTAATTTCTGACCTAGTTGTTATTGGTTATCAAGGGTCTAATAATACTGAAGGATGTACCATACCGGTAACAGGAGGTAGTTGTACCTTCCCTGCAATTCCTAATACTGAAAGTCAATTCAAAATTTTTAGAGGTTCAAACACCGAAAGATTTTCAATTAAGTATATTCCCGCAATTGGATCCGACGACCCACATTTTGAGGTGAGAATTCCTGATGCAACAATTCGTAATCCTCAATACGCTTTTTATTGCATTGACGAATGGTGGAATGGTTCACCAGGACTTCCCGCTGGGTGCTCTGGAGCCCATTTTGTAGAGGTCAAGTTTGCTAATAATACCTATATTAGATTCGCAATTGAAGATGGAGCAACTACTGTAGCAACATTAACTGCTAGTTTCTTTAATACTTCACCTAATTGTTCAGGATGTAAAATCGTGTATATGGGGTACAATTATAACGGCCTCCAAGCCCCAGACCCCTCCTACACCGGTCTGCGCTCCGGCCTGCCCAATACACCGGATTTCGCAGCCGTTGCACCTAACCCGTTCAACGACCGACTGCAGGTGTATGTGGATGACCTATCGGCAGAATCCGTTCATTGCCAGTTGTTTAATGTGAACGGACAAAAAGTGCTGGACCAACAATTCCAGGGCGCGCAGGACACCTACGAACTGATTACAGAAAACCTGGCTAACGGCTTTTACCTCCTTCGTGTGGAAGCCAATGGCATGGTTCAAACCCTGCGGGTGATCAAGGCTGAGTAAAAATCATTGCAATAGCATGTGCAAAGGGCGCCATGTCCGGGGAGCGTAAAAATCCACAACAGGGCGCCCTTCTCCCATCCTTGCAAACAAGGATAACTTTTTCCCACGCCAACCTTTATTAAGAAATACTGCAATTCAAGGGTCAACCCTTGAAGTTGCTACTTATTTGCCCGGAAATGGCAAATATACTCAAAAACTGTCCTCAATTCTTTTAATCATTCAACAATCCGATTTATGAAAAACACAATCTTCTTTTTCGCACTTCTTCTGGCTTTTGCCTCTGCAACAGGTTGTTACGAACCAAGCTACAACACCGAAACGGCCGATCAAACGACCGGAGAAATCAAGGACATTAATGTCCTGGCTGTTGTAAATCGCGGTGGCGATGGCGGTTGCTGTTGCAGCCTGGTGGTTTCATCCACCTATTTTGCCGGCCTGACCATTTGTGGGCTCCAACCTGGCGATGGTACCACCAATTCCTGCGACCGTTTCTGTACTACGTCCTGCGGGCAGGGTACGGGCTATTCCAAAACATTCCCTGTTGGCAAAGACCCGGTTTTTTGCATTTACAGCGGAAGCCCATTCAGAATTCACAACCCTGGTATATTAGACATTCAAATCTACTTCATCTGTAATGGCAGCCCTTCATCGCCACAAACGATTCCGGCGGGAGGCTCGGTGGTATTTAACAATGATTGCAGTGGCACAACGACACTTTGTACGGAAACGCCTTGTAATGGCTGATAATGCCTGATCCCTGAAGACCAACCAATCATTCTCATTCCCAAAAAAGAATTGACAGACAGTGGCCCTGTGAATCTGAACCATTGGGTTCCAGGTTCACAGGCCTTTTGATTTCACTAGTCGTGATTTGCCTCATGCACTTGAAACGTTGGAAATAAATGTCAGATATCTAAAACGTGATAAACATGAAACACTACATCCTTCTTTCGGCGGCTATTGCAATGTTCTTTTCCCAAGCACAAGCACAATCGCCCTGCGCTTGTCTGAACAATGAAACGCTGGATTGCACCCAAACCGACCAACATCCGGAATCTGTAACCATCAGTGGTAATTCCCTGACTTTCAAGGTTTCGGATAGTCCGCGTTCATTGGGCATCAATCCCAATGCCCGCTACAAGGCATTCTGGATTTTTGGCGACGGTAATTTTAAATACTACCCACATGGCGACATGACAGCTGACCTCGCTACCCTTACCCAGCCATATACTTACCATCGTACAGGTACATATCATGCAGAATCAGTGTTGTCGGAGAAAAAGTCGAATGACGAACCACCTGGAACTACGGCAAGGATGATCAAGGTTACCAGCACTCCAGATCAGGGCACCACCTTTACCACCACATTGACCGGGGGAAATAATACATTGGACATGTTGAATAGCGACAAATTTCGCCCGGAATACCCCACTGCGTTTGCGCTGTCCATACCTGCTGATAATGCCAACAAGGGCATATACTTTTTTTACAATAGTCGCTCAGAAAATGGTTCTTATGTACCGGATGATGTCCAGGCTTTTGAAAAAGTGCTTTTGCCGGATTACATACGATCAGCCAATCTGACTTATACAGAGGGTCTGACAAGGAATCTCCCTGATGAAATTGCTGATGGGATATCCAGCCTGTCTGCGAAGTTCAAAAACTACATTTATGTGCCGGTAAATGCTACGGCCATTAATAATATGCCTAGTGGGTTTTCAGAATATCGCTTCTTTCCGTTTCTCAAAACCATTTGGGAAGATGGCTTACCGTCTTGTCAGGTGGCGGTTATTTCAGTTGGAAATACCGCTCCAAGTGGGCCTTTTTACACCGATGGCCGCCTGGGGCAACTGACCAATGCAGTAGACAAATTATTCCCGGGTACCGGTATCAGCACAAACTTTCAAATAGGATCAAACAGTGGTGGCACGGTTTACGTACGAGGCGCCATGGTGTTTGACATCCAGATGGTAGGCTCTGTCGATCCGAATGAGATTCGGGTAATGGAGATAACAGACTTGAAAAATGGTTACTACCGCGCCATTTCCAGGCTTGAAGCTTGCAATAAGGGGCATGTTGCACAAGATGTGGTTCAGGTGAGCATTAATGATCACAACCACCTCTTTTCTGATTTCAAGCTCCTGAGCAACGACACTATTTCTACTGTAGTGGAGCGTGTAACAAAATCAGGCATTCACCAGTGGGCATTTGACTGGACAGCACTGCTGGATGATGTACCCTTGGATGCGTCATCAGAAAAAGGCCATCATATGGAGATGTGCAATGACTTAATGTTTTCAGTAGTAACAGATGCTGCCGGGCTCAAACTTTTGATCAATGGAGATGGCCTTGAACTCTGTACCCGATTCAGCCTGGCCAATACCCGCCATTTGGAAGAATGCGTTTGCAATTTACCAGTTCGGGAAAGGCAAGGGACGGACTAGAAAAATGAAATAACTCCCGGCTATTGCCACAAACTCAGTACCGTCACGCCAGCAATAAACAACAGCAGGTAAAATCTGGCCAAACGCTGTTCTTTTCGGATCAGAAGTTTGACCGCGCCTTCTTTGGCTGTTACGTTGCCGGCACGGATAATCTGCAGTAATACCAGCGAAATGATGGCATAACTCAACAGGTAAATCTTGTCCATCAACACCATATAGCCGGTATCAGGCAGGGCATCGCTGTAAGATTGCTGCAGGAAAACGGCCGTAAGCAGGGCGCCAATGGGCAATGAAGACCGGGTATCAATGTGCTCCGGGTGGAGGAGTAATGCGCCAATCCCTACCAGCATCACCACCAGCAAGGGCAACAGCATCTTGAGCAAAAAATAGCTAAACGGCCGCGCCAGTGTAATTTGAAAACTCAGGTTGCTGTACCGCTGGGCATTTTCTTCCGGATTGCCAAAATTGGTGCCGTAATCGTGCACCCGGGTACTCATGGCAAGCCCCTTGCTTTCCCAACCTACGAGGTTCAGGGTATTGCGGATCAACGCAGCATTCGTAT
Source organism: Saprospiraceae bacterium (assembly GCA_035299505.1). GTDB lineage: Bacteria > Bacteroidota > Bacteroidia > Chitinophagales > Saprospiraceae > M3007. Next base: position 497 of record DATGWL010000075.1, on the reverse strand, counting down.
CCGGCAGGTATATCAGGGAATCAGCCGGATGTTCCGGATTCTCAATCTGGATGTCGAGGGAATGCCGGTCAAGCGGGAAATGATTCAGGGAGAAAGAGTGAAAAAAACGACCTTCCTTGCGGAAAATCCGGTATTTGGTGCCATCCTTTAGTGTCACCGGGGTGCTATCTCCATCAAATGCCGCATTATCCATGCTCCATTTTTCAATGGAATTGACAAACTCAATATTGGTTGGGTCAATGTCTCCTTTCCATTTAAACCAAATGTAAAAATCGGCATAAAAGGAGTGTTCATCCATGTTCAGACCGTACAGGTTCATCAGGTAGAAACCCACACGGGCTTCCTGAGGTTGAGCCTGCGCAAAGGATACAAATAAGAAAAGCAGGAGAGATATGCCGGTTTTGAGCATGTCTGGGAAGGATTGTTTTCGCAAATGTAAGGAATGAGGGGAAAACCGCCGAGGTGCGTAGTTTATACTGTCGGGGTGACTGCCAGTC
>DATGWL010000074.1:0-7750 GCA_035299505.1 Saprospiraceae bacterium | reverse complement strand
GGCTGAAAATGCATCTTTTGAAACCTGCCTTTCGCGTCTTTTTCGGGCAATAAGCCCGATTATTCCCCGAAAAAGGGCGCTCAGTCAGGACCCAAAATCTGCTATTTTCATCTCCGGCAATGTTTTTCAGACACACTCTAGGTTGATACTTACCATCAGATCCTCACCACCTTGCACCAGCCCACCCGGGCTCCGGCTTCTATGCGCACCAGGTACACCCCGGAAGCGCCCCAGGATTTGGCATCCAGGGTGAATAGTTGTGTTCCGGCATCATGGGTTGCTGTTTCTTGCTGCACCAATTGCCCGTCTGCACTGAACACCGATAGTCTGGTATGTGCTTTTTCAGGCAAATACACCGATAAACGGGCCTGATCTGTAACCGGATTGGGTTCCAGGCGAATAGAAAGCATTTCCTCAGGCATTGATTTTACCGCAGAAACCTCGCCTGCTTCTACTGTGAAAGTGTATTCACATACTCCCTGGTTGCCGCATCCGTCTGTTAGGAACCACCTGATTTTATGTGTGCCTACCGGCAATTCGGGTACAATTCCTGCCGGGTTTTCAGCAGATACCCACCTGACAGAGGCCGTGCGGGTAGCCCCCAGGGTGCTTTGCGCCATACGGAATTGCCACTTCTGCGTTTGTGGTACCGGGCGATTATCAAAGGGTCTGGGCGTGCCGCCTATGAAGTTTGGACTCAGATGGTTGTTGTAATAAATGGTGTCGGCGGGCGGAGGATTCATAGAGTTGATCACAGACTCCATGACACCATCAGCATCCAGATCCAGATAAAGAAGGTAATTGAACCCAACATTTGAGCCGGAACAGGCATCGGTGCCCGTTACGCTAAGCATGGTGGAAGTTTCTGTCAAATCCTGGGATGGTAAGGAAGGATTGAACACGCCATTCCAATAGAAAGGATGGTTGAATGAAGAATCTTCAAACACCAATCCGGTATTTGGACAAGGTTCAAAAACCGGATCTGCACTATCCAAAATTTTGATGATCTGTTTGTACCGATACCCGTTGGCATTGGCGCTCCAGAAAGTGCAATAATCGGTAGCTGCGGTATCTACGGGAGATATTTTCACTATAGTTGATTGCCATGGGGGCTGGGTTCCGCAAGCTGATACGGTAGGCCCGGGGAGGTTGACCGGATTGTTCGCAACAGGATTAGGGGTAGGATTCGGCACCAAAGTCAAGGGTGCATTAGGATTGTAGGTACACCAGTTAATTACCGTCCAAGTCCGTTCTATCCTGTAACAAGCATCCGGCACTACATCAATGATTTCATCTGCATAAGAAACGCCCATCAATTCACAATCTTCCCCAAAAAACAATGGCTCACCATAGATTCCGGTGCTGTTGCAATTGGTAGCAATCACATCGTTGGGAAACTTGATGTAATAATCCTGCTCGTAACTCACTATAATGCGTTGAGTGCAGGTACTGAAATTTCCGGAACAATCTGTTACCCGAAACGTTCGTGTAAGCGTGCCTTTGTTGCATACAGTGTCGAACTGGTTATAATTGGCAGTAAACGTGACTCCATCAACGCAACAGTTATCAATGGTGGAAGGTGCTCCATAGCTCAGTAAACTGGGATCAAACTGTTCACAGGAAACAGATACCGTGGCAGGTGGCGTACACACAGGCTTAATTTTATCCTCCACGGTTACCGTTACGTAACATTCGTTGTAAATAAGTCCGCCATTGGCATCCAAAGATGGCGTACCATCTTCATTCCATTGATAAGCGCGCAGCGCAACAGTTTGGGTAGATCCAGCTTCCCCACAATAAAATTTAATAGAATCCTGCTCTGAAATGGCCCGTTCAAACTCACTGGGGAAATCCGGAAACGGATCATTACAGGGCGGGTGTCCATTTACTTGGTTCAATCCATTGATAACAGCAGAATAGGGCGCCACCCTGCGAATAGTAAGGATAAAATCGCTGCATTCATCGTATGTGCCGTTGTCGAAAACATCCGCTTTCAACCAAACGGCCCCGCCAAATTGTCCGTTTCCGGCTTCATAACAATCATTGAGGTCGTCGCCAACGCCTATAGCCACCGTAACCGCCTGATCGCACACCATCACCGGCGGGTTATAATCGAACACCTTTACCGTAAAGAAGCAGGAAGCAGCATTGCCCGCCGAATCCGTTACTACAAAGGAATTGGTTACCAACCCAACCGGGAATAAGCCGCCGGAAGGCAGGCCTGTTGTTTGGACCAGGGTTAAAGGGCCGTTGCCGCTCACCACAACCTCGTAGGTATGAGGTACGACGCAGTTAAATGGATCTGTGCTGAGTGTAACATTTCCCGGGCAGGTAATGACGGGCAACGAATCTGAATCCCAATGGATTAAGGCAAAATGGTTGCCGGCATGAAGGATTTGAACGAAGGCTGTTAACAGGAGTAAGGTGAATAATCGCATAAGTAGTTGGTTTATTATTCGGAAAATTACGGCAAGTGCCCGAAGGATCTTGATATTTACCCAACAAAAACTTACCTTTGTTTAACAGGCTACATTTTTAACAATCTGTCTATGCGTAATTGGTTACTCCTGCTGCTGTGTTTCGGCACACCGGCGCTTTTCGCCCAACGGTATTTGCAAATGATCGAAGCAGGCACTTATTCCCTGCAGGAAATTCAACAGGAAGCGAACGCTTATTTCAAAGAAGTAGGCACCGAGCGGGGGCGCGGTTACAAACCCTATAAACGCTGGGAATATGTAGCCTCCATGGAGTTGGATGCCAACGGCATCAAAATTCCCAACAACGAACTCGCGCAACGCGCCCGCGCATACCGCAGGGCAGAAAAACTACGCCAGCAGACAGAATCCGGTCAGCTTTCCTCCGGCAACTGGAAACAGCTCGGGCCAACGTACTGGAATGCCACCTCCAGCTGGAGCCCGGGCCTGGGCCGTATTACTTCTATCGGACTGGATGAACAAAACCCGCAACACCTCATTGTTGGCAGCCCCACCGGCGGCGTTTGGAAAACCCTCGATGGTTGCAATACCTGGACGCCGCTTACCGACGATTTTTCTACCGTGGATGTGTATTCCCTGGAAATTTCGCCCTTCAATGCCAATCATTACCTCTGGGGCAGCACCTCCGGCAAAATTTTCCGTTCACAGGATGGCGGACTAAGCTGGAGCACCACCAGCAATGTTTCCGGGGGCGGCAAGGTGATCCGCATCCTTTATCACCCGGTTGATCCCAATATCGTTTATGCCGTGTCTGAAACCAATGGCCTGTTCCGCTCTTTGAACGGCGGTCAGAACTGGACGGCCGTGCCCGGTGTAAGCGGCATCAAAGGGCAGGATGTGGAGTTCAAGCCCGGCGATCCCAATACCATTTATTTTTCGGGTATATCGGTGTTTAAATCCAGTAACGGAGGCAACTCATTTACCCAAATTACCGGTTTTGGAACGGCAGACAACAACCACAAAATGATTGGGGTAACACCTGCCAATCCAGCCATTGTTTACGTGGCCGAATCTATTGGAGGACGGTTTAACGGCTTTTATAAATCAACAGACAGTGGGGATTCTTTTACCAAACTCCATGACGACTCGGTTAATTATTTTGGCTATAGCGCCACCGGCGACGACGACCGTGGGCAGGCGCCACGCGATATGGATGTGGCCGCGCACCCTTTTGATGCCGAGGAAGTGCATATTGCCGGCATTCACACCTGGAAATCGCACAATGGCGGACTCAATTTTGAACTAACTTCTTACTGGGTACCCAGCACCGCAGCTTCCCTGGGCGTAGGCTACAACCATGCGGATGTAGACCTGTTGAAATTTTATGGCAACAGGCTTTGGGTAGGTACGGATGGTGGTATTTTTTCCAGCGACGATCACGCCGAAAGCTATCAAAACCGCTCAGTAGGCCTCGGTATACGCGAGTTTTACAAAATCGGGGTATCCAAAACCAATCCCAACGTGGTGTCTGGCGGCTCGCAAGACAATGGCACCAGCGTAATGCGCACCAACAACCGGCTCTGGGTAGACTGGCTCGGCGCCGATGGCATGGAAACCTTTGTAGACTGGAACAACGCCAATATCCTGTACGGCACTTCCCAGAACGGTTCCATGTACAAATCTACCAATCAGGGCAATACGCGCAGCTCCATCAGCAAACCGCCGGATGTAGATGATGGCGCCTGGATTACTCCTTTTGAGCAGGATCCACAAGTGTCTGGTACCATCTATGTAGCATTTGAAGACGTTTGGAAAAGTCCGAACAGCGGCAACAGCTGGGTGAAAATTTCGGATTTGGCCGATGGTAATTTCAATCATCTTAAGCTGGCTCCCTCAGACCGCAACCGGATCTATGCGGCGCGTGGCTCCAACCTCTACACCACCGCCAACGGAGGCGGCAACTGGGCAACCACCACCAAAGCCTGGGGTACCAGCAGCATCAATTTTATCACTGTCCACCCACAGCAGCCTCAACGCATTGTAGTGGTAACCGGCTCCAATGTATACCATTCCACAGATGCCGGCGCTACCTGGACTACCATTACCGCCGGTCTGCCATCGGGCACCAAGTATTGCGCCATTTGGGAAAATACAGGCAAAAACGGGCTTTACGTGGGAGGATTTGGCTTTGTAGCGTACACCAACGACGACCTCAACGGTCAATGGGTGGGCTTTTTCGACGGGCTGCCTACCGTGCGTGTGTACGAGCTGGAAATCAATTACGTTTCCAATACCATTTTTGCCGGCACTTACGGTCGCGGACTCTGGGAATCGCCGCTTTACCAGCCAGCGCCGCCTACCGCGGCTTTCCGAGCCAACCAGCAGGAGGGATGTCAAAATCTCAGCGTTCAATTCACCGACGAATCCACCAATGCCCCCAATTTCTGGGAATGGCAATTCGAAGGTGGCAACCCATCCGTATCTAACGATCAGCACCCACAGGTGAACTACTCCACTCCCGGAACCTATAAAGTCAGCCTGCGTGTGCTGAATAATGCCGGTGAGAACACCCTGGAAAAAACAGATTACATCACCGTGGTTCAGGCTTCCACGCCCCTCAGCGCCAATGTGGAAAATTGTGGCGCGGGTGAAATCAGTCTGTCGGCCCAGGCCACGGCCGGCGAAAACCTGCAATGGTTTGCCACCGAACAGGCCACTACGCCGGTGTTTAGCGGCACACAATGGCAGCTTAATCTGGCTTCGGATACTACGTTTTATGTAAGTGCCAGCGTGCCTTATCAACAAATACAGAACCTGGGCCCGGCAACCAATGCTTTTGGCGCCGGCTCCGATCACAATGGCGATCAGTATCTGCTTCTGGACGTTCTCCAGCCAATCCGCCTGCAATCCGCTCTGGTGTATGCTGCCGGATCTGCTTTCCGGGTGTTTCAGCTCAGAGATGCATCTGGAGTGGTGGTGCAGGAAAAAACCATTTATGTGGAAGATGGCGCCAGTAGGGTAACGCTGGATTTTGATATTCCACCCGGAAACGGCTGGCAAATTGGCTGCCCGGCAACGGCTAACCTGTACCGGAATAATTCCGGCCCCGGTTATCCCTATACCCTGCCCGGATTGGTGTCGATCACGGGTTCCACGGCCGGCCCGGATTATTACTATTACCTGTACGATCTGGCCATTGCCACTACAGCCTCCTGCGAGAGCGCGCGCGTGCCTGTGCAAGTCAAAATCCACACGCCTCTCGAATCCCCTTCCATTGAATTGGATAGCGATCCTTATCTCTGCCCGGGAGATACCCTCAGTCTTACAGTTACCAATGCTTGTGCGGATTGTGTGGTGCAGTGGTCCAACGGCGCTACCGGTACAAGCATCCGGGTGGCGGAAGCCGGCCAGTACACGGCTACTATGAGCAATCCGCTGGCGCCTGTTTGTGGCATCAGCCCGGTTTCAGATACCATTGTTTTGATAGAAAATGCTGCCCCAACGGAAGCGCCTGAAGTACTGGCTTCTGTAACCGGCCCGTTGTGCCCGGGCCAAACGATAGAACTTTCTGTGAGCCAGATTTGTGCAGATTGCCTGGTGCGCTGGTCGGATGGTACGGTGGCATACAGCCTGACGGTGAGCGCAGGCGGCGTTTACAGTGCAGTGTTTGAAAACGAATGTGGCGCCGGACCGGAATCCGTTGCCTGGGAAGTAAATACCCTGTCTCTACCACCAGCTCCTGAGTTTGTGGCTGACGGCGCTGCGCTGCTTTGCCCGGGCCAATCGGTTGTCCTTTCCATACAAAATGCATGTAACGGCTGTGCCATTTCCTGGAATCACGGGGCCGACAGCAGCGTGGTGGAACTCACCCAGGCAGGCGAATATGTGGCCACTCAAAGCAATGTATGTGGTACAAGTCAGCCTTCCGCAGCGTTTACGGTATCAGTGTTGGACTATCCAACCACAGCCGAACTTGCCCTGGATGGCGCCATAGTGCTGTGTCCGGGCGACTCTTCTGTGCTCACGGTTGTCAACCCTTGCGCAGGTTGTGTGCAGCAATGGTCTACAGGCGCTACTGGGGTACAACAAACCCTGGGCAATGCCGGAGTTTATACCGTAACACAACAGAACCAGTGTGGCGAAAGTCAGGCCTCAGCCCCGGTAATCCTCATAGAAAAATCGCTGCCGGAGGCGCCGGAAATTCAGGCCAACGGACTTACCATTTTCTGCGAGGGCGATTCGGTGGTACTCAATGCCACCTTTGGCTGTTTGGATTGCCAGTTAACCTGGTCTAACGGTTCAACGGATGTCGCGCTGGTGATCAGCGAATCCGGTATGTTCACGGCCAGTCTGAGCAATGTGTGCGGCACGGGTCCGGCTTCAGCGCCGGTTTGGGTGTCTGAACATCCGTTATTGCCTGCGCCCGAGATTGTGGCTCTTGGGAATACGGCATTGTGTCCGGGCGATACCGTCATGCTTCAGGTATCCAGTGCGGTTTGCCCGGAATGTGTGGTGCAATGGTCAGACGGCGCTCTGGGTATTACCCGTCCGGCAGCGGAAGCGGGCATGTATACGGCCCAGTTATTGGATCCGAATAGTCTTTGCGGTGCAGGTTTGGTGTCCAATGCTTTGGAAATCAGTGTTTTACCAGTGTTTGTGCCGGTAGTTCAACTGCAAGGACTGTGCAATCTTACGGCTCCGGGCGGTTCAGATTACCAATGGTATTTCAACGGGTTGCCCATTGAAGGCGCTACTTTGTCTGAGCTGACGGCTGAAAATGCCGGGTTGTACGCGGTTTCCATGGTTGGTCCGGACGGATGTACAGGTACTTCTGTGCCTGTTTTTGCCGAAGCCTGCGTTAGTGCGGTTTTTGCGCCCGGTGCTGCCATTCAGGCCATAATTTATCCTAATCCGGCGCAACAACGGGTATTCCTGGAAACGAATTTTCCGGCAGCCTCTGAGGTACAACTGGAACTGTTTACGGCCGATGGCAGAAGGGTAGCATCACTGTTGCAAAGCAGGCTGAATGCCGGAAAACAAGTGCAGGACGTTCTGTTGCCTGAATTGCCCAACGGCGCATATTTGTGCCGCCTGGTAACCGATTGGGGTATTCAGCAGAGTGTGTTGATATTAAACAGATAATTTAAAACAAAAAATGTTAAAATAATGGCTGCGAATTCCGATAGCTGTTCTAATTTCGCGCCTATTGCAAGAGGGGAATCATTAGTCATTAAAAGTCATTAAAAGTCATTAAAAGTCATTAAAAGTCATTAAAAGTCATTAAAAGTCATTAAAAGTCATTAAAAGTCATTAAA
>DATGWL010000073.1:0-50175 GCA_035299505.1 Saprospiraceae bacterium | reverse complement strand
TAACCGTATTACTTCAGCTATTGGAAAAAAGCGAGCTGGTGGAGGTACCCATTGTAGCCTTATATTACCACTGTTACCAGTCGCTCACAGGTGGTGGGGAGAATAGTTTCCGGGCTTTTCGGGATGCGCTGGAAAAGCAGGGGCGGGAGTTGCCAGAGGAGGAGAATCGCACTTTTACGCTCCTGGCCATCAATTTTTGCATTCGCCGACTCAATATGGGGGAGGTGCAGTATGTGCGCGAGGCATTTGATTTGTACCGGATTGGCCTCGAAACCAGGGCTTTGCTGGAGCACGGTTTTTTGAGTCGCTTTGCTTTCAAAAACATCGTTGCCCTTGGGTTGCGGTTGAAAGAGTTTGATTGGGTAATCCGTTTTATTCAGGATTTCGAACCTTTTTTGGAAGAAAAATACCGCAATGCGCATCGCGATTTCAACATGGCCAAGGTGTATTTTACCTTAAAAAACTACAAGCTTGCCATGCCATTACTGGCGCGTGTGGATGAAAATGATTTGTTGCTCAATCTGGACAGCCGGGTGATGTTGCTCAAAATGTATTATGAAACAGATGCCACGGATGCGCTGGATGCCTTATTGGCCAGTTTTAAAATTCTTTTGCTGCGGAAGAAAAAGCTGATTGGTTACCATTCCACCCATTACCTCAATACCCTGCGTTATATCCAAAAACTGACCCGGTTGAATCAGAACGACAGGCAGGCCACGCAGGCTTTTCGGGCAGAAATTGAAGCCAATAAACTGGTGATTGAAAAGGAATGGCTGCTGGAGCAATTGCCCTGGAAGTAATTATGGAATACAGAGTTTTTTCAGCGCCATGGTATCGCCGTTGAATACGTTGAAATCTACCCGTTCATTGATACCGTTCACATTACCCCGATCGCTGTGTTGCCAAAAATGCCAGGGCTCGTCGTCCGGCATGTCAAAATCAGATACATGATAATGGGCAATCCAGAACCTGTAACCTTTAAACGCCTCATTATCAGCAAAATAATTCTTGTAAAAATCGCGATTGGTGTACAAGATGGGCTTCACCCCGTAATGTCTTTCGAGTAAAACCAGGCATTCTTTGGTGTATTTTTGAATCAATGATTTGGCCATGCCACGGGTTTCCTCTACGTCCAGCACTGGCGGTAAATCGCCGGAGCGCAATTTGACCGCTTTACTGAACTGAAGTGCCTGATCCTTGGCGCTTGCATTGGGTAAAAAGAAATGATATGCCCCCCGGATAAGACCGGCCTCTTTCGCACCACGCCAATTGCGTTCAAATTCCGGATCTTTAAGCCAGGTGCCTTCGGTGGCTTTGATGAAAGCGAACCGAATATTGATGTTGCCCACTTTCATCTTTTTTACCCTGTTCCAATCTACCCGACTTTGCCAGCGACTCACATCAATGCCATGTACTTTGTAACCACCTGGAATACGAATGCCAAACTCCTTGTATTCCTTGTAGTGAATAGGGTATTCCAGCAAGGACCGCAAACGGTAACGCAATTCCGGGCTCGCCACTAGCAGGATGAGCGACACCACGATGAGGGTGGTCCAGAATTTCCGGGCATCACCTTTGCTGCGGGCGTAATCGGGTGGGAGGATGCGGAAAAAGCGTAGCACAGAGCGTTTGCGATAAGTTTTTGCCATTCGGTTTGATGAGGCGCAAGAACAGGGCCAAAATTACTTACCCAGAAATTCTGGTTTACGTTTTTCCAGAAAGGCAGCTACTCCTTCTTTGTAATCATGTGTTTGCCCGGCCTGACTTTGAAGTTTATCTTCCAATGCTGCCTGAGTGGCAAAATCGTTGGAAAAGGTGTGGCTCAGGGCCTGTTTTGTGAGCGCGAGCCCGCGCGTAGGCATTTGCGCGAGGGTTTCAGCCAGTTTCAGGCTGTCGGAGGCGAATGTTTCGTCGGGAAAAACTTTCCAGATCATGCCCATGGCGGCGGCTTCTGTAGCGGAAATCTTGTCAGAAAGCATCATGAGTGCCGCTGCGCGTTGCATACCAATGAGTCGAGGCAGTGTCCAGGTGCCACCAGAGTCGGGTATCAACCCGATTTTGGAAAAGGCCTGAGTAAAGGAGGCCGATTCGGTAGCTACTACAATATCGCAGGCCAGGGCGATATTGGCGCCGGCGCCGGCTGCCACGCCATTTACGGCAGCAACTACCGGTTTTTCCAGGTTTCGGATTTTCAGCACCATTGGATTGTATCCGGTTCCAATGATTTCAGTCAGGCTGGGGCCGTTCGGATCGGTGACCTCCTGTAGATCCTCGCCGGCACAAAAAGCCTTTCCTGTCCCTGTAATATAAACAGCCCGAATGCCATCGTCATTGGCACAAATATCCAACGCCTCCAAAATTTCCATGCGCATGGCATGATGCATGGAGTTGAATACCTGCGGACGGTTAAAGGTGATACGAGCAACGGCGTTTTCTATGGAAAAAGTGATGTGATTCATGAGAGTGGGGTGAAGGGTTTGAAGGGTTTGAAGGGTTTGAAGGGTTTGAGGGGGTTGAGGGGTTTGAGGGGGGGAAGGGGTTTGAAGGGTTTGAGGGGTTTGAAGGGTTTGAGAGTCTAAAATTATTTTGTATATTTGAAGGATCAACTCAAAAAACTATTGAAAATGACTGTAAAGAAATTTGAAGACTTGATCATTTGGCAACTTGCAAAAGAATTGGCTAAAGAAATTTATGAATTGACTTTAGCTGATTGTTGGAAGGAGGATTTTACTTTTAGGAATCAGATTCGAAACTCATCAGGCTCAGTTCCGGATAATATTGCCGAGGGTTTTGAAAGAGAAGGTAACAATGAGTTTGTCAATTTTTTGAGTATTGCGAAAGGTTCGTGTGGTGAGTGCAGATCACAAATTTACAGGGCATATGATCGGAAATACTTTAGCAAAGAAGTATTTGATCGATTTGTTGGCAAAACCTCGGTTTTATGTGCTAAAATTCACAACACCATTGTTTCAATTCGCACCTCCGAATTAAAAGGCAAAAAATATCACTTCTAACAGCATCAAACCCCTCCAACCCCTCAAACCTTCATCTCCCTAATCCCTTTAACCAATTTATCCAGCTCATCGGTGGTAGTATAGACATTCGGTGTAACCCGGACGCCACTGATTTTTTCCCACTCAATGGCTACTGTGTGGATTTTATACTTGGAAAATAATTGTTCTGAAATTTCAGTCGGTTTTTTACCCTCAAATCCGAAATTACCGATGGCACAACTCCATTTTGGATTGGGATTGGTGTAAAATTTGATTCCAGGCACATCTTTTACCCGGCTCATCCAGTAGTTTTTCAGGTAGTGCAGACGTTCCTGTTTACGTTTGGAACCAATCATGTTGTGCAGGTCCAAAGAATACCCAATTGCCATTTCAATCGGGAAACTGCGGGTGCCCAGACTTTCAAATTTGCGGATGTCGGCGCCATTGGGTTCTCCATTGGAAAGCAAAGGCCAGACATTGGGTATTTTCTCCTTTTTAATATACATCATCCCACTGCCGAATGGACCGCACAGGAATTTGTGCAAACTGGTGCCCCAGTAGTCGCAATCCAGATCAGGAATATTGTAATCCAGCACAGCAAATGAGTGGGCGCCATCCACCAGTACGTCGATGCCCCGTTTGTGTGCTGCGTCGGCAATTTTGCGCGCCGGCAATATCTGGCCGTTCCAATTGATGATATGGGTGATATGAACCACCCGGGTATTATCGGTAAACTTGGAGGCATATACTTGTGTCAGGTAATCTTCATCATCGGAAGGCAACTCAGGGTCCACCCAAACGAGCTTAATGCCATCGCGTTTTTCCCGTTGTTTCCATGCGTTGATCATGTTTGGGTAGTCGTATTTGGATAGTACCACCTCATCGCCAGCTTTCAGGTTCAGACCAAAAATAATGGTATTCAAAGCCTCAGTAGCATTCCGGTTAATGGCAATTTCTTCCGGACTGGTGCCTGCCAAAGTAGCCAGATTCTCCCGCAACGGCTCCCGATCCTGATCCAAAATGCGCCACATATAATAAGAGGGCGCTTCACTGCACATTCGGTTGTAGTAATCCAGGGCATCCATAGTGGCCCTTGGCGCCGGACACACCCCGCCGTTATTCAGATTAATCAGGGTAGGACTGGCAGCATAAGCTAGTCGTACCTGCCGCCAAAAATCTTCGTCACCACTGCTGTCATCCAGTGAAGCAAGTTTGGGTGCTTTGAAGGAAGGAAAAGCTTCAGCCAGGTTTTGGTGTAATGCAAAGGCGCCCAAAAAGGCAGCAGATTGGCGAATGAACGAACGACGGTTAGACATGGGTTGGATGGTTGGTAATGAATAGTCTGGCACAAACATACATAAGAGCTATTTTGTAGGATAAATGTATTTGAAGAGGATTGGGGTGAAATTCAATTAATTTTTTGGTTTAACCATTTGGTTAAATTCTAAAAAAATATTCACCTTTGTGCTGCCAGACCGCCTTTATGTTCATTAACACAGGTTGATCGTAACGTATCAGCAAAAGCACGCCACTTATGCGCACTGTTTTTTTTCTCGTTCAAAAAGAGTTCCTGCAGGTCTTCCGCAACAAGATCATGTTGCCCTTGCTGCTCGTCATGCCGGTGGTTCAAACGCTTTTGCTTGCTTTTGCCGCCAATTATGAAGTGAAAAACCTGGCGCTGGCTGTGGTGGATCACGATCATTCGCCCACCTCACAGCGTCTGACAGCCAAAATGGGTGCGTCGGGTTATTTCAAAATCAATGCCTTGCCCACAGCCGCCATGGCCGATCATGAAATGGCCGACGACCGGGCAGACCTGATTCTGGAAATTCCTGTCAACTTTGAACGCGACCTGATGCGGGAGCAATCAGCAACAGTATCCCTGAATGCGAATGCTATCAATGCCACCAAGGCCGGTCTCGGCATGGGCTATGCACAAAACATCATCCGGGATTTTCAACAGGAAGCCCTCAATCAGGGCGCTCCAAGCCTGGTTAATGTAACATACAGCAACTGGTACAATCCCCGGCTGGATTACAAAACCTTCATGGTGCCGGGCATTCTGGGCACCATCGTTTCGCTGATCATTTGCTTCCTCACAGCACTCAACATCGTGCGCGAACGCGAGGTAGGCACCATTGAGCAATTGAATGTAACACCGGTCAAAAAATGGCAGTTTATCCTGGGTAAGCTGCTGCCTTTCTGGCTGCTTTCCCTGATAATGCTCACCATCGGACTTACGGTGGGTAAATTGGTGTTCAACATCCCTATGCTGGGTAGTCTGTGGCTGGTATTTGCTTACACGGCCTTCTTCACCCCTTGTATGCTGGGACTCGGATTCCTGATTTCCAATTTTGCAGATTCCCAGCAACAGGCCATGTTTACCGCCTGGTTTTTCCTCATCATTTTTATCCTGATGAGTGGCTTGTTTACGCCTGCCAGCAGTATGCCTGAATGGGCCCAGTGGTTGAATAAACTCAACCCGGTGGCTTATTTTGTGGCATTTATGCGCCTTGTTTTGCTCAAAGGCGCCGCGTTTGCCGATATCAAAACCAATTTCTATTCGGTGCTGACGTATGCCTCAGTGGTCAATACACTGGCGGTTATTACCTACAAAAAGCGGGTTTGATCAGCGCTTTTGCACCAATACCTTTCCGGTATAGGTGTGTTCCTGGCTACTGCATTCCACCCGGCACAATTGACTTTCAGGCGTTGAAAGTTGTACCTGAATCAATTCAGCTGTATTCCCGGATTGTTCCCAAACCAATTGCCCCAACTGGTTATATACCCGGCAGTCCATCTCCTGTCCTGGATGCGGATTTTGGATAAAGAATGTGCCGGTTGAAGGATTGGGGAACATCTTCAGGGTTTCCGTCAACGCAATATCCGGTGTAGTCTGCCGCAGTCCCAGGGCAAAATCGCCTGCAGGCGTGTAAGCTTCAGCGGCCATATCGTTGTGGTCCAGGGTAATTGCCCCGGCCAGGGTTCCATCCGTTTTAGCCCGTAATTTCAGTCGAAAAAGGGTGTCGTGCTGAGGCGTTGCACTTCCATAAGGCTGGTTCCAGCTAAAGCGCAAGACCTGATTTTTTGCCTGGTTGACATGTGTTTCATTCAGCCATTGTGGCTGTTCAAATTTGGGATTTAACACCTCGAATTGTGCCGGATTTACACGCAAACCGAACTGAAATCCATCTGTTTGAGCCCATCCGCCCAGTACAACAGGTACCTCCAGCACTTGGCCGGCATGCACCTGTTGATCTGCATACGCCAGGTAGAGCGTATCGCGCAACTCCCGGGCTTCAGCCGGATTGGAGCTGCCGTTCACGTCTCCAATTTTAATACCTGTAAAATCTTGTCCAAACTGTGGTTGATGCAGGGCCGGCAGGAGTATTTGCTCCGGAACCGGTTGGGTAAAAGGATTCAGAGAATCAGGAAAAACATATCCGCCGCGCACAAACCGCCAGGATTGGTTGTTGGGTAAAGAATCTGTAATGCCCAAAATGAGTTTGCGCAACTGCAAAATATCAAAAGTGGTGATTGAACCGGAAAGATTGGCATCTGCTGCAAGCATCCGGAACGGCGAATTCAGCGGCTCAAGGCCCAGAATATGTTTGGAAATGAGCACCAAATCATAGGTAGTCACTCCGTTGCGCCAGTTGGCATTATTAAAAGGCTGCAGGGTGTAGTCCAGGCTGTCTGGTACATCATCAAACACGAAAACGCCATTGGTATCCGCACTCGTTTCGGCATAAAAACCGTCGGCAAACAACATGACCGGCACGTTGCGTACCGGGATTCCGGCCTCGTTGTGCAGTTGTCCGCCAACCTGCCAAACCGGATCTGGCACATAAGCGGGCGTTACCTTGATAAACAGGGTTTGTTGTGCCTGGTTTCCACAGGCATCCATGGCGCTGAAAGTAATCCAGTGTTCGCCAACCGGATACGCACCAGAGGCATTCAGGGGATTGCTGGAAAAGGCGCTGTTGTGCTGTAAAAACTGAATAGCACTGCAATCCAGGGCTTCTACATCCGGCAAACTCACCACGGCTTGTTGCGTGACAGCATCTGCCTGTATCGTGAAGTCTGAAGGCAATACCAATTGAGGTGCTGTTTGGTCTTGTACATCAATAAGTTGAGTATGCTCCCAAATACCTGCACTGCCGCCGTTAGGATTGTAAATACAATGATCAATGACCTTCCAGTGCCGGAAAATGCGGTAACAGGAAGGCGCCGGAGCATTGAAAACCTGATCGGTGTAATTGACAGAAAGTGGTGAACATGTTTGGCCGCCAATGAGTGGTTGGCCGGTGGCCAGTGGCTCCAGATCAGTTGGCTGGGCGCAGGACTGCAGTAACACATCCTGAGGGAAGGCAACCGTGGCTCCGTTCACAACCTCCACGCTGATCAGTTGACTGCAACTTTTGGTATTGCCGGCAGCATCTGTGGCTGTCCACCAACGGGTCAGGCTTCCAATGTTACAGGGTTGAATGTTGCTAATATCCTGATAGGTAATGCTTTGTAAAGCACAGTTATCGCTCCCAACTGCTTGTCCGGTCAGTCCGATATTGTTGTAATCCTGCAGGCAATTCAGGCTCAAACTAGGCGGACAAACCAGGCTTGGTTTCAGGAAGTCGCGCACATTAACCTCTGTTTCGCAAAAGTTTTCCAGTCCTGAGGCATCCAGCACACGCAAAGTCAGCAGCAGCGGACTACCCAGATCCTGGCAATTCACCTGAATCTGAGGCTGGAATTCCACCCCATCCCGGCTTATGCTCAGAAAAACCGGACTACAGTTGTCGAAACTGCCGGCATCAATGGTAGCGGCCTGCACCAAGCCCAGCCCATTGGTAGAAAGCGCCACCTGCAAATCGGCAGAGCAAATTGCCTGTGGCGGGGTATTATCGAGTACGGTTACCTGTGTTGTTGCTGTGGATTGATTGCCACAGGCATCTTCTGCGGTGTAGGTTATCAGATGCTGACCTTCAGGAATGCCGTAAAACGGACCATAACCACTCCCGAAGTCCCAACTTGGCGTAACGGTAATGGAAGAGCAGTTATCGGTGGCAGTAGCGGCAGGAATGAGTACCGTTCCACTGCACAAAAACCCATCGGTACCTACTTCAAATGGATCGGGGGCCAGCAGGGTAGGGGCCTGGGTATCTTCCACCCGGATGATTTGTATCCTGTTGCTAAAGGTTCCGGAGCAAAAATCTATAGCGGTCCAGTTGCGCAGCACGGTGAATCCCCCCGGTGCGCAGTGCTGGATCAGCTGATCGGAGAAGGTTACACCCATTTCACATTCCGGAGAAGCCTCAATGGGTACGCCGTTGGCTGTTGGCTGCCCTGTCAGTGCCAAATCTTCCGGGTCTTGACCACATGCAAGCGCGGGCGAGGAAATATTGTCGAGGTTGGGTGGGAACGTGATGTCAGCCTGGGTAATATGTTTCAACCACACCCGTTGCAAACAAGTATTGCTGTTGCCATGATCATCAGAAACGGTCCATTGGCGGTCTATGCGTTTCAACACCGGCATCCCGTTTTGCACCGTTCCGCAAGGCAAGGAAGTTTCTATATCTACAAAGTTGGTATTCAGTTGCCCGGAAGGCGTACAGTTATCCGTGGCCACCGGGTATCCAATGTTTGCCGGTGAAGGATCTTCATGGCAAAAAACAAACTTGTCGGTGCACTGACTTAATACTGGTGGCAGCGCGTCAAAAACCTCCAGGGTACCATTGCAGGAGTTGCCGGAGGCGGTATGTTTCACCCGGGCGGTTACCGTTTGGCCGATTTGGTTGCAGGTAATGGGGTTGGGTAGTACCTGACCAAATTGGTTGTAAAGCGTAACAGTGAGGTTGCCCGGGCAGGAGTTGCCGGCATTGGGTGAAATCATCAAAGGTGTGATGAGCGCCTGGCCGGAGTTATCCAGCGAAACCTGCATTCCCTGATTGCAGGACAGGGAGCATTGTGCATGCAGACAAGTGGCTGCAGCAACTAAGGCTAAAATAAAACTGCTGAGCCGGCGCAGTTGCCGGCTGGTAATCGGATTTTGAGTCAAGGTCGGAAAGGATTAAATGATTAAACTGATACCTGGAAGTATCCAAAATCGGTGCCAGAAAGGGTTAAAGTCGGGGAATAGCACTTTCTGAAACGTTAAATTACCCTGAAGGGGTTACAAAACGCCTGCCCACCAATCCGTTTCCGGCAACGGAGCATGTATGGCTATTGGCTCCTGCCGAACCGGGTGGATGAGTTCCATGCTGTGGCAATGCAGTCCGATAGAAGCATCCGGTAGCGGATCCGGTGCGCCGTATTTCAGATCGCCCAAAATAGGACATCCAACGGCCGACAACTGTGCCCTGATCTGGTGGGGCCTCCCGGTAACAGGTTCCACTTCCAACAAGAACAGGCCGCCGATTTTCTTCAGGAATTTATACCGGGTGATACTTTCTTTAGCGGCGCCTCCGGGTAACCGGAGCACTTCCACGATGTTCTTTTTTTCATCCTTCAGCAAAAAGTGTTTCAGCACTCCTTCCGGACGTTCAGGCGCTTTCAGAACCAGGGCCAGATAGGTTTTTTGCACTTTTTTATCCCGAAACATGATGGTAAGACGCCCCATGGCCTTGTCTGTTCTGCCAAACAAAACGGCGCCACTCACCGGACGATCAATCCGGTGCGCCGGGTTCAGGTACACAGCCCCCGGTTTTTCATATTTCACTTTGAGGTATTGTTTGCCCCAATCGGTCAGGGTTTCATCTCCTGTGCGGTCGCCCTGCACCAACCATCCGGCAGGCTTGTTGATGGCCAGCAGGTGGTTGTCTTCAAAAACTATGGTAGGTGTGTCGTGCATGTTTCAGGTTAGTGTGCGTTGGTAACGGTCACGCGTTCAATGTTTATGCGTATCAGCTCAATATGCTTTTCGTGGGCCTGTTTTTCAAATTCGCTGATCATTTCCAGCACATCGTAATCGATAAACCGGCTGCCCGATCCGTCAATAGTGAGTACAGAATATGGCGGGATTTTATACAGGGTGTTTTGCAGGTTTACCTTGTTCAAAAAGGTCACCATGGAGTTCAACCGGATCACGTAATGTTCGGTGTCCAGGCTCCGGTGTTGCTCAATCTGGTATTCTGCGTTGAAGTTGTTGCGAATGATGAAATAGATGGAGATGAGCAGCCCGATGGCTACACCTTCCAGCAAATCTGTGGCTAAAACCACTACTACGGTGATGACGAATGGTAAAAACTGGTTCCAGCCCAGGCTAAACATCTGTTTGTACAGCGATGGTTTGGTGAGGTTGTATCCCGTGAGCATCAGGATGGCAGCCAGCGAGGCCAACGGAATCATGCTCAGTACAAATGGTATGGAAGCCACTGCCAGCAGGAGCAAAACGCCGTGCGTAAACGACGACAAACGGCTGCGGCCTCCGGCATCTACGTTGGCGGCCCCGCGCACAATTACGGCCGTCATGGGCAACGCACCCAGTAGTCCACACAGCATATTCCCCACTCCTTGTGCCAGCAATTCGCGGTTCACAGGTGTTCTGCGTTTCAGTGGATCCAGTTTGTCGATGGCTTCCACACAAAGAAGGGTTTCCAGACTGGCCAACAGACCAATCGTAAAAGCATCTTTAAAAATGCGGGTGTCGCTCCAGATTTTGCTAAAATCAGGAAAAGTTACTTGATTAAAGATATTGGCCGGAATTTGCACCATTTGGGTGCTTTTGAGTGCGTAATTGGGTTGTAAAACAGGAAACAGCCAATACAGGCCGATGCCCAGGGCCACTACTGCCAAGGGTAAAGGCAGCCACTTGGCTTTGCGTTTGACAAAGTTGGCCAGAAATACGAGTATGCCCAGACTGCTCAGGGTGATGAACAGCACAGGAGAAGAGAAATGGTGGTAAAAATTGGCAAGATTCCGGTAAAACTGGTTGTTGCTGAACAATCCCATGAACCCATCCGTCCAGAAATCGGGCTGGTCGTAGCCGAGCGCCATGGGTAATTGTTTGGAAATCAGGATGATGCCAATGGCTGCCAGCATGCCTTTTATCACAGCGGAGGGGAAATAATTGGCTACCGTGCCTAATTTGAGCAGCCCAAGCAGAACCTGAAAGGCGCCTGCCAACAAAACCGCCAGCAGAAAAGTGCGGTAATCGCCCAGTCCGATAATGGAAGCGCCTACAACGGTGGTTAAACCGGCTGCTGGTCCTGAAACGCCTAATGCGGAGCCGCTTACAAAGGATACCACCAGGCCGCCAATAATGCCCGATAATATGCCGGCAAAAGGAGGAGCGCCGGAAGCCAGGGCAATGCCTAAACACAGGGGAAGTGCAACCAGGAACACCGTAAGGCCGGCTGGAAGGTCGTGCCGAAGCCATACCAGATAATGATAATGCAGTTTTTTGGGCTGAAGGATGGAATTGGATTGCATGCGCGCTACTAATCAAGGCCAAACATTCGTGATTACGGTGTTTGGCTGCTGGTATTCACAAAGATATGCCATTTTTGCGGACTTTTTAATAGCCCCGGGCCAACTCCTGCCCGTTTTTTTTGTTTCAAGCCGTATGTCGAATGATTCTTTGATTACGCTGGGTTTTTCCCCTTGCCCGAACGATACCTTTATTTTTGAAGCCATGCTGCACGGTCGGGTAGACACCGAGGGACTGCGTTTTGAGCCGGTGATTGAGGATGTGGAAGCCCTCAACAGGCGAGCCTTTGCCGGCGAGTTGCTGGCCACCAAGCTGAGTTATCATGCCTATGCGCATCTGACCAATAAGTATGTATTGCTGGATGCAGGCAGTGCTTTGGGCAATCAGTGCGGCCCCCTGTTAATTGCCAAAAGAGCCCTGTCTGAAGAGGAAGTAAACCAGGCCCGGATTGCCATTCCGGGCGCCATGACCACAGCCAATTTTCTGCTGAGTCTGGCCTATCCCCATGCGACCGATAAGTACGAAGTTGTTTTTTCGGAGGTGGAGCAAGCCGTTCTGCAGGGTGAGGCGGATGCCGGGCTCATCATCCATGAAAACCGCTTTACTTACGCACAGAAAGGGTTGGTTAAAATTATGGACCTCGGCGATCATTGGGAAAACACCACCGGGATGCCAATTCCATTGGGAGGTATTGTGGTGCGCAGGGATTTGCCTAAAGAGGTTCAGCAAAAAATCAACCGTGTTTTGCGGCGCAGTGTAGCCTATGCATTTGCCCATCCGGAAGAAGTGATGCCTTATGTGCGTGCCTACGCGCAGGAAATGGAAGATGCTGTGATGCAAGCCCATATTCAACTGTATGTCACTCCTTTCACGGAAAACCTCGGCGAACGCGGCCGGGCCGCAGTGGAACACATGTTCCAGGTGGCTCAGGAAAAAGGGGTTTTGCAGAAGATAGACAAGGATATTTTTATTTGAGAATAACCAATATCCAATATCCAATGTCCAATGTTCAAGTGGTTCGCCTGCCGGGCGTCAGCACATTTGTTGGGCAGTCTACGCCTGCCGGTTCAGGTATTTGGTCGGCAATTAGTTATTCAGGCGAAATCAACCCGGCAAATGTGCTGACGCCCGGTAGGCGCCCCCCTCTTCAATCATGTACTCATGTACTCGTCAATCGTCAATCATCACTCCCCCCGCACCTTCACCACCTTCCCAGCTTTCACCGTTTCTTCCCGCACCGAAATACTGTAAAAATACATGCCCGGAGGCAAATGGCCGGTATTCAGCTCCGTGATGCCGAAGGATAGCCGTTCCTGCATGACGAGCCGACCTGTTTGATCAAACAGCCTGATCACACCTGCCTGCGCCAGCGGACTGCTTACCGCCACTGAAAGCCGGGAATCAAACGGATTGGGCGCTACCTGAATGCGCGTATCCAGATCCGGGTTTTCTGCCAGGCTGCTGCCTAAAGTGAGCATCCGGCACAGGGTATCGCGGGCGTTTACATTGCCCACCATCAGGCACACCTCATACGTGCCTGGCGCTGAAAATATATGCTGCGGATGCCGCTCCAGACTGCTGTTGTTCACGCCGGAGGCCGGATCGCCAAAACTCCATTGCCATTCTGTGGGCTCGTAGTAGGATAAATCGTGAAAATACACCTGCAGCGGATCCAGCGTATCCTGCTCCGAACGCCACCAGGATACCGGCAGGTTGTCAAGCCCCAGGGTATCGCAGGCGGAGCCATCGAGCGGGCCGAGGCGGTAGTTGGGGAAAGTGGGCATGGAAAAAGCATTATAGTTGGGCAATTCTATGCCATGTTGTTGGTATTGGCAGGCAAGTCCGGGTTCATCAGGGTTGTTAATCACATGAAGTGAAGTCACACTGTTGGTACTGCTGGAATAGATTTTACCATCCGGGGCCAATTGCATTAGGTAAAAGGTTGTAAACGAGGGATCTAAAAAGCCATCATATTCCGCTACCTGTACCTGGCTTGCCCATACATCGGAGGCCTCCAAATCATACTGAAAAGCTTTGGTAAAATAATTAATGTATAAATAGCGTGAATTGGGAGAAAAGGTTCCCCCCCCCCAATTTCTTTCCGTAAAATGATATTGGCGATGGTTGTAGAACAAGCCATCACAACGGTCAAAGTCATATAAGTCTATATATGCGCCTAATACAGCGCTAACCGTGCTATAAATGAAATAGTGTTCGCCATTGGGTGAAAATCCTGCCTGACCAACTCCCTCTATTACAGTCGCCCCAATGGACTGAATGCCTATCAAATGAATTCCTTCAGGGTTAATTAAATACCTATAATAACTATTGGTATTTAGTTCATTTATCAATACCCACCAATCTCTCCCATTGGCATGTTTTGTAGCACAAATTTTGCCGACTGCCAAGGTGTCTTCTATCAGCAAACTATCCCTGTACAAAACCTTTCCAAGACCCTCATTTTCAGACATATCTACTATAGCAAAATACAAATGGGTAGCATGAAATGATAAAATGCTTGTAAATCCTTCCTTTTCGTAAAAGTAAATTTGTTTGTTTGGCTGTTCTGGGAATGGCAAAATCAGTACCCATTGGGAATATAACTCTCCACCAGCCTCTGGTGCATTGGTGAGTGAATCTCCATTATCCATGATTTCCCAATCGGCATTTCCAATGTGAACGGCATTTGTGAAACTTTGAATCTGGCCACTTGAATCTGAAAAAGAGGTGTTTGTTTCCCAGAAATTGAACCGCATCAGTTTGGTATTCTGCGTTATTTTTATTTTTCCTTCCGGAAAGGTTAATATTTGAATACCAACTTCATTTTCAAGAATGGTATCGTTCAAAAAACCAAATAACCAGGTGTTATCATGCAATTGCGCAGACACTATGCTGGGCATAAAGTACAAAAGGAGCAACCAGTTTTTCATAAATAGAATGATGAAGGCCAGGCCGTAACCATACAGCCTGGCCTTTCGGTTTTAATGAGCGATAAGGAGTTTTAGTGCAACAGGTGGGGCATTGGCCGTATTAATTCGGCAGAAATACACGCCTCCATGCAATCCACCAATTGGAATAACTGGATCATTGGCGGAAACCAATGCAGTCAGACAGACCCTGCCGCTCAGGTCAAACAGAATAACCTCCGCTTGTTGGCCCGCTTCTAATATCAATCCTTGTATGGTTACCTGATTGGCAGCCGGATTGGGCATTAACCTCAACCCACTATTCAGCGTCAGTTGAGCGCCGATGCTCCTTTCCTGTGTAACCAGACAAAGACTATCTTCTGCAAATACCCGATCTACGTTCAGTCGGTACAAAGCCCTTGCTGCATATACTGCGCTTCCGCCTTCGCGGGGGCATTGAAGCGCAATGGCTTCTGCTTCGGCTAATTGTAGCGCCGTCAATTGCGTAATGCCCAACCCAAGCGTTTGGAGGTATAATTGCTGCACTTTTTTGCGGTTTTGCTCCAGTATATGGTCTGCAGCCAGTCCGTTGGTCAGCGACAGGGCGTTCACAGCGCTTGCATTCCGATGTTGCTGCGCCAGCATGGATTGTTCCTCCAGATTACCTGATGCCGTACTAATGCCGGCATGAAAAATATTGGCGGCCGCATAAATCACCAGGCTGTCTTGCAGGGTATTGGCCAATACAAGGGCAGCTAAAATGGAATCTACCCCAATGCGATTGCTTTCAATAGCCGAAAGAGCCTGATTCAGATCATTTTGAATACCGGATGGCAAAAGGCATGTGTTTTTTGCACTGCTTTCAGCGGTATAATACTGGCCAATTTTCCCCATTTCGGCAGCGGTATAAAATGCATCAGTAGCGGCATAAGCGCCCAATAAGCCGTCATAATCCCGCATTCTCTCGTAGAGCCTGCGTTCATTTTCCCATTGCAAAGCTGTGCCATAAGGGCCATAAGCAAATCCTCCGGTGGCTGTCACCAGATCAGATTCGTCAATATCCCGATCCGGTGGCGCTGGGGCAAACTCAGGCGCTTCACAGGGGGATTCACAGCTCATATCAACACCAGGTTGTACAAAGAAAGGAACTATGGCATTGGGGGTAGCGATGGCTTGTGGCCAATGAGGTTGTTGCATGTTTAGTACCTGAAAACGAGAGTTCTGAACCTGGTCTTCATCTCCACCATGAAACGCCGTTCCTGTCCCCACATTAAAATCATTGCCGTAGTTAAACTGTGGGCTGATTTCAGTACCCGCTGCGCAGGAAATGGCCAGATTATGATCGTTCATAGTCGTTACGCGCCATTCGGTACTGGCACAAGCGCCTTCAAAACGGGAGCCATGATCATGCCCAAAAGTAGTGTTGCAGCAATACCGGTTGCCGGTACCTTGTGAGAGAAAGAAACCCATTGACCCGGGGGCAGTTTGGTCAAACTCAAACAAGTGATTTTGATACATGTAGTTTTGATTTGTGTTCGTTAGCCTTACACCAAAACCAAAATTGCTGCCAAACATTGGCGCAGCAAAATTGATGACATTGTCAGCCAGATCCCAGCCGCCTGCACCGTTGATCCGGATACCATCACTTAAGGTTCCATTTCCAAAAAAATGATTGTTTGTGATGGAGGCATTTCCGGCATCAATGGTAAGCGCATTGTCAATATCAATGGCAACAGAGTAACCGGGTCCGAATCCCGGGAATGTACTCACAAACATATTGGTATTATTGGCAATGGTATGTTTATTCAGGCCAACAGCGGGAGTTACGCCAAAGTAGCGAATCCCAACGTGTTGAAAACCAATGCTTGGGTTGTCGCTGATATCACTTCGGCCTACGCCTTGCAGGAACACCCCAATTCTCATTATATCCATGTTGTTGTGGCTTACTTTAAGAATTTTATTCTGTAAACCTACTACACCTTTACTCACTGTATTAAAATGGCTGTTTAATACGGTTAAAACACCATCGGAAGCGATTACGCCATTCCCGCGGGCATTAGACATAGATGGGGCCCCTGGAGGAACTGGTCCCAGGATGTTCAAAAACCTGGCTCTGTGCACAGTGGTTATCGCGTTTGTGCTTACAATACCATTTCTGATATTGGAAAAAATATTCTCTATGCCATTCGTACCTGGAGTACCTACCGTTAAGGGTGTGCCTTTTGTCACTACACCTGCATATCCGGAAGTGTTGTCGTAGTCTGTCAAACCTGCATCGCAAGGAGGAAGCAGCGGTCTGGTGGTGCTAAAACCATTTAAAGCAAAAGGTATGTGTGCTACCGGGCTGGCAGACCCACTGGGAAAAATTACGCCCACATGATTATTCTGGAACGTATAGGTAGTCACATTTGCCGTGGTGAGTTGATTACCCGCCCCGCCCAATGCCGTAACGGCAAATTGTGCATCCTGGATGGTATTCCGGTTCAGGTTCAGCGTGGCAAATTGCGATACCGTTATACCATGCCACATGGTTGTGCAGGCAAAAATATTATTTCTGAAAAGCCCCAATGTGCTATGATTGACATTCGTTCCAACTACAATCTCTGAACACGGCTGCATCTGGATATTATCACATTGCGAGATAGCTACATTTTGATCCACAATCAACCGGCCCAGGATAGCGATGCAATCGTTATGCTCATTTTGGGCAATGATGCCGTCATTATCGGCATCGTAATTAAACGCCGTTTCCAATGCTGAGTAGGGTACGCCGCCTAATGCAGCGTTGTAAAAAGGGCTGTTTGGGCTGGCATCAATCTTGATACCGCCCGGGCCGCATGGGCAGGTGAAGTTTATTAAAGGACAAAGCATTGGCGAAACACTTCCGGCTGGAATGGTCTGATCATTGTAACATTGATCTGGTAAGAATTGGAGTTGAAGCCCAATGCCCAGATTTTGTCCAACCAGGTTGAGATCACCGCCTACCTGAGCGGTTAACTCCAGTGTGGCGCAGGTTCCGTAGGCAATTTCACTTGTCACAAAAAGATGTTCCAGGGTTGGAAAATCTGCATTGGGAATATGTGTCAACCCAACAGGCAATTGAATTTCCATCTCAAATTCCGGATGGGTGTACGGATTGTTCTGGCAGATAACATTGTTACAAAGTTCCACTTCCATGGTTACTATTTCACCCAAACATGGTGTAGCGGGGCCTACACTTGCATTGATATCCAGCAGTTCTGAAATATCATTTTCAAGGGTGACACTGACGTTGTCAACAACGAGATAACCATAGTCAAAATCAGTTTCATTTACCGACACACCGCTTAAATAAAGAAAATTCCAACAAAATTCGGAGTTATTGGTAAAAGTAATGGTGTATTCTGCAAATATTGGGTTGGTATTTTGGGTTGAAGTAATATCAACTAACCAGGGTCCACCCACCATCCCTGGGTTGTTATATACTATTTGTTGGTCAACGGGAGGTAATTCCGAAAATTCTAAACGAGCCTGTACTTGAGGAGAGTTTGGACCTGTACAAGCTTGTGGAGTCATGGCGAAGAAAGAAATAGTCCCACTCATTCCTGGATAAATTGGTTCGCAAAGTGGGAAAGCTGAGCCTTCCGGCCAATTTTCACCATCAATATTTCTAACAATCATACCTAAACTTTGATTGCCAAAAGGTGTAGATAGGGAAATGAATGGACTTCCACACGTCCATAGTATTTGAAATGGATCGACAAAGAGATCTGGTGTATTGTCATAGAAAGGGAATGGCGGGGGTGTTTGGTAAAATGTGAACCCTGTATTTATTACCCCGTCACCCATACCATTGCCATCGCCCAAGGTAAGAAGCGGATACATTTCATCCGGGCTGCCAAATAATTCAAAATCCCAAAAAGGATTGATCTGACATGGCTCCAGGTTCTGACAAGCTTCTACAATGGCGGGATTGGTAACCACTACACGCACCACTCCTACGTCACATCTTTCGCCATCGCAGGAAGTGAGCGTATAACAAAAATGGTATGTTCCAAGTGCGTTGCCAGTAACGTTAAAGGAATTTCCCACAACTTGTATGGTCAAGCCCGCATGATTGCCACAATCAGGTTTAAAGGTAAGTGTTCCATCCGTGGGGAAGTCATTGGAAAGCAGTGTGGCAAAATCAATAGGGATATTTTCATTCAATCCAACAAAAAAATTGCCGTCGTCTGCAGCAATGGCAATACATTCCGGGTCGCAAGCATTAGTATCATACCCTAGTTTACAAAGAATAGACATTTCAGCATTTGTCAAAGTACGTTGAACCCCGGCAGCACCTGGAGGAATTCCGTTGTTCATTACATAGTGTTCAGTTCCACAAGTTCTGTCTAAGTGGCTAAGCACCTGGCTAAACCATTGATCATCCATGGGCTGACCCGGATACTCTCCATTAACAGGGGGAAGTTGTGCAACATCAAATTGAAGGTTACTGGCCCCGCAATTTTGGTTCCAGATGATATCCGGCATATTGGGGAAATCATCATGGTTAAAATTATATGTAGCGCAACAGCTTCCATTACCTGGAGTCATGGATTCAATTAAAAAGTCGCCAGCCGGATTTTTAAGGTTCAAATCCCACAAGGTATAAAAGCCCTGAAGCGAGGCTCCCGACATGCCAATTTGAGAACCAAAACCCAATACGTGCAGTGCTTCATGCAATATTGCCGTGTAGAAATCGAATTCATTGGGGCCAATGCCTGCCTCTGGTCCGTTATAATAGTTGTTTAAATTCGAATTGATTTCAATCAGCGCATGTTGGTCGGCATTTATGCCTCCGGTAAAAAGTTGCTGTTGTACCACATTATAGCCTAACCCGCATTGTGGTGAGAAATATGCCGTTCCAGTGGCGCCAACACCAGCGCCCAGGCTGGTTTTGGAAATTCTGACAATAGCTTTTTCCCCTTATGGCGCATTTATTATGGCCGATAGGTCAGTAAATACTTCACAAATGGTTTGTATTTCCTGTTGTGAAAAAGGGATTGCTCCTTCAAAAATCAAATCAAAATCTTCAATAGGTCCGCAATTATTCTGTTGGATGTTCAATCCAATCAAGGAAAGTTCTTCCGCAGAGTATAAATTGCCGAAACGGTCAGAAAATACAGGATTATCAGGCGCCTTTTTTTCAATGATGCCGCAAATAAGAGACGCCTGGCAGGATGCTTTTTGCTGCCATAACCAGGGCAGAAAGCACAGAATTACTGCTTTTAACAGCATGGTTTTTGTGAAAAAATATTTGTAGTGCATAGAAAATTAAGATAAGTAATCCCTACTCTGATTTTTAACCCGGCCATTTCAGGATAAAACCGGGAATATCTGTCTGATATTTTCTTACGGGTGTTAACACCACTTTTGCTCAAATAAAATAATAGCCATAACACTTTCGGACCTTTGCTGCACAAAGGTCAATCCAGGAAAACCGAATAAAAAAACACTTTTGGAAAGTATCCCTAACTACAGCTTACACATCAATCAAGTCTTGTAAATAAGATCTCAAGTAAAACATACATCACCCTTGGCGGAATGACACCAAGTCCGGAGTCAATAAAAAATAACCATCATGAAAATACCGGGCAGGCTAAAGTAAATGCCCAAATCAGTTTTAGAGCATGTTGGGGATTTTCTTGCCGGGCCAAAAAATGTCCTTTTTCCGCCATTTTTCGCCTTTTTTCAGTCACGTAACTCAGGCTATGCTTCTTCAAAAACGCAAAAACTGACGAAAAAAGCTCAAATTTTTGACTCCGTCAGAAAATACCCAACATGCTCTTAGGGTAAACAACCATGTGAAAAGTGTTTTTGAAAGAGGATGCGGATTAAAAACTTTTCAAAAGTATTATGTTAGGTGGATATTTCCAACCTTGGAATGATAAAAATTCGTCAAATTGAATTTTTTCGTTAAAAATTACGGCTTTTTTGTTCTTCGAAGTTTGATTATTGGATATTAACAATCCGGGTTAAACCGAGGTTAAACACCGTTTTAACCAGCATTTTGCCCCTTTACTTTGTCCCAAAATAGCACCACCATGAAAAAAGTATTATGCACCATTGCTTTTGCCGGCTGCGCACTGCTGGCCAAAGCACAACTCTATGTGGAAGGCGTAAAACTCGAACCTTCCAACACGGGTCAGTACATTGAAATTGATCCCTTGTACCGTGAAGACGGCCGTTGCGCCTTTCAGGTAGATTACGGTCAATCCAACCCAAAGGAAGACTATGTTACGGATCCGTACGGCAAACGTTTTGATTTCAGGAGCCTGGTGGATGGCCTGAACTTCTTTTACGAGGAAGGCTGGCAGGTAGATCAGGTAAGTGTGCTGGACCGGGGCAGGCGGTATTTGCTGAAGCGACGGTACTGATAATCCTGATCACTGATTGTACTGAGTATAAATTTACAGAAACCTCTTCGGCAAAGACCAAAGCCGGGGAGGTTTTCTTATTTTTGCTCTTATTCCATCCACGTTATATACCTTA
The DNA here is from genome assembly GCA_035299505.1 of Saprospiraceae bacterium. GTDB lineage: Bacteria > Bacteroidota > Bacteroidia > Chitinophagales > Saprospiraceae > M3007. The sequence continues at coordinate 29,341 of DATGWL010000073.1, read as the reverse complement.
TTTATGCCCAAATCTTCTGCCCGCCAACTTTCTGACAGCGTTCAAATTGAAATAGACGCTCAGTATTTGTACCGCAAAATTGCGGAAGCCGAATCTGATGAGGGCATTGCCAAAGTGTTTTTGCAACTTTCAGAAATAGAAGGCGGTCATGCCGACAAAATGATTGAGCGCCTGCGAGCTGATGGTCAACAGGTACACAAGCCACAACCTTCCTGGCGCGCGCACACCCTCGATCGAATTGGCAGGTGGTTTGGGTACGATTATGTAATCGGGGTAATGATGGATACCGAAAAAGGCCTTGCGCAGGCATTGGTCAAAAAAAAATCCAATCAAAAGGTAGCCGTTCAGGGCGATGAAGGCAATCACGTAAAAATCCTGCAGGCACTCATCAGCAATCAGCACCGCGTTTCAGGCGAGCAACTTTCCAGAATTGAAGGACGACATAAATCAGTAGGTGGTAATGCCCTGCGCGCCGCCGTGTTGGGCGCCAACGACGGTTTGGTATCCAATATGAGCCTGGTAATGGGCGTGGCCGGCGCTACCAGCGGACAAAGCGAGGTGTTGCTGGCCGGCTCGGCGGGATTGCTGGCCGGTGCTTTGTCTATGGCTTTGGGCGAGTGGATATCGGTGAAAAGCTCGCAGGAGTTGTACGAAAAACAAATGGCGCTGGAGATGGATGAAATTGAGAGTAATCCGGAAGGCGAACGCCAGGAAATTGCCCTGATTTATATGGCCAAAGGTATTCCGGAAGATCAGGCGCATGACATGGCCGCCGAGATCATGGCTGACCAGGATAAAGCGCACGAGCTGTTGATCAAAGAAGAGTTGGGCATTAACCCTGAAGAGCTCAAGAGCTCGGCCTGGGAAGCTGCTATTACCTCGTTTATCCTGTTTGCCATAGGGGCCGTCATTCCCCTGGCGCCGTTTTTCTGGAGTGTAGGAAATGCCGCCATATTGTTGAGTATCGGATTTAGCACGGTAGGGCTTTTCCTCATCGGCGCATCCATTACCTTGTTTACCGGCCGAAGCGTGTGGTACTCAGGCTTCCGCCAGGTTATTTTTGGGTTGCTGGCAGCGGCCATCACTTTTGGCATCGGTAAATGGATCGGAGTGTCTATTGCCGGGTAAAAACAATTCATTAAGATTAATAATCTTTGCACAAGTGACTTTGTGTAATACCTTTGCGCAATGCGAAAAATTGCTGCGTCTTTTTTTCTGGCGTTATACCTGCTGGCCAACACCGAAATGCACGAGTTGGTCAAACTCGGCGCCTTTGTGCAGCATTACACACAGCATAAATCCGATAATCCGGAACTCGGACTGGTGGAGTTTATCGTTATCCACTATTTCAGCGGTAATGTAAAAGACGCTGATTATGCCGAGGATATGCAATTGCCTTTTAAGGTACTTGACTGTGCCAGCTCGGCGCCAACGCACGTGATACCGCAACCCTTTTGCCTGTATCTGATGCCGCCTGTTTCACAAGAGTCCTCAGCTCTCCCCATTTACGACCAAAGCAAGCTGCCTTCATCCCACCTTTCAGATATCTGGCAGCCTCCAAAGGCCTGTTGATATTTCCTCCTTGCTCTTCCTGATGACATCCGCTTTTCGTATCTTTTGATGCGGGGAGTAGCGCTTGTCTGGAACCAATTTCTTTTCGCAAGTATTGCACCACCTGTTTGCCGGTCTGTAAAGAGAACCAGGCACACAGGCCAACCATATCAACATTATGCTGGATCAAATCATTCAGTTTTCCATAAAAAACAAACTCATCGTTGGGTTATTTACCCTGAGTTTGCTTGGTTATGGTGTGCTGGAAACCATGCGTTTGCCCATAGACGCGGTTCCGGACATTACCAATAATCAGGTGCAGGTGATTACCACCGCACCCTCTCTGGGCGCCCCGGATGTGGAGCGTCTCATTACCTTCCCCATAGAACAAGCCAATAGCAACATTCCCGGCCTGAAAGAAATCCGGAGCTTTAGTCGTTTCGGATTGTCGCTGGTGACCATCGTTTTTCACGATGGCATAGATATCTACTGGGCCCGACAGCAAATCAGTGAGCGACTGCAACAAGTGCAGGCACAGATTCCGCAGGGAATAGGAACCCCATCGCTGGCGCCGGTATCTACCGGATTGGGCGAAATTTACCAATATGTGGTTCGGGCTAAACCGGGGTATGAACAAAAATACAGTCTGCGGGAACTTCGTACCATCCAGGACTGGATGGTGCGCCGGCAATTGCTGGGTACACCAGGCGTAGCAGATGTATCCACTTTTGGCGGTGAGCTGAAACAATACGAGGTATCCGTGTATCCCGATAAACTCAAATCTTTCGGGGTAACCATCAACGATGTGTTTGATGCTTTAGAGGCCAATAACCAAAATACCGGCGGCGCATACATTGAAAAAGGACCAACAGTGCTCTACATCCGCAGCGAAGGATTGGTGGGTAGTCCGGCCGATATTGAAAACATTGTAGTTAAAATCACCAGCCAGGGCATGCCGGTGCTGGTACGCGATCTGGCCAGGGTAGGGGAGGGCGCTGCTACCCGTTACGGTGCGGTATGTTTCAACGATAAAGGTGAGGTGGCCGGCGCCGTGGTGATGATGTTGAAGGGTGAAAACTCTTCCACCGTGATCAAAAACGTGAAAAAGAAAGTAGAGGCCATCCAAAAAACCTTGCCGGAAGGCGTAATCATAGATCCATTTCTGGACCGGACCAAAATGGTGAACAATGCCATTAGCACCGTAGAAGTGAACCTGATGGAAGGCGCTTTGATTGTGGTATTGGTGCTGGTGTTTTTTCTGGCCAACTTCCGTGCAGGCCTAATTGTAGCCTCCGTGATCCCGCTTTCCATGCTGTTTGCCATCATCCTGATGAATATGTTTGGGGTGGGGGGCAATTTGATGAGCCTGGGCGCCATCGATTTTGGATTGATTGTAGATGGCGCGGTTATCGTGGTGGAGGCCATAATGCACCAGTTAACCCACAGCAAACATTTCAAAGAGGTAAACCGACTCAGTCAGGAACAAATGAATGGGGAAGTACACCATGCTTCCTCCCGGATAATGAATGCCGCAGTGTTTGGACAAATCATCATCCTGATTGTGTACCTGCCCATTTTTTCGTTGGAAGGTATTGAGGGTAAAATGTTCAAACCCATGGCGCAAACGGTATCCTTTGCCATTTTGGGCGCCTTTATCCTTTCGCTGACCTATGTGCCCATGATGAGTTCGCTGTTTATCAGCAAAAAAATATCCCACAAAAAGTACCTCAGCGACCGGATGATGGAGCGGCTGGAGCGTTGGTATCAGCATGTGCTGGAAAAAGTGCTCAACCTGCCCAAAACCATCATTGCTGGTTCGGTGGCACTGCTGGCTATATCCATATGGATTATGAGTACGTTGGGCGGAGAGTTTATTCCGGAATTGGAGGAAGGCGACTTTGCGGTAGATACCCGCGTGCTAACCGGCAGCAACCTGAATACCACCATTGAGGCCACCCAAAAAACGGCCGCTGCCCTGCTAAACAACTTCCCGGAAGTAGAAAAAGTGGTGACCAAAATTGGTTCCGGGGAAATTCCTACAGACCCGATGCCTATTGAAGCCAGTGACATGATGGTGATCCTGAAAGACAAAAAGGAATGGACCTCAGCCAGGAGTTTTGATGAACTGGCAGAGAAAATGAGTGAAAAAATCCAGGCCATTCCTGGCGTAACGGCCGGTTTTCAGTTTCCGGTACAAATGCGTTTTAATGAATTGATGACCGGCGCCAGGCAGGATGTGGTGTGTAAAATTTTCGGAGAAGACCTGGACACCCTGGCTAAATATGCCGAAAAACTGGGCGAAATCAGCCACGGGGTAGAAGGCGCCACAGAATTGTATGTAGAACAGGTGAATGGCATGCCTCAGATTGTAGTCAATTACAAACGCGAGGCTATGGCCAAATACGGCTTGAGTATTTCGGAGTTGAACCGCACCCTGAATGCAGCTTTTGCCGGTGCGGCTGCCGGACAGGTATTCGAGGGGGAAAAGCGTTTTGATCTGGTGGTGCGTGTGGCAGGCGAGGCGCGTAAAACCCTGGCAGATGTGCATAATCTACTGGTAGCCACGCCAACCGGCGTTCAAATTCCGCTGAATCAGGTGGCCGATGTGCAGGAAATTGAGGGCCCCAACCAAATTCAGCGTGAAGATGCCAAACGGCGTATCGTGGTAGGATTCAACGTGCGCGGGCGCGATGTGCAGAGCATTGTGCATGAATTACAAACCAAAGTGGAGCAGCAAATCAAGTTGCCGCCAGGCTATTACATCACTTACGGAGGCGCGTTTGAAAACCTGCAAGCGGCCAAAGACCGGCTTAGTATTGCCGTTCCGGTGGCGCTGGTACTCATTTTTCTGATGTTGTATTTTGCTTTTGGCTCAGTCAAGCAAGGGTTGCTGATTTATTCCGCCATCCCGCTTTCGGCCATTGGCGGCATAGTAGCATTGTGGCTGCGCGATTTGCCGTTCAGTATTTCTGCAGGGGTTGGATTCATTGCGCTTTTTGGCGTAGCAGTGTTAAATGGTATCGTGCTGATCTCGGAGTTTAATCGTTTGCAAAAGGAAGGCTGGCACGATACGCGGAAAGTGATCCTGATGGGAACCAAAATCCGTTTGCGCTCCATATTGATGACGGCCCTTGCACCTTCCCTGGGCTTCATTCCTATGGCCGTAAGTATGGGCGCCGGTGCTGAGGTACAACGACCACTGGCCACCGTGGTGATTGGCGGTATTGTTTCTGCCACCCTGCTCACCTTGTTTGTACTGCCGGTTTTATACATGCTTTTTGAAAAAAGTATCCCTAAACACCCGCACAAGCATGGTGTAGCGGCGGTTATTGCCTTGCTGCTTGCGGCTCAGGCAGTGCAGGCGCAAAAGCCCATAAGTCTCGAGGAGTCCATCCAATGGTTGAACAACCGGAATCCGGGGTTGGAAGCCGCCCGACTCAATGAGCAATACCACGCCCGTATGAAGGATACCTGGCGCGAACTGGATAAAACCAATATCAGTACGGAGCTCGGACAGTTCAACAGCCGCGCCTTTGATAACAAGCTGGGTATTTCACAGAATATACCTTTTCCCAAAGTGCACAAAACCCAAAAACGGCTATTGTCTGAACAGTTTCTGGCAGCACAATCTCAAACCGGAATGACGGAAAAGGAACTGAAACTGGAGTTGAGTCGCCGTTTTTACCTGTATATTTCGCTTACAGAAAAAGAAAAGCTCTTGCAGCGGGCTGATAGTGTATACCGGATTTTTGAAGAAAAGGCCGCGGCGCGTTTTCAGCGTGGCGAATCCAATATGCTGGAAAAAACAACCGCTCAGTTGCAACGAGCGCAAATTGGCAATCAGTTAGCGCTATTGCGAAGGGATCAGGCAGCAGCGCTGGAGCAGTTTAACCGCCTGTTGGGCGCTGACAATATCAGAATTCCACAAACTTCGATGGTAGTACTCCCCTGGACAGATGTTTTGGATTCCACAGGAGTGGCAGCGCATCCGCGAATGCAGTTTCAAATGCATCAGGTAAATTCGGCGCGTTATCAGGTGGATGTAGAGAAAGCAGCACTGTTGCCGGAAATCACCCTGGGCGTGAGCAACCAGAGCATCATAGGTTATCAGCGTGTTGGGGATGAAGACCGGTATTTCAATGGTTCTAAACGGTTTACCTATCTGGGAGCCGGACTTGCGGTGCCGTTGTTTGCCCGTGCGCAACGTGCGCGCATAGCGGCTTCCGAGTTGCAGGTGCAACAACAGCAAAAAACGCTGGATTGGTTACAGCAACAAATGAGTGCTGAACAGATAGCCGCCCGCGATGAAGCCGCTAAATACCGGGAAAGCCTGCAATATTTCCAAAAGCAGGCATTGCCTAATGCTGAGTTGCTGGTAGCTACTGCCAACCGCCAGTATCAGGCTGGTGAAATCAATTACCTCGAATGGGTCATGCTCGTCAATCAGAGTTTTGATATTCAGGGCCAATACCTGGAACAACAGTTGGCTTACAATGAAGCTATGTTGTTGCTCCAATCTTTTTCTAATCAATAAAGACAACAATCAATGAAACCATATAGCATTGTAGCGCTGGCATTTTTGCTGGCTTCCTGTGGCTCCAACCCGGAAACACCCGCTGCGGCGGACACCGCAGAAACAAGTTTGCCCACCGAGGTATCGCTGGACCCCCAGCAACTGAAAAATGCCGGTATTGTGGTAGGTAAACCGGAACAAAAACCCTTGTCGGCCACCTTAAAACTCAATGGCGATATTGATGTGCCTCCCCAGAACATGATCAGCATCAGTTTCCCGCTGGGTGGCTACCTCAAGTCGACCAAATTACTGCCGGGTATGGCTGTCAGAAAAGGCGAGGTGCTGGCCATTATGGAGGATGCCCAGTTTATTCAGATTCAACAGGATTATCTGATGGCGAGGGCTAATGTGGCATTGGCGGAAAGCGAATACCAACGCCAGCAACTGCTGAATTCAGACAAAGCCAGCAGCGACAAGGTATTCCAGCAGGCAAAAAACAACTGGGAGGTGCAGAAAATTACGCTCAGGGCACTGGAAGAGAAACTGCGGTTAATAGGGCTCGATCCGGCCGGATTAAACGAGGCTAACTTGTCCAGAACCGTCAGCGTGCGTTCTCCTATCAACGGGTACGTGTCCAAAGTGCACGTCAACATTGGCAAATACACTGCGCCAACGGATGTTTTGTTTGAGCTGGTGAACCCGGAGGATATCCACCTGAACCTGAAGGTTTTTGAAAAAGACGTGGCCAGTCTGGCTATTGGCCAAAAAGTGGTGGCCTATACCGCCGATCAGCCCGACCAAAAATACCAGGCCGAGATCCTGCTTATCAGTAAAAACCTGGATGAAAACCGGGCTGCCGAAGTGCACTGCCACTTCAGCAAGTACGACCATAAAAAGCTGTTTCCGGGAATGTTCATGAACGCAGAAGTGGCCGTAGTGACCGAAAAGGCCCTGGTGGTGCCGGAAGGCGCCGTGGTGCGCTGGCAAAACGAGCATTTTGTTTTTCTGGACAAGGGCAATGGCCAGTTTGACATGATACCGGTAGAGCTTGGTATTGCAGAAAAAGGAGAGCAGCAAATTTTGCCCAAAACAGATATTTCAGGCAAAGATCTGGTGTTGCAGAATGCCTACACGCTGCTGATGAAGATGAAGAACAGCGCGGAGTAAGGAGGTGTTGTAGGTCATTTAGGGTCATTTGAGGTCATTTGGGGGTCATTTGAGGTCATTTAATCAATGTGGGTTGTTATTCCGAGTACTCGGAACCTACACAAGCCAGGATATTCGGGTGCATTGGGCTAAGGCATTTCGGAAACCGGGCTTGTGTAGGTCCTTCGCTTCGCTCTGGATGACAACCCACGTTGATTAAATGTCCTCAAATGCCCCCCAAATGCCCCCCAAATGTCCCCCAAATGACCTCAAATGACCTTAAATGACCTCAAATGACCCCCAATGTCCCATCTTCACCGCTTTTTCTCATGCCATTTAGCTTGAATGAGCTGATATGCATCCGGAATATGGTCTTTTACTTCCTGCAAAAACGCTCTTATTTGTGGCAGTTTTTCCGAGTTTGCTGGCAGAGAGAGCATGTAATCGCAGATTCGGTTGGCCAGCGGGTGTAGGCCCTGTCCGGATTCTTTGTAGGCTGCCATTTCATAATACCAGGGTATAACCGGCAGGTAAGAGGCTTTTTTCTGGTATTCCTTGTCTTTTTGCAAGAGTCGGTATTGTTGTACCAGGCTGGTAACGCGTCCATATTTCCTCTGCTGGAATAGTGCATCCAGATAGGCGGTAAAGAACAGGTGCCAGCGATATTCGAATATTTCCTTTTTATAAGCCTTCAGAAAAGCATTGGCATAACCTTCGGCATTTTTGAACTGTTGGTTGTGGTTGAGGCATTTGATGTAAAAGGCTACAAAACCAATCTTACTGTGGAAATTTCGGGTGGTTTTAACGTCGGCATATGCAGACTTCATAACCTGAAGTGCTTCAGTATGCCTTTTGGCGCGCATGAGCACAGATGCCAGGTTGTTCAGGTAATGCAGGTAGTCTGAGTTCTTGCCCCGAATAGACAGGTAACCGTAGTAAATTGCTTTTTCGTAGTCTTTGCTTTTGGAATGGAAAAGCAGGCGTTGGCTGTAGTAGTTGATGAGGAGTCGTTTGGAGTAATAAGTTCCATTGCTGAACAAGTCATCCATGTACTCAAAGTGCTGTAGCAGTGGTGCCAGGCTGCCGTAGTTAAGGTGCACAAAAATGAGTCGGATGAGTGCCAGGTACCTGTTTAATCCATCCAATTGGTCATCGTGCAATACTTCGGCGAGCCATTTTTGCCATTGCATGGACTCTCCGGAGCCAGTGGAGTATTGGCCTACGATATCCAGGGTGGCTTCGTGGAGTTGTTCGTAGGTGTTTTTAGAGCGCTCGTACGCTTGTCGGTTTTTGTGTAGAAAATCGTTGGCTTGCCGGTGCTCTTCATAGCGCAGGCGGATGAGCAAAAAATGACGAAAGGTTTGAACCAGCTCGTAAAATTTGATGAAAAAGAAGTGTGTGGGGCCAATTTTCCGAATGGCCCTCAGGATGCTTTTTTCCTCTTCTGGCTCTATGGAGTCGGTCATGGTTTTCCGCTCCATATCATTCATCCATTCGAACTGGGCATCTACATCGTTTTCCCTTAGTCTATCGGAAATCCAGGTTTTCAGGCTGGAATACTTGCGTTTATCTATGTTCTGGTCATATGGCGCTACCTGATGAATCTGAATGCAATTTTGGTGCAAACGTTCCAGAACAGCCACTTTGGCCGGATCTTCAAACTGTTGAATTGCCAGCAGGTAGGCTGTTTCATGCGGCAGGAGAGTTGCCGCATATTCTGAGAACGATATGAGTTTAGCGCGCATATCCAATGAGGGAAGGGCAATTATACGGTTAAACCGCCATCCACACTCAACGTTGCTCCGTTAATAAATGCAGCTTCTTCTGATGCCAGAAATACATAAGCGTTAGCTATCTCTTCGGGTTTGCCCAATCGTGGAATCGGACATTTATCCCGCATGCCCTGGAGCACGGTTTCCGGTATGGTATCCATCATTTCAGTATGGATAAAGCCAGGCGCCACGGCATTGGCGGTAATGCCTTTGCGACCAAATTCCCGGGCCCACACTTTGGTCATTCCGATGATTCCTGCTTTGGTGGCTACGTAGTTGGATTGCCCGAAATTGCCGTACAGACCTACCACTGAGGCGGCAGAAAGAATGCGTCCCCATGCCTGAGTTTCCATGTATGGATATACCGCTTTGGTGCAATAAAAAACGCCGGTCAGGTTTACGTCTATCACCTGTTGCCATTGTTCCACGCTCATTTTTTTCAAGGATGCATCGCGGGTAATGCCGGCGTTGTTCACCAGAATATGCACCGTGCCAAAATCTACAGCCACCTGAGCCGCAGTGGCTTCTACCTCTGCCAGGTTCGTGGTGTTTACCCGATAAAACCGAAGCCGGTTTTCGTCAAATTGCGCCCATGTTGCGCGCAAGGCATCCATCCGTTGATGATCAATGTCCCAAACAGCCACCTGTGCGCCTTCTTCAAGGAATTTCCAGGCGGTTGCTTTTCCTATGCCGCTTGCGCCACCGGTAATGATGGCTACTTTGTTTTCCAGTCTTTTCATGTGCAAAATAATATTTGATTTCCGGGCTCAAAGGTAGGGTAAGCTTTTTCGCTGCAGCCCGGATAGGAAATTTTTGAAAATGTGTGGTCTATGCCTTTTTGTATATTGTTAATTTGTTGAAAATCAATTTTTTATAAGCTGTATTTTTCCAAAACATCGCTTTGGTCCATACACTGAAAAAGTGCGGGCTTGTTTTCCGCTCAATTTGTCACTGTTCCTTTGAGTTCTGAAAACAGGTGCTAATTCATGATAAAATTGGGTTGGCGGGCTGTTTATCCAATAATGCTTTTAAAATGGCAAATCAGGAAATTGTATGGGTTACTGCTGCTTCCCTGCTCATCTACATGGGCATCATCCTGTATTTCGTAGTGCAGGGAGCGCGACGTACCAAATCCATGGCAGATTATGCTGTAGGTAACATGCACTTTTCTCCCTGGTTTGTTGGACTCTCCCTGGCAGCGGCCAGCACCAGCGCGGCTACTTTTATCATCAATCCAGGGTTTATTGCCCTGTATGGTTGGAGCGCTTTTCTGGCATTTGCCGTCTTCCTGCCTTTGGGGAAATACCTTTCACTTATTCTGATGACCAAGCGGTTTCGCAAACAAGGCGTGGCAGTCAAGGCCATCAGTATGGGGCAGTGGATTGGTAATCGGTATGAGTCTAAAGGCTTTGCGTTGTTTTTTGCATTCCTTTCCCTGTTGCTGATCACTTTCATGGTGCTCATCTGCGTTGGCATGACCAAAGTGTTGTCGCAAGCGCTTCAAGTGGACGAAATTCTCGCGCTGGCCCTCATTATTGTATTTGTTTTTGGGTATATGATGTTTGGCGGCGCAAATGCTATGGTGTATACCAATACCATTCAGGCATTTTTGAAATTGCTGGTGGCTGTTTTGTTGCTTGTTTCGGGATATTCCTGGGTGTCGGATGGGGTACATGCTTTCTGGGACAAGGTAGCGGCCATTGATCCAGCCCTGACAGCAACTGTGAATCCGGGAAGTCCGCTGTTTCGCGATTATTTTGAGATTGTTTTTTGCCCGTTTGTGGTTGGAGTAGCTATTGTTTGTCAGCCGCATATTATCACTAAATCACTGCTTTTAAAGGACGAAAAAGACGTAAACAAATACCTGACGGCCGGAATTCTGGCTGAAATGGTTTTCTTTTCTGTGGTTTTTGTGGGGTTTTATGCCCGGTTATCCATGCCTGATCTGGCAGGTGTAAAAATGGACGGCATCATTCCCGGCTACGTGGTTCGCGAGTTCAGTGTCTGGATGGCGCTGATAGTGATTCTGGGCTTGCTTTCATCCGGTCTGGCCACGCTGGAAGGATTGATACAGTCCTTATCTACTACCTTGACTACCGATATCTTCAGTCGGTTCCTTCCCCAAGAAAGTGCAGAACCAACCCGGCAGCAGAACCTCATTTTTTTTAATAAAGTGGTCATTTCAGGTCTGGCCCTGATCACCTTTTTCCTGGCCAGAGACCAGTTGCTGTTTCCGAAACTCAGTGTGGGCATTTTCGCCCAATTAGGGGTGTATGCCTTTTTTTCGGCAGCATTTGTGCCGGTTTTGTTCGGGATTTTCATGCCTGATACCCCGCGTATTGCGGCCGTAAGCGCCTCAGTAGTGGCAGTGCTGGTGCATTTCGGAAGTTATTTTGGTGGCATCACACTATACCTGCAGGGCAGTGTCAGAAATCCGGCAGTCTCAGCCACCTACGCCATACTCTCATCCTTATTGGTGGGTACGGTACTTCACTTTTTACTCAGGAAAAACAGCATATGAAACAAATGATACTGGCCTTAGGCATTCTCCTGGGGAGCTATGGCCTTTTTGCACAAACTTCTATGATGGAAATTCCCTATCCTGTTCATACACAGCAGGTTACACTTACGTCAGGTTTGAACATAGCTTATGTTTCCGAAGGACCTGTAAATGCTCCCTACACTCTTGTGATGGTGCACGGACTGGGCAGTAACCTCAAGTGCTGGCAAAAAAGTATGGCTGAGTTGAGTGCTACCTACCGTTGTGTAGCGTTCGATTTGCCGGGTTACGGTAGATCTGGAAAAGGTGATTATGCTTTTGATATGTCCTTTTTTGCGGGTGCACTTCAGGAATTTATCCAGGCCTTGCAACTGGAGCGGGTGGTATTGGTGGGGCATTCCATGGGTGCACAAATAGCGATGACGGCAGTTTTGCAAACACCCCAACTGGCGCAAAAACTTGTGCTACTGGCGCCAGCCGGATTTGAAACGTTTACCGAACAGGAGCGTGCCTGGTTTCAGATGGTTTATACACCGGCTATTTTGAAGTCCACCACACCGGAGCAGATTCGGAAAAATTTTGAACTTAATTTTTTCCGCTTTCCTGCAGATGCGGAGTTTATGATACAGGATAGGTTGATCATGCGGGAAACCCCAGACTACGATGCCTATTGCCAGATGATTCCGCGTTGTGTGATGGGTATGCTGCATCAACCGGTTTTTGACAAACTTTCCCGAATACAGATACCCACTCTGGTGATTTATGGAGAGCAGGATGCCCTCATCCCTAACAGAATACTCCACAAAACAATAACCACTGCCGATGTGGCCCAGGCGGGTGCTTCGTACTTGCCAGCCGGCCAATTGAAATGGGCATCAGCTACCGGGCATTTTGTACAGTGGGAAGGCGCTGAACAAGTCAATCGCTTCCTCCTGGATTTTCTGAAATAACCCTTTGTTTCCCGTTGAAAACCTCCACTGACTTTTCACTTTTCACCTTAATTGTATTGAAGCAATGAAAAAACTGTTTACCCTTTTGCCTTGCATGTTCCTTGCTGTTTGGGCCTTTGCTCAAAAAGGTACTGTTTCCGGTAAGGTTACCGACGCCGTTTCCGGAGAAGCGCTTTTTCGTGTAAGCGTTTTCCAGGAAGGGGCCCCTAACGGCACGTACACAGACGATTCAGGGGCTTTTACCCTGGATGTTTCCGCAGGCAATGCTACCATTGTAATCTCCTATCTCGGTTATAAAACCGAAACACGCAAAGTTTCCGTTAGCGCCGGACAAAACACGACGCTCGATGTGGCGTTGTCTTCTTCAGCACTTCAGGGCGAAGAAGTGGTGATTTCTGCCTCCAGAAAGGCAGAAAAAGTTACCAATGCGCCTGCTACCATCTCTATCGTTAATGCCAAGGCTATCAGTCAGCTGGCATCGTTCAACACCGCAGAATTGCTTGGTCGGCAAAGGGGTGTGGATTACGTGCGTTCCGGAGTACTCGGCATTGGCATCAATGCCAGGGGATTCAACAGCGCTTTTAATCCTAAAAATCTTCAAATAAACGACGGCCGACTTTCCTCACTCATTGCAACAGGTCTGCCTTTGGGTGCACTGAGCACTACCATCAAGGAAGATGTGGAACGCATTGAGGTGGTGCTCGGACCATCTTCTGCTCTGTATGGCCCGAATGCGCACAATGGTTTGCTCAATACCATTACCAAAGACCCGCGTGTGTATGAAGGCACCACCGTTGCACTTGGCGCCGGCAACCAAAGTGTACTGACTGCCCGTTTACGCCATGCGCAAAAACTCAATGACAAATGGGCGTACAAAATTTCAGGCGAGTACACCCAGGGCGAGGAGTTTGACTTCACGGATACCGTTTACTCTGTGGCCAATGGGGTAGAATTTGCCAAATACCCGGAATACCTGCTCAACCGCGAGTTCAACCATGCCGCCGGAGAGGCTCAGGTGTATTACAGCGTGAACAAAAAATCTGATATCATTGTAGGTTACGGAGCGTCTAACAGCAACAATATTGGCAATACCAATGCCGGCCGGAACCAGATCCGCGATTGGCGGGTGAGCTGGGCACAGGCACGATATGTTTCGCCCCGCTTTTACGTAAATGTGTATAACACCTGGAGCGGCACAGATTCCACCTATGCGATGAACCGCAGAACCCTCAATTATTGGTCGTATAAAAATGCCAAAAATGCGGATGGAACTGCCAAGTTTACCGAATCAGAGGCCCGTGCCAAGTCTATCGGCACCTTCTGGTTGCCCAATGCTGCTGCTCCAAATGGAGGCATTGATCTGGCGCGTGGAGCCCTGTTTCAGGATAATTCCCAGCGTTTCAATGCAGAAGCCCAGTACAATAATGCTGCCGGCAAGCTCTTTAACTACATTGTTGGCGTTCAGTATCAGAACGATATCGCCAACAGTAACCAGACTTATTTGATTGACAAGGGAGGTGACATCAAAATTGCCCAAGTTGGCGGTTACGCTCAGTTGGAACGCCGTTTTGGCAATTTGCGTGCCGTAGTAGCAGCCCGTGCCGACAATCATGACCTGTATGGCTTCAACTTTATTCCCAAAGCAGCACTGGTGTACAATGTAGGCGACAATGGCGCCGCCCGTCTTACCTATGGTAAAGGCATTGCTGCCCCAACCATTCTCAACCTTTCTGCCAATATTTTTGGTGGATTGCTGCTCGGAAATGGTGAAGGTTTTACCGTGAAAGAAGTGGATATTACCACACAACAAGTGGTAAACACCTACGAGGTGGCACCCCTTAAAGTTGAAGAAATCCAAACCGTGGAATTGGGATACAAGGGGTTGATTGGCAAAAAATTCTTCTTTGATGCCAATGCCTATTACAATGTGAGCCAGAACTTCCTGAGCCCTTCCATCAATATTGCTCCGGACCGTGAGTTCTTTGACCACGACAACAATCCGGCCACTCCCAACATTGCCAAAATTGTAGGCTATGCTACCCAGCGTGGACGGGAAAATATTTCCCAGTTTACTACTACCACACCTATTACGGTAGATCCCAATGCGGAACAGGGCGCTAACACCGTGCTGACTTACGTGAACTTTGGTGAGGTGAAAACCTATGGTTTCGACGCGTCATTGTCCTATTCCTTTACCTCCAGCATCAGCGGTATGCTTAACTACTCTTATTTCGGTTTTGACCTGAATACCGATGATCTGGCCAATGATGGCAACAAAGACGGTAAAGTGAACGAAAGTGACCTGCCTATCAATACCCCGGAACACAAACTGGGCGTTGGGGTGAACTATACCGGAAAACGACTATTTGCCAATGTATTTGGTCGTTGGGTACAACAGTACGACTTTTTCTCAGGCATCAACGTAGCTGCCAAAACCAATACAGATTTGATTTACGGCGGCAATCAGGTAATTGAAAACAAAAGGGTTGGAACCTCCTTCAACTATGGTCCGCTTGGAGGTTTCTTCAATGTAGACCTAGGCGTGGGGTATAAATTTGGTAAATACTTCACCGTAGCCGGCCAGGTGGTAAATCTGTTCGATTCAGAAGTGCGCGAGTTTATTGCAAGCCCTGCCATTTCCCGCTTGTATTCTGTTGAGTTGAAAGTGGATTTGCCGGCCTTTGGAAAGAAGTAATGAATACATAGAAAGCAAGGGCTTTTTGTGTGTCCACCCGAGTTTCATACGATAGACCGGCAGGGGAGCATGCACGTACATGCAGGGATAGCCTTAGAAGTTTCCCCGCTCCCCTGCCATTTTACCAGCTGACCAATCCATTATGCAGAATGCAGTCATATTGTCGGTAGGGGCTTATGCTCCGGACCGTATCCTGGAAAACCAATATTTCAATGAATTGCTGGGGGAGGATGTAGATACCTGGCTACGCCAGAATGTGGAGATTTATCGGAGACGCTGGTGCGCTCCACAGGAAAGCACGGCTGATCTGGCAGAAAAGGCGGCCCAACAGGCTCTGGAACGGGCCGGAATGCAAGCAAGTGACCTTGATTTAATCATTGTAGCTACGGATACGCCGGAATATGTATCCCCTTCCACAGCGGCAGTGCTGCAATACAGACTTGGCGCCAGTCGGGCAGGTACTTTTGATTTGAATACTGCCTGTGCAGGATTTGTAACCGGATTGGATACGGCTTCCAAGTTTATCCAAGCCGACGCGCATTACCAACACGTGCTGGTGGTAGGCGCCTATGCCATGTCCAAACACCTCAACATGACCGACAAAAAAACGGTCACCCTGTTTGCCGATGGCGCAGGCGCTGTTGTACTGAGGTCAGAAAAGGCCACTTCCGACAGGGGGTTTTTGGCTTCCCAGCTGCTTACGCGGGGTGAGTACAACGATTGGATGGGGATTTATGCCGGGGGCACCCACCAGCCGGTTACACATGAGGTGCTGGACAAACACGAACATCAGCTTCAGTTTGTGCGCCGTTTCCCCAAAGAGTTAAATCCTGAAATCTGGTCTGGAATGGTCCGACATTTATGCGATCGAACCGGTGTTAAACCAACGGATGCTGCACATTATTTTGTGACGCAAATTAATGTACACGCCATCCGCGAAACACTCGATCAACTGGAAGTGCCCAGAGAACGTGGTCATGCCATCATGCACGAATTCGGGTACACCGGCTCTGCCTGTATACCCATGGCGTTCAATCAGGCCTGGGAGCAAGGCCTGGTAAAGCCGGGAGATCTGATGTTTTTCATCGGAAGCGGCGGCGGACTGGCTTTTGCGGCGGCGGCATTTCGCATGTAATGGACTTGCCTGGTGCTAGGTTGAGCTAAACGGATAAAACAGATGACACAGTTACCCACCACAGATTGGTGTGCCAAATGGGCCCTGTATTCGCCCGAAAAAATAGCCTTCAAGGAATTTGAAACGGGCAGGACGCTGACGTATGGCAAGCTGAATCAGGCGGCAAACGGCCTGGCCTGGTTGTTTACCCAACAACACGGCCTGGCTAAAGGCGACCGGATTGCCATATTGTCTGATTATTCCCTGGAATACATGGCTTTGTTTGCCATGGCTCAAAAAACAGGTATCATCCTGGTGCCTTTAAATTACCGGCTCACTTCCTCCGAACTGCATTACATGCTTAAAAACGCTGCGCCGGGCATGGTAATCGGGGAACCCAAATACCAGCATTTGCTGGATCATGCCGGGGCTTATGCCCGGGTAAAACACCGAATTTCCACAGAAAACCTCACTGCCTGGCTGTCAAATGATACCCAGGCTGAGCCCTTTCCTTCCGCCATCCTGAAAGACACTGATCCGGTTTTTATTCTCTACACCTCCGGCACAACCGGCCATCCCAAGGGTGCATTATATACCCACAAGATGCAGTTTTGGAATAGCATCAATACGGCTATTTCTTTGATTGTCAATGCGGAAAGCCGAACGTTACTTTTTGCGCCCCCTTTTCATACCGGAGGATGGAATGTGCTTACCACCCCCTTTTTACACCACGGCGGATATACCTGTATCCTGAAAAAATTTGATCCGGCAGCAGTACTTGAGCTCCTGCAATCAGAGCGTTGCACCCTGTTTTTTGGCGTGCCAACCATGCTGAAAATGTTGGCCGACGAGCCGGCATTTGCCCAGGCTGCTTTCCCCGATTTGCATTATGTCATTGTAGGTGGTGAACCGCTGCCGCTGCCGCTCATTGAAACCTGGACCCAAAAAGGCGTTCCGGTGCGGCAGGGATACGGCCTCACTGAGGTAGGTCCTAACTTAACCTCCTTGCATCAGGACGATGCAGTGCGAAAACGCGGCAGTATCGGACGGCCCAATTTTTATGTAGAAACCTTTATTGCAGACGAGCAGGACCAATTATGTCTGCCTGACCAGCCCGGCGAGCTATGGCTGCGCGGTCCGATGGTAACACCGGGTTACTGGCGCAATAAACCGGAAACGGCCAAAGCATTTGCTCCCGGTGGCTGGTTTAGAACAGGTGATTTGGTAAGGCAGGATGCTGATGGGTATTTATATGTAGTGGATCGGATCAAGAACATGTTCATCAGCGGTGGTGAAAATGTATATCCTGTTGAAATTGAACGGATTTTACAAACACATCCAGCTATTTCAGAAGCTGCAGTGGTTGGTGCGCCAGACGATAAATGGGGAGAGGTAGGCATTGCCAGTGTGGTGCGTAAGCCCGGATATTCCATTCAGGAGGAGGAGGTGCTTCATTTTTGTAAACAGCATCTTGCTAAATACAAAGTGCCCAAAAAGGTTGTTTTCCTTGAATCCTTGCCTAAAAACGATACCGGAAAAATCAACCGCATTGCACTGAAACAACTGGCTCAATCGGCTTAACCATAGTTGAATGAAGCCAAACCTTCGCTAAAACCGCATCAAATAATCCGTCAAATTCTCTTCCGTATCCAGTCCAAGTCGTTTGCGTAGTCTGTACCGGCTGGATTCTACTCCTCGTAATGAAATGTTCATCAATGCCGCTATTTCCTTGCTCGACAAGTTGAGTCGCAGGTATGCGCAAAGCTTGTAATCATTCGGACTCAGGTGCTCGTGCGCCTCGCTGAGCCTTTTCAGGAAATCGCTGTGTACCTGGTCAAAATGATGGGAAAACTGCTCCCAGTCGGCATCTGTTCGGGCATCCTGCTCCAGCATTTTAATGATTTGATGGATTTCTTTTTCCATTTTGGCATTACCCGTGGCAGATTGTTTCAGTTTTTCCAAGGCCTCATGAATGGCATTCAGGATTTCACTTTTCTGAACAATATGCAGGGTTGCAGAGGCAAGCTCCTGATTTTTATGCCGCACTTCTGCTTCAAGTTTTTCGTTTTCCAGCCTGTTGATGGCTTCTTTTGAAACCTTGGTTTGCTCCTCGTGAAGGTTGACCAGCCCGCGTTTTTCCTGTGCAAACTTTTGTTGCTGGCGGTGGATGATGCCAATAAATAGTCCCACTGCAAGCAGTAGGTACACCAGATATGCCAGGGTGCTGGCGTACCAGGGGGGCGCAATTTGAAACGGGAAACTAAGTACTGTGCTTTCCTTTCCGTGCTGGTTGCGCGCTTTGACATGAAATGTGTACTGACCGGGCGGCAGGTTGTGGAATACCATGTCCGTTTCGGCAGTCCAGTCAGACCACCCTTCTGCCGAACCCTCCAGGAAATGACTGTATTGGATGAATTCACCTCCGGGAACATCCGGTACCGCGTAAGAAAACATCAGGGTATTCTGTGCAGCGCTCAGGCGTATAGAGTTGGGCCCGCCATGGCCGCCATATAAGACGCTGTCGGGACCGCTTTTTAACCGGATCTCATGTAAAACCAAGCGTAAAACAGTGTCCTGGCCGGAAAAATAAAGTGAAGGATTAAATTGAATAAACCCGTGATCTGAAGCTACAAATACATTGTGTTCATCAACCGGCAGTATGAACGGGAAACCCACCGTGAGTTTATCGCTCAGCTCCGGAATGGGTACTTTAGTCACCTTCTTGCCCAGTGTACTGTTTTGCACCCGCAACAATCCGGTTTCGGTATCTGTGGCGTACCAGATATCGCCATTAGGCGCTTCAAGCAGGTATCTCAGGTGCACATTGGGGCCAAAAACTGCGGTAAAATCAGGCTCCGGCACAAACTTGTTTGTTTCCGGATCAAAGGTGTAAATACCGGTTTGTCCGGTAAATATTACGCCGCCGCCAATAGGATACAAATGATTGCCCTGTGCGGAAGGAAGGCCGTTGCGGTGGTCAAAAAAGTCCACCAAAAGGGTATCTGCCTCAGGTATTGCCTTAATCCGGAACACCCCTCTGTATGGATGCGCCATCCAAAGGTAGTTATCTTTATCCTTGGCTAAAAGCCTGCTGCTCTCCTGGAGTCCTCTTAGGTTAGAACGAAATTTCCAGCCGGATGCCTCCTGCTCAAAAAGTGCAATGCCATTGTAATGCCCTGCCAGTGCCAGACCCGGGGTGTGTACCACGTATTTCCAAATGCCCTGGATATTGGCCAGTTTTTGTGCAGCTTTATCGCGCACCTCAAAAGGACCTTCATGATGTCCCATCAACAGGTGGTTGTTAAGGTTGGTCAGACTCCATACCTGCCCCTCCGAATTCAATACCTTGTCAAAAGACTTCCGCAGGGTAGGGGTGTAGTAATGCGCCCAGCGGTTGGTGTATAAACCGGTGTTGGTGCCGAAATATATTTGATCCCCAAAAACCCGGGCCGTATATCCCGTGCCTTGCAATTCTCCATCCGGGTAAACGGTAGAAAAAGGGGAGGATGCATCCACAAAGTCAATGCCGTTGTCTAAGCCAAGCCAGATGCCGCCTTTCTCCGGAATGAAAAGACTTAGTGTGGTATTATTCTGAAGACCGTTCTTTTTGTTGATCAGCCGGAATATCCGGCGTTGTTTGTCCAGAATAACCAACCCATTCAAGGAAGTGCCCAATGCCAGATTTCCGTCTTTTTGTTTGCCGGCACAGAAAATGATGTTCTTTTTTAAAAAATCGTCATCCTGTGTTTGCCAGGGTATGAACTGGCGCCCATCAAAGAGAAATATACCATTTTTGATGGTTGTTACCAGAATTGAATCAGGTGTAAGAGGGATGATGCCTGAAATGGTGCCTTCGGTAAACTGGCCCGGGTTGTCCAGTTTGCGCAAATGCTCCTGTTCAAACACATACAGACTGCGTGTGCCATCCTGAATCATGAGCTGGCCCTTCCATTCTCCCATAAAATGCAGATTAGTGCCGGGCGGGAATAAGGCCGTTAATTGTTCATTGTAGTATCGAAATGCCTGATGATCGGTTCTGAAGAATACACCTTCCGACCGAACGGCAATGTTCCAGATATCACCCAGCTGCTGCTCCATTCCCTGCACCATATTTCGCAAAGAATGAAACCGCAGATTACCATGCTCATCCGGAGCAAAGTAGCCAAACTCATCCTGGCCTCCTACATACACTTTGCCATCCAGCCCAGGCCTTACAGAGCGCACTATTGTCCGGTTAGGCAACGGATGCAAGCGCCAGTGAATACCATCAAATTCCAGTAATCCTTCATTGTTGCCAAACCACATGATGCCGCGCTGGTCCTGGGCAATGTCCCAAACCTGCGTACCACCCTTGTATTGCTTTTTGCCGAAGTTTAAAACCGGAGGGTCTCCCAGATTAATACTTTGAGCCTGGATTATTTCCGCAAAGCAAATAAGCCAAAATGCCAACAATAAAAATGGAGTCAGTAGTCGCACACGCAAATAATTCTGTCGGACAAATGTAGGAACTCAGGCTTAAAAAGGATTTGAAAGTAGTTGTGCTGTAGGTAAAACGGGCAGGTGCAGTAGTAATGACGTACCGGAAAAGGGCCTTGCCGCATACTTATAGGCCACTTTTGCACGCTGCTTTTTTTCCTGAATGGCAGTTCAAGTAAACTATTCAAAACGGTCCATCGGACCACTAAATCCTTTCTTGTATGAAGAAGTTATTACAAATGCCCTGGCTGATTGCCCTGGTTTTGGTTGTTTCAGCCGTAGCATCCTGTAAAAAGGAAAAACTGGAAACCATTGCCGGCTTCTCCTTCCAGGTAGACGCAGCAGATTTCAAAAAAGTAGCGTTTACCAACGTTTCCCAAAACTACAATTCCCTGTCGTGGGACTTCGGTGACGGTAGCACCTCCACTGATGTGAATCCTACACACACGTATGCGAACACAGGCGCCTACACAGTTAAATTAACTGCCACTGGTGAAGATGGCACCGACGTGGTGTCTCAGGTGGTAACCATCACTGACCCGGATGCAGAGCTCACTAAGCTGGTAGGCGATGTGTCTAAAACCTGGAAACTGCTCCGGGTGGTGAATGCCAACCGCTGGCCACTGGAAGTAGGCCCGATTGCCAAAGATCAGGTTTGGTGGGGTTTGGGTCGCGGCAATGATGACATTGCCAACCGCCCCTGCACCATGAATGATGAGTGGACCTTTGGTCGCGACAAATCTATGGTGTACAATTCCAATGGCGACTTCTGGGCAGAAGGTGGCGTGTTTGAGCCTGCCAATATTTGTGCAGCATCCACACCAGCAAACATGACTGGTCCGGGCGGCACTGATTTGTCTGCTTTCGGCGACGGAAACCACACTTTCGTACTAACCAACGGTACCAAGCCTACCCTTGAAGTGGTTGGATTGGGTGCATTCATCGGTCTGCAAAAAATTGGTACCGATCTGGAGGTTTCTGTTCCGCAAAATGCAGTTAAGTACGACATCATCAAGCTGTCAGATGGTGCAGTAGACACCCTGATCCTGGAAGTTGGTTACAAATGGGATCCGGCCAACACCTCAGACAATGCATACTGGAGAATTACACTGGTACACTATGACAACCCAGCAGACGAACCTGCTGTGGCCAGTTTTAAGGCTGATGTAGCTGGAAAAGTTGCTGCATTTACCAACAACTCATTCGAAGGTGAAAGCTACATCTGGAATTTCGGCGATGGCGCTACTTCCACCGAAACTTCCCCAACCCATACCTACGCAGCAGGCGGCATTTACACCGTGACCTTGCAGGTGAAAAAAGGCAATACTACCTCTACGGTATCCAAAGACATCACTGTTTCCGGCGATGTAACCGAGGCAGACCTGATAGGTGGTGCATGGAAAGTGCGCAATGCAGCCAATTCCATTTTTGTGGGCCCAGGCCTGGGTAATGCTTCCTGGTGGCAGGTTCCTGCTAACTATCTGGATGGTACATCCACCGGCGACAATGACTGGTCTTGCATTACCAACGATGAATTCATTTTCTCTACAGGTGGCGTGTATGAATACAAAACCAACGGCGATGCCCGTAACGATGGTTATATGGGCAGCCCGAACGGTTGCTGGTCTGATGCACAGGTGGCTGCCAGCGGCAACGGCGCTGCGTTTGGCTCAGGTGTTCACTCTTTTGCCTTTACACCAGCTTCAGGCAGCAACCGCCCGGTTATTACCCTCACAAATGGCGCTTCCGGCGCAGCATTTATCGGCTTCTACAAGGGTTATTATGGTGGTGAAAATGGCAACGGCGCCAACGCACCAAACGGCGGAAACACCACTAACCGCTATGAGGTAATGAGTTATGTAAAAGAGAATGGTCTGGAAACCCTCACGGTTTCTGTTGATATCTCTGCCGCCAAAGACGGTTCATCTGCCTGGACCATGGTTTTGGTTCGCTAACCAACCGATGATTTAGTTAGTTTAGTTTAGTGAGATCGGGGGCGGGTAATGCCCGCTCCCGCCTCAATATGATTTGAATTGCCCGGAAGGCACAAAAAATTGCACCATGACCAGACTTTTAACCTTGCTTGCAGTCCTTTTTATATCCTTTCCCATCCTGGCCCAGGTGGCCGGAAAAGTAACCGACGCATCTGGTGAGCCACTCATCGGGGTAAGCGTAATAGAGAAAGGAACCTCTAACGGCGTTATGACAGATGTAGATGGCGCCTTTAAAATCAAAGTATCCGCTAACGCCATATTAGTGGTGCACTATACCGGCTATACCTCTCAGGAGATTCCGGTAAACGGCCAGTTGGTTGTAAACATCACCCTGGAAGAAGATATCAAAAACCTGGAACAGGTGGTTGTTGTGGGCTATGGCACCCAAAAGAAAAAAGACCTGACCACTGCTGTAGTGGTGGTAGGCGAAAAAGATATTCGCGACCGCCCAATGGTTTCTGCCGCAGAAGCCCTGCAAGGCAAAGCAGCCGGGGTTCAGGTGGTGCAGCCTTCCGGCAAGCCGGGTAACGATATTGCAGTACGGGTAAGGGGCGCTACTTCGGTTATTGCAGGTAATGAGCCACTCTATGTAGTAGATGGTGTGCCAACCACTGATATCCGTGGGTTGAATCCGGCAGATATTGAAAGTATGAGTGTGCTGAAAGATGCCTCCTCTTCGGCTATTTATGGCGCCCGAGCTGCCAATGGCGTGGTGCTGATTACCACCAAACGGGGCAAAGAAGGCATGTCCACCATTCGCTTCAGTGCCTACACGGGTTTTTCCAATATACGAAAAACTGTAGAAACCCTCACCACCAAACAATACCGTACCCTGCTGGAAGAACTTAGCCCGGGCTCCTGGGATCAAACCTGGACGGGGTACACCAACTGGCAGGACGAATCATTTGGGATTGGAAAAAACCAGTCTGTGCAACTGGCATTTGCCGGAGGGAACGATAAAACCCGCTACATGCTGTCTACCAACTACCTGAACAATGAAGGTATTGTCAAACCTGCCCGTTTTGACCGGTATTCTGTTCGTTTGAACCTGGATAATCAGGCTACCAACTGGCTGAAGGTTGGAACCAGCGTCAATGTATTGCGCAGCCGCACCAAAGACACTCCGGACAATGCCAGCTCTGGTCGAGGTGGTGTAATCATGAGCGCACTCAATACGCCGCCATTCTTATCCACTTACAAAAATGATGGAAGCGGTCAGTACGCTACCAATCCATTCCAGCCATCCTGGGAAAACCCGATTGCCTACATGTTTGGGCCAGACCAACAAACCACGGATACGCGCATTTTCGGAAATGTGCAGGCTGAAGCGCAGGTTTTTAATGGTTTTTCCGTAAAAACCAATGTAGGTGCAGATATGAATGCACACCAATGGGACTACTACCTGGATCCATTCCGCACCAATTTTGGCCGTAATCAAAATGGCCTGGGACAGGCTGATAAAGCCAATTCAAGCATCTGGCTTTGGGAAAATACAGCCAATTATCGCACTTCTTTCGGCCGAAACAACCTTTCCTTCCTGGCCGGCAGCAGTATTCAAAAATCCACCTGGAGTAATTCTTTTATTTCCGGGAATGACTTCCCATCCGATGTTTCTGTCAAAACCCTCAATGCCGCCAATAGCGTTTCTGCCAGTACCGACCTGCAGGAGTGGTCGCTGGCGTCCTTTTTTGGAAGGGTACAATATGATTTTGACAGCCGTTACCTCTTTACTGCTACCCTTCGTCGCGACGGATCTTCCAAACTTGCACACCACTGGGGCACTATGCCTTCTTTCTCCGCCGGTTGGCGTATTTCGTCTGAACCCTTTATGCAGGATCTGGATTTCATCAACGACATGAAAATCCGGGCGGGCTGGGGTAAAAACGGCAATCAGGAAGGCATTTCCAACTATGCCCGCTATGGCCTGATATCCTACTACCGACGTGCTGCCACCAACCCGCTTTCCGGCCCGGCAGCTGTACAAACCACCTATGGCAATCCTGATCTCCGCTGGGAAACCACCACACAATCGAATATTGGCATTGACCTCTCCATGTGGAATGGACGGGTAGTTTTTGTGGCCGATGCCTATCTGAAACAAACAGATGATGTACTGTTGAACGTACAATTGTCTAATTCACTGCCTATCAGCACTATCCAAACCAATGCAGGCGCCATTGAAAACAAAGGCCTGGACTTTTCCCTGGCTACCGTCAATACGGTGAAAAAACTCAAATGGCAAACTGAATTCAATATCTCTTTCAACCGGAATAAAGTGACCCGTCTGGACTATACCAACGTGTACTACTTCGGTCGCATTTACAGCAACAACCAGGATGTAGCTATCGTGAAAGAAGGCCTGCCGCTTGGCACTTTCTTCGGGTACATTTCAGAAGGCGTGAACCCGGAAACCGGGGATCTGGACTTCAAAGATGTGAACGGAAACGGCATCCTTGATCCGGGCGACCGTACCATTATCGGGGATGGAAATCCGGATTTTACCTTTGGATTGACCAACTCCTTCTCCTGGAAACGTTTAGACCTGAACTTCTTCTTCCAGGGCAGCTATGGTAATGATGTCTACAATGCTACCCGCATTGATCTGGAAGGTATGTTTGATAGCAAAAATCAGTCAACAGCCGTGTTGCGCCGCTGGACAACCGACAACCGGAATACCGACATTCCGCGTGCTGTGGGCAATGGCAATGTAGACAACGTACGCAACTCCAGCCGTTTTGTAGAAGATGGCTCCTATGTTCGTCTCAAAGCCATAACCCTGACTTATAACCTGAATCCCAAATGGTTGGGTAAGTCTGGCATCAGCAAACTTTCCGTGTACACAACAGGTCAAAACCTGCTCACACTCACCAATTATTCTGGCTTTGATCCGGAGGTGAATGCATTTGGGTTGAGCGCAACCGAGTTGGGCGTGGATTATGGTACGTATCCGCAGGCGCGCACCCTCACGTTTGGCGTAAATGCAGAATTCTGATCTCCTTCATAAACAATCTGTTACAATGAAAAAGCATTTTTTGCTACCTACCATAATGCTGGCAGTACTGGCGCTCAGCTCCTGCGAAAAATTCCTGGAGCTGGAGCCCGCTTCACAGGGTATTGCAGTGGAAAACACCGCCGCCGATTCCATCCTGTTTAAATCAGCTTCTGAAGCCGAAGCAGCGCTGGCCGGCGCCTATGCCGATTTTAAAAACGAATATTTCCAGTTGGATTATTTCGTCAACGGCGACGCCCAATCGGATGATGCCTACGCCGGGGCAGACAATCCGGCAAACTTTCAAATAGACGATTACAAGATTGACGCCACGAACTCTAATGTGAGTCGTGACTGGAGATATCTGTATTCCACCATTGGTAAATGCAACACTGTGATCAATAATGTACGTGCGGTAACAGACCCTGCGCTAACTACAGATCGGAAGGAACAAATGGTGGGAGAAGCATCCTTTATTCGGGCATTTATGTATTTCCAGGCCGTTCAGTTGTGGGGTGATGTGCCCCTGCAGTTGAAGGAAGTGAAATCCATCAGTGCGGCCAATCTGGATGAAATTTATCCGCAGATTTTCCCGGCCAGGTCGACGCAGTCAGAGGTATATGCCCAGATTATTCTGGATCTGGAAACAGCGCTGGACCGTGTTGCGGCCAATCCGGCACACAAAGGTTTTGCCTCCAAAGGTGCAGTAAACGCGCTGCTGGCCAAAGTGTATGCCACTCAGGAGCCGCACGACTGGAACAAGGTGAAACAATATTGCGATGCCGTGATTGCCGGCGGGTATACTTTGTTGGCAGACTATGATCAACTCTGGGCGTTGGGTAATGAAAACTCTGCTGAGTCCATTTTTGAAATCAATTACAACGGCGGTGCACCAGACGGCAACTGGGGTACAAAGATGTTCCGCGGTTTGGACTGGAAAAAGTTCAACATCCCTTCCAACGACCTGGTAGCCACTTTTGAAGCGGAAAACGATACCAAACGCAAAAACGCCAGCATTGTGTACGATAATGTGAGCGGCAAATGGTCGGACCCACACTACCCGCAAAACAAATATCCGTTCATCAATAAATGGCGCAACTTCCAGGAAGGCAGTGATCAGAACTATATTTTCATTCGTTTAGCCGATATTATCCTGCTTAAGGCAGAGGCATTGAATGAGTTGGGCGATCAGGCCGGAGCTGCTGCACTGGTGAATCAGATTCGTTCCCGGGTGAGCCTGGGCGCTACCACAGCCGCAACGCAGGCCGAAATGCGTCTGGCCATTGAAAAAGAACGCCGCCTGGAGTTAGCTTTTGAAGGACATCGCTGGTACGACCTCAAACGCACCGGAAGAGCCATGGAGGTGATGAATACCGTAAAGGATCATACCGGTCAGCCTATTGGCTATAACCTGACGGCGGAGCGTCTGGTTTGGCCAGTTCCACAGGCTGAACTGGATAAAAATGGTCGGCTGGTACAAAATCCCGGTTATTGACAGGAGCCGGGTTTTCGGTGTTTGCCGGGAATTAAGTACCTTAGTTTTCGGTAAACACCGACCTTCCGGGAAAATTTTCAGCACCATGATACACATTTCCGGAAAGTTTCAACTCTGCGCCCTGGCGCTGATGCTGGGTTGCACCTTGAGTGCCCAAACCCTGACCTGCATGACGTACAATATTCGGCTGGAAGTAGCCTCAGACGGCGACAACGCCTGGGAACATCGCCGCGACTATTTAAGTGATCAAATCAGATTTTACGAACCGGATATCCTGGGAATTCAGGAAGGGTTGCCTCAACAGGTGGCGTTTTTGCAGCAAAAACTGTCGGATTACGCATCTGAAGGAACCGGTAGAGAAGGGCAGGGTAGGGGTGAGTCGACGCATGTTTTTTATAAAAAAGACAGGTTTCGCCAGGTAAAGGCCCAAACCTTTTGGCTTTCGGCCACACCTGATACTGTTTCCATGGGTTGGGATGCTGCCTGCCTCAGGGTTTGTACAGCTATTTTGCTCCAAGACATCCGCAGCGGGCAACATTTCTGGATTTTCAATACCCACCTTGATCATATGGGGGAAATCGCCAGAAAAAACGGTGTGTTACTCATCCTGGACAAAATTAAAAAACTCAATGCACAGGGGCATCCGGTGGTGCTGATGGGCGATTTCAACGCGTTGCCAGAATCTGAGGTGATTCAGCTGGTAAAAAAGGAACTGGACGATACTCAGGCGCTTTCAATGTCCAAACCTTTTGGCCCGGAAGGCACTTTCAACGCTTTCAAATTCCAGGAACCCGTACTCAAACGAATCGATTACATTTTTGTGTCGCGGTCAAATCACTGGAAAATACGGAAACATGCCGTGCTCAGCGATTCTAAAAACCTGCATTACCCTTCTGACCATTTGCCGGTTTGGACAGAACTTCATTATCAAAAAACAAATAAACGCTGACCTCGCTTCAGCGCCTCAACGTATGAAATCCTACCTCTGGGCTTTTTTATTCCTGATCGGAACTGCCTGCACTCATCAAACCAATCTGCCAGCCCCTTCATCTGTCAACCTGGCTGCCTGGAAAACTGTAAAAGTTTATACCACTGCCGACAGCACGCATTTCCGGTTGACGGCCACCGACAATCTGGTGCTGGAACCTTTTGGACAACCCTTTGAAAATCAGGCTTGTGTGTTTGTTGATCCGCAGCGGCAGTTCCAGACTTTTCTGGGAATTGGCGGCGCTCTCACTGATGCTTCGGCAGAAACCTTTGCCAAATTGCCCGCGGCCAAACAGGCAGAACTGCTTCAAGCTTATTTTGATCCGGAAAAAGGAATTGGTTACACCATTGGCCGGACAAACATCAACAGCTGCGATTTTTCCAGCGATATGTACACCTATGTACAGGATGGAGACTATGCTTTGAAAACCTTCAATATAGAGCACGACCTGCGCTATAAAATACCGTTCATTCAAAAAGCTATGGCTGCTTCTGGCGGTAAAATGAACCTTTTTGTGAGTCCCTGGAGTCCGCCGGCCTGGATGAAAGACAACAACAATATGCTGCAGGGCGGCAAGCTCAAACCCGAAGCCTACGCTTCCTGGGCAAATTATTATGTAAAATTCATCCAGGCTTATGAAAAAGCGGGAATTCCGGTATGGGGGCTGTCTGTGCAAAACGAACCTATGGCCAGACAAACCTGGGAATCCTGCATTTACACGGCTGAAGATGAGCGGGATTTTATCAAAAACCACCTTGGTCCAACCTTGAAAAAGGAAGGGTTTTCCCACAAAAAACTCATCGCCTGGGACCACAACCGGGATCTGATTTACCAGCGGGTTTCTACCTATCTGAATGACCCCGAGGCGGCCAAATACATTTGGGGCATTGGTTTTCACTGGTATGAAATCTGGAACGGAGGCCGCCAATACGAAAACGTAAAACGGGTGCATGAATCGTTTCCCGACAAAAATCTGCTGCTAACGGAAGCCTGTAATTACCCTTTCTCCTGGGAAACCTTCCACCAATGGCATTGGGGAGAGCAATATGGGGAGAATATGATTCATGATTTCAACAACGGCGCAGTTGCCTGGACGGATTGGAACATTCTGCTGGATGAGGTAGGCGGACCTAACCACGTGAATAATTTTTGCTTTGC
>DATGWL010000072.1:0-15747 GCA_035299505.1 Saprospiraceae bacterium | reverse complement strand
ACCCTTAAATGACCTCCAATGACCAATAAATGACCCTTAAATGACCTCCAATGACCAATAAATGACCCTTAAATGACCTCCAATGACCTCCAATGACCAATAAATGACTCCAATGACCCCAAATGTCTCACTTCGAACTTAACACAAACTTCATATTTCTTTAAATTAGAGGTTACACTGGAGGGGGACTTTTGCAGCAAATTCTGTATCCTTCCATGAAGAACACATACAACGCGGGTATTCTTGCCCTTCTTTTTTTCCTTCCTTCTTTTCTTATTGCCCAAACTGGCATCATTGCCGGTAAAGTGATTGATGCCAAATCGGCTGAAACACTGATCGGGGTTTCCGTACGTCTGGAAAATGGCGGCGGCGCTATCACAGATCTTGATGGCAATTTCCGGATCGGCAATGTAGCTCCGGGCAAACACAAACTTTCCCTCAATTACACCGGTTACGCACCTAAAACCGTAGAAGAAATTGAGGTAAAAGCCGGAGAAGTAGCTACCGTAGACATCGTTTTGGAAGAGCCTGCCGCGCAGACCCTGACGGAGGTAGTGGTAGTGGCCAAAGCTAAAAAGGAAAGCACATCCGCCCTCACTATTTTCCAAAAAACCAGCATTGCCATTGCAGATGGTATCAGCTCCGAAACCATCAAACGCACGCCAGACCGCACCACGGGCGATGTGATCCGCCGGGTGAGTGGCGCAAGTATTCAGGACAATAAATTTGCCGTGATTCGTGGCCTGAACGACCGCTACAACGTTGCCATGCTCAATGGTGCGCTGCTGCCCAGTACCGAAGCCGACCGCAAGGCATTTTCCTTCGACCTGTTCCCTTCTTCCATGATTGACAACCTGGTGGTGATGAAAACCGCCAGCGCCGACTTGCCTGGCGATTTTGCAGGCGGCGCCATCATTGTGAACACCAAAGATATCCCGGAATCCAACTACCTCAACGTAAACGTAAGCGCCGGTGTAAATAACATCACTACGTTTAAACCATACCTCAGCGCTGCTAACGGCAACACCGATTGGCTGGGCACCGACGACGGAACCCGCGCACTGCCTTCCGGCTTCCCTACCACACAGGAATACAATGCAGCCGTGCCAGTAGATAAAGTGCGGTTCTCTCAAATGCTTCCCAACGACTGGGCTATTGCAGAGAAAGGCAGCGCTGCACCAAATACCTCTTTCCAG
This sequence comes from Saprospiraceae bacterium, assembly GCA_035299505.1. Taxonomy (GTDB): domain Bacteria; phylum Bacteroidota; class Bacteroidia; order Chitinophagales; family Saprospiraceae; genus M3007. The sequence goes on along the minus strand of DATGWL010000072.1, from coordinate 14,551 downwards.
ATTACCAGCGGTTTGGTAACCAACACCAACAAAAAAGTGCAGTTCGGCTCCACTATTGCACTGTCTTATTCCAACCAGAACCGTATTCAGGATGCAGAGCGCAACCGCTTTGACCTGCAGCGCCAACTGGTGGCATACCGCGATAAACAATTCAGAAACAACGTGTTGTGGGGTGGCTTGATCAATTCTGCTTTAAAAATCGGCAACAGCCAGAAACTTATCTTTCAGGCTTCTTACACCACCAATACGAACAACAGCATCAACAGTCGGGAAGGCAGCGACTTTGACCGCGAACAGTACATTCGATTCACGGCTATTGAATTCACAGAAAACCACCTGCTCACCACCCGCATCGGCGGCGAACACCTGCTCACCCCGAGCGGTATTAAGTTGAGCTGGGGAGGCGGATACAACAAAAGTACCCGCACTATCCCTTCCCTGCGTCGTATGACCTATGCCAAGAACTTTGATTCTGAAGAAGGCGATCCATACTACGCAGTAATCCAGCCAGGTTCTGCCAACCTCAACCTGGGTGGTCGATTCTACTCCGATCTGGCTGAAAATACCCTGAGCAGCAATCTTGACCTGAGCATTCCATTCTCCGTTTTGGGTCAAAAACAAACCATTAAAGTGGGTGGTTTGTACCAACAGCGCGATCGTGAGTTCGGCGCCCGCGTATTGGGTTACACTGCAACAGGCTACCCGGCAGCTCTCTTTGTATTGCCACAGGATCAAATCTTTGCTCCGGAAAACATCAAGTCCTCCAACGGTTTCATCATCAGCGATATCACCAACCCCAGCGATGCCTACACCGCTAATGCAGCCCTGACAGCAGGTTATGTACTGGGCGATTTCAAACTGTTGGAAAAACTGCGTTTCTCAGCCGGTCTGCGCCTGGAAAACTACGATATGGAGGTCAATAGCAAGTATTTTGGTGGTCAGGATGTTAATTCTGTATTGAAAAACGCCGATCTGCTGCCCTCCGCCAACATTACTTATTCCCTGAACGACCAGCACCAACTGCGTGTTTCCGCATCCAAAACGCTGAGCCGTCCGGAATTCCGCGAACTGTCGCCATTTGCTTTCTACGATTACGAAGAAGAAGCCTCTGTACAGGGTAATCCATTGCTGGTGCGCGGTACTATTGCCAACTACGATCTGCGCTATGAGTGGTATCCAGGTCAGAACCAACTGTTCAGCGTAAGCCTGTTTTACAAAGACTTCACCAACCCTATTGAGCGCAACTTCAGCTCTACCGGCGGCGGTTCTGCCAGCTTCAGTTACCAGAATGTAGCCAGCGCGCAGAACTACGGTGTGGAAGTGGAAGGTCGCAAAAACCTGTCATTCCTGGGCGGATGGGGTGAGAATCTCTTGATATTCACCAATGTAGCCTTCATCGGTTCTACCATTGACCTGACCAATGTGGATGCTTACGATCCAAAACGCGCACTTCAGGGGCAGTCGCCTTACATCGTAAACTCCGGCCTTACAGCCAATCTCCCCAAATGGGACCTGAGCACTACCCTGGCTTACAACATCATTGGCGACCGTGTAGCTTACGTAGGCACCGACAACTTTGCCGATATCTACGAGCGTCACCGCAACCTGCTCGACTTTTCTGTAAGCAAAAAGCTGGGTCGCAACGGCGAGGTAAAACTCACCTGGGGCGATATCCTGCGCACCGACTTCATCTATTACCAGGACAACAACGCTTCCCACAAATACGAAGCTGATGTAGACAACCTCATGCAACGCCGAAATTTCGGCAGCACGGTTACCCTGGGATTGGGATATAAATTTTAGTGTTTGAGTTTGGGAGTGTTTGAGTTTTCGAGTTGGCGTGCGGTTGGACTTCACCACTAAGACACTGAGGGCACTAAGTTGAACCTCTCTTAGTGCCCTCAGTGTCTTAGTGGTGAAATCCAACCGCCCACCAACTCGAAAACTCCCAAACTCCCACACTCAAACACTCGATAAAGAATTTGGATACAGATTTTAGTAGTTTAAAGGTTAGGAACTTTACTACGAATGCCCGGCCGACGCAAGTTGTCCGGGTTTTTTTTAGTGTTTGAGTGTTTGAGTGTGGGAGTTTTCGAGTTGGCGTGCGGCGGGGTTTTACCACTAAGGCACTGAGGGCACTAAGAGAGGTTCACCTTATTGTCCTTAGCACCTTAGTGGTAAAACCCAGCCGCACGCCAACTCGAAAACTCAAACACTCCCAAACTCCCACACTCAAATTAAACCTAACTTCATATTAGCTTAACGGGTTTATGGCTCATTTTGACTGAATTTTGTACCGTAAAGTTCCTCAGTTCAGAACATGGTTTTGCCCGCGTCGATCATGCTTACCTATACTTTGCTTGTGGTTCAGTCGATATGCCCGACAGGCAAATCTCTTTCCCAGACGCGGGCTTTTTGCAAACAACTTTGATTTATATACAGGCCCTCATCTTCGGTAACGCTTTAACATGAAACGAGAACTCGACATAGTAGTCATTTCAGATGTGCACCTGGGCACCTATGGCTGTCATGCGCAGGAGTTGCTGAATTACCTGAAAAGCATCGAGCCGCGTACACTGGTGCTGAATGGTGATATATTCGACATGTGGTACTTCAAAAAAAGCTATTTTCCGAAGGAACACATGGAAGTGGTTCGCCGACTGCTCAAAATGGCGGTAAACGGCACCAAAGTATATTACCTGACGGGTAACCACGATGATGTTCTGCGCAAATTCGGGGAAATTTCTCTGGGGCTTATTCACCTGCGCAATAAGCTGGTGTTTCAGGTTGATGGCAAAACACACTGGGTCTTCCACGGCGATGTGTTCGATCCATCTGTGCAACGCGCACGCTGGTTGGCAAAACTGGGCGGACAAGGCTACGACCTGCTCATTCGGATCAACAGGATGATCAACCGTTTTCGCGGATTATTTGGATTAAAACCGGCTTCTTTTTCCGCAAGAGTAAAAAAAGGCGTGAAAGGCGCCGTGCGTTTCATTGGCGATTTTGAAGACATTGCCATTCAAATGGCGGCCGAAAACGGATACGATAACGTGATTTGCGGCCATATTCACCAACCTCAAATCCGGGAGGTGGAAGCCAAAAACGGTCAGAAAGTTTGCTATATGAACAGCGGCGACTGGGTAGAACACCTCACCGCGCTGGAATGCAAGGCCGGCAAATGGGAGCTGTACCATTACCACGCTGCTGATTATGCCGCCATTAACCCAAGACTTCAGGTGCCGGAAAAAGAAAACAGTCTGCAGGTGCTCCGGGAAGAATTTGACATGCCTGGTTTGGCCGCTTTTGAATGGGTGTAGACGGCTTACGGTAGACGGCTTACGGTGGACGGCTTACGGTGGACGGCTTACGGATTTAGACGGGATGGATATTGGACGTTGGACTGGTTTTGGAAAGGATGGGCTTCAGGCCCTATGGAAATCAGGTCTAACGTCCAGTGTCCATACGCCCAAAGTGTTATCATACGAACAGTTTAGCAGGTTAGTGAGGCCGGGTGAATCAATTTCACCCGGCTTTTTTGTATCTAACCTTATCCTGAACAAGCTCTAACTTAACATTGGCTTCATCTAAACTTGACGAACGCTTAACCCCTGGTTTTCGGGTTACAGGGCGCTACTGCCCGACCTTTGCAGTGCAAAAAATCAACAAATTTTGCCTGCTCTATGAAAAAAGCACTTTTACTTTTTACTTTCATGATTTGCGCATTTTTTAGCGCAAATGCTCAGGTTGTCGTATCCGGCAACATCACATCTAATACTACCTGGACGAAAAACAACGTATACCTGCTTCAAGGTTTTATTTATGTAAAAAATGGCGCTACGCTCACCATCGAGCCTGGCACCGTGATTAAAGGAGATAAAAACAGCAAAGGCTCCCTCATCGTTACCCGCGGCGCCAAACTGATTGCTGATGGTACTCCTTCCGAGCCAATTGTATTCACCAGCAATGAAGCCAGCCCAACCTATGGTGACTGGGGTGGCATCATCTTGTTGGGTAAAGCTGCTGTAAATACACCAACAGGTGTGCTTGAAATTGAAGGCGGTGTAAACAACGCTGAAGGCGATGGCCTTTGCGGCGGTGGTACAACCCCGGATAATGCCGACAATTCCGGCGTACTCCGTTATGTGCGTATCGAATACCCGGGCATCGCTTTCCAGCCAAACAGCGAAATCAATGGCCTGACCATGGGGGCTGTAGGTACCGGCACTACCATCGAATATGTGCAGGTTTCTTACAGCGGCGACGACTCTTTTGAGTGGTTTGGCGGAACTGTAAACTGCAAATACCTGATTGCTTACCGTGGTCTGGATGATGATTTTGATGCAGATTTCGGATACAACGGTAAAGTTCAGTTTGCATATGCCGTGCGCGATCCACAAATTGCCGACCAAAGTAACTCCAATGGCTTTGAGATAGACAACGATGCTCAGGGCTCTGGCAATACCCCAAAAACCCGCCCTACGTTCTCCAACGTAACCATTGCCGGCCCAACCGGCACGGTAAACAGCCTGTATCGTCGCGCCAGCCACCTGCGCCGCAACTCCGAGCCAGGTATTTTCAACTCCGTATTTGTGGGCAACTACCCGGTTGGTCTGTTCATCGACGGCGACTCTTGCGCGGTAAATGCTCAAACCGGCAAACTCGTGGTGAAAAACTCTTTCTACCACGGTATGACCACACCACTGAGCTCCAATGTAGCTACTTTTGACATCGCCGCCTGGGCAGCCGCTAACCAAATTTCAGTGGGCACCAACAGCGCCGATGCACAACTGGAGGATCCTTTCAACATTGGCCTGCCAAACCCTCGTCCAAAAGCTACTTCTCCGGTACTGGGCGCAGCTAAATTCGACGATACCCGCCTGGCAGACTTCTTCTTCTCCCGCGTATCATACGCCGGTGCATTTGGACCTTCCGGCGACTGGACCTGCCCATGGGCAAAATGGGGCCAGACCGGTTGCCTTCCTTCCAATCAGGAAGTAGTGGTAAGCGGCAACATCACCAGCAATACCACCTGGACCGCAGATAAAACCTACGTACTGCAAGGTTTTGTGTACGTAAAAAACTGCGCAACCCTGACCATCGAGCCAGGCACAGTGATCAAAGGCGACAAAGGTTCTAAAGGTGCGCTTATCGTTACCCGCTGCGCTAAAATCATTGCCGATGGTACGGAAGGCGAACCAATCCTCTTTACTACCAACGACCCGAACCCAACCTACGGCAGCTGGGGCGGTTTGATCGTACTGGGTAATGCACCAACCAATGCTGCCTTTAATGGTCAGGCTGGTGTAGGTCAAATCGAAGGCGGTGTAGACAATGCTGCCGGCGACGGCCTGTACGGTGGCGGCGCCAATGCCAATCCTGCCGACAACTCTGGTATTCTTCGCTACATCCGTATTGAATATCCGGGCATCGCTTTCCAGCCAAACAGCGAAATCAACGGCCTGACCCTGGGCGGTGTAGGCTCTGGTACCACCATTGACCACATCCAGGTTTCTTATTGTGGCGACGACTCATACGAGTGGTTTGGCGGCACAGTGAACTGCAAATATTTGATTGCTTACCGCGGTTTGGACGACGATTTTGATGCAGATTTCGGTTACAGCGGTAATGTACAATATGCCCTGGCTGTGCGCGATCCACAAATTGCCGACCAGAGCAACTCCAATGGTTTTGAGATTGACAACGACGCACAGGGTTCTCCTGCAACACCTAAAACCAAGCCTACATTCTCCAACGTAACCATTGTAGGCCCAGCCGCACCAGTGAATTCCTTGTATCGTCGCGGAGCGCACCTGCGCCGCAATTCCGAGCCAGGTATCTTCAATACCTTGATCATTGGTAATTATCCTGTTGGTCTCTTCATTGATGGCAACTCCTGCGCATCTAATGCCATGAATGGCTTGTTGGAAGTTAAAAACACCATCGTTGCCGGCCAGACAGATCTTCTTTTGACCAACGCAACTAACGGTTTCAATATTAACACATGGTTCAAAACGGCTGGCTTTAACAATGATAGCCTGATCACCAGCGCTGAAGCCAAACTGATTGATCCATTCAACCTTGATTTCCCGAATGCTCAACCAGCTTCAGGTTCTCCGGTTGCCGGAAATGGCGCCTTCACATCAGCTCGTGTGAACATTCCGTTCTTTGATAAAGTAAATTACATCGGCGCGTTCAGCGGCGTAGGTGGCGGTTCATCTGACTGGACCTGCGGCTGGGCCAAGTTCCTGGATCTGAATACCAACTGCTTCGCAGGAAGCGTAGGTACCAAGGACATTGCAGCCTTTGCTACCGATATCAAAGTATATCCTACCCTGGCCAACGACCGTGCTACCTTGGAAATCAACCTCCTGGAATCGGCTGATCTTCAAGTAGATATCTTTGGTTTGGATGGTCAATACTATGGCCAGCAGGTGAACGAAAACAGTGCTGCAGGCGCACAAACCTACTCACTGAGCACCAGCCAGCTGCCTAACGGATTCTACTTCGTTCGCATTCAGGTAGGCGAAGCAGTTACCGCAGAAAAACTGATCGTTGTACACTGATAAGTAGTCCTGCCACATAAAATCAACGGCGTGATGCAGCATCTGCATCACGCCGTTTTTATTGTATGTCAAAAAAAAAGAATGGGTTGGACGATAAAATGCAACAACACATGTTCACAACCCTTACCTTTGACACATTGATTCCACAAAGCAAACACATCTGAACAGGTTGAAAAGCGTTTTAGTAACGCAATCAACCACTTTTAATCCACAATCAGTACGCCGGCCGCCTCAAAAGATACTTCTCTCTTGGGCTCCGTAATGGCAGCAATTTCCTCCGGCGACTTTTTAGCATCTTCCGCATAGTGGCGAAGGATTTCCACGGAAGTGGTTTCCACGCGCGCAAAACCGTCGATCACAACACGCTTGCCAGACAGGTCTTTAGGCATGAAAAACGCGTAGTCCTTAAAGGTTACGCGCATTTCCGGGTATCCCGGTTGGTCGGAAACAAGCGTCATCCAGCACCCTTTTTTCTGGCAAACCTCTTTCACCTTGCCCGTGACTTTCATGTTAAGAGAGTCAATGCCAGCCATTTTAGGCATTACCTCGTCGTACGAAATAGCACCTTCGGCAGTGATGGTATTGCCAAAATGTTTACCGTCTCCTTTCGGAGTTTGTGCGCAGGCGTTGATGCAGAGGAGCGCGCTCAGGCTAAAAAAAATACTTTTTAACATCGTTTTAAAAATTTTTCAAGTGATTGAAAATCAAAATATTAGTTACCCCAAAGGGTGCGCAAATGTACGAATTTGAATTGATGGTAATACGAATGGCACAATATTAGGACGTCTAAGTTGTTCTTTCGTCGTATTTCTAATCCGCCTCGGCAAGTTTTGACATTCACCATTTTCATTAACCGACGTTTGAACCCGTTCCTCGGGACGTGTTTAATCAATTCTGATTCACACTTTGCTTGCACCCTTCGTTTACTCGCACTTTTGCAAAAATTCAAAATTCCGTTAAACATGAAGGGGCTTAATCTCTTTATCCGCCTGATTGTGCCAATCTTTATCCTCGGCGCAACAACCTTTCAAGCCACAGCTCAATGCATCAGTGGCAATTGTCAAAATGGCATCGGTACTTACAGGTACTCTGCCGCCTCCAAGTACACCGGCCAATTCCAAAATGGCATGCGCCATGGCAAAGGTAAGATGACCTATGCCGACGGCAGTGTGTATGAGGGGCCATTTAACTACGGTAAAAAACATGGGGAAGATGGTACCATCACCTATGTGAACGGCGACAAGTACACCGGTCGCTGGGCCAACGACTATCCCAATGGCAAAGGCCGTTATTTCTTCAAAACCAAGGAGCGCTACGAGGGCAACTTCGTAAATGGTGAGTTCGATGGGCAGGGTACCATGTACTATGCCGATGGGGCTTACTACACCGGCAGCTGGAAAAAAAGCAAAAAGCACGGTGTGGGCACCCTGTATTTGAGCGACGATGAGCGCAAAAGCGGCACCTGGAGCCAGGGTAAGCTGGTAGAACGCCAGGAAGGCGCGCCCAGCCGCGAGTCGGATGTGGCTAGCAATGGCAGTCGCCCGAGCAACAACAGCAAACCTCCGGCAGCCAAGCCCACCAACACGGCTAAGCCCAATCCGTCGAAACCGGATGTATCCGGCCTTCGCAACTGCGGCACCAGCTACTGCCGAAGCGGCCAGGGTTACTACGATTATCCTGATGGATCGCGCTGGATTGGAGAATTCAAAGAAGGCTACCCGAACGGTCGAGGCGTTTGCTACTACGCCAACGGCGACCGCTATGAAGGTGAATGGGCCAATAATGCGCCGTACGGCGAGGGCGTCATGTATTTTGCCAGCGGCCGCGTATACGGCGCCGTTTGGGTAAATGGATCGCCCATCAAGGAACTGGATTCCGATGAGATTCTGCCCAGCGAGCCAGTGCGCACCGACCAAAACCGTGGCGTAAAAATCTGGGCCGTTGTGGTTGGCGTTGGAAAATACACCACCATGCCATCGCTGAAATTTACAGACGACGACGCATTCCGCTTCTACTCCCACCTGAAGAGTCCGGAAGGCGGCGCCTTGTCTGACGATCAGATCGAAATCCTGGTTGATGAGGGCGCTACCCGCGACAACATCCTCAAAACCATGAGGACCATGTTCCTCAAGGCTGATGAGAACGATGTGGTATTGTTCTACTTCAGCGGTCACGGTCTGGAAGGCTGTTTCCTGCCGGTAGATTTTGATGGCTACAATAATAAACTTCGCCACGAGGAAATCCGCCAGATCCTGAAGCAAAGCAAGGCCAAACACAAGCTCTGCATCGCCGATGCCTGCCACAGCGGCACGCTGGACTACAGCGGTTCGCTGGCTGCCAAGGGCCCGGCGCCGGTTTCCCTGCAGCGCTTCTATCAGGCATTTGAAGAAACTGATGGCGGTATTGCCCTGCTCATGTCGTCCAAACCGGAAGAATTGTCGCTCGAAGACCACGGCCTGCGTCAGGGTGTGTTCACCTACTACGTACTCCGTGGTATGAAAGGCGCAGCTGATTCCAATGGCGATTATATCGTGAGCATCAAGGAGTTGTACAGCTACGTGTACTCCAAAGTTCGCGACTACACTGCCGGCGTTCAAACACCCGTACTCACTGGCGATTACGACGATGCCATGCCTGTTTCGTTGAGAAGAAACTAAGGTTTGGAAGGCGCTAAGCCGTGTGTACACAAAGGCGCGAAGACACAAAGGCGCGAAGTTTTGGGCACGGCCTGCGGCCATGCCCAAAACTTAAAACAGCAAAGGGTTTATTTGGCATCAGCCAAATAAACCCTTTGCGTCTTTAGCCTTTGCGCCTTTGTGTTTTTCGCGCCTTTCCCCATACTTTTGCCTTTGTATGCCATTGATTCCCCAACTGAAAATCCGACTCAAATCCTGGTCAACCTGGATTGGACAACGCATCCGCCAGCATCCGCGAAAATCCATGGCACTGGGTTTACTGCTGCTGTTGTGGCTGTTTTGCCTGCCCCAACCCTTGTTTAAAAAGCCTTTGAGTGTGGTATTGGAAGACCGCGAGGGTGAACTGATGGGCGCCAGAATTGCTGCCGACGGGCAATGGCGTTTTCCCCTGACAGATACCATTCCGGAAAAATATGCCGCCTGCGTGGTGGCATTTGAAGACAAACGCTTCTGGTATCATCCAGGAGTAGACCCCATCAGCATGGCGCGCGCGCTTTGGCTGAATGTCAAAAATGCCGGTATTGTAAGTGGGGGTAGTACACTCACCATGCAGGTAATCCGACTGGCGCGCGACAACCCTTCCCGCACTATCTGGGAAAAACTGGTGGAGGTGTTTATGGCCACCAGACTGGAACTGACGTATTCCAAACAGGAAATACTGTGTCTGTACGCGGCCAACGCTCCTTTTGGCGGCAATGTGGTGGGACTGGAGGCGGCCTCCTGGCGGTATTACGGCAAACGCCCGGCTTTGCTTTCCTGGGCCGAAGCGGCTACCCTGGCCGTGTTGCCCAACAGCCCGGCACTTATTCACCCGGGTAGGAACCGGAATGCTTTATTGCAAAAGCGCAATCAATTGTTGCAAAAGCTATTTGAACAAGGGAAACTTAAAGCCTCCGAATGTGAGTACGCCAAAGAAGAACCGCTCCCCGAAGCTCCTCTCCCGCTTCCGCAACTGGCGCCGCACCTGCTGGATGCCATTACGCTGAACCCCCACCGCTTCCTGGTCGACAACAAGGGCGGGATTTTTCAGGAAGAAACGCTGGTTCGTTTCAGAAGTTCGCTGGATAAAAACCTGCAGGAACGGTGTACCGAAATCCTGGGCAGACGACAAGAGCTCTATCGCGGCAACGATATTCATAACCTGGCAGCCATCATTTTGGACGTACCCACCGGCGAGGTGCTGGCGTATGTAGGCAATGTTGCCGGCGCCGGAAAAGAACACGGCGAAGCGGTGGATGTGATTACAGCGCCCAGAAGTACGGGCAGTATCCTGAAACCATATTTATATGCATTGGCGCTGGAAAACGGCGATATTTTCCCCAATGCACTCCTGCACGATGTGCCAACCCAACTGGGCGAATATCGCCCCGAAAACTACTATGAAACCTACGATGGCGCCGTGCCGGCCAAAAGAGCGCTCATTCGTTCCCTAAATGTCCCGTTTGTGCTGTTGCTGCAACAATACGGATTGGAAAAATTCCATTTCGGGTTGCAACGACTGGGCTTGAGCACCCTGAACAGGCCGCCGGCGCATTATGGCCTGTCGCTGATATTAGGCGGCGCAGAGGCAAATCTGCTGGATATTACCAATACGTATGCCTGCATGGCGCGCAGGCTGGGGACCTACTACGAGCGCGACGGCCGGTATGCCGACGATGATTTCCGGAAAGTGCGTTATCAGGTATTGTCCAGGCCTGCCAAAGCGCGCCTGAGCAAGGAAGCCGGCTTATTGAGTGCCGGGGCTATTTATTACACCTTTGAAGCCATGCGCGAGGTAGAGCGCCCCAACAGTACCGGAGAATGGGAGCTGTTTCGGGCCAGCAGGCAGGTGGCCTGGAAAACAGGTACCAGTTTTGGATTCCGGGATGCCTGGGCGGCCGGGGTAACACCCAGGTATGCCATTGGGGTATGGGTAGGCAATGCCGATGGCGAAGGCCGGCCCGGATTGCTGGGTGTGGAAATGGCAGCGCCGGTGTTGTTTGATCTTTTTCAGCAACTTCCGCAGGAAGGCCAATGGTTTGATCCGCCATACGACGATATGTCGCAGGTGCCTATGTGCCGGCAAAGTGGCTACCGCGCCGGCGAATTATGTGTAGCTGATACAGTTTGGATACCCAAATCCAGTTTACGGGGCGCCGTTTGTCCGCATCACCAGATGTTGCACCTGGACCCAACCGGACAATTTCAGGTAACCAGCGATTGTGAGTCGCCGGCCCTGATGCAACACCGGCCCTGGTTTGTTTTGCCGCCCATTGAGGAGTATTATTTCAAGGGAAAAAATCCGGGATACATCAGTCCGCCGCCATTCCGGGACGATTGTAAGGGAACGCAGGCCGCCCAGAGCCAATCGCCTATGCAATTGATTTACCCCAAGCATCCTACCCGCATTTACGTGCCGATAGACCTGAGTGGCAAACTGGGCAGCACCGTGTTTCAGGTAGCGCATCGTTCGCGCAGCGCTGAAATATTCTGGCATTTGGACGGGAATTACATCGGCACAACCACGGTGTTTCACCAAATGGCCCTGCAGCCGCCGGTGGGCAAACACAGCCTGGCTTTGGTAGACCGCGATGGTTACCGGCTGGAGCAAACCTTTGAAATAGTGGGCAAACAGCAGTAGCGTTTTGTTACAACTTAATGGTGTAGCTGTAAGTTGGTTCTGCCGGTTTTTCGGGTTTCTGTGCGGGCTTGGGCGCAGAGGTAGTCACAGTATACGCCACCTGCATACTGGTTGGTTGTGGAGGCGGGGCAGGAGCCGGTTTGGGCTTTTTAAACACCACCTTTACTTTTTGATGGAACAAGACGTGAACGCCCCGGTTGCGTTCCACATCGAATTTGAGCATTTGCACCACCCGGCAGGCCTCCTCATCGCATCCGTGCCCGATGCCTTGAATGACGCGTGTGGCCACCACATTTCCCTGATAATCAATGTCATATTCAATATATACCGTGCCTTCAATATCGGATTCCAGCGCTTCTTTAGGATAGCGCAGGTGGGTATAAATGAACTTGGTCAGTTCTTTGGGGCCGCCCTTAAATTGCGGTTGGTGGATGAAAAGCGTCTTTTTGTCTTTGGCCATATTACCGGGAGCGGCTTCAGGCAGCCGTTTGCAAATGTCTTACCTGCAAATATTTGTCCAAAAGTTTCAAACTCAGTAGTGCAAGGGTTGCTAAGAGCAAAAAATAAGTGGTGTTGTTGCCAAACAGTCCTGCCCAGTCGTAGGAAGGGAGTTCCCATTGCGGGTTCCATTTTTCCGGAATTTCCAGCGGTTTGGCTGGAGCGGCAGATTTGGAAGGGAGCAGGAATGGCAGGAATACCAGCAAGGCAATAACACTGCTTGCTGCCCAGAAAATCCAGTCGTTTCCTTTGTTTTTGGCGGTTGCGACAGCCGGTTGTTGTTCAGCAGCCCAGGCGCTCATAACCTGTTGGGCAAAGCCGGAATCTGCATTTTCCAGGGGCAGGTTGGCAAAAGCGCGTTTTTCAGCATGGATTTGATCCAGCCGGGCCTGGTATTCCGGATGCTTTTGGAGGAAATCGGCTACCTGACGTGTTTCTTCCGGGGAAAGAAAGCCGTCGGCATAATCCCAAAGCAGGTCGTCGGTGAGCATGAATTTGTGTTCCATCTCCATTCTTGTTTGCGGGACCAAACCATCAGCCTGCCATGAGCTGAGGATTTTGTTCCATGATATTTCTTAAACGTTGCCGGGCGCGACAAAGTTTTGTTTTGGCATTGGTAAGGGTCATATTGGTGATCTGGCAAATTTCTTCCAGACTGTGTTCATACAGATAGAACAGGGTGATGATGGCGGCGTCGTCTGACGAAAGTTGAGCAATGGCCAGGTGCAGCGCCGCATTCCGGTCTTCCAGTTCCAGTGCGTAAGAGGCGTCTGGTGTGCCGGGGTCGGCCAGGGCAACCGGCCTGTTTTGATCGTCGAGCGAAAGGATATCCGGGTTTTGTTTTCGTAAAAAATTGAGTGCGGTGGAGTACACAATTTTATAGAGCCAGGTAGAAAAACGCGCATCCCCTCTAAAATCAGCCAGATACCGGAATGCCCGTAAAAAGGCATCCTGAGCCACCTCATGCGCATCTTCCCGACTTTTCACCAGGCGGTGCGCCAGGGTGAACACGTACCGTTCGTACCGGTTCACCAGAGCGGCGTAGGCGGATTGTTGTCCGCTCAAAGCCTGTTGGATCAATATTTCGTCTGAAATGGCTGCACGCATAGGTTTGCCTGATGGTATCAGGTGTTGTTGTCGTGTCAGACACAAATATAATCCATCAGGTTACAGCTGGCAGATAATTTTCAGAAAAAACGCATCGGGGAAAACCAGGCTGGTTGTTGGCCTCGTAGGTATGGGTGTTGAAACAATAAAAACATTCATCCATACAAATTTGAATCACATGACAATCAAAATCCCATGCGCAGCGATTGCGTTCGCAATGTTCTTCCAATTCAGTGCACAGGCACAATCCGGCAAAACCGTTCAGGTAGGTGGAGAAGCCATGCTGCCGGCCAAAAACATTGTACAAAATGCAGTTAACTCCAAGGCCCACACCACGCTGGTAGCTGCTGTTAAAGCCGCCGGACTGGTAGAAACCCTCCAGGGCGCCGGACCCTTCACGGTATTTGCTCCGGTAAACGATGCGTTTGAAAACCTGCCAGCGGGCACGGTAGACAACCTGCTCAAGCCTGAAAACAAAGCCAGCCTTACCAAAGTACTCACCTACCACGTGGTAGCGGGCAAGTACGATTTCAAAGCACTCAGCGCTATGCTGAAAAAAGGCCAGAACAGCCTCAAAACCGTTAGTGGCGGTACCTTGTACTTCATGATGAACGGTCCGCGCAACATCGTTGTCAAGGATGAAAACGGCAATACCGCCAACATCAACACGTACGATGTGTACCAATCCAACGGCGTTATCCAGTCGGTGGATTCCGTGCTTCTACCGAAGTGAAGGCTTGATTACATGATTGACGAGTACATGAGTACATAATTGAAGAGGGGAGGCGTTCGGCCTGGTGTTCGTACGGATACCAGACCGAGCGCTTCCCCTTTTCAATCATGTACTCATGTACTCGTCAATCATGTAATTATCAATCATGTAATTATCAATCATGTAACTAGTCCGACATTACATAGTTAATTTAGAGCATGTTGGGGATTTTCTTGCCGGGCCAAAAACTGTTCTTTTTCCGCCATTTTTCACCTTTTTTCAGTCACGTAACTCAGGCTATGCTTCTTCAAAAACGCAAAAACTGACGAAAAAAGCTCAAGTTTTTGACTCC